>DATAUK010000068.1:0-54903 GCA_036268295.1 Mycobacteriales bacterium | reverse complement strand
CGACACACCAGCCGACGCGCAAGCCGCTCGCGCACTCGACTGCGTCCCCAATGCCCGAACAACACTCAGCAACGTCGGGCTCTTAAGGAACGACAACCGCCGCGTGCCGAAGTGATAGAGCAACGCGCCAAACCGCTCCGGACGCACCGACACCTTCGGATGGAGCCGCCAGGCGCGGTCAAGATCGAAGCCGGCGACGCTCGTCGGCGACAGCGACTTAGTAGACACCGCACATGCCGTCGATCGACACCTCTTCAACGAGCAGGTCCTCAGTCACGAGGTCCTCGTCGGCAATGGCGCCCGTCGACGCCTCGTCAACCACAATGATCTCGGCCATACCGACTCCTCATCAGCTATTGGCAACCTTGCTGCGGCCGGCAGCCAACAGAAGGAGTATTCGGCACTGTGTGTCGAATAGATGGCACGTTAACGTCATCCAGTGTCAGAATCAATACTTGCCAACGGCAATCTTGGAAGGCGCGTCTACATGACAAGCGAGGAGCTGTCCTTCGCTGCACGACGCGGCCGACCGCCAGGCACCAGCGCGCGAGCCCTCGAACTCATCGCGATGCGACTGTTCGTCGACAAAGGTTTCGATGAAACGACAGTCGAGGAGATCGCCGCCGCCGCCGGTGTGAGCCGTCGGACGTTCTTTCGCTACTACGACTCAAAGGCGGCCGTGCTCTGGCACGAGTTCGACGGCGAGGTCAACGCCCTACGGCGCGCCTTTGCATTGGTGGCCGACGACATCCCGACCATGACGGCGATCCGGCAAGTCGTCGTCGCCGTCAACCGCTACCACGCCGAAGACGTCGGTGAACTGCGCATCAGGATGAACCTCATCGGCTCAGTCCCCGCACTGCAGGCAAGCGCCGCTCCGCACTACGACGCCTGGGAACACGCGGTCAGTGACTTCGCCGCGAGTCGCCTCGGTCAACCCGCCGACTCGCTCTACCCGCTGGCGATCGGCCGCACAACCCTCGCCGCCTGCCGCGCCGGCTTCGATCGATGGGTCCACAAGGCCGACGCCGACCTCACCGTCTACCTCGACGCCGCACTCGCTGCCCTCAGCGACGGCTTCGGATCAGGTATACCAGCCAGCGAGCCGACGACGCGTCGATGGCCTAGGCGCTCCACCTCTCAAGCCATCGCGAGCTCGTGATGCCTGGGTCAGGTTGTCCGCCTCACCATCGATGCCTGTAACTCGGGCTGCCGGGCTGCCATCACAGCCATCTGATGGACAAGATCATGAGTTCACTGTGGGTTCACCGTGCATACTCCGGACAGCCCAGACGTTCCCCACGATGGGTCCAGCGAGCCCCTGACCTGCGCGGACGCTCGGAAGGTCCCTCAAACCGCGCAAGCCTTGCGCCAGGTCGTCGTCTCTTAATCCGCGGGTTCGGGGTTCGAGTCCCTGGCGGCGCACCCCCTCTGGTGTTGTGCTTCGGCTGGCACCGGTCATTCGAGCTTCGTTTGATCGTTGACAGTGTTCCGCTGATCGGTGACGCCTACTTCGGCCTGACCCGACGCCGCGCCACCCTTGAGCCCGCGACACCCGACGTAAACCGTGGGGGCGATCGGTATCCGCTTGACCACCGACGACACCGACGAAGCACACGCCGCGTTGGGTCGCTGCCGGCGTTGCCACGGATGACATCCTGCGATGGCCTGGCACCCCCGCAATGTTCGCCTTCCTTGACCTCGACGACAACACCTTCGCGGTGCGGCGATCGATTCGATGCTGGCCCTCGTGGAGCCGTCGCGCCCGACCGCGGGCTGCGACGCCCGGGTGGTCGCTAGGCGCTTGTCCGGCCATCCTCGATGGGACATGGGGGTGTCTCGTCAGATGCGGTCACAAGCCTCTCTAGTTACAACGATTAATGCATAGTTCTGCTCTGTTCAGGGCAGTTCGAACAGAGACCACCACATCCGGCCGGTCATGCTCAACTCGCGTGAGGTCGATGGCGATCGAAGGGCACTCATGGCTGACCGACACCAGGTCCTTGTCATCGGAGCCACCGGAACAGTGGGTCGTGGCGTCGTCTCGAAGCTGCTCGACGCCAGCGTCACGGTTCGAGGCTTGGTGCGTGATCCTGACTCGGCCGACTTGCCGAGCCGCCTGGAGCTCGCGCGCGGTGACCTGTCAGACCCCGAGAGTCTGACCGGCGCACTCGACGGCGTCTCAGCAATATTTCTGGTGTGGCCCTTCACCTCACCGGAGGTCGCAACCGAGCTTGCGCCAGCCGCTATCGACGTGATCGCCGAGCACTCCCGCCGGATCGTTTACTTGTCCGCCGACGCCGCCGGAACCAGACCGGAGTCGTTCTGGGCCCGCGTCGAACGGCTCATCGAGTCGTCGTCAGCGGACTGGACGTTCCTGCGGCCCACCGGGTTCGCGAAGAACACGCTGATGTGGGCCGACCAGATTCGCGCCGACGGCGTCGTCCGCTGGCCGTACGCCGCGGCTTCCCGGTCGCTGATCCACGAGGCTGACATCGCCGCGGTCGCCGCACGCGCCCCTGACCGAGGACGGCCATGCCGGCCAGACCTATGTGCTCACCGGTCCCGCCGCAATAACCCAGAGCGATCAGGTGCTCGCGATCGGCGAGGCCATCAGCCGGCCGCTGCGTTTCGAGGAGGTCTCACGAGACACCGTTCGGCCGCAGCTAACCGCCCACGGCGGTGAAGCCTTCGCCGACAGCGCACTCGACACCTGGGCAACATTCGTCACTCACCCCGAGCGCACAACCTCAACAGTGCACGAGGTGCTCGGAACCCCAGCCCGTACATTCCAGGACTGGGCCATCGACCATGCCGACGACTTCCGCTGACTTTCGTCATGCGCGCCTACCGCCTGACCTTCTCGCGACCTGCTGGCGACCAGCCGGTTCTCGGCGATCAGTGATCGAACGACCCAACGACGCTGGTGCGAGGGTGCGAGAAGGGCTCGTCGGACCATGCGCCCAACCTGCTCTCCGCTGGTCATGAAGCGCTGGGAGCTGGCTGTCGAGCGCGGTACGCCCCGCGCTTACCGTGCAGGCCGGCCGGATGTCTGAGCTGATCCTCACGCGCCTTGGTTTTCAGAAGCTCGGCGAGTTCCTGGTCTACGACGACCCGGTAGATCACGCCGAGTACGGCGCGGCTATCGGGTAACGCGGTAGTCAACAAGTAGGTGACCGCTCGGCGAGACTTCGCTGCGGATCAGTTCGAGCCGAATCTTCGACCCGCCGTCGAGCAACCGTCGTCCGCTGCCGGCGATCGCCGGCGCGATGACGAGCCTGAGCTCGTCGATGACTTTTGCCTCAAGCAGCGCTTGGGTCACCGAGATGCTGGCGTGGATGCCGATCTCGCCGCCGGGCTGATCTTTGAGGTCCTGCACGAACGCAGCCAACTCGCCTTCTATCGCAATCGCATTGGCCCAGTCTCGATCGAGCGGAGTAGACGTCGCGACGTACTTCGTGACCGCGTTGATGAACGTCGCAAACGGCTCGATCTCGCTGCCGGGCCAGAACCTTGCCCACTGGTCATAGCTGCGGCGGCCAAGGATCACGGCGTCCTGTGCGGCGATGACGGTGGCGAGGTTGTCGTCCATCACGGCGTCCCACTCGGTGATGAACCCGTCCGGTTCCTCGGCGACGCCGTCGATGGACAACAGTTCGTAGCCGACAACCTTGCGCATCCTCAAGCCCTCCCGACCGACCAGTCAGAGCCTACGTGTGCCCTGGCGCCGTCACGTTCTGACGGATCGGAGAAACCGCTGTCTGACCGATCCGACTATCGTCGAGCCTGGCGTCCTGGCCGATCGTGGACGCGACAACCAGCGACCGGAAAGCACGCCAGCTGATGTTCGGAGTGTCGAGCACCGCCGCAGCGATTCCGCTCGCGCTGGGGGCAGCGGCGTCCTTCGCGGTCGCCAACGTGGCCCAGATGCGGGCGGCTAGACGAGTCAGGGCGCCGGCCGGGGTGCACCCAAAGCTGCTGCTGCGACTGTTCGGCGATCCGGCCTGGCTTGGCGGACTCGCTGCCTCGGTCGTGGGCTATCTGCTCCAGGCCACCGCGCTGTTCATCGCACCGGTCCTGCTGGTCCAGCCCTTGATCGTCACCGAACTGCTGTTCGCGCTGCCGTTGGCCGCCGCGCTCGCCGGCGTACGACTGCATCGACGGGAGTGGGCAGGCGTCGGTTTGGTCGCGGCGGGGATCACCGCCTTCGTCGCAGGCGGTCACCCGAGCGGAGAGGGCACGCACGTGGCCAACACCACCTGGGTGGCGATCATTGCGAGCACCGCGGTCGTCGTCGCCGTCCTGGTGGTGGTCGCCGAGTCGCTGCATCACCAACCGATGGCGCGCGCCAGCGCACTCGCGGCCGCCTCCAGCGTCTGCTTCGGCCTGCTCTCGATGCTCACCAAGGTGGTCGGGCATCAGTTCCAGCACGACGGCATCGGTGCGCTTCTGCTGGCCCAGCCTTGGCTGCTGGCACTCGCCGCGCTGACCGGGCTGCTGTTGCAGCAGACCGCCTTTCGCATCGCCCCGCTGTCGGTATCGTTGCCGGTGATCGACGTCGGCGAGCCGCTGGTCGCGTCGCTGTTCGCCGCGTTCGCGTTCGGCGAGACGATCGGCCTCGGGGTCGGCACCGCGATCGGCGTCGCGGTATCGGCCGGTGCGGCCGCGTTGGGAATGCTGCTGCTCGACACCTCACCGGTCGTCCGCGCCGCCCAGGCCGACATCCGCGAGACGACCGAGCCCGACGGGACAGCACCACTGGGAGCGCCGGTTGGGCAGCAACAGGGCTCGCCGAGCTAGCCGGCCGACCCCGCTAGCCGGCCGGCCCGATCAGCGGGCGAACGACGGCGGGCTTCCCCGCAGGTGGCGAAGCGACAACGCCGCCGGTCCCAACGGCAACCACAGGTTGCACACCCGGTAGGCGAAGACCGCGAACACGGCAGCAGCCAGCGGCACCGTCATCCAGTGCATCGCAAAGGGCATCAGCGCCTCGGCTGCCCCTGCACCGGCCAGCGGCATGCTGCGCCTGGTGAACGCATACCCGGTGGCATAACCGACGACCAGTACGTCGACCGGGACGGTGTGCTGCACGACCGCGAGGCAGGCACCCAGCGCTGCGATGTCAGCGGCCCAGTACATCGCCATGCCAATCGCCGCCAGGACCCCGGCGCGCGAGATCACCACGACGTGAAGCATCGCGGCGACCGCATCCAGGGTCCGACGCAGTGGCGTCCACAACCATCCGGTCGTTGGCAGCCAGCGGTGAAACACGAACAGGGTTGCCACTGCTGCGGCGCCGACCGGTACGCCGATCAGCCAGGAGACCAGGACGCCGCCCTTCGCCGGGAAGTTCTCGACGAACAGCACGACCGAGCAGATGAAGGCGGCCGGTGCCAGCAGGGCGTACTCCAGCATCCCCAACGTCAGCACCCGGCCGCGCGCGGCAGCAACGGACAGGCCGTGATCGCCCCACATGCCGCGGTCCAGCGTGAAGCCGGCCCGCGGCGTCAGCAAACCGAAGCCGGCCAGCACGGAGACGACGGTCCGCGCCATCGAGACCGAGGGCCCGCCACCGCTGCGCAGCACCTCCCGGTAGGCCAGCGTGTAGCCGAGGTGACTGATGACGACGAACCCCAGCGCGACCGGCAGCCAGCGCCAGTCGGCCTGGCCGACCAGGTCGCGAACCGTGCCGAAGCCAGCCACCCAGCCGTCACCGGTCAGGGCGGCAGCGGCCAGGACAGCGCCGAGCACAATCGCCGCCAATGCGCCGCCCGGAGTTACCCGACGATGATGTCCGGACCACCAGCCGCTGAGCCGCTGCCGGAGGACCGAGACGCTGAGTAAAATAGGGTCGTCGAGTCGGGGCAACGAAGGTCCCGATCCGGCAGCCTCGTCACGCTCAGCCACTGTTCGGTACCCCGTTCACCGTCGCCGATCGATCGTCGGTCGAGGTAGTGAAGCCACTATGCCCCGAAACCGCGCTCGTTACCTTCTTCGGTCCTCACCGGGTCCACCTTGATCCGGTCAGGACCCGACTGCGGCTCGAATTGTCTCTTTCAGCGAGCCCATCGTCGCGAGGACCGCGGTCGGCTCGTAGCCACAGTGCGCCATGCAGTTGTCGCAACGCGGGTCGTTGCCCCTGCCGTACGCCTTGAAGTCGGTGGTGTCGAGATATTCCTGCCAGGTCTTGGCGTAGCCGTCGTCGAGCAGGTAGCAGGGCTTCTGCCAGCCGAGCAATGAGTACGACGGAATCCCCCATGGGGTGCACTCGAAGTCGCGCTTGCCTTCGATGAAGTCGAGGAACAACGGCGAGTGGTTGAGCCGCCACTTCTTGCGGCGGCCGTCCGCGAACGCCTCGCTGAACAGTGCCCTGGTCTGCTCGACCCCGAGGAAGTGCTCCTGGTCGGGCGCCTTGGTGTAGGCGTAGCCCGGCGAGATCTGCATGTTGTCGACACCGAGCTCGTCATTGAGGTAGTCGAGCACATCGATGACGTTGGCCGGAGAGTCGGTCGAGAAGAACGTGGTGTTGGTCATGACCACAAAGCCGGCCGCCTTGGCGAGCTTGATCGCCTCCACCGCCTGGTCGAAGACGCCGTCCTTACAGACCGACTCGTCGTGGCGCTCCTGTAGCCCGTCGAGGTGAATCATCCAGGAGAAGTTTCGGTGCGGGGTGAACCGGTGCAGGTGCTTGGGCAACAGCACCGCGTTCGTGCACAGCAGCACGATCCGGCCTTTATCGAGCAAGCCCCGGACGATCTCGTCGATCTGCGGATGCATCAATGGCTCGCCGCCGGCGATCGACACGATCGGAGCACCGCACTCCTCGGCCGCGGCGATCGCCTGCTCGACCGGCATCCGCTGCTTGAGCAATGTGTGCGGTTGCTGGATCTTGCCGCAGCCGGCGCACTTGAGGTTGCAGGCGAACAACGGCTCGAGCTCCATCACCAACGGGAACTTCTCCCGGCCTGCGATCTTCTGCTTCGCGAGGTAGGCACCCAACCGGACGCTCTGTCGCATTGGCATGGCCATGGTCAGCTCACTTCTTTCGGTAGTCCGAAGCGGATGTCTTCATCAACACTGTGGTGGTCGCGGAGCCGGATCGTCCCGAGGCCGCCGAGCGCGCTCACCAGCTCATCGACCAGCTCGGGCGGGGCCGAGGCACCGGCAGTGATGCCGATCCGCTCGACACCGGCAAGCCAGGCCAGGTCAACGTCGCCGGCATCGTCGACGAGGTACGACGTCACGCCAGCCCGCCGGGCAACCTCGACCAGCCGCTGGGAGTTCGAGGAGTTGACCGAGCCGACGACCAGGACCAGGTCGCAGTCGTCGGCGATCTCGCGCAGCGCCTGCTGCCGGTTGCTGGTCGCGTAACAGATGTCGTCCTGCCGCGGCGCGGTCAGCGATGGGAACCGCTGCCGCAAGACGGTGGCCACCTGGTCGGCTTCGTCGACGGCGAGCGTCGTCTGCATGACGTACGCGACCCGTTCGGGATCGTCGACCGCAACCGACCGGGCGGCGGCCACGTCCGCGACGACGCGCACCCGCTCCGGCGCCTCCCCGACCGTGCCGATCACCTCTTCGTGGTCGTCGTGCCCGATCAGCAGGATCGTCTGGTCCTTGGCGGCGAACCGGCGCACCTCGTGGTGGACCTTGGCGACCAGCGGGCAGGTGGCGTCGATCACGGAGAGGTCGCGACTCACCGCCTCCGAGCGCACCGCCGGCGACACCCCGTGCGCCGCGAGCACCACCCGGCCACCCACCGGCACCTCGTCGAGCTCGGTGACAAAGACCGCGCCGAGCCCCTCGAGCTCCGCAACGACGTGGGCGTTGTGCACGATCTGACGGCGCACGTACACCGGAGCGCCGTACCGGTCGACCGCCCTCCGGACGATATCGATCGCTCGCTCGACCCCGGCGCAGAACGACCTCGGCGACGCCAGCGAGACATCGCGGTCGCCCAGCGCGGCGCTCCACTGCGCGACGATCGGCGCCGCCTGACGCAGCGCGCGAAGCGCCTCGATGCCGCGCCTCACCACGCCGGGCCGCCACAGCGGTGCATCCGCGGTGTCGGAGATCGCGCGCACCACAGCCAGCGGCTCGCCGGGCCGCAGTGCCGCGAGCTGCGCGGTCTCCAGGTCGACCGCGAGCGCTCCGGTCGCTGCCAGTGACGCGCGCGCCTTCCCGTCGGTCAGCTGGTCAGCCGACACGATCGGGCCGAGATGGGTGCGCAGCCCGGCGCGACGCAACGCGGCGGCCAGCAACACCGCCGACGGGCACTGGATGACTCGTCCGTCACCCCGAACCTCGCAGGCAACGACAAGATCTCCCGGGCGGACTTCCGGAGCGAGTCCGCCCGCGACGCCCAGCACCACCATGGGGCCACTGCCGGCGACCCGAGCGGCATGACGGCGGGTGCCCCGCGCGCCCATCCCGGTGCGGACAACCCGCTGATCCGGCAGCCCGGCCCGGACCGCGGCGTACTCCACCCGCAACGGCGTGCAGACGATCGGCACCGCTTGCTCAGTCATCGACGCCCGGCACCTTCCAGCCCTGCACGAAACGGCCAAGCGCGCTGACCGGAAACACCAGACGGTACAAGTGGTAGTTGATGAAGAAGTCACCGGGGAACCCGGTCCCGGTGAACTCCGGCTCATCCCAGCTTCCGTCGTCGCGCTGGTTGTCCACCAGCCACTGAACGCCGCGGCGGGTGGCCGCCGAGCTGCACTCGCCGGCGGCCAGCAGCGCCAGCAACGCCCACGCCGTCTGTGACGCGGTCGAGGTGCCGCGACCGGCCCAGCCCGGGTCGTCGTAGGAGCGCAGGTCCTCCCCCCAGCCGCCGTCGTCGCCCTGGTGCGCGACGAGCCAGTCGACCGCGCGCCGGATTCGGCTGTCGGCCGGCGACACACCGGCGGCAACCAGCGCCGGGACGGCGGCACCGGTGCCGTAGACGAAGTTGGCACCCCACCGGCCGAACCACGACCCGTCGCGCTCCTGCGCGTCGAGGAGCCAGGCCACGCCGCGCCTCGCGCTCTCGCTCGATGACAGCCCAACGGCGGCAAGCATCTCGACCACGTGCGCGGTGACGTCGGCGGACGGCGGATCGATGACGGCACCGAAGTCGCAGAACGGCAATTTGTAGGCAAGCTTGCGGGTGTTGTCGGCGTCGAACGCGCCCCATCCGCCGTCACGGCACTGCATCCCGATCGTCCACTGCACGCCGCGGTCGATCGCGGCGCGAGCCCGCGCCGGATCCGGATGAGCCACCCGTCGCAGGCCGAGGACCACCTCGGCGGTGTCGTCGATGTCCGGGTAACCGTCGTTGGCGAATTCGAACGCCCAGCCGCTCGGCGCGACGTCCGGCCGGCGTACCGCCCAGTCGCCCTTGACCCGGATCTCCTCCCCGAGCAACCACTGCGACGCGCGGAGCACGTCCGCGTCGTCGGGTGCGACGCCGGCATCGAGCAGTGCGGTCACCGCGAGGCAGGTGTCCCAGACCGGCGACTGGCAGGCCTCCAGCCGGCGCACCATCCCCTGCTCGGCCTGCTCCCGGATGATGAAGCCGTCCAGACCGCGGACGCCCGCGACGACCGTGGGGTGGTCGAGGGCGTAGCCCATCAGGTGCAGCGCAAGGATCGAGTAGACCCACGGCGGCTGGATCCCACCCCACGAGCCGTCGGCCTCCTGGCGGGCCAGGATCCACTCGCAGCCGCGGCGCATCGCGGCCCGGCGCAACCGTCGAAGCGGCCGCCGGCCATAGCGGTGGAGCGCAACGTCGAGGCGCTGGAACGCGCCCGTCCAGCTGCCGAGCGGCGATATCGATGCCGGCGCACCGCCGACCCGAAGCTCGTCCAGCGAGAACGGCAACGGCCGCACCGGACGCAGGGTCGCGACGATCGTCAGCGGGACGATGGTCTGGCGAGCCCAGCATCCCCAGTCATAGAGATTGAACGGGAACCACTTCGGCAGGTAAACGATCTCGGGCGGCAGGTTCGGCAGGTCGTCCCAGGACCAGACCCCGAACAATGCCAGCCATAGCCGGGTGAAGACGCGCGCCTGCTCGAGCCCGCCGTTGGCCCGGATGAACTCCAGTGCGGGCTGCAGATGCGGCGAGTCGGTCGGGTCACCGGCCAGCCTAAGCGCGACGTAGGCCTCGATCGTCGTCGAGAGATCACCCGGTCCGCCGAAGAAGTTGGCCCAGGTCCCGTCCTCGCGTTGCTGCGAGCGGATCCAGCGCGCCCCCTCGTCGGTCTCCGGCGTGGTCCGGATCCCCAGGAACTCCCGCAGCAGCAGGTCCTCGGCGTCCATTGTGACGTTGGTCTCGAGCTCGCCCTTCCACCATCCGGTGTCGTCCTGCAGCCCGCGCAAGTGCGTGACCGCGCGGTCCAGGGCGCGGGCGGCATTGTCGGCGGGCGCCACTATCGTCACCAGGTTGCTCGCCGTCCGGGTCATCACTGCTCCCGCTCGACGATGAACCGGCCGAGCGCGACGAGCTCGTCGCGGACCGAGGAGTCGATCACCACGGAGTCCAGCACCCGGCAGGCTGCGACCAGCCGCCGCTGAGCTTCCTGCCTGGCCCAGCCACGTCCGCCGGCCGCCTCGACCAGCCCGGCCGCAGCGGCCACCTGGTCATCGGTGAGGTCGGCATCGCAGCCGAGTACGCCGGCCAGCTCGCGACCGGCAACGGTGTCCGAGCCGATCGCGTAGCTGATCGGCAGCGACTTCTTGCGGGCCCGAAGATCGCTTCCAACCGGCTTACCGGTCACCGCCTCGTCGCCCCAGATGCCGAGCAGATCATCGACGAGCTGAAACGCCAGCCCGATCTGCTCGCCGTAGGTCTGCAACGCGGCCACCGTCGCCGGCGGCGCGCCGCCGAGCACCGCACCGATTGCGGCAGAGCAGCCGAGCAACGATCCGGTCTTGTCGGCCGCCATCGACACGCACTCCGTCACCGTGACCGACGGCCGCTGCTCGAAGGCAAGGTCGGCGAGTTGCCCCCGGATCAGCTCCTGGGTCGCCGCACCCAGCAGTGCCTGGGCGCCGGTCGAGGCCTCGGTGCCGGCGTCGGCAAGCACTTGATGAGCGAGCGCGAGCATCGCGTCACCGACGAGGATCGCAGTGGACGTTCCCCATACCGCCCAGACCGTGGCGCGGTGACGGCGCTGCATGTCACCGTCCATGACGTCGTCGTGCAGCAACGAGAAGTTGTGGACCAGCTCGACTGCGACCGCTCCTGGCACGCCGACCTCGGCGGCGCCGGTGGCGACCTGCGCCGACAACAGGGCGAGCGCAGGACGAAGCGCCTTGCCGCCACCGACCTCAGTCGGGCGGCCGTCGGCCTCGACCCAGCCGAAGTGGTACGACGCGACATGACGGCTGGTGTCGTCAAGCCGCGCGATCGCTGCGCGCAGGGCCGGCTCGACCAGGTCCCGGCTGCGGTAAACCGTCGATGGCATCGCGATCGTCATGCCGCAACCCCCTCGTGTGCCGGCCGGTGCAGCGTCGCCAGGATCTGGGCTGCCGCCGCGTCACCGCTTCGGACTGCGCCTTCCATCGTTGCCGGCCAGCCGGTTGCGGTGTGTGCGCCCGCCATCACCAGCCCGTCGTACCTGGTTGCGGTCTGGGGCCGCCAGCGACCGGAGCCGGGTGCCTGGCGGAACGTCGCATGCGGCTCGCGGGTGACGAAGAAGTCGACGAGGTCGGCGCCGCCGGCGGCCGGCAGCACCCGCTCGATCTCCGCGAGCAGCCAGGATCGGAGCTCGGCGACCGAGCGGCCGGCGATGTCATCGGCGGCTGAGACCGATGCGGCGAGGTACTGGCCTTCCGAAAGCCCCGATGGCCGGGTCCGGTCGAACAGCCACTGCAACGGTGATCCGACGCAGGCGAGGAACGGCTCGGTCATCACGGTGCGGTCGAAGACCGCGTGGGCGTTGACGATCGGCGTCGAGCCGAGCTGGTCGGACCAGCCGGCCGGCAGGTCGAGCGCATCGCCGGGCAGCATCCGCTCGGCTTGCGGCGGCTCCGCGGCCACCACCACGGCCGCCGCCGGCTCCGAGCCGTCGCCGGTGTGCACCAGCCAGCCCTCCGGCGCCGCCTCGAGCGACGTCACCTTGGTCCGCAGCCGGATCTCGACACCGGCCGCAGCGAGCTCGCGCATCGCCGACTCACCGTGCACATCCTGCAGCGGCGCACTCGCCCAGCCGATGTCGCCGGCGCCCGACTCGGTCAGCAGGCCGAGCTGGAACACCGTCGCGGCCAGGGCAAGCGAGGCGTCATCCGAACGCGCGTTGAGAGTGGCGACGCCGACCAGGTCCCATAGCGCGTCGATCGCCTCCGGTGGCTGGCCATGGGCAGCGAGCCAGCTGCCGAAGGACCTGTCGTCGGTCGCCGGATCCGCCGGGTCGACGGCGCGCAGCGCGAGCGCCGCTCGGACGGCAGCAAGTCGCGCGGTCGGCGGCATGACGGCGTAGGAGGCGAGCGACCGGCCGAGATGCAGCGGCAGACCGGCGAGCACCGGCAGGTTGCTGCGGCTCAGCCGGCCGCGCCGGCCGTCGCTGGCGCGAACGACCGCGACGTCGAGGCGGTCCTGAAGCTCCGTCATCGAGGTCGCGTGCAGCCGATCGAGCAAGGCGCGGTACGACGTACAACACCGCAGGAAGACGTGCTGGCCGGTGTCGATGGCGAGATCGCCGCGGCGAAACGACGCGGTAAGCCCACCGAGGCGAGGCTTCGCCTCGAGCAGGACGACGGCACAGCCGGCATCAGCGAGCCGCAACGCCGACGTGATCCCGGCCAGGCCGCCCCCGATGACCGCGACCTTGGGAGTCCTCATCAGGCACGCCCGATCAATGCCCGGGTCGCCACCGACGCCTTGGTCCAGCCGGACAACGACAGCCGCCGGTCGCGGACCAGCGCGGGCTCGGCCGCGATCCGGTCGAGCAGCTCGCGGTAGATGCCTGACATCGCGAGTGCCGAGGCAGCGCTGCGCCGGTCGAGCAACGGCACCAGCCGAAGGCCGCCGGCGTACCACTGGCGAGCGCGCTCCGCGGCGGCCCGGATCAATGCCGACAGCCCGCCGTCGTCGACAAGGGCACCGTCGGCGTCCAGGCGCAGCTCGACCGAGTAGCGGGACAGCTCATCGGCCGGCAGATAAACCCGGCCCGAGACCAGGTCCTCGCGGATATCGCGCAGGATGTTGATCTGCTGGAGCGCGATGCCGAGCTGATCGGCATAGCCGGGCGCCCGGGCGGGATCGCTCGACCCGAAGACGCCGAGACAGAGCCGGCCGATCGCGCCGGCGACGCAGCGGCAGTAGCCGACCAGCTCGTCGAACGTGGCGAAGCACGAGCCGTCGAGGTCCATCTCGACGCCGTCGATCAGCTCGTCGAACGCCGACATCGGGATCGGCATCCGGGTCGCCGCGTCGCGCACCGCAAGCAGGACCGGGTCGCTGGAGTCCGCGAGCTCGTCGATCTCGGACCGCAGCCGAGTCATCAGCTCCCGCTTGGTTGCATCAGGCAGATCACCGTCACCGATGTCGTCGACCCGGCGCGCCAGCGCATAGACCGCACACAGCGCCAGCCGCTTGTCCCTCGGCAGCAGCCGGATGCCGTAGTGGAAGTTGCGTGCCTGGGTGCGGGTCACCGTCTCGCAGACTGAGTAGGCCTCGTCGAGGGTCGCGGTCATCCGCGGCCCCCGACCAGGCGAAGCGCATGGCGTGCGACGTCCCGTCGAGCCGGCACGACATCGACAGCGAGCACGTCGAAGTCAGCCCGCCGCAACGCGTCGGCGGTGGCCAGGCCACCGGCGACGTACCCGGCGACTGCCAGCCGACCGGCGCCGCGCAGGCTTCGCACCAACGGCTCGCCGCTGCCGAGCAGCCGTTCTGCGCGCGCGACTTCGTGCCCGACCAACGCGCGGACCCGCGGACCGGTGACGGGCAGATCGAGGTCGCCGAAGTCGACACCGTAGATCTGAAGGTCGACCACAGGCAGGTACGTCCGACCTCGCCGGCGGTCCTCGCCGACGTCCTGGCAGTGCTCGAGGAGCTGAAGCGCAGTGCAGACCGCAGCCGAGCGCGCCAGTCGATCCGGGCTTGCGGCGCCCAGGATCTCCAGCACGATATGGCCGACCGGATCGGCGGACAGCGCGCAGTAGTCACGCAGGTCGGTCCAGGTCGGGTACGACGTACGAGTCTGATCGAGCCGGTTGGCGGCAACCAGCGCGAGGAACGGCTCGATCGTCAGGTCGCGATCAGCAACCGTGACGGCGAGGCGCTGCAGGACCGCATGTCGCGGCCGATCCGAACTCCACACCCGCCGCAAGTCGGCCTCGAAGTCCGCGAGCTGGCTCAGCCGGTCGCCGACCACCTCGTCGCCGAGCGAGTCGATGGTGCGGGCGACGCCGTAAACCGCCTGCAGATCGCGCCGCAGCCGCCCCGGGAGCAGGCGCGAGGCGACCGGGAAGTTCTCGCTGTCGATGGTGTCGCGCGGGTCTGGGACTACCGCAAGCTCGGCGGCGGCGACCCGTTCCGCTTGGGTCACCGTGGCGATTCCGCGTGCATACTGCATCTCACCGCGACTACCGGTGTGAATCTGCACCTGAACCGGTAAGCCTCAGGCCACGATTTATCACTGATATACAAAGTCACCATGGAAGTATCCACCCCGGGGTCGCTCGGACTGCGCTCACTGCTGCCGATGCTGACCGCGGCGCTGCCGCAGATCCTCAACGAGGTCGTCGTCCTGCTCCGTGACGAATGGCCGGACTACGCCCAGTTTGTCGCCGATGATCCCGACGACAGCTCCCGAATCGCCGAGCTGGCATTGCTGCGCCTGGTCCGGATCGCGGAGCGGCTGCCGCAGCAGGCCGAGACCGCGACCGACAGCGGCGTCGAGCTGGCGGCGTTCGAGGAGATCGGCCGGCTGGAGTGGCGCGAAGGCCGGTCGCTGGGAACCCTGCTCTCCGCCTACCGCGCGGGAGCCCGAGTCGCCTGGCGGCACATCTCGGCGGTCGGCGTAGAGCGCGGGCTCGATCCCGCGACGGTGGCCTCGCTGGCAGAGGCGGTGTTCATCTTCGTCGAGGAGCTGTCCTCGGCGTCGGCCCACGGTTACGTCGACGAGCAGCGCACGACCTCCGCCGAGCGCGAGCGGCTGCGGGCCCATCTGGCCGAGTTGCTGCTCTCCGACCGGTCCGACTCCACCCTGGTGCGGGCGATGGCATTGCGGGCCGGCTGGAACATCCCGAGCACGGTCGCGCTGATCCTGATCGACTCGGCGAACGAGGCCGGGCACGCGGCGCTCGGCCGGCTGGATCCGCAATGCCTTCCGGTCCGTCACGGCGGCCTCACCGGCGCAATCCTTCCCGACCCGGACGCACCCGGCCGGCGCGCCTTGATGACGAGCAGCCTGCAAGGTTGCAGCGCGGTGGTCGGCACCAGCGTCCCGCTCACCCAGCTGCCGTCCTCGGTGCGGGTGGCCGAGGCAGCGGTGCGCCTGGTGCAGGCCGGCGTCTCCCGCGACGATCCGTTCTTCGTCGCCGACCACTACGACACGATCCTGGTGGCGAGAGACACCTGGCTGCTCGACCAGCTGCGGGCCCAGATGCTTGCCCCGCTCGCCGACCTTGCGCCGGCCACCCGGGAGCGGCTCGAGACCACCCTCGGCGCCTGGCTGACCGCGATGGGCAACCACGAGGTGACGGCCCAGGCATTGCACGTCCATCCGCAGACCGTGCGCTACCGGTTGCGGCAGATCCGGGAGCTTTTCGGCGCCAGCCTCGACGACGCGGACACCCGGCGCCGACTCATCCTCGCGCTGTGCTGGCAAAGCTGAGCTGAGCTGAATTCTCCTAGTCGGCCGACTGGGCCGGGGCGTGAATCAGCTTCTTGTTGACGAACTCGTCGATGCCGAGCGGGCCTAGCTCGCGGCCGACGCCGGAGCGCTTGGTCCCGCCGAACGGCAGGTCGGGGCCGCCGCCTTCCGGCTCGTTGATCCACACCATCCCGGTGTCGAGCCGGTCGGCCAGCTCGAGTGCGGCCGGGACGTCGGTGCTGTAGATCGCGCCGCCGAGACCGTACGGCGAGGAGTTCGCGAGCTCGATCGCCTCGTCGGCGCTGCTCACCCGGTAGACGACCGCGGCCGGGCCGAACAGCTCCTCGCGGTAGGCCCGCATCTCGGGGGTGACGTCGGTCAGAACGGTCGCCTCGACGAACGCACCCGCCCGGTCCACCCGGTGACCCCCGGTCCGTACGACGGCACCCTTGCTGACTGCGTCATCGATCTGCGCCATCAGGTTCTGCGCGGCCTGCTCGGATGAGAGTGGACCGTAGCTGGTCGCCGGATCGGTCGGGTCTCCCGTCGTCTGGGCCGCCATCGCTTTGGTGAACTCTTCGACGAACTCGTCGTACACATCGTCGATCACGATCATCCGCTTCGCCGCGTTGCAGGCCTGGCCGGCGTTCTCCATTCGCGCCAGCACCGCGTCCTCGACCACCTGCGCCAGGTCATCGGTGCTCAGCACGATGAACGGGTCGGAGCCGCCCAGCTCGAGCACCACCTTCTTCAGGTTCTGGCCGGCGACTGCCGCGACCGCCGTGCCGGCCCGCTCGCTGCCGGTCACCGACACCCCGGCGATCCGCGGGTCGGCGATCATCATGGCCGCCTGCTCGTTGCTGAGGAAAACGTTGATGTAGGCGTCGGCGGGTACCCCGCTGTCGTGGAAGATCTGCTCCATCGCCTGCGCCGACTCCGGGCACTGCGGCGCGTGCTTGAGCACGATCGTGTTGCCGATCATGAGGTTCGGGCCGGCGAACCGCGCTACCTGGTAGTACGGGTAGTTCCACGGCATGATCCCGAGCAGCGCGCCGATCGGCGACTTGCGGACCCACGCCTCGCCCGGCGTCTCCGAGGCCAGCGGCTGGTCCTTGAGCAGGTCCTCGGCGTTGTTCGCGTAGTAGCGGTAGATCGAGGCGGAGAAGTCGACCTCGTCGAGCGCGTCCCGGATCGTCTTCCCCATCTCTCTGGTGATCAGGGCGGCAAGTTCGTCCCGGCGCTCCTCATAGGTGTCGGCGACCCGGTTGATCATCGCCGCCCGGTCGGCCTTCGAAGTCTGGCGCCACGACGGGTACGCCGCGCTGGCGCGGGCGAGCACGCTCTCGAGCTGCTCATCGGACGCCGTCGGGAACTCGCTCTCCGTCGTACCGGTGGCGGGGTTGACGACCTTGTATTCAACCGGGGCACTCATCTGGCAACTCCTCATCGGCGGCCTGGGCTGCCCAGTATTGCCGACAAAACATCCGGCGGTGTCGTGGCCGCGACCTAGGCTGATCTATTGCGACCGCTCGCCGAACCCGAGAGGAGATTGCTGTGACCACGCTGTCTGATCGACCCAACACCGCCTTGATCGTGATCGACGTCCAGAGCGGGGTCGTCGCCGACGCCCACCAGCGTGACGAGGTGGTCGCCAACATCGCCACGCTGGTCGACAAGGCTCGTGAGGACGGCACCCCGGTCGTCTGGGTCCAGCATCACGATGAGGATCTGGCGAAGGGGAGCACGGAGTGGGAGTACGTTCCCGAGCTGACCCGCCAGGGCTCAGAGCCGTTGGTGCACAAGGCGTACGGCGACTCTTTCGAGGACACAACCCTCGAGCAGATCCTCGCCGATGCTGCGATCGGACGCCTGATCGTCGCCGGCGCGCAGACCGATGCGTGCATCCGGTCAACGATCCATGGCGCCTTCACCCGCGGCTACGACGTGACCCTGGTCGGCGACGCTCACACGACCGACGACGGGACCGAGTGGGGCGCGCCGCCACCGGAACAGGTCATCGCCCACACCAACCTCTACTGGCAATACCACGACGCCCCCGGCCGCACCGCGGAGGTCAAGCAGACCAAGGACGTCACCTTCGCCTGACCCCCCGCCGCCCGGCAGGTTGCCAGCGCGAGGCCGGCAAGAGGTCGATCTGTCAGAGCGTGACGGCGCTATAGCAACCTCACGCTCTGACAGATTCGTCGCGCCGGGCGTCGTAGGACGTCAAGGGTTCAGCGATCCCGCGGCGAGGTAGGCGTTTCGCTGATCGTCGGCGAGGAATGCAGCGCGGAACGAGTTCTCGGCGAGGCGTTTCAGGTCGACTTCGCTGACTTCGAGCTCGCGCTCGATCGCGGCGAAGTTGTCCTCCACGTAGCCGCCGAAGTACGCCGGGTCGTCGGAGTTGACCGTCACCAGCAGTCCGGCATCGAGCATCTCCGGCAGGACATGGTCGCGGAGCGACGCGAACACGCCGAGCTTCACGTTCGACATCGGGCAGACCGTCAACGGCACCTGGTCGGCGACCAGTCTCGCGACCAGAGACACGTCTTCCGTGCAGCGCACGCCATGATCGACCCGCTCGACCCCAAGCAGGTCCAACGCCTGCCAGACATACCCTGGCGGACCCTCCTCGCCGGCATGCGCGACGCAATGGAGACCGGCCGCCCTCGCGGCCGCAAAGACCTCGGCGAACTGCGACGGCGGGTAGCCGACCTCGGCTGAGTCAAGGCCGATCCCGACGATCCGCTCGCGGTAGCCCAGAGCAAGCTCGAGGGTGCGCATCGCGTCGGCGACCGGGCGATCGCGAACAATGCACATGATCAGCGACGTGGTGATCCCGAACCGTTCGGCGCTGCTGCCGAGCGAGGACCAGAGCCCGTCCATGACAACGCTCATCGGCACACCCCGCTCGAGATGCGGCTGCGGGTCGAAGAAGATCTCGGCGTGCCTGACGCCGTCATTCCCCGCCCGGGCGAGATAGGCATCGGCGAGGTCGGTGAAGTCCAGCTCGGTGCGAAGCACGGTCATGTTCGCGTAATAGAGATCGAGGAATGACTGCAGGCTGGTGAACGAGTATCGCTGCCGCAAGGTCGCGACGTCCGGGGCGGGTGGCGGCAGACCATTGCGCGCCGCCATTGCGAAGACCAACTCCGGCTCGAGGGTCCCTTCGATGTGGACGTGCAGCTCGGCCTTGGGCAACGGCCGCCCCGCGCTCACCGTAGGACCTCCAGCACCGTCAACCGGCGCTCGGCGCACCTGCCGCGCTCGCGCGGCGTACCAGCTCGCGGGCCGCGGTCCGCGACTCCTTGGCCAGCGTTGCGACATCCGCGGTCCGCAGCTCGTCGCCCACCACGACCGAGTTGCCACCGACGAGCAACAGCTCCAGCGGCGCGGGCGGCCCGAACACCAACGCGCACACCGGATCCTCGATATCCGCGTGCCCGATGCCGTCGAGCCGCCAGAGCGCGACGTCGCCGAGCTTGCCGACCTCCAGCGATCCGATCTCGTCCTGCCGACCCAGGCACCGGGCGCCACCCGCGGTGCCGATCTTCAAAGACTGCCGGGCATTTAACGCAAGCGGGCCTCGCCGCGAACGCGCCACCACCATCGCCTGCCGCAGTTCCTCGGCGAGTCGACCTGACTCGTTGGACGCGGTGCCGTCGACGCCAAGGCCGACCGGCGCACCCGCGGCCAGCAGCTCCGTCACCGGCGCGATCCCCGAGCCGAGCCGACCGTTCGAGCTCGGGCAATGCGCGACGCCGGTGCCGGTCGCAGCGACCTTTCCGATGTCCGAGTCATTGAGGTGCACCCCGTGTGCCAGCCAGACATCGTCACCGAGCCAGCCCAGCGACTCGACGTAGTCGACCGGACGGCAGCCGAAGTTGTCCTCGCAGAACCGGTCCTCGTCGGCGGTCTCGGCGAGGTGGGTGTGCAGTCGTACGCCGAGCCGCCGCGCCAACTTCGCCGACTCCCGCATCAGCTCCCCGGTGACCGAGAACGGGGAGCACGGCGCGAGGGCGATCCGCACCATCGAGTCGAAGCCGGGGTCGTGGTGCCGGCGTACCGCGTCCTCGGATGCCGCCAGGATCACTTCGCGATCCTCGACGACGTGATCGGGTGGCAGGCCGCCGTGGCGTTGACCGAGGTCCATCGAGCCGCGGCACGGGTGGAATCGCAGCCCGATCCGCGACGCCGCCTCGATCTCGGCGGCGAGCAGGTCACCGCCGTCGTGGGGGAACACGTAGTGATGATCGGTCGAGGTCGTGCAGCCGGACAGCGCCAAGCTGGCCAGACCGACGCTGGCTCCGACGTACTCGAGGTCGGCATCTAGCTGGCCCCAGATGGGATAGAGCGCGATCAGCCACTCGAACAACGTGTTGTCCTGGGCGAAGCCACGGGTCAGCCATTGGTAGAGGTGATCGTGGGTGTTGACCAGGCCCGGCGTCGCGAGGCAGCCACTGCCGTTCACGTGCTGGGCGCCGTCGATCTTCGGGGCTGGGCCACTGCCGACCGCGTTGATGCGACCGTCGACGACGACGAGGTGCCCGCTCGCGTGTTCGGTGTCGGCGGCGTCGACCGTGGCGATCGAACAACCGTCGATGACGACGGTGGCCATCAGCAGAACCCCGGGATGCTCTGCCAGGCGGATCCGGGATCGGGTGCGTCGTCCCGCGTGACGGTTCCCTCGATCAGGCCATACGGCCGGTCCGCCGCGTAGTAGACCTCGTTGTCGTTGGCCAAACCGAACGGTGCGAGATCGACGAGGAAGTGGTGCTTGTTGGGCATCGACATCCGGATCTCCGCCACCGACGGCAGCGCTTCGAGCACCTGCTCGCCCATGAAATACAGCGACTGTTGCAGGCCGAGGCTGTGCTTGGTGGCGAACGACGCGAGCAGGATGCGGCGCACCGCGCCGTGGGTCGCATCCCAGTCGACTCCGGCGATGTCGGTGTAGCGCCACCGCGCGGTGACGGCCGTGGCGAGGATCCGGTCCCGGGCCTCCGGCAGCGTTGTGTACCGGTCGCGCGGAAAACCACTGAACTCCGACCCCGTCGTCTTGAGGACGACGAGCCCGCGGATGCCAGAAACCAGCCAGCCGGCCGAGCCTTCAATGGTGGCAACGGTGGTTCGGGTGCCGGCGTCGGCCCGCGAGAACGAATGATCGTGCGGCGCACCGTCGACTTCAATGCGTTCCCAGGCGTACTCCTCGATGCTGACCATGGCTGCGGTGACCCACTCGAAGGAGTCGACGAACTGCCGGCCGAGGCGGAGCGCGAAGTCCTCGATCGCCCCGACCCCGAACTGCTGCGCGAACGCGTAGACGGTGTTCTTCTGGGTGTCGGTGGGGACGACGTGCGAGTTGTCACCGTCGAGATGGGCGCCGGCGAAGTCTCCGCGTAGCGCGATCGAGACGTTGAGGTCCTTGAGATCGTGCCGGTCGCCGTCGCGAGTCACCCGGACCAGGCGGACCTCCGCCTTGCCGTACTGGTTCTCCCCGAAGGTCACGGCCATTGCTAACTCCCCCGATAAGTCGAGTAGGAGAACGGACTCAACAGGAGCGGCACGTGATGGTGCTGCTTCGGGTCGGTGACGTCGAACACGACGACGACCTGCGGGTAGAAGGTCTCGACATCTCGGGCGTGGAAATACCCGCCAGAGTCGAAGGTCATCCGGTGGGTGCCGGCGCTCAGCTCGACGAGTGCACCGATCCGGCCGTCAGCGTCGGTCGCGCCGGACCCGAGCTGTTGCCATTCCTCATCGATGCGGCGCTCGACGGTCACAGCAACGCCGACGGCCGGCCCGCCGCTGACGCAGTCGAGAACATGAGTGGAAAGGCTCATTGGTGCACCCTCATCGGATGCACCAGTGCGGAGTCGCCGATGTCATGGGGGCGAGCCACCTTCGCTGCGCTCCGGCACTCGCTCACGTGGCGCATCTTACGGGCCGAGCAGCTTGGCCAACCTGATCCGGGTAATCTTCGCGAGCTCCTCACGTATCGCGCGATCCTCCTCGGCCACGTCATTGTCGAGACGGGCACGACAGATCGCCAAGAGCTCGTCGGCGGACTTGCCGGTCGCGCACACCAGGTAGACGTGGCCGAACCGGCGTTCGTACTCTGCGTTCGCCTCGGCGATCTCCTCGAGCACGTCAGCGGCTGCTGACGTGAGGCCGGACTGCTCCTGCCGCGACCACGACTGGTCAGAGCCGGTCGGTTGCTCGCCGATCCGCGGATGGGCGGACAGCGCTTCGACAAGGTCCGCATCGTCGAGTCCGGCCATCGCGGCGTCGGCGGCAGCGAGCAGAGCTGGGACATCGGCGAACGGCCGCTGCCCGAGGATCTCCTCGACCCATCGCCGCGCGCCGCAACAGGCGGTTAGCGACGCCGCTAGAGCCTCGTCGTCCGCACCGGCGTTGAGGGTCGCAAGCCAGCCCTCGGTCATGCGCCGCGGATCCCGGTCAACTGCCCCCGGGCCGCTTCCGGGAGGTCGGCCGTCGCGATCGCTCGGCTCGTGGCGAGTCGTTGCGCCTCGCCGCTCGACACTCCCGCCGCGACAAGTACACCGAGCAGCTGCGATTCCGGGAGGTGGTTCAAGAATCGCTCGGCGAGCGCCGTCCGCGCCGACGTGGTCAGCGTCCCGAACAACCGCAACCGCGCCAACCCGCCGTCCGGATAGATATCGAGACGCACCTGTTCCACAGCCTGCTCCTCGGCGAGCGCGAACCGATGCCGGGTGTCAGGTGTTAGGGCCGTCTTGGCCAACAACACAGCGTCAGCTCCGTCACGCAACGCCGCCCAGCCCGGGGCGTTGCCGACGAAGTAGGAGGTGTCGAGCTCGGCGAGGTCGATCCGTCCGGCACCCGCAAGCGCCACGACCACCCAGTCGTTGCCGTCGTCGCGACGGCGCGAGGTCTCCCAGCCGTCACCCATCGAGCGAGGATTGCCCGGCATGATCAGGTTGTTCGGCGAGGAGTAGAACCGGTTGCTGGCATCGATGACCGTCGCGCCGCTCTCCAGTGCAGCGAGGTCGAATGTCGCCGGGAGCAGCCGCGGGTCCGGCAGCACCTCACCATGCACTCGCAGCCGCGCGACGCCGCCGTCCGGCAGGATCGTCAGCCGGACGTGGGTGAACCGCTCAGCGGCGGTGATCGCAAACTCGTTCGGCGAATCACCCGCGACCGCGCTGCGCGCCACGACCGGGGTCCACTCAGCCGAGGCCAGAGCGGCCGGATCCGGGTAGCCCTCGACGCCGCAGGCGTGGATCGAGACCTCGGGCGGATAGTTGCCGGTGAAGAACGAGGTGTCGACGACGATCCGCCGGATGATCCCGGCACAGCCCAGCCGGACGATCGCGTGGTCGCTGCCCGGCTCGCGACGGCGGCGAGTCTCCCAGCCGTCCATGATCTGGCCCTTATGGCCGAACGTGCGCGGCGAGAACCGCGGCGGGTCGGGGTTGATCAGGTTCTCGCGCTCGGCGAAGAGCTCGTCGTTGGCGTAGATCACACTGCCGCCCAGCGCGCGCGAGGCGAGGTCGGGCAGCAGCCGCGCGTTCGCCGGCGTCGGATCCACGTCGCTCATCCTTCTCCTCTACTCAGCAACCTGCCGGTGCCAACCTGATCGTTGATAGCGACCCCGCGCAGCCAGGTCGAGCGAACCACCCCGGTCAGCGTCCGGCCGGCGTACGGCGTAACCGGATTCTTGTGCTTCAGCTCGGCGACGTCCACGACGAACTCAGCGTCCGGCACAAACACACAGAGGTCGGCGTCATAGCCGGGCGCCAGCTTGCCCTTGGCTCCCAGACCGACCAGCTCGGCCGGGCGCTGCGACATCCATCGCACCACATCGGCGAGCGCGAAGCCGCGAGTGCGGGCCTCGGTCCAGACCGCGGGCAGGCCGAGTTGGATCGAGGCGATGCCACCCCACGCGTCGGCGAAGTCGCCGGTATCGAGCTGCTTGAGATCTGGCGTGCACGGCGAGTGGTCGGAGACAACGCAGTCGATGACGCCGCCACGCAGGCCGTCCCAGAGCGCGTCGCGATTGGCCTCGTCACGGATCGGCGGGCAGCACTTGAACTGTGTTGCGCCATCGGGGATCGCGCCGGCCTCGAACACCAGATAATGCGGGCAGGTCTCAACCGTGAGCGGCAGCCCGCGCGCCCGTGCGTCGGCGATCATCGGCAGCGCGGCGGCACTCGACAGATGCAGCACGTGGACCCGGCACCCGGTGTCGGCGGCGAACTCGATCAACCGGCGGATCGACCGGTTCTCCGCCTCGGGCGGCCGCGAGTCGACGAATGACTCATAGCGGCGGTCGTGCGGCGCGTCCCGGACCACGCCAGGATCCTCGGCGTGGACGATCAGCAGCCCGTCGAACGACGCGATCTCGCGCATCGCCGCAGCGAGCCCGCCATCGTCGAGTGGCGGGAACTCCTCGACCCCGCTCGGCAGCAGGAAGCACTTGAAACCGAAGACGCCGGCGTCGTGTAGCGCCCGGAGCTCGGCGAGATTGCCAGGGATCGCGCCGCCCCAGAACCCGACGTCGATCGAACACTGTCGTGCCGCCACCGCGCGCTTCTGGCCGAGGGCGTCGACGTCGCAGGTCGGCGGGATGCTGTTCAACGGCATGTCGACGAGCGTCGTGATGCCACCGGCCGCCGCCGCGGCGGTCGCGGTCGCAAAGCCTTCCCAGGCGGTCCGGCCCGGCTCGTTGACATGCACGTGGCTGTCGACCAGCCCGGGCAGCAGCACCTCGTCATCGGCAAGCTCGACGGTCCGATCCGCGGGGTCCGGGTCTGACCATGCACCGATCGAGACGATGCGTCCCTCACTGATTCCGATGCTGCACTCCCGCGGACCGTCGGGCAGCAGCGCGGACCGGGCCCGAATCAGCAGATCCAAGGTCACCGGCGCGGTCCGGGCGACGATCCGGTCAACGGAGCTGCCGGCGGTGCAGCGCCTCGAGCTCGCTGATGGCCAGGCCCGACCGCTCGGCGACCTCAGCCGAGTCGAGCGCGCCGCACTGCAGGCCGCGGGTCAGCAGCGCGGCCATCCCCTTCACCGTCGCGGGCTCGTCGAGCACGCCTGACTCGGCCCGCTCGAAGTAGGTCCGGAGCCGGTCGCAGGCATCAGGCATCCCCTCGCGATAGAACGCGTACGTCGCGGCGTACCTCGTCACCAGTTGAAGCGGATGCAGGTCCCAGCCCTGGTAGTAGGCGCGTTCCAGCGACCGCCTGACGAGGCGGGCATGCAACTGCCACGCCGCCCGGATCTGCGTCGCGGAGCCGACCGGGAGCACGTTGATCGAGCCGTCGGAGAGCCGCACCCCGGTGCCACTCGCGGCGAGCTGCATGACCGCCTTGGCATGGTCGGCGACAGCATGATCCAAACTCTGGTACGGCGACGCGACACCGCACGCTGCGCTGTAGTCATAGGTGCCGAAGTGCAGGCCGGTGATCCGGCCGTCGCCGCTGTGTACCATCCGAGCCACCGCAGCAGTGCCGTCGGCGGCGAGGATCGCCTGCGGCGTCTCGATCTGGATCTCGAACCGCAGCATGCCCGGCGACAGCGAATGGCTTTCCTCGAGCGCAGAACACAGCTGGGTGAATGCGCGCACCTGCCCGACGTGGGTCACCTTCGGCAGCGTCACCACGAAGCCGTTACGAAGCGGGCCGGCAGCGAGCAGCCCGTCGAGGAACAAGTCGAGGGTGTGGATCCCCCGCCGTCTCGTCGCTGGCTCCAGGCTCTTGAACCGGATCCCGCAGTACGCCAGTGTGGCCGCCGCAAGTGCACCGGCCGCCAGTCGCGCAGCCTCATCCTCCTCGGCGTCCGGCCGCCGCCCGTAGCCGTCTTCGAAGTCGACCCGCAGATCCTCGATCGGCTCGGTGCTCAGCTTCGTCCGCACTCGCGGCAATACCTCGGCGGCCAGCGAGGTCTCGACATCGAGCAGCTCCGCGAGGGCAGGGGCATCGGGCAGCAGCGCGTCCAACGCGGCCACCGCCAGCGTCCCCCACTCGCCCGGCAATGTCGCGGTGAACCGGTCGGCCGGGACATACACGGTATGCACCGGTTGACGGTCGCCGCGCTCGCCCGGGTAGTCGGCGGCGAGCTGCACATCGACGTCGGCAAGTGCCGCGTCGAGCCGGGCGTAGACGCTGGCGTCGAGGCTCATCGCTCAGGTGCCGGTGATGTGTTCGGGCTGGACCGGCACCCGGGTCAGCGGGCGACCGGACGCCGCCCGCAACGCCGAGACCACTGCCGGCGTCGAGGAGATCGTCGGCGGCTCACCAACCCCACGCAGCCCGTAGGGCGCGAGCGGGTCGCCCAGCTCGAGTACGTGCACCTGCATCGGCGGTGTATCGAGGATGGTCGGGATGAGGTAGTCGGTGAACGACGGGTTGCGGATCAGACCGTCGCGGAGCTGGATCTCCTCCATCAGGGCGAGCCCGATTCCCTGCGTCGTGCCGCCCTGGATCTGGCCGACGACCGAGAGCGGGTTGAGGGCCTTGCCGACGTCCTGCGCGGTCGTGACCTCGACCAAGCGAACCAGTCCGAGGTCGACGTCCACGTCGGCGACGACCCGATGCGCGGCGAACGCGAACTGCAGGTGCGCATCACCTTGGCCGATCGCACCGTTCGCGCCGGCCACCCGGGTCAACGGAACCGTCGGTCTGTGGTGAAACTCCCGGGTCTCCTCGATGACGTCGTCGCCGAGGACGGCAGCGAGAGCGGCGAGCGGCCGGCCCTCGGCGTCCACCACGTCACCGCGGTCGAGGGCCGCGCCGTCGACCGGCACGCCGAGCTTGCGTGCCGCCATCGCCAGCACCTTCTCGCGCACCGCCTCGCAGGCCAGTTTCACCGCGCCACCGGTGCAGTAGGTCTGGCGCGACGCCGAGGTCGAACCCGCGCTACCGACCGTGGTGTCAGCCGGATGGTTGATGACCTGGTCGACGCCGAGCTCCGAGCGCGCGATCTGCGCCATCACCGTCACCAGCCCCTGGCCGACCTCAGCGGCGGCGGTGTGGACGGTCGCGCTGACCTCGCCGCCGACCAGCTGAAGTCGAACCCGGGCGGTGGAGTAATCGTCGAAGCCCTCGGAGAAACCGACGTTCTTGAAGCCGACGGCGTACCCGATGCCTCGCTTCACGCCTTCGCCGTGCGTCGTGTTCGCGACGCCACCCGGCATCAGCCGAACGTCGACGTCGTTCAGGTCGGCGTCCGGCGGCAGCGGTGCGTCGCGGACCAGCCGGAGGATCTGCTCGACCGGCGCGGCGCCTTCGATAACTTGACCGGTCGGCATCAGCGAGCCCTCGCGCATCGCGTTGCGGATCCGAAGCTCGACCGGGTCGATCCCGAGCGCGATGGCGAGCTTGTCCATCTGCGACTCGTGGCCGAAGCAGACCTGTACGGCGCCGAACCCTCGCATCGCCCCGCACGGCGGGTTGTTGGTGTAGAGAACGTAGCCGTCGAGCTGGACGTTGTCGCACTCATAGGGCCCGACCGCGAAGCTCGCCGCGTTGCTGACGACCGCCGGCGAGCTCGACGCATAGGCGCCGCCGTCGAGGACGATGTCGGCCTTGATGAAGACCAGCTTGCCGTCGTACGTCGCGCCGTGCTCGAACCGCATCAATGCCGGGTGTCGGTGGACGTGGCCGTAGAAGGACTCCTCACGGGAGTAGACCATCTTGACCGGACGGCCGGTGTGCAGCGCGAGCAGGCAGGCGTGGATCTGCATCGAGACGTCCTCGCGGGCACCGAACGCACCGCCGACTCCCGCCAATGACAGCCGCACCTTCTCCGGCGGCAACCCGAGCGCGCTCGCCACCTGCCGCTGGTCGACGTGCAGCCACTGTGTCGCGATGAACAGATCGACGCCGCCGTCCTCGGTGGGCACGGCGAGCCCCGACTCCGGCCCGAGAAAGGCCTGGTCCTGCATCCCGACCTCGTACTCGCCGGTGACCGTCACGTCCGCTATGGCGGTGACGTCGCCGCGCTGGATCCGCAGCTTGCGCAGGATGTTGCCGCCGCCGGGATATTCGTCCTGGGTCGGCTCCTCGTGTACCAGCGGCGACGCTTCGGTCATCGCCGCCCGCATGTCGCTGATCGGCTCGAGCACCTCGTAGTCGACCTCGATCAGGGCGACTGCCCGCCGCGCGGTCTCCGGATGGTCGGCGGCGACGATCGCGACGGCTTCGCCGGCGTACCTGACCTGGTCGATCGCGAGCACCGGCTGGTCGGCGATCTCCAGCCCATAGGTCTTGGCACCAGGGACGTCCTCGTGGGTCAGCACCGCGGTGACGCCGGCCAGCGCGAGCGCCGGGCCGATGTTGACGCTGCGGATTCGGGCCCGCGGGTGGGGGCTGCGCAACGTCGCGCCCCACAGCATGTCGTCCATCCATAGGTCGGAGGAGTAGGCGAAGTCGCCGGTGACCTTGGGAACTCCGTCGGGCCGCAGCACGCTGTCGCCGATCCGGCCGGCTGCCGGTGTGGTGCCGCGGTCAGCGCCGGGCCGGTGGGTCGGCAGGGTCGGCGTTGATCCGCGGGCAGCGGTCGATTTCGCCGTCACGATGGCTCGTCACCGCCGGCGACCCGCCTAGCCGAGGCCAGCCGCACCGCATCGAGGATCTTCTCGTACCCGGTGCACCGACACAGGTTTCCGGCCAGCGCCTCGCGGATCTCGGCGTCGGCCGGCTGCGGGTTGCGTGCCAGCAGGTCATCGGTCGCGAGGATCAGCCCGGGCGTGCAGAATCCGCATTGCACGGCGCCGCAGTCGATGAATGCCTGCTGCACCGGATCGAGGCCGTCCGCGCCGGCGAAGCTCTCGACGGTGCGCACCTCGCGACCATGCGCCTGCGGCGCGGCGACGAGGCAGGCGCAGACCAGCGTGCCGTCCAGATATATCGAGCACGATCCGCACTCACCCTGCTCGCAGGCGTTCTTCGTTCCCGGCAGCCCGAGCCGCTCGCGCAGGACGTAGAGCAGGCTTTCCCCCGGCCAGACGTCATCGGCCGACTGGGTGGTGCCGTTCACCTCGAACGTGATCCTCATCCGCGGCCGCCCTGATAGTCCTGCCAGGCCCAGCCCAAGGTGCGCCTGGCCATGACTGCGACCGCGTGACGCCGGTAGTTCGCGGTGCCGCGCACATCATCGATCGGCTTCGCCGCCTGCGACGCCAGCTCGCCGAAACGAAGCATCAACGGTTGGGGGAGTGCTGCTCGCGACTCCCACAAGCCGCCGTCCGCCAGCTCGGCTTCGAGCAGCTGCTCGGCTTCCAGCGCGCGCAGCACGGTGGGGCCGGCCGACCCGATACACGTGCCGACCCGACCGGTCGACGGATGCAACGACAACGCGAACCCGCAGACCGAGATCACCATCGCGTTGCGGGTGCCGACCTTCGCGAACTGCTGCGGCCCGTCGGCGACCGGGACCCGAACCGCCCGGATCAGCTCGTCGGGCTCGAGCACGTTGCGCTTCGGGCCGGTGAAGAACTCGCCGACCGCGACAGTTCTGGCACCCCGCACCGAGGCGACCTCCACCAGCGCGTCGACGCTGACCAACGGCGGCAACGCGTCACCGGCCGGCGATGCCGTACCGAGCTGACCGCCGAGCGTGCCCCGGTTGCGGATCTGCGGCGAGCCGACGGTTCGCGAGGCGATCGCCAGGCCGGGGACGAGCGAGGCGATCTCACCGATGATCCGGGTGAACGGCACGGCTGCGCCAATGCGTACGACGCCGTCGGTCTGCTCCCACTCGCGAAGCTCGGCGACGCCGTTGAGATCGAGCAGCGCCTCGGGCCGACGCCGGTCGAAGTTGAGCTCGACCATCAAGTCGGTGCCACCGGAGATCGGTACCGCCGGGGGACGCTCGGCCTTGGCCGCGAGTGCCTCGTCCCAGGAACCGGCGTACAGGAAGTCCACTACGAGACCGCTGCGGCAGAAGTGTCCATCTGACCAGCAGCCTCCTCGCGCCACCACCGGTGATGAGCGCTAACCGGACAACATTACTGCGTAGGCACCGTCGCGCTCGGCTGGTTGGAGCGGCGAAGGGCGTCGGCGACGAACCCGCTGGCTTTGAGCTCCTCGACCGCAGCCCGCAGGAACTCCACGCTGGCCTCCTCGTGACCGCGGACGATGCCGACCGCCTGCTGGATCTGCATGAACCGGGGCTCGATCAGCCGGAACCCGGGAGTGCCTGCGACGAAGTCCTCCAGCGGAGCCCGGATGCCGGCCGCGACGTCCAACCCCTGCTCGAGAAAGCCGTCGACACCGTCGTGTGCTCGGACGACGGTTGCGTGCTTAAGGGTGCGGGTCAGGAACAGGTCGTACGCGGATCCCTGCTTGACGCCGATCCGCACTCCCTCGCGGTCGACGTCAGCGAGCTCGGCTATCGGCGAGTCCGCGGGCACGGCGAAGACACCCTCGATCACGACGTACGGCGCGGTGAAGGCAACCTCGGCCTCGCGCGCCGGCTCGATGGCAAGGAAGCCGACGTCGGTTTGGCCGGAGGTGAGCGCCTCGAAGGCCTTGCGGGCGGCGTCGAAACACAGCAGTTCGGCCGTCACCCCAAGTCGGGCAGCGAGCTCCCGGGCGAGGTCGACCGTCACACCGCCTGGATCGGCAGCCGTGCCCTGGGCCAGCACCGGGTTGCCCAGGTTGATCGACGCCCGCAGCACGCCGCTCGGCGCCAGGTCGGCCACGACGGCGCTCGGCTCATCACCCACGCCGCGAGGCTATCGACAACCCCGCGCATGTGCCATCAATGGGCCAATAGCCCTGCGCATGTGCCATCGGTGGGCTCAGGGCCCCACCGATGGCACATCCGCGGGGTGGTCGCGGGTCACAGCGTGCGGACCGGCTCGTCGGCAGACCAGGCGAGGATGTCCTCGACCACCTGGCCGAACCAGGTGCGATATCCGTCGGTCGTCACATAGCCGATGTGGGGCAGCAACAGCGTGTTCGGCAGCGAGCGAAGCGGATGATCCGTCGGCAGCGGCTCGACGTCGTACACGTCCAGCCCGGCGCCGGCGATCCGCCCGTCACGCAACGCGTCGATCAGCGCGGCCTCATCGACGATCGGCCCGCGCGAGGTGTTGATCAGATATCCGGTCGGCCGCATCGCCGCCAGATCGTCCGCACCGATCAGGCCGCGGCTGCGCTCCGAGAGCGGCATGTGGATCGTGACGACATCCGATTCGGCGAACAGCTCGCGTTTGGTCACGGCGCGTACGCCGTGCTCGCCGGCCCGCTCCACGGTCAGGTTCGGCGACCAAGCGATCACCGACATGCCGAACGCCTGCCCGAGAGCGGCGACCGGAATCCCGAGTCGACCGAGGCCGACGATGCCGAGCGCCTTGCCGGCGAGCCCCGGACCGATGGTGTGCTGCCAACGGCCGGCACGCACCGCCGCGTCTTCCGCAGCGAAGTTGCGGGTCAGCGCGATGATCATGCCGATCGTGAGCTCGGGGACCGCGTTGCCGGTGCCCGTCGTCCCGGATACTGCGATGCCGAGCGCCCGCGCCGCGACGACGTCGATCGCCGCGTTCGCCATGCCGGTCGTTACCAACAGCTTGAGATCGGGCAGCTGGCGCAACAGGCTCTCCGGAAACGGGGTGCGCTCGCGCATCGCCACAATGACTTCGCTTGCCGCCAGTAGCCGCACCAGCTCAGCCTCGTCGTCGACGTGCGCCTCGACCACTTCGACGTGGTAGCGCTCGCGCACCGCAGACCAGTCCGCACTCGACAATGCGACCCGCTGGTAGTCATCGAGGATCGTCACCGTCGGCACGACCCCGAGGCTAGTCGGAGCGCGTCGGGTGATTGCGCGATTATTGGGCGCATGTCCGCTGACCGCGCCGGCGAGTTCGCCGACCAGGAGCTGGCCGACTATGTCGCCGGCATCCGGGCGGAGCCCGGACCGAGTGCGCGCGCCCTAGGCGCCGCCGGGCTGCGGCAGGGCTCGCAGCGCCGCCGTGCCTCGCGACCACGGGGACCGGACCTCGACTCGGTCGCCGATCTCGTCCTCGAGGCAACGCCCGCTTTGCACGCCCGGCTCTATATAGCGAGTCGTGATCCGCGCCCGCTGTTGGTCTTCTTCCACGGCGGCGGCTGGGTGCTCGGTGACCTTGACTCGCACGACCGCACCTGCCGGCGACTCGCGAGCCTCTCGGACGTCGCGCTGCTCGCCGTCGACTACCGGCGAGCGCCGGAGGATCCGTGGCCAGCGGCCCTCGACGACGCGGCGTACGCCGTCAACTGGGCACGGGATCGGGTCACCGATCTCGGCGGCGGCGACCAGGTAGCGGTCATCGGTGACAGCGCGGGCGGCGCCATCGCCACGCTGTGCTGTTTGCGGTTGCGGGATCTGGGCGAGCCGCAGCCGGCAGTTCAGGTGCTCGCCTATCCGAACACCGACCTGACCTGTTCACGGCCGAGCATGATCGAGAAAGCATCCGGCTGGGGCCTCGACGCCGATGACGTTCGCTGGTTCGCCGAGCAATGGGTGCCCGATGCTTCAACCCGAGCCGATCCGCGGGTCAGTCCGTTGCTGGAACCCGACCTGGCTGGTCTCGCGCCGGCGGTCGTGGTGACCGCCGAGCACGACCCGCTCCGCGACGAAGGCGATGCGTACGCCGATGCGCTGCGCGACGCCGGAGTTGACGTCGTACACCGGCAAGAAGCCGGTCTGGTCCACGGCTTCCTGAGCCTCGACCTGGTCTCACCAGCAGCCGCAGCGGCAGCCGCCCGGCTGGCGCAGGACATCCGTGCGCACTTCACCACCTGACTACCCCGCGCATGTGCCATCAGTGGGCCGATAGCCCCACGCATGTGCCATCGGTGGGGTCAGGGCCCCACTGATGTGCCATCAGTGGGCCGATAGCCCCACGCATGTGCCATCGGCGGGGGCAGGGGCCCACTCAGCTCAGGTACGCCCACCGCGTCCACCGCGACCCACATCAGCCAGAAATCGACCGAGCCAGCCACCTTACCTAAATGCATTGGGCGGATGCGGTGCCGAACCTGGTGATCGGGCTGCGCGAAGGTCTGGAAGCCGGACTCGTGCTGAGCATCGTGCTCGCGGCGCTGCGAAAGTCCGCTCCCGCTGGCAGATCGGCGTCGGCTTTCCGGCGCCGTGGTGGTACTACGTCGCCATACCTAATGGTTTGACCAGAGCGGGGCCGCAATTGCTCGTCGTGTCAGTCGACGGCAAGGTCCAGGTGGCCGGCGGTGAATGGTGTCTCGGCCACGGCGGGCGAACGATCGAGCCGCCCCCGGTCGGGCGCGGTGGCGGAGTGGGGATCGCGCTCGCGCCTGGCAAGTACGACGACCAGCCCGATCATCAGCACCGCCAGCCCGGTCCACACCGGAGCAGTGCCGTACCCCAGCCCACCGACGTGCCGCGGATAGTCCATCCAGTCCGCGAACGACGCGCCGAGCGGCCGGGTGATGATGTAGCCGAACCAAAATGTGACGATCGGGTTCGCGCCGAGTCGATATGCGATCGCCGGGATCAGGATCACACCGGCGAACAGCAGCCCCGAGCTGAAGAAGCCCAACTTGAGGTTTGTTGCGGTCCAGTCGCCGGCCGCGGTACCGAGTGCGAAGGTGGCGAGGACGGTGCCCCAGTAGAAGTGCTCGCGGCGGCGGGTGTCGATCGTGTGGATCGACAGCGTGTGCTCGTTCGCCCACCAACGCCAGAACACCAGCGCGAGGACGACTGCGTAGAACGCCGTGGTCAACCAGTACGGCAGGCCCAGAAACTGATGAAGCGAGTCGGCCGCCATCGTGCCGAACGTCGCGACCATCGCGACCGCGAACCAGTACGCCGCGGTGACATAGCGAGTGGTGCGGAACTGCACCCGCAACGCGACCGTGAACGCCGCGAGTGCCGCGAGCGCCCCGATCGCCGGAAAGACCAGGCCATTGCCGCCGTCGAGGAAGTCGGCGAGCGCCTCGCCCATCGCCGTACTGGTGACCTTGATCAGCCAGAAGAGCAGCGTGATCTGCGGCACCTTGACCGCAAGTGGCGCGACGTCGCTGCCGTCGAATGCAGCAGTGAGCGCGCGGGACAGCCGTTGTCTCACGAGTGGGTCCTTAAAAGATTGTCAAGGGAGGACATCGACCAGCGTGCGGCCGGCCTTGATCCGCCAGATCCCCGCGGTAGGCCGCAACCTCGGCTGCGTTCAGCCGATCATATCGCCGGACGGGTCGCCTTCGGGCGATAGGACGCGCAGCGGGAGCGGGCGCGACGGCGCCGCGAACTGGCCCAGCCGGCGCACCGCGTCGGCTCGGTTCGGCAGATCGTCGGCGACCAACGTGCCGCGCGCGTCGACGATTGCCCAACCGGGCGTCCGCGCTCGATCGTCGCGGGTCAGCGAGTCAACAAGGGCTTGATCGTGGATTCGTGCCATTCAGCCAAAATAAGCCCGTTGTCCGATCCGGTCATCGGACGAGCGGTGGATGGTGGCTACAACTTTCGATGTAGGAACCCGGACGCCCGCCTCGCTAGCCTCGGTCTACGAGGAGTTGAGAAGCCGTGAGCGCAGCGCCGGTCATTGCCACGGACGAGCCCGAGCTGTGGCTGGAAGAGCCATGGGCCTGGGTGCTGCCGGTCCGGCAGTTCGTGGATCGCCACCCGCTGTTGGTCGACCTTGCGGCGGCCTTCGTGCTGGACGCGATCACCGCCATCCCACTGCTGTACGGCGAGAGCCGGTGGTGGGTGTGGCTACTCGATCAAGCGCTGATCCTGCCCCTGGTCGCCCGCCGGAAGCGGCCGTTCGCGGTGTTCTGGCTTATCGCGGTGGTGGCGTTCGTGCAGTGGCTTGCCGACGTTCCGCTCGCTGCCGACGGCGGCCTGCTCGTGGCGCTCTACACCGTCGCTGAGCACCAGAGCCGGGCCCGTGCCCTCGTCGCCGCCGGCGTACTGGAGATCGGGGTGGTGCTGGCCTCGCTGCGGTTCGCACCGCCCGGTGAGAGCCTGGTGAGCTCGCTGGTCCTGCTGACCGGCATGGTCACCGCGGCATTGTTCGTCGGGATGGCGCTGCGAACCCGCCGCGCCTATCTTGCCTCGGTAGTGGATCGCGCCGCCCGGCTCGAGGCCGAGCGCGATCATCAGACCCGGTTGGCCGCCACCCGGGAGCGCACCCGGATCGCGCGCGAGATGCACGACATCGTTGCTCACAGCCTGTCGGTGATCATCGCGCTTGCCGACGGCGCGGCGCTGTCCAACGACCAGGACAGCGCCGCAGCCTCCGAGGCGATGCGCACGGTGTCGGCGACCGGGCGGCAGTCGATGACCGAGATGGGCCGCCTGCTCGGTGTGCTGCGCGACGACGAGGAGCCATGGGGACTTGCGCCCCAACCCGGCCTCGACCGGGTGCCCGACCTGGTCGAGCGGCTTCGCAACGTCGGCCCGCGCCTGGATGTCGAGGTCATCGGCGAGCCCCGGTGGCTGCCACCGACCGCGGACGCAACCGCCTACCGGATCATCCAGGAGAGCCTGACCAACGTGGTCAAGCATGCCACCGGCGCCACCAAGGTCTGCCTTCAGCTCGACTGGCGGCCCCACGAGCTGGCCATCGACATCATCGACAACGGCAGCCCGGTGTCGGCTTCACGTCCGGCCCCCGGCCACGGCCTGAACGGGATGTCCGAACGGGTCGCGGTGTTTGCCGGCAACTTCACCGCCGGCCCGCTCGACTCCGGTGGCTGGCGGGTCTGCGCCCGGCTTCCGATCGGGGCCGAATGAGCATCTCGGTGGTGCTCGTCGACGATCAGCCGCTGCTGCTGACCGGCTTTCGGATGGTGCTGCACTCGACGCCGGACATCGTGGTGGTCGGCGAGGCCAGCGACGGCGGTCAGGCGGTCGACATGGTCGCCCGACACTCGCCTGACGTCGTCCTGATGGACGTCCGAATGCCGGGCGTCGACGGGATCGAGGCGACCCGCCGGATCGTCAGCTCCGGTTCGAGCTCGCGGGTGGTCATCCTGACCACATTTGACCTCGATGAATACGCCTTCGCCGGGCTGCGAGCCGGAGCCAGCGGTTTCCTGCTCAAGAACGTCCCGCCGGCTGAGCTGATCGCGGCAATCCGGTCGGTTGCCGCAGGTGACGCGGTGGTCTCGCCGCGGATCACCCGCCAGCTTCTCGACCGCTACTCCGCGACGTTGCCGGTCGACGGTCCGGTCGCGACCGGCGGAACTCACCCGATCCTCGCTCGGCTGACCGATCGCGAGGGGGAGGTGATGCTCGCAATGGCGCGGGGGCTGTCGAACGCGGAGATCGCGGGCGAGCTTTTCCTGTCCGAGGCGACCGTGAAGACCCACGTCACGCGCATCCTCGGCAAGCTCGAGCTGCGGGACCGGGTGCAGGCGGTGGTCCTCGCCTACGAACAGCGGCTGATCGACCGACAGGGCGCCGGCTGAGCACTATCGATGGGCAGGCTGCTTTCGGCGCAGCCGGCGGGCCCGATAGTCGTAACCACCGCCAGGCTGGGTACGACCTATGGATGATGGCTCGCGCGGCTGTGACCCGTACGGTCGCGGAACACCGTGAAAGCAGACCTGCGATTATCTGTTCGGCGGGCAGCGGTAAAGTACTACAAACTGTCGTAGAGGAGTTTCGGTCAACGTGAGGTCGCACAGCACGGCGCGGCGACGCCGGTGAGCTTCTTCGCGACCACCTCGACAGTCAGCGCGCCCACTCGATGGCCGGCGCCGGCACCATCGATCGAATCACTTCGTGCCCCGCGCCGAGCGCTATCTCGCCGGCTGAGCCCGCAGTGGATGCTCGCGCTGCTCACCATCGGCGGCTGCGTCGCGCTCTATCTGATCACCGGGCCGCCGCACGACGGCGACCTCGCCGCTCAGGTCGCCCGGGCGGACGTGTTCGGCCGGGTCGGCTTCGTCCCGTGGTTCAGCAGCTGGTACGCCGGGCTTTACACCGGCGGCTACAGCCTGGTGACCCCGGAGCTGATGTGGTGGCTCGGGCCGACCGGTCTCGGAGTCGTGTGCTTGATCCTCACCGAGATCTTCGGCTATCCGCTGCTGCGCGCCGGCAGCGCGAAACGCGCCGCCGGCGGTGCCTGTGCGCTGACCGTCTTCCAACTCGGCGATCTGCTCGCCGGCCGGATCACGTTCGCGGCAGGCGCGGTGGTGCTGCTGGCCGCGCTGCTCGCCGTCGAGAAGAAGCACCCACTGCTCGCGTTCGGCCTGGCGCTGGTGGCAAGCCTGACCAGCCCGGTCGACGGGCTGGTCGCGCTGCTCGCCGCCGCCGCCTACCTGCTCTGGCCACTGACTCGCCGACTCGACGATGCCGCCGAAGCCGAGGACAGCGCCGGCCCACGTGACCATCGCACCCGGCCGAGTATCGGCCTCGGGCTCGGCGCCGGTGTCGGCCTGCTACTCATCGTCACGCTGTTCCCCGACCCCGGCTTCGAGCCATTCAGCTTCGCCACGATGGTGCCGGCGCTGCTGACCAGCATCGCGATCGCGATCCTTCCGGTCGCCGGCCTGGTCAGGCGCGCGGCCGCACTCGCGGCGGTGCTGGTGGTGAGCTGCTTTGCCATCCACTCGCCGATCGGGGTGAACGCTACCCGCGTGCCCTTGCTGATGGGCGCGCCCGCCGTCATCGCCTCACTTCGCGGCCGGCGAATGGTGACGCTGCCGGTGATCGGCGCGCTACTGGTCTGGCCGGTGATCCAGCTCCACCACGACGTCGCGGACGCCAAGGACCCGGCCGCCAAGGCCTCCTTCTTCGCCCCGCTGCGACAGGAGCTGCAGCGGCTGCCGGCGACCCGCAACCACCGCGTGGAGGTGGTCGAGCCTCGCACCCACTGGCAGGTCGTCTACCTCGAGCCGGCCGTCACGCTGGCGCGCGGCTGGGAGCGTCAGTTGGACGCCTCACTCAACCCCGAGCTCTACAGCGACAACCTCACGGCTGCGTCCTACCGCGGGTTCCTCGACCAGAACGCCGTCGCGCTCGTCGCCGAGCCGCGCGGCACCCGGCTCGACTTCGGCTCCGACTCAGAGGACCGCCTGATCAACACCGGGCTTCCCTACCTCCGGCCGATCTGGTCCGATCCGAACTGGACGCTGTACGCCGTCGACAGGCCCGCGCCGATCGCGACCGGCGCCGGCGCGACGGTCACCGCACTCACTACGACCGGCATGGACCTGACCACTCCGACCGCCGGCAACGTGGCGCTGCGGATGCGCTACTCGCCGTACCTCACCGTCACGGGCGGCTCGGTAGTCCGTGACACGGCCGGCAACGCCATGCTCCGGCTGTGGCGCGGCGGCGCGCATGACATGCACGCGGTGTGGTCCTGGCACGGTGCCGCAGCCGCTGTCGACAACCACTTCACGCTCGATCGCTAGGGCGGCTGGCTAGGCTGGCGGCCAGCCAGCGTGCTTCCGATCGGCAAGGGGGCTGCCATGATCGCGGCTGCCCAGCCCCGGCGAGCCGCCAACAGCGCGGTGCGCGCATTGCTTCACCGGGCGGTCGGCGGAACCTTCGCCAACCGGCTCGACCCGAAGGCCAACAGCCTGAACGCGATCCGGCTGGTGCTTGCTGCGACCGTGATCGTGTCGCATTCGTGGCCAATTGGGCGCTACGGTCGCACGCCGACCCACGGCGGATTCGCGCCGGGCGGCTGGGCGGTCGACACCTTCTTCGTGCTGAGCGGCTATTTGATCACTGGGAGCCGGCTCAATAACTCTTTCGAGTCCTATCTCAAGCGGCGGATCCTGCGAATCTATCCGGGGTTCGTCGTCTGCCTTTTCAGCGTGGTCGTGGTGTTCGCGCCGATCGGCTATCTCCATCTTCACCACACCCTGTGGGGCTACGCGTCGAGCGTGCATACCCCGCTCAACTACCTGTTGGCGAACCTCGACCTGAAGATGCACCTGCCGTCGGTGGCGGGGACACCGGGCGGCGGGCAGGCCTGGGCCGGCACGCTGTGGACGCTGTACTTCGAGTTTCTCTGCTACCTGATCGTCGGCGTACTCGCCTGCTGGGCGACGTTCCGGCACCGGCCGATTCTGGCGGTGCTGGTGCTCGCCGCCACCACGGCGATCAGCTTCCAGAACCATCACGTCGACCATCAGACCGACAGTGCCAACTTGGTGCGGCTCTTACCGTTCTTCTTGGCCGGCTCGGTCATCTACCTGTTGCGTGACCGGATCCCCTGCACCTGGTGGCTCGCCATCGGCTCGCTGGCCGCGGTGGTGTTCGTGCCAAACGCCGGCCCGCAGTTCGTGGTGATCTGCGCGCTACCGATTACCTACCTGGTGCTCTATCTCGGCGCCGTGGTCCCGATCGCACTCGGCCGCCGCAACGACATCTCCTACGGCCTGTATATGTACGGTTACCCGGTTGAGCAGGTGATCCGCTACTTCCACCCTTCGTCCCAGGCCGTGTTCATCACGGTATCGATCGCTGCCACCGTTCCGCTCGCAACCGCCTCATGGTTCTTCATCGAGCGGCCGGCGATGCGCTGGCGCACCACGAAGGCGCGGGCGCCACGAGTCGGTGACGTGCGCCCGGGCCGGGCCGTCGAGGCGACGGAGCCGGTAACGGCGAATCCGGCACCGTAGTCCGCTCAGCCGCGCAGCCGCACCGACAGGCAGGTGACGCAGCCTTCCAGCTTCTGGAACTCGCTGACATCGACCTCGACCGCCTCATAGCCGATCCGGCGGAACAGCTCAATGCTGCGCGGACAGTCGACGGCGACCAGCAGCCGATCCTGGCCGAGCAGCACGACGTGCGCTCCTGACTCCTCGGGCACCGCGAGGAACTGCGGAAACATCGCGACATCGTCGACCAGCGGCGGGTAGCCGACGACCGTCCCGTCCGGCAACGCAGTCACTGCTGACTTCAGGTGAAGCACCTTGCTGACCGGTACGCCGACGACCCTCGCGTCGAGCGGCGCAACCAGCCGCCGAAGTTGGCGGACACCGTCACCGTTGGTCCGGCCGCCACACCCGACGTACATCACGTCCGCGACCTTGAGCACGTCGCCGCCGTCGAGCGTGCCCGGCGACTCGATCCGCTCGATCCGATAACCGAGCGAGGCGAGCGCACCCTCGGTGCCGGCGATCTCGGCGCGGCGGGCATCCGCGCCCGGCCGGGTGATGACCGCAAGATCGCGGTAGATCACAACGGTGTCCTCGACGAACACCGCATCGGGGCAGTCGTCGGCGGCCGGCACCTCAACCGGGTCCCAGCCGGCGCTCTGCATCGCGGCGACGTAACCGTGCCATTGCTTGATCGCGAGCTCGACATCGACCGGCCGTCGGTCGATGTGAGTGACGATCCCCTCGGCGAGCCGCGGTCCGGGCCGGCGCACCAGCGCCCGCGTTGCCCTCATCGCACCAGCGGCAGGTTGCACTGTCCGGTCATCGGACGTCACGGTTGTTGGCGGTGAGCAGATGCGGCTCCTGATCCGGCTCGTCGATGCCGAAGCTGATGATCCGTCGCGGCCGGATCCGGATCACCGAGTCGTCCTGACCGGGCGCGACATCAGGATCCTGGACGGCATCGGCGCTGCCGCGGATCTCGAGACAGCGAACCCGCCACGGCGAGGTCGAGACGACGTCGTCGATCACGAAGGCCACGCGGTTGTCGGCCGCCACATTGCGGAACTTCCGGCTGGCCGACATCGCGAAGCCACCGATGTCGATCGTGGCCAGCTCCGCGTTGTAGCGGTAGCCGACCGGACTGACCTGCAGCGTTCCGTCGGGCTGCACGGTCGCGAGCCGCCCGAGACGCTGCGAAGCGAGGTAGTCCAACTCGGGGTCAGTGAACATCAGTCATCCTCCGGGTTGCGGTCAACCCCACGGTAGGCCGAAACAGGCTCAGCCGCCGGGCGGCGCCGACGGGATCGTGACCGTTACTCGGGTGCCACCACCGATCGCGGCGCCGACGTCCACCGTCCCATGATGTGCCCGGACCAGCTCGGCGACCACCGAGAGCCCGATGCCACTGCCCGCGACATCGCCAGTGTCGCGACCCCGCCAGAACCGCTCGAAAACGTGGTCACGCTCAGCCGCTGCGATGCCGACGCCGGTGTCGCTGACCTCCAGCTTGGCCTCGCCGCCTGCCTTCGCCACCGCGACGGTGATGCGACCACCGGGTGGCGTGAACTTGATGGCATTGCCCAAGATGTTGGTCGCGACCTGATGCAGCCGGGCGGCGTCGGCCACGACCGGCGCCGACTCGATTCGGCACTCCAGCTCCAACCCGGCCACGGCGAGCTGGGCACCAAGCGAGTCGAGCGAACCGTTGACGACGGTCGCCAGGTCGCAGCGGGCGAGCCGCAGGTTCAGCGCCGCCGCTTCAGCGCTGGCGAGCGACTGCAGGTCATCGACCATCGCGGCGAGGCGGAGCACCTCTTCATGCAGCGACATCGTCTGCTGTGGCGTGTGCTCGACGACGCCGTCGACCAGCGCCTCGGTGTTGGCCTGCAAGATCGCGACCGGCGTCCGCAGCTCATGGGCGACATCGGCGACAACACCGCGCCGGATCTGCTCCTCCCGGCCGAGGGTGTCCGCCATCTGGTCGAAGGCAATGCCGAGGTTTTGCAGCTCGCGCGGCGTTCGGACGAGCGGACCGACGCGCGCCGCCCGGTCCCCTTCGGTCATTGCGCGGGACGCGGCAATCAACCGCTCGACCGGCCGGGTGAGCCGGCGGGCGACCAGCAGCCCGATCGCGAGCGCCAGCACCGCGGCAAGGCCCGCCGCACCGATGACCGCCTTCGACAAAGAGGTTCGCAGGTTGTTCGCCGACTGGACCAGGCCACGCTGGTTGAACCTCACGACCAGCGTGCCGATCCGGGCGCCGTTGAGTGAGATCGGCGTGCGGTGGGCCTCGGCAGCTCGGGTCGGGTCAGCGATCGTTGAGGCGACGGTGTGGCCGGCGTCGTCAAGGACGGCGACATCGGTGCCGCTCTGAGAGGCGAGGTCCAGTGCCGGGCGCAGGTCGGCGTCGGACCATCCCGGCTGCCCCGAGTTGTATGTCGAGGCCGCATCGACCAGCAGCGACCGAGTCAGATCGGTCCGTCGGTCCTGCACCATCACGTTGATGTCGTGTCCGCTCAGCACCACGGCCAGCGCCGCGCCGATCGCCACCGCCAGCACGGCAACCGAGACGAAGGACAATGCGAGCCGGGCGGCCAGCGACCTGTTAGTCATCGGATTCGACCGCGAGCCGGTAGCCGCCGCCGAGCACCGTCACGACGAGCCGCGGCTCCCGCGGGTCGGCCTCGATCTTTCGCCGCAGGTTCTTTATGTGGGAGTCGATGCTGCGTTCGTATCCATCGAACTCATAACCACGGACCCGGTTGATCAGCTCGAGTCGCGAATAGACCCGGCCGGGTGAGGTCGCGAGCGCGACCAGGATCCCCCACTCCGTCGGGGTCAGCTCGATCACCTGACCACGGACGGTCGCCTCGCGCCGAGCCTCGTCGAGGACCAGCGACTTCTCGCCGTAGGACCGAGGCCGGTCGGTCGTACCCGACTGACCGGCACGGCGAAGGATCGCCCGGATCCGGAGCACCACTTCACGCGGGCTGAACGGTTTCGTCACGTAGTCATCAGCGCCGAGCAGCAGGCCGCGCACCCGATCCTCCTCGGTCGATCTGGCCGTCAGCATGAGGATCGGCGTGGAAGAGCTGCGTCGGATCTCTTGCGCCACTGCCTCACCGGGGAGGTCTGGAAGGCCGAGATCGAGCACGACCAGGTCTGGCTGGCCAACCGCTGCGAGGCTCAGCGCCTCCGCACCCGTCGCAGCGGTGAGCACCGTGAGCCCGTCGCGCTCCAGGTAGGACCGCAGCAGCTCGCGGAGCTTGCGCTCGTCTTCCACGATCAGCACCGTCGCCACATTGACCTCCTCGCAAAAGTATCCGTCAGCAACCAGCCGGGTCCGCTCGGCTCGAGACACCTCCACACCGTCTCCACATCCGCACCATCAGCACTCCCGACGGCCCGGCTTGGCTGCAGTCGTGTTCGTCACCACTGCACTGTTGGGAGACCTCGATGTGGCTCGCGCTGCTTCCTTGGGCGCTGTTCTCAATCGGCGTCGGAGCCGTGCTTGCGCGCCCGGCCATCAGCGGCCGACTGCGGCGACGCGGCTCGTCCGCGGTCACGCCGCCGGCAGCCGACCACGACCCACGTCCGACTGAAGAAGGCAGACGACTATGACCTGGCTATGGATCACCGTGTTCGTGCTGGTGTGCACCGTCCCGATGGCGGCCTACATCTACCTCATCGAGGTCCGCGGCCACCCCGACGATGCGAGGCCGGCGCACCCCGCAAACCGCCATGACGACGGCAGATCATGACCAGCCACGTCAGCGACCGCCGGCTACCCGACTCGATCGGGACGGTCGCCGAGGAGTCGCTGGCATCTCGAGCGGTGCTCACCGCGCGATGGCGTGCGCAGCTGGACCGGCTCACCGAGCTCTCGATCCAGCGCCACGATGCCCGCCGCCGCGATGGGCTCGACGATGAGCGGCTCACAGTCCAAGCCGCGATCGACGCAGTGCGCCGCGACCTTCGGGACACCGAGGGTGCGCTGAGCCGGCTCACGCCGAGCCGGCGATGACTGAGGTAGTCAGCCGGCCTGGTTCGGTGGCCCGGATCGGGCGAACCGTCACCGGCATCGTCGTGGTCCTCGCGGGATTCGTCTTGCTTCCGTTGCCCGGACCCGGGTCGCTGGTCATCCTCGCCGGCCTTGCAGTGCTCGCCCGCGACCACGTCTGGGCGGCCCGGCTGCTCAACCGTGGCCGCGCCGCCGCCGCCCTTACCGGGCGCGCCCTCACCCGTCGTCACGACTCCAACGTCGAGCCGACCCGACCGGAAGGACCGCAATGATCGCCATACCCCGCCTCAGGTCCACCGCCCACGGCTGTGTCGTCGCAGCGGTCCACTCCGACTGCCGCCATCTCGACCGGATCGTCGCGCGCGCCATCGAACGCGCGGCCATCGACGACCAGCCGACCATCTTTCTGACGGTCATCACCGAACGGCCGCTGAGCACCGAGCTGACCCGGATCCGGATGCAGCTACGCCGCTACCCGGTCCCGATCCACCTGGTTGCCTCATGGATCGATGGCGCCGACCTCAGGCGGACCGAACGCCAGCCTGAGGTCGCGGCCGCCCCGGTCCACGGCGCCGCCGAGCTCGGCGCTGCTTCCTTGGTCATGGGCCTCCACCCGCTGGCTGACGTCGTAGGCTCCAACCTGGCGAGCCGGGTCGCGACACTCTTGCCGCCGTAGATCGACCTGTGTTTCAGCGAAGCCGTCGAGGTCAGCCTCCGGACCCCTCGTACGCCGGATGCGCTGGAGCCCGCTGGTCGGACTTAGCGACTCAGCTCGGCAGCGGATCGATCTGATCGATCAACGCAGTCGCGACGTCACGGAGCTTTCGACCCGATTGCTGTGACAGCTTCACCAGGATGGCAAACGCCTCCTCCGCGGTGCACCGACGCGCGCCCATCAGCACACCTTTCGCCTGCTCGATCACCGCTCGAGACTCCATCGCCGCGTTCATCTGCTCGGCGCGTGAGGTCGCGGTGAAGTACAGGTCGGCGTTGGCCAGAACGACGGCGGCGTAGACGGCGAGCGCCTCGGCGGCCTCGACCGCCTGCTGGCCGAACGCACCAGGCCGGTCGCCGTAGATGTTGGGCGCAGCGATGTGATGGGCCTCGACCATCAGCGGCACCGACACCGAGCTGCCGACACCGGCCGCCACCGCGCAGTCGGCGTACTCCGGCCACCTCGAGTCGGCCGCCTGGTCCGCGACGATGACCGTCTTGCCTAGTCGCAGTGCCTCGAGACAGGGGCCGTCGCCGAACTCGTACTGGCAATTGTCGACCCGTACGGCGAACTCCGAGGTCGATGCCGCGGTTGCCGGCCTGCGCTCGGGCATGGTGACCGAGACCTCGTAGGCACCGGGAATGGCTCGCTTCGCGACCGCCGTCAGCCGGCGAGTACGTCGTCGAAGGACTCGTCGAGGACGATTCCGGCCAGGGCGGCAATCGCGTCGGCCAACTCGATGATCTCGTCGGGGAGAACCTCGTCGACCATCAGGCCCACTTTCCGTTGCGCCCCCCGGCGCGACAAGTCTGTCCCATCTGCCGCATCCCAGCGTGATCCGGCCCAACCGGCGTCGGCCTATCCGTCCGAGTCGGTCAGCAGGCACAGGCTCATCCGTGCCTCACGCTCCATCGCTTCACGGCAGGCGAGCAGGTTGGGCAGCTCGGCCTGGGCCGCAGCCGTCGCCTTTCCCACTTCATCGCAGATGATCCGCAGTTGGACCTGAGGGAACTCATCCGCGAGCTGGTCGACGACGTCGAGCTGGACTCGGTTGATCGCCGCCATCGGGTCGGATCGTGAGGAGTTCAACGTCATGGGCATCGCCAAGTGCTCGGGTCAGCCCCAGACCGAGACCGACCACGTGGATAGATCAGCCCGCACGCTGCTGGCGGAACAATGCCGACCATATGCCCGAAGCACTCGATTCCAACCGGCGGCCCACCGACGGCGCCGCCGCCGGTCCGCGCTCCTGGCTAGTGTTCGGCCGTGGTGCGAGGACCGCAGCAGCCGGGTGAAGGAGGCGACCGATGACGACCGCCTCCGCCGATGCGACGGTCCACGGCGTCGTCCGGATCGCGATGTGGTCAGGCCCGCGGACCGTGTCGACCGCGATGATGCGATCCTGGGAGAACCGTGCTGACACCGTCGTCGTCGACGAGCCGCTCTACGCGCACTACCTGATGGCGACCGGGATCGACCATCCCGGGCGGGAGCAGATCATGGCGAGCCAGTCGACCGACTGGCGGCGGGTCGCGCGTTCGTTGACCACTGATCCGCTGCCGCCCGGCCCGCGGATCTTCTACCAGAAGCACATGACACACCACATGATCGCGGGCATCGACCGAGCCGCGCTGCGCCCGCTGCGCCACGCGTTCCTGATCCGCGATCCGCGCGACCTTCTCGCGTCGTACTCCAAGGTGCGCAGCGAGCCCACCCTCGACGACCTCGGGCTCCGGCAGCAGGTTGAGCTGTTCGAGAAGTTCGGCGGTCCGGTGTTGGACTCCCGTGACCTGCTCCAGGCACCCGAGCCGGCGCTGCGGGCATTGTGCATGGCGCTCGACGTGCCGTTCGACCTGGCGATGCTCGCCTGGCCGCCCGGCCGGCGCGACAGCGACGGCGTCTGGGCACCCCATTGGTACGACGGCGTCTGGGCGTCGACCGGGTTCGCGGCCTACCGGCCGTCGGCGAACCCGGTCGCGGAGCGCCTCGAGCCGCTGCTCGCGAGCTGCATGCCGTACTACGAGACGCTGGCCGCGCACCGACTACCGACCCCCCAGGACGACTAGATGCTTCAGCACTATGACGAGCGAAACCGAAACCTGATCGTCAACGTCAACGGGCGGCTGATCCATCGCGACGAGGCCGGCGTTTCTCCGTTCGACTCCGTTGTCCAGGGCGGGGATGCGGTGTGGGAGGGCCTGCGCCTCTACGCCGGGCGGATCTTCGCCTTCGATGAGCATCTGGCCAGGCTCCGCCGGTCGGCACAGGCGCTGGCGTTCGTCGAGATCCCGAGCCAGGCCGAGATCGTCACCGAGATCCGGCGGACGCTTGCCGCCAACTCGATGACCGACGGGGTGCACATCCGGCTGACGCTCACCCGCGGCGTCAAGGTCACCAGCGGCATGGACCCGAGGCTGAACCAGTCCGGCCCGACCCTGATCGTGCTTGCCGAGCACAAGCCGCCGGTCTACGACGCCGCCGGCATCAGCCTGGTCACCGCCAGCATTCGCCGCCCGACGCCCGACGTGCTCGACCCGAAGATCCATCACAACAACCTGCTCGGTTCGATCCTGGCCAAGATCGAGGCCAACAACTCCGGCGCCGATGACGCGCTGATGCTGGACCACCGCGGCATGATCGCCGAGACGAACGCGACCCATCTGTTCTTCGTCAGTGGCCAGACGTTGTGCACATCGACAACCGCAGCCTGCCCGGAGGGGATCACTCGCCAGACCGTGCTGGACCTCGCGGCCGCCACGTCGATCCCCACCGAGGTCGGCGACTTCTCGCTCGCGCAGCTCTACGCCGCGAACGAGGCCTTTGTGACGGGAACGATGGGCGAGCTGGCCGTCGTCCGCACCGTCGACGGGCGACAGATCGGCGACGGCCGCACTCACCCGGTCACGACGGCGCTCAGCACGGCCTTCGCCGACCTCACCGCGCGATCAGGCACGAACGTCGTCGACCAGCCCCCCGGCTAGCAGCCAGACGATCTCCTCATCGGCGATCGTCGCTTCCGGCTCGCGGGCGCGGGCCGGCAGCAGCGCAGTGAGCCGGACCAGCAACGGGGTTGTGGCGAGCTCGACCAGCAGCGACCGGTCGATCGCGGCAACGAAACGCGGCCGCCGATCGGTTGCCCGGTTGATCTTGACCTCGTAACCTGAATCCCTTGCAGCCGGTGCACCCGGCCGGCTGCGGTTGTGTCAGGGGATCAGCAGCGATCTCCCAAACCGAGGTTCCATGCGGTTTTTGGGAGGTGCGCATGATCGAGATCCAGGAAACCCCGCGCGCCGCCATTGTCCGGCTCGGCGGCGAGTTCGACCTCGCCGTCGTCGCCGATTTGGAGTCCGCTCTCGACCGAGCGGTGACCGGTGACCACCCGGCGGTCGCGATCGAATGCGCACATGTCAGCTTCATGGATATCGCGGGGGCTCGACCACTGATGTCCGCCCGCACCGCCGCGGTCAGGCGGGGCAAGGAGTTTGTCCTGCTCGACCCGCCCCCGAGGGTCTCCTACGTACTGAGCATCGTCGGCCTTGGCGACGCCGTCCTGGCGTTGGAGCCGCCGGCCTGGCCGCTAGCTCGAGACGCCAGCCAGCGGCCGCCGCCACACCTGACGCCGCCGGCACCGCCAGGTTGACGATCCGACCACCAGGGCCAGCAGCGTGATCACGATCGCCGCACCCAGATAGGCCCGCCACCTCGAGGAGCCGTTCGCCACGCTCGATCGGGTTGCGAGAACGCCCGCATGATGTGGATCCACCACGGCCGCCACCTCCGCGCCGGGCTGATACAGCCGGCTGGAGCCGAGGATCCGATCAGTACGACGAACGCCGTCGAGCCTGAACGAGCCGTAGCAGGTGAACCCGTCACCCGTGATTCCGGTGCCGGTCGCCTGCCCCACGCAGCGGATGATGCTGGCCGAGACCGCAACGCCGTCATCGCGCAGAGCGGCGTGCCGGCTGTTCTCGTGGGCCGCCTGCACGGCGAGCACGATGCCGAGCAGCGCGAGCAACGAGACGGTGAACCACACAACGGCAGCCGCGATCTTCGGTGGTTCGGCCCCAACGCCGGCGGCGCCGCGGATGTAGCCGGTCGGCGGTGCGCCTGGCTCAGAGTGCGTCGGCTCCACGTTCCCCGGTCCGCACCCGCACCACCTCATCGAGCGCTGTCGACCACACCTTGCCATCACCGATCTCGCCGGTGTGGGCGCTACTCAGAATCGCGGCAATCACCCCGGCGGCGTCGCCGTCTTCGACGAGCACCTCGAGACGGATCTTCGGCACCAGATCAACAGTGTATTCCGCGCCTCGATAGACCTCGGTGTGGCCCTTCTGCCGGCCGTACCCCTTGACCTCCGAGACCGTCATGCCTTGGCTGCCAGCATCGGCTACCGCGGTCCTGACGTCGTCGAGCTTGAACGGCTTGATGATCGCTGTCACGAGCTTCACCGCTGGCCTCCGATCTCACGCGTCTTCGACGCGGCGTTGTCATCCTGGACATGCTTGCGCCATAGCCACATCGAAAATCCGAACCAACCAACCGCGATGATCGCCCACATCAGCGCATAGAAATGGAGCCCTTCGTCGGCGAACGAGATCGCGAGGCCGACCGCGATCAGCGACATGAAGAAGAACCCACGCCACACCCACACCGACTGAACGGACTTGCTGCCGTCCGGTAGTCGGCTCCGCCAGTTTTCGCTCATTGCGTTCATTATCCTCAGGGTCCAATCTGTGTCCGGCCGGGCGGCGCGTGGCCGTCCGGGCCGAACTCGTAGCGACGAGAGTTTCAGATAGTGACCAAGCCGCCTTCGTCCGGATACCCCTCCTCGCCGTGGATAGCGAGGTCGCCGATCTCGAGCTCGGCATCGGACATCCGTAGCGGGGTGAAGATCCTGATCACCTTCAGGATGATGAACGTCACCAGTCCGTCCCACACGATGATCGTCAGCGCGGCGGCAGCCTGAATGAAGAACAAATGCCGGTCGCCGTACAACCAGCCGGTGGCCGCGAACGGCGACCCTGACTCGGTCTTGGGATAGACGACCACGCTCGGGTCCGCGAAAATCCCGACTAGGAGTCCACCGAGCAGGCCGGCCAAACCGTGGGTGTAGACCACACCCATCGCGTCATCGACGTGCTTGATCACGATCGGCTGCAGGTAGGTCCAGGCGCACCAGACGATTGCCGATCCGATCGCGGCCTCGACCATCGCGCCGAAGCCGTTCACATAGCCGGCGCCAGGCGTGATGACGACCAACCCCACAATCATGCCGTTGACCGCACCAAGGAAGGTAGGTTTCTTTTCTCGGCTCAAGAACATGTCCATCAGCACCCAAACCAGCAGCGCGGAAACCGTGGCGAGGTTGGTGTTCATGATCGCGGTCGCAGCGTTTGCGCTGGCGAAGTACGGGTCACCGCCGTTGAAGCCGTTCCAGCCCAGCCAGACGATGCCGGCTCCGATCGAGACCAGCGGCAGGTTGTGCGGTATGAAGCGAGCGCGGTCGCGGGCGAGCCGCGGCCCGATGACCCAGGCTGCGACGAATCCGCTGGTGCCGGCCGCAAGGTGGATGACATAGCCACCGGAGTAGTCGATGGCACCCTCATGGCCCCAGTAGCCGCCGCCCCAGATCAGCATGGCGTTGATCGAGTAGACAAACGTCGACCACAGCGGGACGAAGACCATCCACACCTTGACCTTGATGCGTCCGAGGACGCTGCCGAGGAAGAGCAATGGCGTGATCGCAGCAAACACGAACTGGAAGTAGAACAGCGCGCTCGACGCCTGGGTGAGTGGCAAGGAGGTGCCGCCGTTGGCGTACAACTTCGCCTGCGATCCTTGCCATCGCCCGTTGAGCGCGGTCTCCGGATGGCCGACGAAGTTGTTGAAGAAGTTATGGAAGAAGTTGCCGGTATAGGTGAAGCTCTCAACTTGGTCCTTCGCCCCACCCCCGATCGGAGTTCCGAACCCCATCTTGTAGCCCCACAGGACCCACACGACGAGCACCAGCGAGAACCCACTGAATGCCATGAACATCGTGTTCACGACCCACTTCTTCGGCACCAGCCCGCCGTAGAGGACAGCGAGGCCGGGCAGGCTCATCAGGCCGACGAAGGTCGCCGCCGTCAGCTGCCAGCCATTGCTCCCGGTGTCCAACCATGATGGTTGGCAGGCCGCAGGCAAGGCCGTCGCCGTACAGGAATTAGCGGCGGTGTGCACCATCGTTGCAATGTCAGCGAACAACAAGTCCCCCTCATGGGTCAGACTCCGACGTAGCGGCCTGGGACTCAGGCACCGCCAATGCAGGTGAAGTTACGAAGGGCTCGTTTCGCGGAACACAACGGATTGTTTCGATCGGATTAACTCCGCGCCGGGGCTCGGTTATGGTGACGCCGTGGCGAAAGCCGGGTCGGTGCGCCGGTGAGAGATCTCCTGCTCGTCGCGGCGCTGGCGATCGTCGCGCTCGCCGTCGTCTTCGCCGCGCAGTACTTCCTTCGCGGCAGCAAGAAGCTCGGCACCCCCGCCCAGCGCACGACCTACGCCACCTTGCACACCGCGAGCATCTCGGCACGTGCGCTGCGATCCGGTCTGAGTGCCGACAGCGCCGCAAAGTCGGCGGCGCCACTTCGCAAGCTGCTGGGCACGCCGGCGTTCGTCATCGCCGACTCCGCCGGCCCGCTCGCCTCGGAGGGCACCGACGACCGCCACGTCGCATTGGTCGCCCCGCTGATCGCCCAGGTGGTCGACCAGGGCCGCGCTCGCGTCATCCAGCGCAGTGAGCTGGACTGCGGCTCGATGTACTGCGAGCTCACCGCCGGGGTGATCGTCCCGCTGCAGGTGTCCGGATCGCTGGTCGGGGCGATCGCCGCACTGGGTGAGAGCGCCCGACCGGACCTGCTCAGAGCCGCGGGGGAGGTGGCCGGCTTCGTCTCCTCGCAGCTCGAGCTCGCCGAGCTCGACCTGTCCAAGACCCGCGCGATCCAGGCCGAGCTCAACTTCCTTCGCGCCCAGATCTCACCGCACTTCGTCTATAACGCGCTGACCGCGATCGAGTCCTACATCCGTTCGGATCCCGAGCGGGCCCGCGAGCTGCTGGTCGGATTCGCGGACTTCATCCGCTACACGTTCCGCGCCCACGGGCCTTACTCGACGCTGGCCGAGGAGCTCCGGCTGGTCGAGACCTACCTCGAGCTCGAGCGGGCGCGGTTCGGCGAGCGACTCGAGGTGACGCTTCGGGTCGCGCCGGAAGTGCTCTCGGTCGCGCTGCCGTGCCTGAGCCTGCAGCCGCTCGTCGAGAACGCGGTCCGCCATGGCATCGAGCGCTCCGGTCGCAACGGTCACGTCTCGCTGATCGTGCTGGACAACGACACCGAGGCGCTGATCACCGTCGAGGACGACGGGGTCGGCATGGATCCTGAGCGGCTGCGACATCAGTTCGCCGGTCGCGCCGACGAAGGGGTTGGCCTTCGCAATGTCGACGAGCGGTTCCGGCGGGTGTTCGGTCCCGACTTCGGCCTGCAGGTCGAGACCGGTGTCGGCCTCGGCACCCGGATCGTGTTGCGGGTGCCGAAGTTCAAGGTCGGGGTGCGGGCCTCGTGACGACCAAGGGCGCGCTCGCCGTCCTCGCCGTCGATGACGAGGCGCCCGCCCTCGACGAGCTGGTCTTCCTGCTCAAGGCCGACGACCGGGTCGCCTCGGTCGACGTCGCCCAGGACGCGACCAGCGCTCTGGTGATGTTGCGCAAGCGCAACTACGACCTGCTGATGCTCGACGTACGGATGCCGGCGCTCGATGGACTCGAGCTGGCCCGGTTGCTGCTGCGTTTCGCCGAGCCGCCGTCAGTGGTGTTCGTGACGGCCTACGACGAACATGCGCTTGAGGCCTTTGAGGTGCACGCGAGTGACTACCTGTTGAAGCCGCCGTCCGCGGACCGGCTGGCGCAGGCGCTGGAACGGGTCTGTGAGACCCGATCGCAGTCGCGGGCGAACCACGACGATCTCAGCATCGTTCCGGTCGACATCGGCGGCACGACGCGGATGATCGACCGATCGGACATCGCCTGGGTCGAGGCGCAGGGCGACTACGTGCGGCTGCACGTCGTGAGCGGCGCGAACTATCTGGTCCGGCTGCCGATCTCGATGCTCGCCGAACGTTGGGAGGAATTCGGCTTCGTCCGCATCCATCGCGGCTATCTGGTCGCGATTCGTCACATCACCGAACTCGGCAGCGAAGCCGGCAGCACCACGGTGCGGATCGGGCGCACCGAGCTGCCGGTCGCACGGCGCCACACCCGCGAGCTGCGTGACCGGCTGGTGCGGGCGGCCAGGCGGGGCGGGCTGCGGTGAGCCTCGAGCCGATCCGGCCCGGCCGGGAAGTGGTGCAGGCACCACCGACCGGGCTTGCCGGGTCGCGACCGCTGCCGGACATCTCGGATCTGCATCCCGGCAATCCGTACGGCGACGTGCTGATCACCGGCCTGGTCCGCGCCCAGCTCGGCCTCACCCTGGGCTTTCTGACGCTGACGGTCGCGGTGATCGGCTCGCTGCCGATCGTGGCGACCCTGCTGCCAGGCATCGACCGGGCCAACGTCGCCGGACTGCCGGTGCCGCTGCTGGTGCTCGGCGCCGGGATCTACCCGGTGCTGGTCGCCCTCGGCTGGGGCTACGTCCGGCTCGCCGAGCGGCTCGAGCGGCGATTCGCCGAGCTGCTGAGCCGTTCGACATGAGGCCGACTCCGAGATGAGCGACACCGCGCTGGTCGCCGTCATCCTCGTCACCTTGGTGACAGTGGCGGTCGGCGCCCGCGGAATGCGGGTCGCCCGGACCCCGGCCGACTTCCTGGTCGCCGCCCGCGAGGTGCCGCCGGTCGTCAACGCCTCCGCGATCTCCGGCGAATACCTCTCGGCGGCTTCATTCCTCGGCGTGGCCGGACTGGTCTACGTCGACGGCGTCGGAGCGCTTTGGTATCCGGTCGGCTACGCCACCGGCTACCTGGTGTTGCTGCTCCTGGTCGCAGCGCCGCTCCGACGGTTCGGCGCCTACACGATTCCCGACTTCGCCGAGGGCCGGCTGAGCTCGCCGCTGCTCCGCAAGGTCGGCACCGTGTTCGTCCTGGTGATCGGCTGGTTTTACCTGCTGCCGCAGTTCAAGGGAGCCGGCATCACGCTGGCGTTCGTGATGGGGACGCCGTACTGGATCGGCGTCGTCGCGCTCGGCACCGTCGTCACCGCCAACATCGCGGCCGGCGGGATGAAGGGCATCACCGTGGTTCAGGCGTTCCAGTTCTGGCTGAAGATCGTCGCCATCGCGGTGCCCGCGGTGGTGCTGCTCGCACTGACCCATCCCCGGGCCGGCGCGCTCGACCGGCCGGTGGGTGCCACCTTCCCGAAGGCGGCGTCGGTGTCGATCACCACGCCGATCGCGTTCAACGTCACCAAGGCCGAGACGGTCACCGGCGCTGGGCAGCTCGACGGCCGCACCCTGACCGGCCCGGTCCGGCTCGAGCCGGGGCGCCATCGGGTCGCCGCCGGCTCGACGCTTCGGTTCGCAGCGGGCGCGGTCGCGCCCAGCGCCATCGGGATCGACGAGCTGCAAGGCACCTCGTGGTCGATGCCGTTCGCGCGCGCCGGCAACGGCCGCCAGCATCCGCTGGCCGCGACCTACGGTCTGATCCTCGCGACGTTTCTCGGCACTGTCGGGCTGCCACACATCCTGGTCCGCTTCTACACCAACCGGGACGGCGCGTCAGCGCGTCGTACCACGGCCATCGTCCTGCTGCTGGTGAGCTGCTTCTACCTGTTCCCGGTCGTCTTCGGCGTGCTTGGCCGGCTCGAGGCGCCGTCGCTGTATTTGACCAACAACACCGACTCGGTCGTGTTGCTGCTGCCACAGATCGGCGTTGACGGAGCCGGCGGTATCGTGCTTGCCGCCCTCGTTGCGGCCGGCGCCTTTGCGGCGTTCCTCTCGACCTCGTCCGGCCTGCTGATCAGCGTCGCCGGCGCGCTGTCGCACGATCTGCTCGACGGCAGTGTGCGGACCTTTCGCTGGTGCACGGTGCTCGCCGGGGTTCTCGCGACGGTGGCCGGGCTTCGGGTGGCCGACTTCTCGCTGAACCTGCTGGTCGGCTGGGCGTTCGCCATCGCGGCCTCGACGTTCTGCCCGCTCCTGGTGCTCGGCATCTGGTGGCGCCGGCTCACCCGGGTGGGATGCCTCGCCGGACTGCTGGTCGGCGGCCTGACCTCGGCGACCGCGATCGTCGCCACGATGGCGGGCGCGGGCCAGTCCGGCTGGCCGGCGGTGCTGCTCGGGCTGCCCGCGATCTGGACCGTGCCGATGAGCTTCCTCGTCATGGTCGTGGTGTCGCTGCTCACGCCCGGCTCGCTGCCGGAGGACGTGGAGGACAAGATGCTCGTCCTGCACCTGCCCGAACGACTGCGTGGCCGCACCGCTGTCTCATGGCCGGAGGCCCCATCAGTGCGGCCGGATGGCCCGTCGATCCTGCCGGAGCCGGGTTGAGGCGCGCGACGACCGTTCGTCGCCCGCAACATGCCGTTTGTCGCACGTTGTGCGACGTTCGGCGTCTGGCTACCACAGGTCATTGCCCACGACCGCTGCGTAATTGAGACTCCATCGTGTTACGAGAGGACTAACAAATGACGGACACAACGTCGTCTGACTCGCAGTTGCAGCCCGAGATGGATGCGCTTCTACATGAGAACCGGCGCTTCGAGCCGCCGGCTGATTTAGCCAAGAACGCCAACGCGCAACCAGAGATGTACGCCGAGGC
>DATAUK010000067.1:0-42435 GCA_036268295.1 Mycobacteriales bacterium | reverse complement strand
TGTCGACTCGATGTTGTTCTGCACCTGTTGCGGGCCATCGGTGACCTGGTCGTCAGGCAGCTCCAGCAGCTGGAATTGCCCATAGTTCGGCCCCGGTTGAGAGTCCACCGATAAGAACGCGGTCAGGTTGCGGCGGTTGAGAGACACCAGCGGCGACGTCAGCGAGAAGACCGGCGGGGTCGCGGTGCTGCCGTCCGGCGACAGCGAGAGGTAGTACGCCGGCTGTGGCACCTGGGCAGAGTTAGAAGCGGTCGTTGGGTCGTTCGGGACGTTCCAGAACTGCGTCCCGCCGTAGAACGCCTTGGGCTGGGTGACGTGGTAGTGAGCGAGCAAGGTCCGCTGGATGTTGAACAAGTCCTCGGGATAGCGCAGGTGCGAGACCAGGTCCTGCGGCATGTCCGACTGCGGCTTCACCACGCCCGGGAACGCCTTCTCCCAAGTCGCCAGGACCGGGTCCGGCTGCGGATAGGGGTTGTCCGGAGACTTCACCTGGTTCCAGGCGTAGAGCGTCACCTGGCCGGTGTAGGCGTTGACGATCGCCTTGACCGAGTTGCGGATGTAGTTGATCTGGGTGTTGCGCTGCGCCGCGACCGAGGTGCTGCCGGTCGTCAGCGAGGTGCGGGTCGAGGATCCCAGTGACTCCTGCTCGGAGTACGGGAAACCATCGGTGGTGGTGTAGCCGTCGACGACCCAGTCGATGTCGCCGTTGACGACCACCGGGTACGGATCGCCGTCGAGTGTCAGCCACGGCGCGACCTTCGCCACCCGCTGCCGCGGGTCCCGAACGTAGAGAATCCGCGACTTCGAGTTCACCCCGCTGGAAAGCAGGATGTTCTTGTCGTGGAACTTCCACCCATACAACAACTGGCGCCAGGTCGAGCCGATCGAGACGCCGCCGCCGCCCTGGTAGGTGTTGTTGATCTGACCCGAGGCGTTGTCGGCCGGCCGGTCGAGCTCGCGCGGCTTGGTGCCGGCGGGGGCGCCGACGATCGAGTAGCTCGGCGAGTTCTCGCCGAAGTAGATCCGCGGCTGGGTGATGTCCAGCGGCCCGCTCGGCGGCAGGTCCTGCTCGACGAAGGTCGGCGACCCCTTGGAGTTCGCGGTGTCGGCCTGCGCCGCCACCAGGCCGTACCCGTGGGTGTAGACGAGGTGCTCGTTGATCCAGTTGCGCTGAGTCGGCTGCAGCCCAGCGATGTTGACATCGCGGGCGCCGATCACGACGTCGGTCGGTTGGCTCTCGCCGGGCAGCGTGTAGCGGTCGACGTCGAGGGTCTGCGGGAACGAGTAGTACGAGCGCTCCTGCTGGAGTTGCTCGAAGGTCTGCGAGACCACGTTCGGATCGAGCACGCGAAGCTGCGCGACCTGGGTGGCGGCGCCGCGCAGCGTCTGAGCTGAGGCGGTCGAGACGCCGGCGTAGTTCGACGTGATCTTCACCTGGGCCGGCGTGATGCCGTACGCGGTCCGCGTCGCGTTGATGTTGCGCTGGATGTAGGGCGCCTCGAGATCCTGCGCGCTCGGGGCGACCTTGTAGTGCTGCACCAGCAACGGGTAGAGCCCGCCGATCACGATCGCCGAGAACACCAGCAGGCCGAACGCCACCGCCGGCAGCAGCCAGTTGCGGGTGTAGATATTGGCGAAGAACAGCAGCGCGCAGATGATTGCGACGAACACCAGGATCGTCTTCGCCGGCAACACCGCATGGACGTCGGTATAGGCCGGCCCGGTCACGATCCCGCGCGCGGAGAACGCCAGCCCGTAGCGGTCCAGGTAGTAGGCGACCGCCTTCAGCAACACGAAGATGCCGAGCAGGATCGAGACGTGCACCCGGCTCGCCGGTGTCCACTTCGGCCCGGGCGTCTGCAGCCGCAGTGCGCCGTACAGGTACGACGTCACCAGCACCGCCAGCAGCGAGATGAACACGATCGCGAACAGCGAGCCGAGCACGAATCGCTGCATCGGATAGGTGAACGCGTAGTAAGCGACATCGCGGTGGAACTGCGGATCCTTGACGCCGAACGACGTGCCGTTGCGCCACAGCATCCAGGTTTGCCACCGCCGGGACGCGGATGCCCCGGTGATCAGACCGATCACGATCACAATCGCGGCGAGCACCCAGCCGCGTACCGGCTGCAGGATCCGGCGATATCGCTCGAGCTGCTCCTGCTCCTGCGACACCGGTCGGAACGGCGGCCGCAGCCGGAACGCGACGATGACGTTGGCGGCGACCACGATGGCCATCGCCGCACCGAAGATGAGGAACAGCAGCAGCTCGGTCTCCAGCCGGCGGCGGTAGACCGTGGAGTAGCCGACCGACCGGAACCACAGCAGGCTGGTGTACTGCCCGACGAACACCGACGCGACGATCAGCAAGATGATGATCAACACCACCACGGCGCCGATGACCCGCGCCCGCCGGTTCAGCGCGGGAAGCTGCGGCATCGGCGGTCGCGGGACGTTGAAGGTCACAGCGACGAACCTACCGCCGGGGATTCGACGACGTACGCCGCGGCGCAGATGCGACCGGGAGGTCCAGCGCGAACTCCGCGCCACGGCCGGGTGAGGACACCACAGTGAGCCGAAGGCCGAGCTGCGCGGCGACCCGGGTGACGAAGCCAAGACCCAGCCCGAGCCCACCGACCGGGCGGGTCTGCGAGCCGTCGGCCTGCGAGAAGTCGCCCATCAGCTCGGCCAGCCGATCGGTATCAATGCCGGCGCCGGCGTCACGGACCGCCAGGCGCACCTCGCCGTCGCCTTCGACAGAGCTGCCGGGCGAGCCGGCGAGGGTGATCTTCGTGCCGCGATCGGTGTATTTCACGGCGTTGTCGACCAGCTCGTCGAGCGCCTTGGTGAGCCAGACCGGGTCGACCTCGACCGCCGGCAGCCGCGCGGCGAGCCGCCGTCGGAGATCGTCGCGGCGCTCCGGATAGCGGGTACGCCAAAGCGCGAGCCGCTCATCGAGGAAGCTCCGCAGCACAATCTGCTCATCGGTGGGCACCACCCGGCCGGCTTCGAGCGCCGCCACATCGACCAGCAGGTCGACCGCGCGATTCATCCGCGCGGTGCCGGCGAGGATCTCGGCAACGAACTCCTGCACCTGCGCACGAGGCAGATTGGGGCGCCGCGCGAGCATCTCGGCATAGCCGCGAATCGGGGTGAGCGGGGTCCGAAGCTCGTGGCTGACGTTCGAGAGGAACTCGGTCTTCATCCGCTCGATCTCGCGCTCGCGGGTGCGATCGGTGAACACCACGACCTGGCCGGCCTCGTCGACGAGCGGCGCGATCGAGGTCCGCACCGGGATCACGCCGCCGTCGGCTCGATGGAGCACGGCCTCCGCGGTGCGCGACGAGCCGTCCCCGGCGAGTACGTCGTCACCGTCAGAGCCACGGATGTGCACGGCGGCGGCCAGCGGCTTGCCGAGGATGTCGGACTCAGCGCAGCCGAGCAGATGCAACGCCATCGGGTTGGCGCCCGCTACCAGACCGTCGCCGTCGGTGGTTACCAGGCCGTCGGTCATCGAGCCCACCACGGCCTCCAGTCGCGCCCGCAGTGCCGCCTCAGCCGCGGCGGCACTGCGCAGGTCACCGGTCAGCCCGCGCAGCGAGGACGTCATCGCGTCGAACGCCCGCGCCAGCGACCCCACCTCGTCGCGGCCACCGACCTCCACGGTGGCGGACAGGTCACCGCCGCGTACCCGCCCGGCCGCGAGGGTTAGTCGGCGTACCGGCTCGACCACCCGACGCGCGGTCGCGAACGCGGCCAGCGCTACCACCACCAGGACCGCCAGGGCGGTGAGCACCAGCCGGCGCAGCACGCTGCGTTGGGCCGCGAGCGCATCGCTCGCCGACTGGCTCACCGCGAGGGTCGCGACCCGGCGGTTGTCGTTGCCGGCCGCAGCGATCGGCACGAACGCGACTGTCGGCGCCTGTCCGCGCGCTGCATCGACCCGGGTCGAGGCCGCGCCGGCGGCGTCGACCCGACCGGCGACCGCAGCCGCCAGCACCTGCCCGCGACCGGCCTTGCCGAGGCTCGACGACAGCACCGAGTCGCCGGCGACGATTGAGACGTCATAGCCGGTCTGGGTCTGCAGCGTCTTCAGATAGGAGCTGACCAGCCCGATGCCGTAGACCGCCGCGAACGTCGGCTTGACCTGAGCGCTGGTCACACCCGCCGGTCGACCAGGCACCGCGGCGACGATCGCGAGCCGGGCCGGCGCGCCGTGCAGCAGCAACGGGCCCGATGTCGCGGTCTGCGTTGTCGCGGACGGCGCCAGCGCGCCGCGTACCACGGCGCTCCCGGCCAGCTGCACCAGCGCGGTCGGGTCCAGCGCACCGCGGCTTGGCGCCACGGTGACCACGCCAGATCCCGGCTTGTCGATCACCGCGAAGTAGTCCGGGTCGTCAGAGAACGCATTGAGGAACGAGACACAGCGGCTGCGGCTGGCCGGGCACTGCGCGACCACCTGGGCGAACAGGCCGGCGCGGGTAGCGAGCGTCTGCAGCACCTGCTGCTGGGCGCGCGCCACGGCGAGAAGCCGTTGCGACTGCTCGTGTTGCACCTCGCCCGCGACGCCCACTCCCACGACGGCGACCGCTCCGATCGCCATCACGACGACGCCGGCGACGATCGCGCCGAGCAGCTTGCCGAGCACACTCTCGCGCGCGATGTAGACCAGCGCCACCGCGAGAGCCGCGGCCGCCAGCCCGCGCGCGATCAGGACGGCGACAGCCCCATGACTGCTGTTGCGTGCCGGCTCGGCGAGTGCGGTCGCGAGCGCCGTCGCGAGCAGCGCGGCCGACACCCAGCCGGCGATCGCCCGCTCGGCACCGGCCCGCTGGGCACGAAGCCAGCCGGCGGCCGCGGCGATCACGCCGAGGACGCCGCCGACGATCGCGATTGCCGGCTTCGCACCCAGCGGCACGACGATCGCCGGAAGCACCCCGGCGCGGGGCTGTACGGCGCCTGCCGCGAACCCGATCGCGAGCAGCGCCAGCCCCGCGATCCGCAGCTCGCCCAACCCGTCGGAAGTTGGTGAAGCAAGCCGCAGCACCGTCAGCGCATCGGCGAGCGCCATGACCAGCGCCCCGGCCACGACGATCGGCGTCGTCCGCCGTCGCAACAGCGGCACCCACGCCGCAGCCGCGAAGCCGAGCCAGACCGCGACCGAGGCCAGCTGAACCGCGCCGAGCAGCGCGAACGGGACTGCCGGCGCCATGGATAAAGCCTAACGAAAATGGGCGAACTGTCGCCCGAGATGGCGTCGCTGTGAGGATGCGTCGCTTAGCAGTGCGGGAAGTTGGCGCTGCCTGCCTTGATCGCCTTGAGCGCGGTGACCGCGCCGCGCAGCGTCGAGACCTTGACCAGCGTCAGTGACTTCGGCGCGGCCGCCTTCGCATCGGGGCACTCACTCGCCGGCGCGAAGAACACCGTCGCGCCCGCGTGCGCGGCGGCGGCGATCTTCTGCTGGATGCCGCCGATCGGGCCGACGTTGCCATAGCCGTCGATGGTGCCGGTGCCGGCGATGGTTCGTCCACCGGTGAGCCCCCCCGGCGTTAGCTTGTCGATGATCCCGAGTGCCAATGCGGTGCCGGCACTGGGACCGCCGATGTTGTCGGGATCGATCCCGATGTGAACCTTGATGCCGGCGAAGGTCGCGGTGCGGTCAGCCTCGATCCCGAGCATCGTGGTGCCCTTCGCGCCCTTGACCGTCTGGGTGGTGACGGTCCGGGTCTTGCCGTCTCGCTGGATGGTCAGCGTGATCGTCGCCTTCGGGGCGAGCGCCGCGATCACCGCATGCAGCCGGGTGACGGTGGACACCGGCTTGTTGTTGACCGCGAGGATCACATCGGCCGGCTGCAGCACCGACGCGACCGGAGTGCCGGCATCAACCGTGTTGACCGAGACGTGCTGGGTCGTCGGGTGGTAGCCGAGCTCGAACAATGCGGCGGTGATCGCGTCGGACTGCGACTGCGACATCTCCTGCTCGCCCTGCTGTTGTACCGCCTGAGAGCTCTGGCCCGGCGGGCACTCGACCTGCTGCGGCTCGACTGTCTCGGTCCGGCTGAACCACGCCCTCACCGCGTCGAACAGGTGCGGGTGGGAGTCGCAGTCACCGGGCAGCTCTTCGACCGTCGTGAGATACAGGCTGCCGCTCGTCGGGTACGTCGGCCGGCCCGAGATCGAGATCACCGGGCCGCCGGCCTGGCCACTCGCGGCGTCCTCGGCCGGGACCGCGCCGAGGGTGTTGGTGACGGGGCCGGGGCGGAGAATGACGTACGGCACCGTCACAAACCTGGCAACGCCGACCAGGATGACCAGCAGCGCGATCGCGACGCCGAGGGTCGTCGCGCGCCGGCTCATTCCAGGCAGCCTACCGACGGTCGATGGTCAGTGCCTGGGAGTTCTCCTTAGCGCGTGAAGAAGCCCATGCTGCGGCGGCCGGCGGGTGCGACGGCGGCCTCGTCGGCCTCCGGAAGTACGTCGGCGCTGACCGGAGCAGCCTGCTCCTCGGTCGCCGCGGCGGCCGGGGCCTCGACCGGTGGTGCCTCAGCAAACGGGGTGCTTGCAGCCGGCGCGGCGGCCGCGGGTACGGCGAACGCAGGGGGCGGGGGCGCCTCAGCGTGCGTCGGTGCCGGGATCTCCGGCGCCGGTGGCTCCACGACGGTTGCCGCGGCAACCCACTCAGCGGCCCGGTCCTCATCGGCCGGCGGTGTCGGCTGCGGCGCAGTTGCCTGTACCGGCACCGGACTGACAGCAGCGGTCTCGGCCGGTGAGGCCTCGACCCGGTAGTAGGCGCGGACCGCGAGCGGCACCGGGGTCAGGGCGTGGACCGAAAACTCGGTGATGCCCTCGGCATTACGCAGGTGCTCGACGAAGTTCACGGCCTCTTCGCGCGAGCTCACCCGCCGAAACGACGGCGCACCCTCGGCGGAGGGGTAGAAGACGACATGCTCCATGGCGATCCTTCAGCGGACGACGCGAACTTGCGGACGCGCTCAATATCGGCATTCGGGCGTCGCCGGTTGAGCCCATCGCGTAACAGTTCGACGGCGATCGCTACGCCGCTCGCCCGGCACGACTCAGCGGGCGGAGTGAGCGCGAGGCCGTGGGCGTGCCTCGGCTCGGGTGCGCAGGTCGATCTCCGGCCGCGGCCGTGCTCCGGTCGCGGAGTGTGGTCTCGCGGCGGGGTCCTGGCGCGGGCGCTGCGGAGCGCGCCGGCGAGGCTGCGGGCGGGCGAATGCGGCGACGAAGCGCTCGCGCTCGGCCAGGGACTCGGCGGTCTCCGCCGGGCCGCGGGCGCGTGATGCCCAGTGCACCCACACGATCGAGAGAATCGTCGCGGCGGCGGGCACGCCCAACCACGCCAGCACTCCCATGCCGCTCAGTGTAGGCACCGATCAGCCGCCGGCACCAACCCACTCGTGGTCACCGTCGGAAAACTGCTGCCGCTTCCACAGCGGCACCTCGGCCTTGATCCGATCGATCAGCAGCCGGCCGACCTCGAACGCCTCGTCACGGTGCCCGGCGGCGGCCGCGACGATGACGGCGATGTCGCCGACCGCGAGCTCACCGACCCGGTGGACTGCGGCGAGAGCAACACCCGGTGCGGCCGCACCGACCTCGCTCACCACCCGGGTCAGTTCGGCGGCCGCGCTGGGGTGAGCGGAGTAGTCCAGCGTGCTCACGTCTCGGCCCTCGTCGTGATCGCGGACATTGCCGAGGAACACCACGACACCGCCGTACGCCGGTCCGCTGACCGCGGCAATCATCTCGTCGGCCGATAGCGGGTTGGTCCGGATCTCGGCAAACCGCACCGGCTCGGCGGCCGGGTCGCTCGCGTTCATCAGCGCCTCCTTGCCCGTGCCCGCGCCAACGCCAACGAGCCGATGACCGCCAGCGTCGCTCCGGCACCCGCCGCGGCACCTGCCGCGGCCCGGGTCGCATCCTTGCGGTCGACCGCGATGAGCCCCCGACCGGCCCGATCGCCGAGCAACCGCAGGTGCTCACGCAGCGCGGCTTCGTTGGTCCAGCCGGGCGTCCACCCGGTCGCCCGAAGCTGCTGCGAGCCCACCACCCAAGGGTTGACCAGGTAGTGCAGATCGCTCACCGGCGACGACAGTGCGCCGACGCGGTGCAGCCGCTCGGCGGTCGCGAACGCGACGGTCGACGGCAGCACGATCGAGCGCATGTCGGCGATGGCCTCCACCTCGGCGCGGCTCAGCCAGCCCTCGCAGCCGACCGTGACCGCGCCACCCACTTCACCAAGCGCCGCGGCGACCAGGGCATCGATCAGGTCGTCGACATGACAGAACTGCCAGTGGCAGTGGGCATCGCGGATCGCGAGCAGCCGCACCGCCGCGAACAGCCCGGGAAGCAGCGCATCGGTGACGATCCCGACCAGCGACGCCGGGCGCACGACAGTCACGTCCAGTGGCGAGTCCCCGGTCATCATCCGCCGGGCCGCTGCTCGCTCCATCGCGAGCCAGTCACCGACCAGGCCGCCCGGCGAGTCCGACGAGAGCGGCGCCGTCTCCCCGAGCGGCACCGGGTTGCCGGGCTGCGCGCCGTAGACCATCGCGCTGGTCAGCAGGACGACCCGGGTCACGCCGGCTGCGACGGCGGCGTCGAGCAGCACCTCGGTGCCGCGGACGTTGACCGCGCGACGGTCGGCCGTCGGCGTGGCAGCCGAGCGATCGGTGGCGAGATGAACCAGGGTGTCGATCCCCGCGAACCGGCTCGCCAGCGCCGGATCTCGCACGTCTGCCACCCGCCAGCTCGCGCCGGCGGCATGACGGCGTACCGAGTCGATCGCGACGACCTTGAACGACGCCGGGTGGTAGGCGAGCCGGCCGATCATCGCCGCACCCAGCGGACCGGCGGCACCGGTCACCCCGATGGTGAGCGGGCTGCGCCTTCGGCGAACGACCGGCCGGGACTGCGTCACGGTCCCATCTTGACGGCTACCGTGGATTCGTGACCACGCCACCGTTCGGGTTCTCTGGTAGCGGGGGCGACGAGCCGCCGCCTGACGAGGGCTCCGGCAACGCCGGCAACCCGTTCGCCGCGCTCGGCGGCAACGCCGATCTCGGTGCCATGTTGCGCCAACTCGGCGACTTGATGTCCGGCGAGTCGGGGCCGGTCAACTGGCAGGTCGCCAGGCAGACGGCGATGGAGGTGATCGGCACCGACACCGGTACAACGGGCACCGATGCCAGCGAGGTCGCGGATGCGATCCGACTCGCTGACGTCTGGCTAAACCCGGTCACCGCGTTGCCGTCCGGCGTCAGCTCGACCGAGGCCTGGAGCCGGCGGCGCTGGCTGGAGGCGACCCGGCCGGCCTGGACCGAGCTGGTCGAGCCGGTAGCCGCACGGGTGTCCGGCGCGATGGGCGAGGCGCTGCCCGAGGAGATGCGGGCGATGGCGGGGCCGCTGATGGGCATGATGAGCCAGGTCGGCGGGTTGATTTTCGGCGGCCAGGTCGGTCAGGCCCTCGGCACCCTGGCGACCGAGGTGGTCAGCTCCAGCGACATCGGGCTGCCACTCGGGCCGGCCGGCGTGGCGGCGCTGCTGCCCGAGTCGGTGCGCACCCTCGGCGCGGGACTCGATCTTCCGCTCGACGAGGTGCGGCTGTTCATCGCACTGCGCGAAGCCGCGCATCAGCGGCTGTTCGGCCACGTGCCGTGGCTCGGAGCCCATCTGCTTGCCGCCGTCCGTTCCTATGCCGAAGGCATCGTCGTCGACACCTCAAAGTTCGAGGAGCTTGCCAGCGGGCTCGACCCGTCCAACCCCGAGGCGATCCAACGGGCGATCGGCGAGGGGTTGTTCGAGCCGACCTCGACACCGACGCAGCAGGCCGCACTTGCCCGGCTCGAAACCGCGCTCGCACTCGTCGAGGGTTGGGTCGACACCGTCTCGGCCGCCGCCGGCAGCGCCTCGCTGCCGAGCTTCGGAGCGCTGCAGGAGACGATGCGGCGCCGTCGCGCAACCGGCGGTCCGGCCGAACGTACCTTCGCCTCGCTGGTCGGGCTGGAGCTTCGGCCGCGCCGGCTCCGTGAGGCCGCGACACTGTGGCAGACCCTCGGCAACCGACGAGGCATCGATGGCCGTGACGCGGTCTGGTCGCACCCCGACCTGCTGCCGAGCGCCACCGACCTCGACGACCCGCTGAGCTGGGTCGAGCGCGGCTCGACCGACGCAACCCTCGACCTCTCAGAGCTCGAGTCACCACCAGCCGACGAGTCGGAGTAGCCGCCCTCAGCTCGGTGAGTCAGCCGACGCAACGCCCTCGAGATAGCCGCGGGCTCGTTCGAGCCGCTCATAGCCGGCGAGTGCGTGCCAGAACTTTGGGCCGTGGCCGGGCACCAGCAGATGCGCCAACTCGTGCAGCAACACGTAGTCGACGACGTAGCCCGGCATACCGACCAGCCGCCGGGAGAGCCTGATGGTGCCGTCGACCGGAGTGCACGAACCCCAGCGGGCCGCCATGTTGTCGACCCACCGCACACTGCTCGGCGAGACCTGGCCGGCGAGATAGCGGCGCGAGAGCGACGTCGCACGTTCCATCAGCTCGTCATCGCTGGGTCGCGCCCGTCGCTCGCCGTCGAGGATCCGCGCCACCATCAACGCGACCCAGCGCCGTTCCTCGGCCCGGCTGATCCGGGCCGGCACCGACACCACGATCCGGTCGCCGGCTCGATGCGCCGAGACGGTACGCCGGCGCCGCGCGGAACGGATCACCTCGACCTGAGGTGGCTCGGCATCGGCCGCGGCGACTAATGGCGAAACCGGCTCAACCTCAACTTTAGGGTGGTCGCCGGAAATGATCTTGGGCGCGCCGCCGGACAGCTCGAAAAGCGCCTCTTGCCGGCTCACGACACCGACGCTAGCCGGAACTCGGTGCAGAACTTTGTTCTTTCGCGCCTCGAAAATTGGTGTTGTCGCAGGTCACCGCGCTCTCACCGGTCACCCACAGTCGTGATCCACAACCGTTTCGGGGAGTTATCCACCGCGACACTCCGTGATGTCCACACCGCATCCACAACGTCATCCACATTCCAGTTGAACTCCACGTTGACGCGAAGGCGTCCGAGTCCGTACGGTCTGGGCAACGGAGCCCCCGTGGTGTGCCGAGTGGACGTTCGCAAGGGGAAGGCGAATGACCACCTGGTGGCACCCGGGGGTTTCGTTCTCCCCCGGGCACTACCGGCCGGTGAACTCCGGCTTGCGGCGTGCCTTGGCTGCCGCGATCCCCTCGGCGAGATCGGCAGTCGCGAAGGTCACCGGCTGAGCGAGTGCCTCGAACTGCAACGCCGACTCGAGGCTCTGGTGACCACCGTTTCGCAGCCCGGCCACCGTCAGGCGCACCGCGACCGGTCCGTTGGCGGCGATCCGACACGCCACATCCACCGCGCCGTCGAGCAGTCCGTCGGCCTCGAAGACGCCGTTGACCAGACCGATCTGCAACGCCTCGTCGGCCGCAACGCGGCGCCCGGTGAACAGCAGCTCGCGCGCGACCGGCAGCCCGACCGCCTCCGGCAACAGCCAGGTGGCCGCCATCCCAGCGTGCATCCCCAGGGCGGTGAACGGCGCCGACATCGTGGCGCCGGCCGCGGCGTACCGGAGGTCGCAGGCCAGTGCGAGGCAGAGCCCGGCGCCGACCGCGTGCCCGTTAATCGCCGCGATGGTCGGCACCTCGAGGTCGCGAATTCCTAACCAGGCACGGTAAAACGGCAGCATCCGGTCGCGAATCGCGTCGACGCTGAGGTCCGGCGACTCAGCGATCCACGACAGGTCACCACCGGAGCAGAACGCACTGCCCGCGCCGGTGACGACGACCGCGCGGACCGCTCGGTCACCGCGCAGGCCGGCGATCGCTTCGGTCCACGCGGCGGTCAGCTCGGCCGTCATCGCGTTGCGTTGGTCGGGCAACGAGAGGGTCAAGACGACGACTCCGTCGTCGCGACGCTCGACTCGCAGTGGGCCGGCGCTCAATGATCCTCCAGGTCTCGTGGGACGCCACTTGACACTAGCCCGCCACGCCCACGCTCAGTTACACGAGTATTGAGCGTGGAAACGGTACGCTGATCGAAGGTTCGGCCGGCTCCCGGCCGGCGGCGATCGACCGAGGAGGACTAGATGGCCGACACCTACGAGGGCTACTGCGTTAAGTGCAAGGAGAAGCGCACCTACCAGGGCGAAGTCCGGACGAGCGAATCCGGCCGCCGCATGGCGCAGGGCCCGTGCCCGGTCTGTGGCACGAAGGTCAACCGCATCCTGGGCAAGGCCTAAGCACTAGGTACGTCGCAAAGCCCGCGAGACCCAGCGGTCTCGCGGGCTTTGTCGTGTCCGGGGGTGCACCGCCTGTGGATGACGACCGACGCCGGGCCGACGGTTTTGGCAGTCTCGACGGCATACCCCCACCGCAGGAGGCGTGCCGGTGCGACCGCTGCTCAAGCCCGCGCTGCGCCGGCTCTGGCGCGACCCGGCAACGCTGCAGCTCGGCATCGATCCGTCGTACGCCGTCGTGCTCGGCGGAGTGGACATTGCCGACGCCAGCCTGCTCGACCTGCTGGACGGCACTCGTGACGTCACCGAGCTGAACGCCGAAGCGCAGCGGCGCGGACACGATCCGGAGCGCGTGGACCGGTTGCTCAAGACCCTCGTCGAGGCCGACGCGCTCGACGACGTGGCCGAACCGGCGCGCCCGGTCGATCCTCGCCGCACGCCGGACCTGCTCTCGCTCTCGCTGCTGTACCGCGCGCCGGGCGCTGCGGCTCGGGTGATGGCGGCGCGCGAGCAGGCGTCGGTCGAGGTCCTCGGCGCCGGGCGGGTCGGGGCCAGCGTCGCAATGCTGCTCGCGGCTGCCGGGATCCGGCACCTCGAGCTCAGCGACAACGGCCCGCTACGCCACGCCGACTTCGCGCCGGCCGGCATCCGCAGCCTCGGCTCTCGGCAAGGTAGCCGGGCCGATGCCGCCCGGGTGTTGCTGGCCGGCACCTGGGCGAAGCCGAAGGGAGCAGCCCGGGCCGACTCGACCGTGGTCATCGCGCCGACCACCAGCATCGTCCCGCCGGAGTGGCTGGGGCAGGTCCGCCACCGGCCGCACCTGCCGGTGATCATCCGGGAGACCACGGCCGTGATCGGCCCGCTCGTGCTGCCGGGCCAGACGCCGTGTCTGCGTTGCGTCGAGCTCACCCGCGGCGACCGCGACCCGGCGTGGCCGATGATGGCCGCTCAGCTGATCGGCGATCGACACGGCATCGAGCCGTGCGACGTCGGGCTGGCCAGTGCGGCAGCATCGATCGTGGCGCTGCATGTGCTTGCCTGGCTCGACCGCGGCATCACCGCGCCGCCGCCGAGCGTCGGCGGCATCATCGAGCTCTCGCTGGCCGACCTGCGGCTGCGGCGGCGTACCGTCGCTGCCCATCCGGGCTGTGGCTGCGGCGCCATCGACGCCGCCCCCCTCCCGACCTGACCCGCGCATGGCACATGCGTGGGCCTATGGCCCTACGCATGGCACATCGGTGGGCCCAGGGGCCCACCGATGGCACATGCGCGGGGTTGTGCGGGTGGTCAGGTGCGGTCGGCGGCGGGGACGTACTGGCGCTCGGTAGCGCCGGTGTAGACCTGGCGCGGCCGGCCGATCTTGGTGTCCGGATCGACGCTCATCTCGCGCCAGTGCGCGATCCAGCCGGGCAGCCGGCCGAGCGCGAAGAGCACGGTGAACATCGGGATCGGGAACCCGATCGCCTTGTAGATCACGCCGGTGTAGAAGTCGACGTTCGGGTAGAGCTTGCGCTCGACGAAGTAATCGTCGGCCAGCGCGATCTCCTCGAGCTCGATCGCGAGGTCGAGCATCGGGTCGTCGACGCCGAGCTTGTCGAGCACATCGCGGGTCGCCTTCTTCACGATCGCGGCACGCGGGTCGTAGTTCTTGTAGACCCGGTGACCGAAGCCCATCAGCTTGACGCCGGGCTCCTTGTTCTTGACCCGCTCAACGAAGCCCTTCACGTTGCCGTGATCCTCGGCGATCCGCCCGAGCATCTCGATCACGGCCTGGTTCGCCGCGCCGTGCAGCGGGCCGGACAGCGCACCGATGCCGGCGGCGATCGAGGTGAACATGTTGGCCTGCGAGGAGCCGACCATCCGGACCGTCGCGGTCGAGCAGTTCTGCTCGTGGTCGGCGTGCAGGATGAACAGCATCTCGAGCACCCGCGCGATCGTCGGGTCGACGTCGTAAGTCTGGGTCGGCACCCCGAAGGTCATCCGCAGAAAGTTCTCGACGTACCCGATCGAGTTGTCCGGGTAGAGGAACGGTTGGCCGGCGGCCTTCTTGTAGGCGTACGCCGCGATCGTCGGCACCTTGGCGAGCAGCCGCACCGTCGAGAGCTCGATCTGGCCGGCATCGAAAGGGTCGAGCGAGTCCTGGTAGAACGTGCCGAGCGCACTGACCGCGGAGTTCAGCACCGCCATCGGGTGGGCATCGTGGCGGAAGCCGGAGAAGAAGTTACGCAGGTCCTCGTGCAGCAGCGTGTGATGCGCAACGCGGGCCCCGAAGTCCTCGAGGTCGCCGGTCGTCGGCAGCTCGCCGTAGATCAACAGGTACGCCGTCTCGAGGAACGTCGATGACTCGGCGAGCTGGTCGATCGGGTAGCCGCGATAGCGCAGGATGCCGGCGTCGCCATCGATGAAGGTGATCGCAGACGCGCACGCCGCGGTGTTGCCGAAACCGGGGTCGAAGGTGACCCGGCCGGTCTCACCGAGCAGCTTGTGGATTCCCATGCCCGACGGCGCTTCGCTGCCGTCTACCGCATCAAGTGGCAGCACGCCACCCGGGTAGGTGAGCTCGTAATCCGCCATCTCGTTCTCCCTCTGACCCGTCCCCTGACAACGTCTACCCGCAGATCAACGAGAATAGAGCGGTGAGCGACATCCCGAAATGGGCGATCTCCAGAAGTGTGAAGCTGGCGAGCCTTCCGGTAGGGGTCGCTGGACGCGCCGCGTTGGGCGTCGGCAAGCGCATCGGGGGCCGTCCGGCCGCGATGGTCGCGACCGAAATCCAGCAGCGCACCGCCGAACAGCTGTTCAAAGTCCTGGGCGAGCTCAAGGGCGGCGCGATGAAGTTCGGGCAGGCGCTGTCGGTCTTCGAAGCCGCGCTGCCGGAGGATCTCGCCGCGCCGTACCGCGCCGCGCTCACCAAGCTGCAGGACGCCGCGCCGCCGATGCCGGGGGCCACCGTCCACAAGGTGCTGGCCGAGGGGCTAGGCCCCGACTGGCGCGAGCAGTTCCTCGAATGGAACGACAAGCCGGCGGCCGCTGCGTCGATCGGACAGGTCCACAAGGCGCGTTGGCACGACGGGCGCGAGGTAGCGGTGAAGCTGCAATATCCCGGTGCCGGTCCGGCGCTGCTCTCGGACCTCAACCAGCTGGCCCGCTTCGCCCGGCTGTTCGCCGTGATCAACCCCGGCCTCGACGTCAAGCCACTGATCAAGGAGCTCAAGGCCCGGGTCGCCGAGGAGCTCGACTACGTCATGGAGGCGGAGTCGCAAGCCGCCTTCGCGGCGGGGTACGACGGCGACCCCGACATAGTCGTGCCGAAGGTCGTCAGCCAGGCCGGCAACGTGCTGGTCACCGAGTGGGTCGACGGAAATCCGTTGTCGGCGATCATCCGCGAAGGCAGCCCGGACGAGCGCAACCGCGCCGGGCTGTTGTTCGTGCGGTTCCTGCTCTCCGGTCCGCAACGCTGCGGGCTGCTGCACGCCGACCCGCACCCCGGCAACTTCCGGCTGACCGCCGACGGCAAGCTCGCGGTCCTCGACTACGGCGCGGTCAACCGGCTCCCCGACGGCCTGCCGCCAGCGATCGGGCCGCTCGGCCGGCTCGCGCTGGACGGCAAGGCCGAGGAGGTGCTCGCCGGCCTTCGGGCCGAGGGCTTCGTGGCACCGGATCTCAAGATCGACGCCCAGGAGGTGCTCGACTACGTCACGCCGATGCTCGAGCCGGTGCGCGCCGAGCACTTCCACTTCACCCGGGCCTGGCTGCGCGGCGAGGCCGCCCGAGTGGCCGACCCGCGATCTCCGGCGAACCAACTCGGTCGCCAGCTCAACCTGCCGCCGACGTATCTACTCATGCACCGGGTCAGCGCCGGCATCATCGGCGTGCTCTGCCAGCTCGATGCCGACATCCCCTACGGCACCGAGGTCCGCCGCTGGATCCCCGGCCTGGCTGAGGCGCCGGCGACGAAGCGCGCCAAACCCAAAAGTACAAAACCCAAAGGCTAAGAGCGCTAACTACTAGCGAGTTCCGCTCCTCGGGACGTTTGCCGCGATCTTGACATTGATTGCCCTCATCAAGCCCGCGATCTTGACGATGATGAGCGATCCCGCGACCTCGAGGACACTCTTCGTCAAGATCACGACGGGGTCTTGACGAGCCGGTTACCACCAGTCCGTCGGGAGGTTACTTTCGATGTTTCGGGCGTTGGCCCGGGTGCATTTCTCGCAGAGATACTCGATGCCGCGGTCGCTGGACTGCACGGTCCAGGCGAGCGGCGGCGGGTCCGCGGAAGTCCCGCACCACGAGCAGGTCGTCGGACGAAGGTGCTCCAGGCTGCTGGCCATCTCCGCATCGTCGCGCATGACGGGGCCTACTCGCGGGTACGCCGTGAGCGCGCCGTACCCAACGTCGGTTGTGAGCGGCGGCAGAATCGGACAAGATCGGTGGTAACGACCAGGAGGATCGATGAGCCGCTCGGATGCCCGGGAGATCGTGGCTGTGCTCAAGGCGCAGCCGGTGTTCAAAGACTGCAGTCCCAGCGACCTCGAGGACCTTGCCAACCATTCCAACCACACCAGCATCCCGAAGGACTGGCCGCTGATCCACCAGGAGACGCCGGCCGACGCGTGTTATGTGATCCTCAGCGGCGAGGCCGACGTCGTCGTGAAGGGCGAGAAGGTCGCCTCGATCACCACCGGCGCGGTCGTCGGTGAGGCGGGGCTCGCCGGCCACAAGCTGCGCAACGCCAGCGTGACCTCGACGACACCGCTCGACCTGCTGCACATCGACGCCGACCAGTTCGCGGCGCTGATCGAGCGACGGCCGGCGTTGAAGGCGGCGTTGCTGTCCCGCACCGCCGATGCCGCCGCGGCGACCAGCGAGGCCTGACGCCGCAACCGATGCGGCGGTCGTGACCGCATCCCCGGTGTTCTACGGTTCGACGGTGCAAAGCGAATCGGGCTTCGAGATCGAGCCGGCCTATTCACCGGCCGATCTGGACGGCTGGGACCCCGCCACCCAACTCGGCGCGCCCGGCGAGTATCCCTACACCCGTGGGGTCTATTCCTCGATGTACACCGGTCGGCCGTGGACGATCCGGCAGTACGCCGGCTTCGGTACGGCGCGGGAGTCCAACCAGCGCTACCACCAGCTCGTCGCGGCCGGGTCCACCGGTCTCTCCGTCGCCTTCGACCTGCCGACCCAGATGGGCTACGACTCCGACGACGCGATCGCGCACGGCGAGGTCGGCAAGGTCGGCGTCGCGATCGACTCGATCGAGGACATGAGGCTGCTCTTCGACGGCATCCCGCTCGACCGGGTGTCGACCTCGATGACGATCAACGCGCCGGCGGCGCTGCTGCTGCTGCTCTACCAACTCGTCGGCGAGGAGCAGGGTGTCGCGCCGAGCGCGCTGACCGGCACGATCCAGAACGACATCCTCAAGGAGTACATCGCCCGCGGCACCTACATCTTCCCGCCGAAGCCGTCGCTTCGCCTGGTCACCGACGTCTTCAGCTACTGCCGGACGACGGTGCCGAAGTGGAACACCATCTCGATCTCCGGCTACCACATGGCCGAGGCGGGTGCGACGCCCGCGCAGGAGATCGGGTTCACGATCGCCGACGGGATCGAGTACGTCCGCGCGGCGATCGCGAGCGGCCAGGACGTCGATGAGTTCGCGCCGCGGCTGGCGTTCTTCTTCGTGGCGCGGACGACGCTGCTCGAGGAGGTCGCGAAGTTCCGCGCGGCGCGGCGGATCTGGGCCCGGGTGATGCGCGAGGAGTTCGGCGCCAAGGACCCGCGCTCGTTGATGCTGCGCTTCCACACCCAGACCGCCGGTGTGCAGCTCACCGCGCAGCAACCCGAGGTCAACTTGATCCGGGTCACGGTGCAGGCACTCGGCGCGCTGTTCGGCGGCACCCAGTCGCTGCACACCAACTCCTACGACGAGGCAATCGCGCTGCCCACCGAGAAGGCTGCCCGGCTCGCAGTCCGCACCCAGCAGGTCCTCGCCAACGAGACCGATCTCACCTCGACCGTCGACCCGTTCGCCGGCTCGTACGCCGTGGAGTCGCTGACCGACGAGGTCGAGGCCGCGGCGCTCGAGCTGATGGCGACGATCGAGGACATGGGCGGCGCGGTCGCCGCGATCGAGCAGGGCTACCAGAAAGGCCAGATCGAGCGCGCGGCGTACCAGACCTCGCAACAGATCGACTCTGGCGAGCGGGTGGTGGTCGGGCTGAACAAGCACACCATCGAGACCGAGGAGCACTACGAGCCGCTGCGGGTCGATCCTGCGATCGAGGCGCAGCAGGCGCAGCGGCTCGCGAAGCTGCGTGCCGGGCGGGCCGGCAGCGACGTCACCCGGGCGCTCGATGAGCTGCGGCGGGCGGCCGAGGGCACCGACAACGTTCTGGCACCGATGAAGACCGCGCTGGCTGCCCGCGCAACGGTCGGCGAGGTCTGTCACGCGCTGCGCGAGGTCTGGGGCGGCTACGTCCCAGTCGACGCGCTGTGAGCGAGCCGGTGATCGACATCGAGGCGGCCGAGCAGGCGGCGGGAGCGTTGCTCGACGCGCTCGGTGTCGACCGCAGCAGCGGGCCGCTCGCCGGCACACCCCGTCGGATCGCCCGCGCGTACGCCGAGCTGCTGACACCGCAGGAGTTCTCGCTGACGACGTTCCCCAACGAAGAGGGCTACGACGAGTTGGTGATCGCCCGCGACATCCCGTTCGCCTCGGTCTGCGAGCATCACCTGCTGCCGTTCATCGGAACCGCAGTCGTCGCCTACCTTCCGGGCGAGCGGATCCTCGGCCTGTCGAAGCTGGCCCGGGTGGTCGAGATGTTTGCGCGCCGACCGCAGGTGCAGGAGCGGATGACGACCCAGATTGCTCATTGGCTGCAGGACAGCCTGGCGCCGAAAGGCGTCGGGATCGTGCTGACGGCCGAGCACACCTGCATGACGATCCGAGGCGTCGGTGCGCGCGGAGCGACCACGGTGACGTCCTCGTTGCTCGGTCATCTGCGCAACGACGCCCGGAGCCGGTCGGAGTTCCTCGCGCTCGCCCACGGCCGGCACGGCACGACCACCTAACCGTCTGACAGCAAACTCCCAGGCTCCGCTCACCTGCTGCTCAGGGCATCGTCCCACCCTGGCACGAGTCCGCGGTCCCGCCGAGCCAGAAAGACCTTGCTGTGGCCAAGTTGCTGCACGTCGTCCGGCGTGGGCCGGTGATCATCGGCCTGATCGTCGTCGTCGTGGCCGGTGGCGGGGTGGCGTGGGCGATGAGCCGCTCGTCCGGCTCGACCGGTGGCTCGACCAGCCTGGTCGCCGCGGCGATGAACACCGTGACCTCGACCGTCGCGGCCTCCGGCACTATCGAGCCGGCCAAGGAGGCCGACCTCGACTTCGCCGTGACCGGCCGGGTGACCAAGGTGCGGGTGAAAGCCGGTGCGAGCGTCCACAAGGGCGAGCGGCTCGCCTCAGTCTCGCGAGTCTCGCTGGTCGCCAGCAAGGACGCCGCAGCCGCGACCGTCACCGCGGCCGCTGACACCGTCGACGCCGACACGTCCGCCAGCAGCGCCACCCAGGTCGCCTCGGACAAGGCCGCGCTGAAGGCAGCCCGCAGCTCGCTTCGCAGCGCGAAGACCGCGCTCGCCGACTCCTCGCTGCGTGCCACCATCTCGGGCACCGTCACCTCGGTCGACCTCACCGTCGGCGAGCAGGTCTCCGGCGGCTCGTCATCGACCGGCGGCAGCACCGGTGCGAGCGACACCAGCGACTCGTCGAGCTCGTCGGAAAGCCAGGTGGTCGTCACCTCGGCCAAGTCGTTCGTCGTCAATGCGACCGTCGACGACACCGAGATCAGCCAGGTGCACAAGGGCCAGTCCGTGGCGATCACGCCGGCCGGCGCGACTGCCCCGGTCACCGGCACCGTCACCTCGGTGAGCAGCGTCCCGACGTCTAGCTCGGGGGTGGTGAGCTTCGCGGTCGTCGTCGGCGTGAGCGGTCATCCGAGCGGCGTCTACTCCGGCGCCAGCGCGACCTTGTCGATCACCACCAAGAAGGCGATCCGGGTCCTCGAGATCCCGACCCTGGCGATCAGCTACAACGGCTCGAAGGCCACCGTGCAGGTCAACGACGGCAGCGGCGCGGTCACCCGCGCGATCACCGTCGGGACGATGTACGGGCTGGAAACCCAGGTGTTGTCCGGCATCAAGCCCGGCGAGAAGGTCGTCGTGACGATCCCGTCATTCGGCAGAGCCTTCACCAACCGCACCGGCACCGGCGGCACAGGTGGCGGTTTCGGCGGCTTCGGCGGCGGCGAGGGCGGACTCGGTGGTGGGGGCGGGTTCGGTGGACGCACCGGCACTGGCGGCACTGGCGGCACTGGCGGTGGCGGCTTCGGCGGCGGCAGCGCCGCTCCGAGTGGCGGTGGCTGAGGATGGATCACGAGCCGAGCCCGCCCGTGCTCGCGTTGACCGACGTACGCAAGACCTATCGAACCGGCACCATCGAGGTCGAGGCGCTGCGCGGGATCACGCTGTCGATCGCGGCCGGCGAGTTCGTGGCGGTCATGGGACCGTCCGGCTCGGGAAAGTCGACCCTGATGCACATTCTGGGCTGCCTCGACGTGCCGACGGCGGGTGACTACCAGCTCGCCGGTGAGCACGTCGGCGACATGGACGAGGCGGCGCTGGCGCAGGTCCGCAACCGCCGCATCGGCTTCGTGTTCCAGCAGTTCAACCTGCTCGCGTCGCTGACCGCCTGGCGCAACGTCGAGCTGCCGCTGACCTACGCCGGGCTCGCTCCAGCGCAGCGCAAGGAACGGGCACTTGCGGCGCTGGACCGGGTCGGCCTCGGCGACCGGGTCGAGCACCGGCCTGGCGAGCTCTCCGGCGGCCAGCAGCAGCGAGTCGCGGTCGCCCGGGCGCTGGTGACCGACCCGGCGCTGATTCTCGCCGACGAGCCGACCGGCAACCTCGACTCGACCTCTTCGGCCGATGTGCTCGGGCTGTTCGAGGAGCTTCACCAGGCCGGCCGGACCGTTGTCTTGATCACCCACGAGGCCGACATCGCCTCGACCGCCGGGCGCGTGGTGCATATCCGCGACGGGCTGCTGCAGGACGAGCCGCCCAAGGCGGCGGTCGGGCCCGCCCACTGGGTCGCTCAGTGAGCCGGGCCGCGCGATGAACTGGCTCGAAACGGCGCGAACCAGCCTGGCCGCGGTGCGGTCGCATCGGCTGCGGTCGCTGCTCACGATGCTCGGCATCCTGATCGGCATCGCGGCCGTCATTCTTACAGTCGGGCTCGGCGAGGGCGCACAGAAACAGGTCAGCGACCAGATCAACGCCCTCGGCAGCAACCTGCTGATCGTCTCGCCGGGCAGCTCGACGAGCAGCACCGGCGTGCGCGGCGGCTTCGGCTCGGCGTCGACCCTGACCGACGCCGACGCCACCGCGCTGGCCTCGAAGGTCAGCGCGCCGGACATCGCCGCAGTCGCGCCGACCACGTCGACCGAGGAGGAGCTGACCGCCGGGTCAACGAACTGGACTACCAGCGTCGTCGGCGCAACGCCGTCGTGGCTCGACGTCCGGGCCCGATCGGTCACCGAGGGCCGCTTCATCACCGCGCACGACGTCTCGAGCGACGCCGCCGTCGTCGTCCTCGGCTCGGAGACCGCCTCGGAGCTGTTCAGCGGCCGTGACCCGATCGGCCAGACCGTGACGATCGCAGATGTGCCGTTCCAAGTCGTCGGGCTGCTCAACTCGGTCGGCTCCGGGTCCTCGGCCACCGCCGACCAGGACGACCAGGCGATCGTCCCGCTCTCGACCGCCACCACCCGGGTCATCGGCGGCAACTCGCGGACCTCGGTGAGCGACATCTACCTCGAGGCGAGCAGCGGCGGCACGATCACCGCGGCCTACCAGGAGGCCAACTCCGAGCTGCTGGCGCTGCACGGCATCACGACCGCAACCGACGCCGACTTCACAATCGCCTCGCAGCAGTCGATTCTGTCGACCGCGACGAGCGTGGACAAGACGCTGACCGTGCTGCTCGCCGGCATCGCCGCGATCTCGCTGCTGGTTGGCGGGATCGGGGTGATGAACATCATGTTGGTCTCGGTGACCGAGCGGGTCCGCGAGATCGGCCTGCGCAAGGCCCTCGGCGCGACGCCGCGAGCGATCCGGCGGCAGTTCCTGTTCGAGGCCTCGGTGCTCGGCTTGTCCGGCGGCGTGCTCGGCGTCGTGCTCGGCATCGTCGGCGCGATCGTGCTGCCACACTTCATCTCTGACCCGATCTCGATCTCTCCGGCGGCGGCTGGCGCTGCGATTGCCGTCGCTGTCGCGATCGGGATCGGATTCGGCGTCTACCCGGCCTCGCGGGCGGCGCGGCTCGCCCCGATCGATGCGCTGCGCAGCGAATGACCACCACCGAACTCCTCGAGGAGCAGACCGTGTCCGTTGAGCCGACCTCAGTCCCGCCTCGGTCCACCGCGTCGCGCCGCGCCACGAAAGGCGTCACCGGTCGGTCCCGGCTGATGGCCGCCGGCAGTCTCGCGCTGGTGGCGGTCGTGGCGGCCGGCTGCGGCTCGAGCGGCAGCACGGCGTCACCGAACGCGCCGGCGGCGTCGCCGAGCAGCAGCGCCAGCGCTAACGGCGGCCCCGGGACCGGGCGAAACGGGCAGGTGTTCCGGCGCTTCGTGCCGGTGGCGGGCAAGGTGGTTTCGATCAACTCCGCCGGTGCGCAGGTGCAGACGAGCACCGGCACCTCGACAGTCGCGTGGGCGTCGTCCACGCGGTTCTCCAAGATCGCCACGATCTCACTCGCCGCGCTCGTAAAGGGAGACTGCGTGACGGTTTCCAGCACCGGCAACACCGCCCGGGCGGCGAGCGCGATCACCGCCCGAACCGTCTCGGTGACCTCGACGTCGGGCTGCGCTCGCGGCCTCGGCCGTGCCGGTGGGGGCTTCGGCGGCGGTAGCGGCGGCGGGGCACCGGGCAATGGCAACTTCGGCAGCGCCGCGCCCTTCGGCAGTGGCGGCAGCCCCCGACCGCTGCCGAGCGGATCGGGCAGCCCCGGTCGCGGCTTCGGCGGTCCCGGATTCAATGGCCAGGGCTTCGGCGGCGCGTTCGGCACGGTTGCCTCGGTCTCCGGCTCGTCGTTCGTCGTGACCTCGCTGATCGGCTCGAAGAAGGTCACCGTGACGACGACACCGACGACCACGTTCACTGCGACTTCCAGCGCGACGCAAGCGTCGTTGGTGACCGGCACTTGCGCGAGCGCGCTCGGCAGCAAGACCAGCAACGGCACGGTGGACGCACTGTCGATCACGATCTCGACTCCGACCAACGGCAAGTGCCCGGCTGCCCCAACGTTGCGCGGTCCGGGCGGGTTCGGCGGGTTCGGCGGCGCCCGTCCGCCTTCAGGTACGGCAAGCCCGGGCGCTGACAATGCCTAGTCGACCCGGCTCGCGACGGCCGACCCGGCGCCGCCTCGCCGCCGGTGCGGTGGTGGTCGTCGTGCTGGCGGCGGCTGGCGTGACGGTGTGGGCGACCACCTCGGGATCCGGCCCGTCGTACCGCGCCGCCGTCGTGACCCGCGGCGCAGTGCAGCAGACCCTCACCACCACCGGTGCGCTGAGCCCGGTGCGCTCCGCCGGCGCCGACTTCCAGGTCGCCGGGACAGTGGCGAAGGTCCGAGCCGCCGTTGGCCGAAAGGTCGCCGCCGGCCAGACCCTCGCGAATCTCAACCGCTCGTCGCTGCGGGCGGCGCTGACCGCTGCCCGATCGTCGCTGACCAGCGCCAAGACCCGGCTGAGCGATGCCAAGGACGGCGAAGTCAGCGAGACGAGCGCAACCCGATCCGCTACGGCGACGACCGGGCAGTTCGAAATGGCGCGGCCAACTGTCACGAGCACAGCGACCGCGTCGGCAACGCCGCATCCCTCCGGCTCGGCGCGCCCGTCGAGCTCGCCTCATCCCGGCGGTACGTCGCCGGGTCACGGCGGCACGTCCGGCTCCTCCGGGTCGACCGCCGGGCAGCTCGCGCATGATCAGGCTGCGGTCGTCGCCGCCCAGCACGCCACCGACGCCGAGCTGGCGGCGGCCAAGACCGCGCTTGTCACCGAGACCAAGGTCTGCGCGGCTCAGCTCAGCGGCGGGTCGACGTCGACCACGTCCGTTGACGCGGCGCCGCTGACCTGCGCTCAGGCCACCGCCGGGCTCCTCCATGACCAGGACCTGGTCAACACCGACGAGAACGCTGTCGACCACGCCGAGCAGACACTCAGCACCGATCTTGCGGCCGCACTGAAATCCCTTCAGAAGAGCCAGAAATCTGGTTCGGCAACCTCCGGATCGCATCACAGCACGACCCCCACCACCGGATCGACCGGATCGACCGCCTCGTTCACAACGGCCAGTGCCGCCGATCTCGCGACCGACGAGGCCGCGATCGACCAGGCCAGCGCGTCAGTAGCGACGGCCAAAGCCGACCTTCGGCAGGCGACATTGACCGCGCCGATCGCCGGCACTGTCACCGCCGTCACGATCAGCAAGGGTGACAGCGTGTCTGCCGGGACGAGCAGCGCCAGTCCGGCAATCGAGATCGTCGGATCGCGCCAGGACGAGGCGACGGTCTACCTCAGCGACACCCAGATCCGCACCGTCAAGGTGGGCATGCCCGCCGAGGTCACGCCGGACGGCGCCGGGCGCGGGCTCAACGGCCGGGTTGCCGGCATCGGCACCAGCGGGACGGAGTCCGAGTCCGGATCGATCAGCTATCCGGTCACCGTCAACGTGACCGCACCGGCCGGCTCGCTGGTTGCAGGTGCCGACGCTGCGGTGTCGATCATCCTGGCGACGGCGACCAACGTCATCGCCGTACCGACCTCCGCGGTGCACTACCAAGGCATCGCAACGTACGTCGACGTGCTCAACGGGAGGAAACTGTCGCGGCGCAACGTCAAGGTCAGCGCCATCGGCTCGGCGCTCACCGAGATCACCTCAGGCCTGAGCGCCGGCCAGCGAGTGGTGCTCGCGAACCTCAACGCCGCGGTGCCGAGCACCAGCAACACGCTGACCCGGATCGGCGGGGGTTTCGGTGGCGGCGGTGGGTTGGGCGGGGGCGTGATCACCGTCCGACGGTTCGGCGGCGGCGGTAGCGGCGGACCCGCGCAGGCGCCGGACCCAGGAAACGGCTAGGAACCTTCTAACCGGCTGACAGGCCGGGTCCAGTCGGCTCCCACGGTTGGCCTCGACCGTGGACCTCACACGAGATCGTGATGAGGAGCCGGGATGACGACTACCGCCAGCGCGCCGCCAGCAGATCACTCGCTGTCGCCAGCGGGCCGCGGCGCGCTCGTCCTCGAGGTCGTGGTCCCGGTGCACAACGAGCAGGCGACCCTCGAGCGCAGCGTGCGACGGCTGCACCGTTATCTCAACGAGTCCTTTCCGCTCACCTGGCGCATCACGATCGCCGACAGCGGGAGCAGTGACGCGACCTGGCCGATCGCGGTCGGGCTGGCCGATGAGCTCGCCGGCGTCCGGACGGTGCGACTCGCGCAGAAAGGTCGGGGCCGGGCGCTGCGCGAGGCCTGGCAGAGCAGCGACGCCGCGGTCCTGGCATACATGGATGTCGATCTCTCGACCGACCTGGCGGCGCTGCTGCCGCTGGTCGCCCCGCTGGTTTCAGGCCACAGCGATCTCGCGATCGGCACCCGCCTCGGGCGCGGCGCACGAGTCGTCCGAGGGCCCAAGCGAGAGGTGATCTCACGGTGCTACAACGCGATCCTCCGCACCTCGCTCGGCGCCGGCTTCAGCGACGCCCAGTGTGGTTTCAAGGCGATCCGCAGGGATCGGGCCGAGATGATCCTGCCGCTGGTCATGGACCAGTCATGGTTTTTCGACACCGAGCTGTTGGTGCTGGCCGAGCGGGCCGGGCTGCGGATCCACGAGGTGCCGGTCGACTGGACCGAAGACCCGCACTCGACCGTCGACCTTGCCGCGACCGCGGTCGCCGACCTCCGCGGCGTCGCCCGGCTGATGCACTCCCCTGGCCTGTTCCGCCAGCTCAGCCGGTTCGCGGTGATCGGCGTGCTCAGCACGGCGGCCTATCTCGGGTTGTACGTCGCACTGCGCGGCGAGCTTGGCGCGTTCGGCGCGAACGCCCTCGCCCTCGCTCTCACGACGGTCGCGAACACCGCGGCCAACCGCCGGCTCACGTTCGGCATCGCCGGCCGCGAGGGAGCGCTGCGCCACCAGCTGCAGGGCGCCGGCGTCTTCGCGGCCGCGCTGGCCGTGACCTCGGCCGCACTGGTGGCGCTGCACGCCGCGCAGCCGCATCCGTTTCGTTCGCTCGAGCTGGCCGTCCTGGTGATCGCCAACCTGGTGGCGACCGGGCTTCGCTTCGTTCTGCTGCGTCACTGGGTGTTCCGGGTCGCCGCGCTCAGGTCGGCGAGTTGACGGCGTACCGGGGCGATCCAAGGCGGACGCTCACAGGATTCTCACAGCGGGCAGCCAGAATGGCTTCAGTGCACGCCATCACGATGGCCATGCCAGGCACTCGAGTCACGCGTGAGGACATCAATGACCACCACGGACATGGCAGCGCCCAACGAAGCTCGGCTGCTCGTCGTCGACGACGAGCCGAACATCCTGGAGCTGCTGTCGGCGAGCCTGCGCTTCGCCGGCTTCGACGTCGCGACCGCCACCAACGGCAACGATGCGCTCCGAGTCGCGGCCAGCTACCACCCTGACCTCGTCGTGCTCGACGTCATGATGCCCGGCCTGGATGGTTTCGAGGTGGTCCGGCGGCTTCGCAAGGAGGAGCAGCGGATGCCGGTGCTGTTCCTGACCGCCAAGGACGCGACCGAGGACAAGATCGCCGGGCTCACGCTCGGCGGCGACGACTACATCACCAAGCCGTTCAGCCTCGAGGAGGTCATCGCCAGGATCCGCGCGGTGCTCCGGCGGCTGGCCAACGCGGCGACGCCACCGACGGCGGCGACGCTGGCGTTCGGCGACATCGAGATGAACGACGACAGCCACGAGGTCTTCAAGGCAGGCAAGCCGGTCGAGCTCTCACCGACGGAGTTCAAGCTGCTGCGTTACTTCCTGCAGAACCCGACCCGGGTGCTGAGCAAGGCCCAGATCCTCGACCATGTCTGGCACTACGACTTCGGTGGCGACGCCAATGTCGTCGAGTCCTACGTGTCCTACCTACGGCGCAAGATCGACACCACCGAGCCCCGGCTGCTCCACACCATCCGCAGCGTCGGCTATGTCCTCCGAGCGCCGCGCGAGTAGCGATGAGGAACCCGCTGAGCGCGATCGGTGACCGGGCGGCGAGGACGCCGCTGCGGATCAAGCTGGTGGCCACCGTGCTGACGCTGGCCGCCGCCGGGTTGAGCATCGCCGCCATCGTCGCGACGACCTCGCTGCACTCCTACCTGCTCGGCCGGGTCGACGACCAGCTGCAGAGCGCGGCCGGGTTCGGTCAGCGAGGTGCCGGGTTCAACGGCACGCCGCCCGGTGACATCGGCGATCAGGGCGGGCCGCCGGTTGTGGGCATCCGCTCGGCGCAACGCGGCCTGCCGAGCGAGTTCTACTTCGCCGTCTACACCCCGGCGGGCGCGTTGGTCAGCGCCAGAGAGCACTTCCTGTCCCAGGAGTCGCCGCCCAAGCTTCCCAGGATCACGACCGCCTACATCGCCTCACACAACGGCCGGCCGTTCACGGTGTCATCGGTCAACGGCAAGAGCGCCTGGCGGGTGGTCGCCCGGCCGATGCCGGACAACGTCGACGGCGTGGCGATCGCGACCTCGCTCGCCGACCTCGATCACACCATCAGCCACCTGATCCTGATCGAGGTCCTCATCGGCGGTGTCGCGTTGCTGTTCATCGGTGGTGCCGGTTATCTCGTGATCAAGCAGTCCTTGCGGCCGCTGGTCGCCGTCGAGGGCACCGCGGCCGCGATCGCCGCCGGCGATCTGACCCAGCGCGTGCCGCAGCTGCATCCGCGGACCGAGGTCGGCCGGCTCTCCGCCGCGCTCAACGGCATGCTCGCCCAGATCGAAGGCGCCTTCACCCAGGAGCGCACCTCCCGCCGCCAGGCGCGGGCATCCGAGGACCGGATGCGGCAGTTCGTCGCGGACGCCAGTCATGAGTTGCGCACCCCACTGACCTCGATCCGCGGCTTCGCCGAGCTCCACCGGATGGGCGCCGCGACCGACGAGGCCGACGTCCGCCGGCTGATGCAGCGGGTGGAGGACGAGGCCTCGCGGATGGGCATCCTGGTCGAGGACCTGCTGCTACTGGCCCGGCTCGACGAGCAGCGACCGCTGGAGCGCAAGCCGGTCGACCTCCTCGAGATCGCGAGCGACGTGGTCCATGATGCCCGGATCGTCGCGCCGGCCCGCTCGATCGATCTGCAGGTCCGAACCGCCGGACCGCCGGTCGTGCTCGGTGACGAGTCGCGGCTGCGCCAGGTCGTGCACAACCTGATGACGAACGCGGTCACGCACACGCCTGACGCCACGCCGATCACCCTGATCCTCTCGACGTACGCCGGTGAGCGCGCCCGCGCCGTGATCGAAGTGGCCGACGCCGGGCCGGGGCTGACCGGGGAGCAGGCAAGCCGGGTCTTCGAGCGGTTCTACCGCGCGGATACATCGCGCAGCCGCAGCGCCGGCGGCACCGGCCTCGGGCTGTCGATTGTCGCCGGCATCGTCGCGGCGCACGGCGGCATCGTCCGGGTCGAGTCGAGCAGCGAGGGTGCGGTCTTCCGGGTCGAGCTCCCGCTGGTCGACGCCGAGGCGTGGGCCGCCAACGACGCCTCCGACGATCTTGAGGAGTCCGCCGACGCCGTCGACGCGACGTCGGACTCTGCCGCCACGGCATCGGTCGATGCGGATCCGATCCCTACCTGACATCCTCGGCAGCGTGGAGGAGCCGGCAGTCGCGACGATCGCCGCGACCGCGCGTCGCGTCGAGGGCGCCTCGGGCGATCTGTCGACCCGGGCCCAACGGCTGATGGAGGCCACGCTGCCGTGGTTCTCCGAGATGCCGCCGCAGCCGCGGTCGCTGGTCGGGCTGATCATCCAGGCCGGCATCCGCGGCTTCGCCGACTGGCTCCGGTCCCCGACCACCGGATCGCGCATCACGGCCGACGTCTTCGCCGTCGCGCCGAGCGACCTGGCAAGCGTCGTCAGTCTCGAGCAGACCGTCGACCTGGTGCGGATCGCGGTCGAGGTGACCGAAGACGCGGTCAGTGAGCTGGTGGCGCCGGCGCAGCAGACCTGGCTGCGCGAGGCAACGCTGCGCTACTCCCGCGAGATCGCGTTCGCTGCCGCGCTGGTCTATGCCAGGGCCGCCGAGCAGCGCGGCGCCTGGGACGCCCGGCTCGAGTCGCTCGTCGTCGACGCCGTCGTCCGCGGCGATGTCAGCGACTCGCTGCTGTCGCGGGCCTCGGCGCTCGGCTGGACCCAGCCCGCGCAGGTCATCGTGATGGCCGGCCGCGCCCCCGACGGCGACCCGGAACGAGTGCTCTCTCACGTCCGCCGCAGCGGCGGCGAGGTCGGCGCCGACATCCTCGCCGGAGTCCAGACCGCGCGCCTCGTCGTGATCGTCGGGGTCGAGGGTCGCCTCGCCCGGGTCACCAAGGCGTTGCTACCGGGGTTCGCCGACGGACCGGTCGTCACCGGCCCGGCAGTCCGCGGTCTGGTCGAGGCGGCGATGTCGATCCAGGACGTCCTGTCGGCGCTTCGCGCCGCCGCCGCGTGGCCCGACGCCCCACGTCCGGTCGCAAGCGAGGAGCTGCTCGCCGAACGGGCGATCGCCGGCGACACCAGGGCCGCCGCCGCGCTGGTGTCCGATATCTACCGCGAACTGGCCAGCGATCCGACGCTGCTGGCGACCGCCGACGCGTTCGTGTCCTCGGGCGGCGCCATCGAGTCGACCGCCCGAGCGCTGTTCGTCCATGCCAACACGGTGCGATACCGGTTGCGGCGAATCGCGGAGGTGTGTGGCCGCGATCTCACCGACGGACGTGACCGATATGTCATCCAGGTGGCGATCACCCTCGGCCGGCTCGAGCTCGGCGGGCCAGGCTTGTAGCAGCGTGACTTGTGGGAAACCTACAATGGTTTACCCTGAAAGACTGTGGGAGCCATCGCTGACTCCTCCGTGAATCCAAGGCAGGGTAGTAGGTGTGCTCGCCATTCTTGCGCCCGGTCAGGGTGCCCAGCAGCAGGGCTTTCTGTCTGATTGGCTGAGGTTGGATGGTGTCGTTGAAAACCTCCAACGACACAGTGACGCCGCCGGGATCGATCTGATCGCTGCCGGCACCACGATGTCCGATGCCGACATCACCGACACTCGGGTCGCCCAGCCCTTGATCGTCGCCGCCAGCCTGATGACCGCCGCCCTGCTTCCCGACCTGCCGCGCGGCACCGTGTTTGCCGGCCACAGCGTCGGCGAGTTCGCGGCCAGCGCGCTCGCTGGTGCACTCACCGAGGCCGATGCGATGCGGCTGGTCGCGGAGCGAGGCGCTGCGATGGCTCGCGCATCCGCCTCGCCGGCCGGCGGCATGACCGCCCTGCTCGGCGGCGACCCGGACGAGGTGATGGCCGCGATCGAGGCGGCAGGCGCGGAGGTCGCCAACCACAACGCTAACGGCCAGGTGGTCGCCGCCGGAACGCTCGACGCGCTCGACCGGCTCGCGGCTTCTCCCCCGAACCGAGCCCGGCTGCGGCCGCTGGCGGTGGCCGGGGCGTTCCACACCAAGCTGATGGAACCGGCGCGCGACGCGATCGCGTCGGCGGCGAGCACCGCGGTGCCCAGCGATGCCCTTTTCGGTGTGGTCTCCAACACCGACGGCGAGCTGCTCACCGACGGGTCCGAGGTGCTGCGCCGGCTGGTCGCGCAGGTCTGCCAGCCGGTGCGCTGGGAGCTGTGCATGCAGACCCTCGCCGCACTCGGCGTCACCGCGACCATCGAGCTCGCCCCCGCCGGCACGCTCACCGCCTTGCTCCGCCGCGAGCTGCCGGGCGTCGCGACGCTCGCGCTCCGCTCGCCGGACGACCTGGCCGCAGCCAGCCAGCTGATCGACGAGCACGCCGCCGAGCTGACCTGTACGACGATGCCGTGGCAGCTGCTGGTCTCACCGGCCGGCGGCACCGTCAGCGTCACAGCCGCCTCGCTGGACTCGGCGTTGTCGGTCGGCGATGTCGTCGTACGGATCGCCACCCGCACCGAGGACCTCGAGGTCTGCGCCGACCGGGCCGGGCACCTGGTCGAGTGGCTCGTCCACGACGGCGACCCGGTCAGCCCCGGCCAGCCGCTCGCCCGAGTCAGCGCGGAGGCGCTCGCATGAACGGTCCCGCCGCCGTCCGCCACAGCCGCATCATCGGTATGGCCGAGCAGCGCCCCGAACTGCTGATGACCAACCACGAGCTGCCGCCGAACCTCGACACCAGCGACGAGTGGATCCAGCAGCGCACCGGGATCGTCAGCCGCCGCATCGCCGGTCCGGACGAGACGGTCGTGTCGATGTCCTCCGACGCCGCCCGCAAGGCGGTCGCGGACGCGGGCGTCGATCCCGCCCAGGTCGGGCTCGTCATCCTCGCCACCTGCTCGATGCCGCAGCCGATCCCCGGCGGCGCTGCCCAGGTTGCGACCGCGCTGGGAGCCACCCGCGCCGGCGCGTTCGATCTCAACGCCGCCTGCGCCGGCTTCTGCTACGCGCTGTCGGTGGCCTCGGACGCGGTGCGGCTCGGCTCGGTGGAGTACGCCGTCGCGATCGGCGCCGAAAAGATCTCGCACTGGCTCGACTGGAACGACCGCTCGTCGGCGATCCTGTTCGGCGACGGCGCCGGCGCGGTCGTGGTCGGGCCATCCGACGAGCCCGGCATCAGCCCGGTCGTCTACGGCAGCGACGGCAGCGCCGCCGGGCTGATCGACATGACGCCCGATGACCGGCTGCGCCTCGACGGCCCAGCGGTCTTCCGGTGGGCAACCACGTCACTCGCCCCGGTCGCGCTTTCGGTCTGCGAGGCGGCTGGCGTCAAGCCGGACGAGCTCGACGCATTGGTGCTGCACCAGGCGAACCTGCGGATCATCAACTCGCTGGCCCGCCAGATCGGTGCGAGCAACGCGGTCATCGCGACCGATGTCGTCGACGCCGGCAACACCTCCGCGGCGTCGGTGCCGCTGGCACTCGCCCGGCTTCGCCGCGAGGGTGCCATCACGACCGGCGATCTCGCACTCACGCTCTCGTTCGGCTCCGGGCTCACCTGGGCCGGCTCCGTCGTCAGTGTCCCGTAAATCCAAACCAAGCCAACCCGCAACACGAATAGGGAGAACACATGTCAGACACCGAAATCCTTGCCGCGCTCGGCGAGATCGTTCAGGAAGCCACCGGCATCCCGGCCGACCGGGTCGTCCCCGCAGCCTCGTTCACCAACGACCTCGACATCGACTCGCTGTCGATGGTGGAGATCGCGACCATGGCCGAGGACCGCTTCAACGTCTCGATCCCTGATGCCGAGCTCAGCAAGCTCAAGACCGTAGCCGATGTCGTGGACTTCCTTTCCAAGGCCGGAGTCGCGGCGTAGTCGTCGTAGGTCGATAACAGCCAGACATCTAGAGGGAGCGGCATGTCCAATCGTGAGGTTGTCATCACCGGCCTCGGCGCGTCCACGCCGCTGGGTGGTGACATGCCTTCCACCTGGCAGGCGTTGCTCGCCGGCCAGTCACACACCCAGTTGCTCGAGGATGAGTGGGCCGCCGATCTGCCGGTGCGGATCGCCGCGCGGGCGGCGGTCGAGCCGTCGACGGTGCTGCCGCCGGCGCGATGCCGCAGTCTCGACCGCAGCCAGCAGTTCGCGCTGATCGCTGCGCTCGAGGCCTGGCGCGACGCCGGCGAGCCGGAGGTCGAGCCGGAGCGGCTCGGCGCGGTCGTGTCGAGCGGGATCGGTGGGCTGATCACGGTCCTCGACCAGTACGACATCCTCAACAGCCGCGGCGCGCGGCGGGTCTCGCCGTTCACGGTCCCGATGATCATGCCGAACGGGTCGGTAGCCGCCGTGGCCCTCGAGCTCAATGCCCGGGCCGGCGCGCACTCGCCGGTCTCGGCGTGCGCCTCCGGCTCGGAGGCGGTGGCCTACGGACTGGAGATGATCCGCGACGGTCGCGCCGACGTGGTTGTGTGCGGCGGCGCCGAAGCAGTCATCCACGCGTTGCCGCTCGCGGCGTTCGCGGCGATGCGGGCGCTGTCCTCACGTCACGACGATCCGGACGCCGCGTCGCGGCCGTTCGACAAGCAGCGTGACGGCTTCGTGCTCGGCGAGGGCGCCTCGATCCTCGTCCTCGAGGCTCGCGAGCACGCCACCGCCCGCGGCGCGAAGGTGTACGCCGTGGTCGCCGGGGCCGGGATGGCCAGCGACGCTCACCACATCGCGGCGCCGGACCCGGCCGGCCTCGGTGCCGGTCGGGCGATGACCGAGGCGCTCAAGGACGCCGGCCTCAGCCCAGCTGATGTCGGGCACCTCAACGCCCACGCCACGTCGACGCCCACCGGCGATATTGCCGAGGCGATCGCGATGCGGCTGGCCTTCGGCTCCCACGCCGACTCGATCGCGGTGACGGCGACGAAGTCGTGCACCGGCCACCTGCTCGGCGCGGCCGGCGCGCTCGAGGCGGCAGTCACCGCGTTGGCACTGCGCGACCACATCGCGCCGGCGATCCGCAACCTCGATGATCCCGACGACGAGGTCGCGCTCGACCTGGTGCGGGTCACCCCGCGAGAGCTACCGGCCGGCACGGCTGCCCTGTCCAACTCGTTCGGCTTCGGCGGACATGACGTCGCCCTTGCCTTTACGGAGGCGTGATGTCCACTCTCGAGCTCGATCCGCCCGTCGTCGAAGCCGCCGCCCCCACCAGCGAGGTCGACCGCGATCCCAACATCCGGCTCGCTGAGTTCTTCGGCACCGACTCCTACCTGGTGATGAGCGCTGAGCCCGGCTCCGGCGTCGTCACCGCGCTCGGCACGATCCACGGCCGTTCGACCGTGGCGTTCGCCACCGACCCGTCGCTGCAGGGCGGCGCGATGGGGCGCGAAGGCTGCGCGGCGATCGTCGAGGCATACGAGGTCGCGGTGAAGAACCACGCCGCGATCGTCGGCATCTGGCAGTCCGGTGGCGCCCGGCTCGCCGAGGGGGTTGCCTCGCTCGATGCGGTCGGCCGCGTCTTCACCGCCATGACCCGTGCCTCCGGGCGGGTGCCGCAGATCTCGGTCGTGCTCGGCCCAGCTGCCGGCGGCGCGGCGTACGGCCCGGCATTGACCGACGTTGTGATCCTCGGCCCGAACGGCCGGGTCTTCGTGACCGGCCCGGACGTCGTACGCAGCGTCACCGGCGAGGACGTCGATATGGAGCGCCTCGGCGGTCCGGAGCCGCACGCCCGCCGCAGCGGCGTGGTCCACATCACCTCCACCACCGACGTTGCCGCTCTCGCCTCGGCGGCGGACATCGTCGGCCTGCTCGTCGACCAGCGCCACGTCACGATCACCGACGACCGGCCGCTGCGTGACCTGATGCCGGAGTCACCGCGACGCGCCTACGACGTCCACCCGCTGGTCAACCAGCTGCTCGACTCCCCCGGCACCGAGTTGCACGCCAAGTGGGCGCCGAACATCGTCACCACGCTCGGCCGGCTCGGCGGCGGCACCGTCGGCGTCCTCGCCAACAACCCGATGCGGCTCGGCGGCTGCCTCGACGCCGCCAGCGCTGAGAAAGCGGCGCGGTTCGTGCGGATGTGCGACGCGTTCGGCGTACCGCTCGTCGTACTTGTCGACGTCCCCGGCTACCTGCCGGGTGTTGCCCAGGAGTGGGACGGCGTCGTGCGCCGCGGCGCGAAGCTGCTTCACGCGTTCGCCGAGGCCACCGTGCCGCGGGTGACCGTCGTGACCCGCAAGGCGTACGGCGGCGCCTACATCGCGATGAACTCGCGGTCGCTCGACGCCTCCAAGGTGTTCGCCTGGCCTGGCGCCGAGGTCGCCGTGATGGGCGCGGTTGCTGCGGTCCGGATCCTCAAGCGGCGCCAGATCGCGGCGGTTCCCGAGCACCAGCGACCGGCGCTCGAGGCGACCCTCGCCGCCGCGCACGAGGTCGAGTCGGGCGGCGTGGACCGCGCCGTCGAACTCGGCCTGGTCGACGAGATCATCGAGCCGAACGACACCCGCAGTGCGATCAGCGCCGCGCTCGCCGCGGTACCGGCGTGCCGGGGCAGTCACGGAAACATCCCGCTGTGACCGAAGCGAGCTCCGGCGTGTCCCGCTCGGTTCTGGTGACCGGCGGCAACCACGGCATCGGCCTGGGCGTCGCTCAGCGACTTGCCGCGGCGGGCCACCGGGTTGCGGTCACCCACCACTCCAGCGGAGCCCCCGACGGCCTGCTCGCGGTGAAGTGCGACGTCGCCGACCCGGCCTCGGTCCGTGAAGCAGTTGAGCGGGTCAGCGCCGAGCAGGGCCCGGTGGAGATCCTGGTCGCGAGCGCCGGCATCGTGCGTGACGGCCTGATGATGCGGATGCCGGACCACGACTGGGACGACGTCATCGACACCAACTTGCGCGGTTCGTGGGCCGCCGCTCGGGCGGTCATCCCCGGGATGGCCAAGGCGCGTTATGGCAGATTGTTGTTTGTTTCCAGCGTTGTTGGCCTGTTCGGCTCCGCCGGACAGGCCAACTACGCCGCCTCGAAAGCCGGGCTGGTAGGGCTCGCTCGGTCGCTGGCGCGGGAGTACGCGCCGCGCGGGATTACCTCGAACGTGATCGCGCCAGGGCTGGTCGACACCGGCATGACGGCCGATCTCAGCGACGCCCAGCGCGATGACATCGTGTCTCGGACGCCGCTTCGCCGCGTTGCCTCGGTCGACGAGGTTGCGGCAGTTGCAGCATTCCTCGTCTCCGACGAGGCGTCGTACGTCACGGGGGCTGTGGTGCCGGTCGACGGCGGGTTGGGGATGGGGCACTGATGGGTCTGCTCGACGGCAAGTCGATCCTGGTCACCGGCGTGCTGACCGAGGCGTCGATCGCGTTCCGGGTTGCCGAGATCGCCCAGCAGCAAGGCGCGACCGTTGTACTGACTGGCGCCGGCCGAAGCCTCTCGCTGACCTCCCGGATCGCGAAGCGGCTGCCGACCCCGGCTGAGGTTGTGCCGCTCGACGTCACCAGCGACGAGGAGCTAGACGGCCTCGCCGACGCAGTCGGGAAGCACACCGACCACCTAGACGGTGTGCTGCACGCGATCGGCTTCGCGCCGCCCAGCGCGCTTGGGGGTGGCTTCTTCGAGGCGCCGTGGACCGACGTCTCGACGGCGCTGCAGATCTCGACGTACTCCCTGGTCTCGCTCGCCCGGGCCGTGATGCCGATGATGGTGGCCGGTGGATCGTTGGTAGGACTGGACTTTGACGCCACCCGGGCATGGCCGGCATATGACTGGATGGGCGTCGCGAAGGCCGGCCTCGAGTCGACCGCGCGCTATCTCGCCCGTGACCTCGGACCCAAGGGCGTGCGGGTCAATCTGGTGGCCGCCGGCCCGCTGCGGACGATGGCGGCGAAGTCGATCCCGGGCTTCGACGGATTCGACCAGATCTGGAAGGACCGCGCCCCGCTCGGCTGGGACGTCGACGACAGCGCACCTGCCGCTCGAGCCTGTGTCGCGCTGCTATCTGACTGGTTCCCGGCGACGACCGGATCCGTGGTGCACGTCGACGGCGGAGTTCACGCCGTCGGCGCCTAGCGCCCGCTTTTCGTCAAACTTGCGTAAATCAACCGTCTGGACCCCGCCAAACGGTTGATTTACGCAAGTTTGACGAAAAGGGCGGGGGTCAGCGGGTGAGCCACCAGATTGCTTGTTCCTGCTCGGCCGACAGGCCACGTCTGGGCAGCCCTTCCCGGAGCGGGCGGCGGGACCTCGGCGGCAGCGTCTGCTGCCAGGCCCAGGTGTCGGCAACCGTTGTCTCGATCGGGCGGCAGGTCAGCCCGGCGGCGACCGCGGCGCTGACGTTGCAGTCGTGCATGCCGGCCGCTTCGTCGCCAGGCGGGATCCAGCCGGGCAGGTCGTCCCAGGCCGCGACGCCGGCCCGGGCCAGCAGCGCCGCGGGCACCCATCTCGGATCGGCTCGGCCGCCGGTGACTGACACGCACGCCTCCACCAACCGGCTCGTGGTGATCGCCTGGCTCCGCGGACAGACCACGTTGTAGACGCCGGTAGTGCGCCCGGCGGCGGCATCGAGCATGAAACCGGCCAGGTCGCGGGCATCGATCAGCTGCCACACCAGGTCGGCCGGCTCCGGCGCGACCAGCCAGCCGCCGACGTCGGCGCGGTGCAGCCACCAGGTCAGCCGTCCGGTGTCCTCGTGCGGCCCGACGATCAGCCCGGCCCGGGCCAGCAGGCACCGGCCGTCGAACCGGTCGAGCACGGCGAGCTCCGCGCCACGCTTGGCGGCCGGGTATCCGGCGTCCGACGCGGGGTCGACCGCCCGCGCCGACTCGTCACTGCCGGCCGCCATCGGCCAGCGGTAGACCGACCGGCTCGAGACGTATCCGTACCAGTTCGATGCCCTCGCCAGCAGCGCAGTCGACCCGGCAACCACCTCGGCCGCGCCGTCCCAGGTGTCGATGACCGCGTCCCAGGCGGTGGATGTCAACGGCTGCAGCGAGTCCGGGACGGTCCGGTCCGCCTTGAACCAGGTCACGCCCCTCTGCGGTACGTCGCTCTCGCCCCGGCTGACGACCGTCACATCGAAGCCGCGCGCCAGGGCTTCGGCGACGATTGCGCGGCCGACGAAGCGGGTTCCGCCAAGCACCAGAAGCCTCATGGTCGCCAGCCTCGCGCGCGGGCGAGCCACTGTCGCCGGGTTGCGCCCAGAGCGGACGGATGTTCGCCAACCGGGAAGCATGTGTGCGTGCCCGGCGTTCCAAGCGTCATGGCTACTGCAACCTGGAACGACACAGTCATTGCCCACTCCGAGGACACCGTCGTCGTGGAGGGCAACCACTACTTCCCGCGTGACGCGGTGAGTGCCGAGCTGGTCACGAGCGACACCCAGACGATCTGCCCGTGGAAGGGCACCGCGAGCTATTTCTCGGTAAAGGTCGGCGACGACGTCAATGCCGACGCCGCCTGGTATTACCCCGAGCCCAAGGACGCCGCGGCCGAGATCAAGGACCGGATCGCGTTCTGGCACGGCGTCGACGTCACCGACTGACGCGTCACCGGGTCACCGGCTGCTCGTGACCGCGGCGTCAGGCTGAAGCGGTCACGAAGACGTGGGCGGCGATAGCGTCGTCGAGCTCGACTGCACGCGTGCCATTGCCGATCAGCACGCGGCCGTTCTGCCGCCCGACCGGCACCGCGGTGTTGGGGCGGAAGCCGGCTCGTCGCAGCCGGGTCAGCAGCTTGGTGTCGGACTGGATCGGCTCACCGATCCGGCGTACCACCACACTCGTCGTCGCCGCCGGCACCGCCGACAGCGCGACCAGGCCACCGAGGAAGTCACCGGACTCGACGTCGCCTAGCTCATCGAGACCGGGAATCGGATTGCCGTACGGCGACTCGGTCGGGTGGCCGAGGATCTCGAGGAGTCGCCGCTCGACGATCTCGCTCATCACGTGCTCCCAGCGGCAGGCCTCTTCGTGCACCAGCTGCCAGTCGAGGCCGATGACGTCGACCAGCAGGCACTCGGCGAGCCGGTGCTTGCGCATCACGCGGGTCGCCGCAGATCGGCCGAGCGACGTGAGCTCGATCCGCCGCTCGTCGGTGACGGTCAACAGCCCGTCGCGCTCCATCCGCGCGACCGTCTGCGACACCGTCGGAACACTCTGCTCCAGTCGCTCCGCGATCCGAGCCCGCAGCGGCACGACGCCCTCTTCTTCGAGCTCGAGCACGGTACGGAGATACATCTCCGAGGTGTCGATGAGGTCGTGCTCGTGGTTCACCGCTCCATTGTCTACCTCGGATCGTGAATTGGGCCGTCTACGCTCGGTCGGGTGGCCGCTCCCGACATTGCTGGCGCACCGGTCGAGCGGTGGTTCACAGGACGCACGTCAGCGATCGACGACTGGTGGTACGAACAGGTCCGGAATCTCAAGGGCAGCCAGCGAGTAGCCGTCGTACTGCCCGCCCTCGATGAGGATCAGACCGTCGGCGACATCGTCGCGGCGATCCGCGCTGATCTGGCCAGCCGGCCGGGTGACCTGGTCGACGAGGTGATCGTCGTCGACAGCGGATCGCGTGATGCGACAGCGGAAGTAGCCCGCGAGAACGGCGCCCGGGTGGTAACGCTCACCGATGTGCTCCCCGACCTCACCCCGCGCCGTGGCAAGGGCGAGGCCATGTGGCGCGGGCTGGCCGCGACCGACGCCGACCTGGTGGTCTTCGTCGACGCCGACCTTCGCTCGTTCGACTCGCGCTTCATCGTCGCGCTGTTGGGACCGCTGCTCAGCGATCCGGCCGTCCAGTTCGTCAAGGCGGCCTACGACCGGCCACCCACCGACCCGTCGGTGCCGAGCAATGGTGGCGGCCGGGTCACCGAGCTGATGGCGCGGCCGCTGATCTCGGCGTTCTGGCCGGAGCTGAGCGGCGTGCTCCAGCCACTCGCTGGGGAGTACGCCGCTCGCGCCGATTTGTTGCGGACACTGGCATTCCGCTGCGGGTACGGCGTCGACCTCGGACTGCTGATCGACACCTACCGCGCGGTCGGCCTGTCGGGCATTGCCCAGGTCGACCTACACCGGCGCTGGCACCGTCACTCCGACCTGCCCTCACTCGGCCGGATGGCCGCCGAGGTGATGCATACCGCCCTCGACCGGCTGGTCGCCGAGGGCCGGCTGCCCGCAGACCTCGATCCCGCGACCCTGATCTGGCAGCCGGACCGAGTTGAAGGTGGTGTCCAAACCAGCCGGCACCGCATCGACACCGCCGAGCGTCCGCCACTGTCTCAGCTGATTGACCAGCGCGCGACGAAGTAGCCGACCCCGTATGGCGCGACGTGGGTCACCAGCTCTGCCGCACCGACCTCGGCGTCGCCGACCGTCGCCGAGACCCAACGCCAGACCGGAAGCCCGGCGCACATCAGGTCGGCCGCCAGTGCAGTGTCGATGCCGCCGAGCCCGGCCGCATCGCCGCGAGCCAGCAGGTCGGCGATCCGAGCGTCGAAGGCCCCGGCTCGATCGTCGAGATAGCCGGGCGCCCGCTCGGTCCGGCACGCGCTGCCATCACCGACCGCGATCACCACCTGCGCCCCGTCGGTCGTGCCCTGGGCGGTTGCCGCCGCGACGTCGTCGGCCGGGGAGACCCCGAGATAGCGACGCGGGCCATCCCAGCCGACCTCGTCGAGCAGCCAGGCCCCGATCCCGAGGGGCCAGGGCAACACCGGACGCCGATCGGACTGGCCGCGAGCGACCCCGAACCCGGCAAAGTCCCACGTCGCATCCGACGGCCACCGCGCGGCAGTCCCGGTCGGCGCCACCACGATCACCTCGGCGGCCCGGTCGGCAATCGCGCCCGCGACGACATCGAGACTCGCGTCACGCATCGGTTGGTCGAGCCCGGCCGATCCGCCGGCGACCTGCGGCACCAACAGCGGTGCGGCCGGCACGAACGCGACCGCAGTGATGCTCACGCCAGCGCCCGCCGGCCCAGCGCGAGATCGGTGTCGCCCCGGATCGCCGCCACGGTCTGCAGCACCCGCCTGGTCGCTGTGACGTCGTGCGCCCGGAACACTCGAGCGCCCAGCCAGGCCGCGACGGCCGTCGCGGCGAGCGTGCCTTCAAGCCGTTCGTCCGGCAGCTGGTCGAGCACCTCGCCGATGAAGTCCTTGCGCGACATCGCGACCAGCACCGGCCAGCCGGTCGCGACCAGCACATCGGTGGCACGCGTCAACTGCAACGAGTGCCGGCTGTTCTTGCCGAAGTCGTGCGCCGGGTCGATAACGATCCCGTCGCGCCGCACACCGGCGGCAACCGCCGCTTCCGCGAGATCGACGAGGTACGCCGCCGCCTCGGCCACGACGTCGTCGTACCAGACGCGATGCGGGCGGGTCCGCGGCGACTGGCGACCGGCGTGGGTGCACACCAGGCCGGCGCCGTGCGACGCCGCGACCGCAGCCAGCGCCGGGTCGACCGCGCCCCATGCGTCGTTGATGACGTCAGCACCGGCGCTGCAGAGCACATCAGCGACTTCGGAACGCCAGGTGTCGACGCTGATCACCACGTCGGGATGCCGCTCGCGCGCGCCTTCGACCACCGGCAGCACCCGGCGAAGCTCCTCGGCGACGTCCACGTCGCCGCCCGGTGCGGCCTTGATCCCGCCGATGTCGACGATCTCGGCACCCTCGTCGATGACCTGCGCGACCCGGTCGAGCGCCGCATCGGTGCCGTAGGTGCGGCCGCGGTCGAAGAACGAGTCCGGGGTGGCGTTGACGATCGCCATGACCACGAGATCCGTGGGCCCGAACTCCGGCCGACCCCAGCGCAATACCGAGCCCACGGCCTTGCCTTCTGAGCTCACTCCGGAATGGTAGTCAGAGCGATGCAAGGACTCGTTCGCGGAGCAGGTCGTACTGCTCGGCGCATCGCCGCGGTCGGCGGACCGGTCGAGGAACGACGACCGAGGGCTGCACGATCTCCTGCGGTGTGAACTGCTCGAGCGTCAAATCGACGTCGCTGCCGTCGGGCAACCGGTTCCAGTAATGCACTCCCTGCCGGGAGCCGTCGGTGCGGAGCACCTCAGCCAGGAGCAGGTCGCCGCCGAGCAGGTCGCAAAGAACGAGAGCCGTGACGCCGCACTGGCCGCGGGCGGGGTTCTCGACCGACCAGTCAGGAAGATCGACCGGGTCGCAGGTCTGCGCCGACCAGCTCGCCCGGATCGCCCGCTCGACCTCAGCAAGGGTCAGCGTCGCCACAACGGCATCCTGCCAGCAACTAGAAGCGGGCGGGCTCGCGGTATTCGCCCCACTGGGCGCGGAGCACGTTGCAGATCTCGCCGAGGGTGGCTTCCCGGCGCGCCGCCTCGAGCATCGGCGGCACCGTGTTGGAGCCGTCGCGCACCGCAGCGACCAGATCGCCCAGCGCCGTCTGCACCGAGGTGTCGTCGCGACC
>DATAUK010000066.1:0-19089 GCA_036268295.1 Mycobacteriales bacterium | reverse complement strand
CTACTATGCGTTCAGCTGGGATATTCACCAGCTGATCAACCGGACGCTTCTGACCTACCCGGATGGCGACACCTCGGCGGCTTTGGTTCCGACTGGTGACATTGCGACCGGGCCGGCGACGCCGACCGGCGGCGGCAAGGTCTGGTCCTACACGATCAAGCCTGGGATCAAGTTCCAGGACGGTACGCCGGTGACGTCGCAGACGATCAAGTATGCGATCGAGCGGACGTTCGCGACCAGCGTGATCAACGGTGGTCCGACGTATTTCGCGACGTTCCTGTGCCCGGGTGGGGAGAACTCTTCCGGTGCGTGCCCGGCCTATGGTGGTCCGTACACCGATAAGAGCCCGGGTCATCTGGGTCTGTCGACGATCAAGACGCCGTCGGCGAACAAGATCGTGTTCCACCTGAACCAGCCGTTCTCGGAGTGGAACTACGTGATGACGCTGTTCGGGACGTCTCCGGTCGAGCAGAAGATCGACCTGAACGCGAAGACCGGTGGCGCGAACTACAACAACCATGTCCAGGCCACCGGCCCGTATGAGATCTCTTCCTACGCCGCGGGCAAGCACATCGACATGGTGCGCAACCCGAACTACAGCCCGGCAACTGACGGCACCCGGCCGGCACTGCCGAACAAGGTCAACATCACGACGAGCTTCGATGCTCCGACGCTCGACAACTCGATCATCGCCAACTCGAGCGACCTCGACATCGGTGGCACCGGTGTGCAGCCGGCGACGCAGAACAAGATCCTCAAGACCCCGTCGCTCGAGTCGCGCTCGCTTGACCCGATCACCGGCTTCACCCGCTACCTGTCGATCCTGTCCGAGAGCCCGCCGTTCAACAACGTGCACTGCCGGCGTGCGGTGGAATGGGCGATGGACCGCAAGGAGCAGCAGGACGCTCGCGGTGGCATCTACGGTGGCGCGATAGCGACCACCCTCGGGCCACCAACCCTTGCCGGGTACAAGGCCTTCAATGAATACCCGGGGACCCAGACCGGTGCGGCGAACGACGCGAACGCCAAGCAGGAACTGAAGCTGTGCGGACACCCGAACGGCTTCAAGACCACGATCGTCGTCACCAACACCGGTAAGGGCCCGCAGCAGGCGCAGTTCTTGCAGCAGGACCTCAAGCAGGTCGGGATCGTCGCGAACATCAAGACCTTCGATGCCGCGACGTACTACTCCTCAGTGGTCGGGGTTCCGGCGAACATCAAGAAGGACGGCTACGGTCTGGCATTCGCAGGCTGGGGTCCGGACTGGCCGGCGCCGTACGGGTTCTTCGAGAACATCATCGATCCCCGTAAGATCCTGCCGCAGGGCAACAGCAACTACGGTGCCTGCAACGACCCGAAGATCACCTCGCTGATCAACCAGGCCCTCAAGCAGACCTCCGCGGCTGCTGAGTTCCCGTTCTGGCAGCAGGTCGATGAGACGGTGAACAAGGACGCCTGTGACGCCCCGTTCACCTACGACAAGGCGGTTGATTTGTTCAGCAACCGGCTCACCAACGCCTACATCGAGCCGGAGCTCGGCATTGTCGATCTCCGTACCGTGGGAGTCGGAGGCTGACCTGACGAACCCCGCTCTGCGGGGCTGGCCTTCGGGCTGGCCCCGCAGGGCGTCGTCAGTTAGTAAGGTTCCATCGTTGCTCGCGTAGCACAGACCTGAGGAAGTCGCCCGTGGCCCGTTTCCTCGTCCGCCGCATCGTCGGCGGTGTGATCGTCTTGATCATCATCACGATCATCACTTTCTGGCTGTTCTACGCGCTTCCGAAGTTGCTCAACTCCAACCCGGCGGTGCTCTACGCCGGTCGCAGTCCGAGTCCGGCAACTATCGCCGCGGTCTCCGAGAAGCTCGGGCTTGATAAGCCGTTCTGGACTCAGTACTGGGACTTCCTCAGAGGGATCTTCGCTGGCCGGACCTACGGCACCGGTCTCGCCGCGCAACAGTGCCATGCGCCATGCCTTGGCTATTCCTTCATCAACAACGAGCCGGCATGGAGCGAGATCACCTCCGACCTTCCGGTCGACGTCTCGCTGACCATCGGTGCCGCGATCCTCTGGCTGGTCAGCGGCGTGACCACCGGGGTCATCTCGGCGCTTCGACGCGGCTCGATCTTCGACCGTGGCGCGATGACGGTCGCCCTCGCCGGCGTGTCGCTCCCGATCTACTTCACTGGTCTGCTCTCGCTGGCGATCTTCAGCTTCGGACCGTCCTGGTTGCGGATCGCGAACAACGTCCACTACGTCGGCTTCACCAGCGATCCACTCGCCTGGGCCCACAATCTGGTCCTGCCGTGGGTGTGTCTGGCGTTCCTGTACTCCGCGCTCTATGCCCGATTAACGCGATCGACGATGCTCGAAACCATGTCCGAGGACTACATCCGGACGGCGCGGGCAAAGGGCCTCACCGAACGTCGGGTCATCGTCAAGCACGGTCTGCGCTCGGCGATCACGCCAATCGTGACGATCTTCGGACTCGACGTCGGACTGCTGCTCGGCAGCGCGGTGCTCACTGAGCAAGTGTTCGGGCTGGTCGGCATCGGCAAGCTGGCGATCAATTCGATCAACAGCCGCGACCTGCCGGTCGTGTTGGGCGTGACGCTGTTTGCTGCGTTCTTCGTGGTGGTGGCAAATATCATCGTCGACGTCGGCTATGCATACGTCGATCCACGCGTGACCTACTCCTGAGCGAGGCGACCATCACATCTCGATCCGCGGACAAGCCGGAGGCGACCGTACCTGAGGTTCAGGTCGTCGCCGGCAAGCCGAGCGCGTTCGTCGAAGTCAGGGACCTCAAGGTCCACTTCCCGACCGATGACGGTCTGGTGAAGGCGGTCGACGGCCTGTCGTTCACCGTCGAGCGTGGCCGCACCCTCGGCATCGTGGGGGAGTCCGGCTCGGGCAAGAGCGTCACCAGCTTGGCGATCCTGGGTCTGCACAACCGCCGCAACGCCCGGGTCTCCGGGCAGATCTGGGTCGACAACAACGAGGTCGTCTCGGCTGATCCCGAGGACGTCCGCAAGATGCGCGGCGACGCGATGGCGATGATCTTCCAGGACCCGCTGTCCGCGATGCATCCCTACTACCGGATCGGCGCGCAGATCGCCGAGGCCTACCGGGTCCACCACGACGTTTCCAAGGCGGTGGCCAAGAGCCGCGCGATCGAACTGCTCGACCTGGTCGGCATCCCGGAGCCGCGGAAGCGGGTGGACGCCTACCCGCACCAGTTCTCCGGCGGCATGCGGCAGCGCGCCATGATCGCGATGGCTTTGTCGTGCAACCCGTCGTTGCTGATCGCCGATGAGCCGACCACCGCGCTCGACGTGACGGTTCAGGCTCAGATTCTCGATTTGATGAACGATCTGCAGAAGGAGTTCAACTCCGCGATCATCATCATCACCCACGACCTGGGCGTCGTCGCCGAGGTCGCCAACGACGTCCTGGTGATGTACGCCGGCCAGGCAGTGGAGTACGGCACGGTGTCGGACATCTTCTATACCCCCGAGCACCCCTATACCTGGGGTCTGCTGGGCTCGGTGACTCGGCTCGACCGGCTCAGGGCCGAGCGGCTGCAGCCGATTCCGGGCAACCCGCCGTCGCTGATCAACGTGCCGTCCGGCTGTCCGTTTCACCCACGATGTGCCTACGGCGAGCTCAACGGCGGCAAGGAGCGCGAGATCAGGCCTGAACTGGTGGAGTCCAAGCCGGGGCATCGGGTGGCATGTCATCTGCCGATCGAGCGCCGCCGCGAGATCTTCAGCACCGAAGTGGCGACCCGGCTATGAGCGACACCGGCAACGACCAGCCGAAGGTCGAACGGTTGCGGCGCACGACCTCGCGGGCGAAACCCGCTGCCGGCTCGGCCGCGCCGGCGGAAAAGACCGCCAAGGCAGCACCGGCAGCCAAGTCGACGCCGGCGGCGAGGACCACTCCGGCACCTGCGGCGGCACCGGACCCGGCCGCCGGCGTCGCGACCAAGCCGGCGGGCGACGTACTGCTGTCGGTCAAGGACCTACAGAAATACTTCCCGGTCACCCGCGGCATTTTCATCCGTCGCCAGATCGGTGCGGTGAAGGCGGTCGATGGGCTGACCTTCAACGTCAACAAGGGCGAGACGCTTGGCGTCGTCGGCGAGACCGGTTGCGGCAAGTCGACGATGGGGCGGCTGCTGAGCCGGCTGCTCGAGCCGACCGGCGGCACCGTGGTGTTCGACGGCAAGGACATCACCCACGCCGGGACCCGGAAGATGCGACCGCTTCGGCGCGAGATCCAGATGATCTTCCAGGATCCCTACTCCTCGCTGAACCCGCGCCACACCATCGGCGCGATCGTCGGCGCTCCGCTCGACGTCCAGAAGGTCAAGTCCGAGAACGGCACCAAGCGGGCGGTGCAGGACCTGATGGAGCTAGTCGGGCTCAACCCGGAGCATTACAACCGTTACCCGCACGAGTTCTCCGGCGGGCAGCGTCAGCGCATCGGCATCGCCCGCGCGCTCGCGCTGCGGCCACGCATGATCGTCGCCGACGAGCCGGTGTCCGCGCTCGACGTGTCGATTCAGGCGCAGGTGGTCAACCTGCTCTCCGACCTGCAGAAGGAGTTCGGACTCACCTACGTCTTCATCGCCCACGACCTGTCGGTCGTGCGCCACATCTCGACCCGGGTCGCGGTGATGTATCTGGGCAAGATCGTGGAGACGGCGAGCGACACCGATCTCTACCAGCATCCGCTGCACCCGTACACTCATGCATTGTTGTCCGCCGTCCCGCTGCCGGACCCCGAGCGTGAGCACAAGCGCGAGCGGATCCTGCTCAAGGGCGACGTACCGAGTCCGCTGAACCCGCCCAATGCCTGCCGGTTCCACACCAGGTGCTGGAAGGCGCAGGAGATCTGCACCGTGACCGAGCCACCGCTGGTGGAGCTTGCACCCGGCCACGAGGTCGCCTGTCACTTCCCGGAAGAAAGAGTGCTGGTCTAATGACCGCCGCGTTGTCGATCCTGCTGATCATCGTCAGCCTGCTGCTGATCCTGCTCGTGCTGCTTCACCGCGGCAAGGGTGGCGGTCTGAGCGACATGTTCGGCGGTGGCGTCTCCTCGTCGCTGTCGGGATCCTCGGTGGTCGAGAAGAACCTTGACCGGCTGACCATCGTGTGCGGCGTTGTCTGGTTCGGCTGCGTCGTAGGCATTGGCTTGTCGCTCAAGTAGCTTGCGTTCTCGGCTGGAGTTGAAGGGTCAAGAACGCTATCGCAAACCGGACACCGGAAGCGAAACCGGGCGAAGCTGTCAGGACACCTGTTAAGAGCCGCTTTTGGTGTGTTGAGTGTTACTGACTAGCCGCCCGCGACAGTTCGGAAGGCAGCCGGCTGGCCGCAGCGCGGTCGAGCAGCCAGCGGGTCGCCACACGGCCTCTGGCGCCGGCAGCGGGTACGGCGGTCGGTCCGGCCCCGGACAGGGCCAATCTCGCCGCTCCGGCCTTCTCCTCGCCCGCGGCGATCAGCCACACCTCGCGGGCGGCGTTGATGGTGGCCAGCGAGAGCGAGAGCCGGGTTGGCGGCGGTTTCGGTGCGCCACGGACCGGGATCACCGAGCGCTCGTCGTACAACGCCGGAGCCTCGGGAAACAGCGAGGCGATGTGGCCCTCCGGGCCGACGCCGAGCAGCAGCACGTCGAAGCTGGGCGACGCGCCGTGGTCTTCGGGCCGGGCGGCCGCCGCCAGCTCGTCGGCGTAGTGCTCGGCGGCGGCGTCGAGGTCGTCCCCGCCCGGGTCGTCACTGGCCCCCATCGCGTGGACCCGGGCCGGGTCGAGGTCAACCGCCTCGAGCAGCGCGTCGCGGGCCTGAGTCTCGTTGCGGTCGGGATGGCCGCGCGGTAGGAAGCGCTCGTCGCCCCACCAGATGTCGAGTCGCGGCCAGTCGATCGCGTAGCGCGCCGGAGATTCGGCCAGCTCGCGCAGCGTCGCGCCGCCGATGCCGCCGCCAGTCAGCACCAGCGAGGCCTCACCGCGGGCCGCCTGGGCGTCGACGACCACCGTGATGATCCGCGCGGCGACAGCCTGGGCCAGGACGGTCGCGTCGCGGTGGATGACCACCAACGGCGGCGTCATTGCGTGGCGAGCGCCGGGTCGCGCCAAACCAGGACCCGGCCGCGCGGCGCCTCGTCGATCGCGACGCCGGTGGCGGCGCTAAGTGCCTCGGCGTACACCAGGTCGTTGTCCATCCGGCGCAGCTCCTCGGCGAGCAGGTCGCCGATGTCGCGACGGGGCAGCGGCAGCTCACGCGGATCTTCGCTACCGCGCGTCATGGTCGCCACGCTGCCGCTCGGGCGCTCGAGCTTCACCGGATAGTCCGCGCCCTCGCTGTCCCTCGTGAGGATCTCGGCGCTCGTGATGCCCGGCCCGGCGCTGTCGCTAGCGCTGACCTCGATGCCCAGCCGCGATCGCAGCCAACCCGCAAGCAGCGCCGCGCTCGGATTTCCCGCTTCAGCGGTGACCGACGCCGTGACGATCTCGTTGTCGAACCCGTCGAGCGCCGACGCCAGCAGCGAGCGCCACGGCGTGGTCCTCGCCCAGGCCAGGTCGGTGTCGCCGGGGATGAACTCCTTCGCGCGCAACTGCAGCGCGGCCATCGGGTCGTTCGACATCGTGCAGTCGGTCACCCGGCGGTTGGCGAGCACCCCGAGCGCGTCGGTGGCGATCTCATGTGGCGCAGCGCCATGCCACCACGTCACGACGGGCGCGTCCGGCGCGAGCAGCGGCAGCACGACCGACTCGGCATGCAGCGCGAGCCGGCCGTACATCCGCATCACCACCGCCTCGGTCGAGCCGAGCCGACCGCCGACCTGAACCTCCGCGTCGAGACGCACATCGGCGTCGATCGAGTGCCGGATCACGATCAGCACCCGGCACGGATGGGCGGCCGCTGCGATGGTCGCCGCGTCCTCAGCCTGGCGAACCTGCTTCTCGTCGACGACGACCACCAACGTGAGCGCCAGTCCCGATGCCAGCGCGCCGGCGGTACGTCGCTCGGCGAGCAGCGCCTGGATGATATCGCCGCCGTTGGTGTCCCACAGGGTGGTGGCCATTACGGTCGTCTCCAGACTCGGCCGTCGCGGGCGAGCATCTCATCGGCCGCCCGCGGTCCCCACTCGCCGGATCGATACTTCTCCGGCTTGCGGCCGGCCCAGAACGCCTCGAGCTGATCGACCACCTTCCAGGATGCGTCGACCTCGAGGTTGCGCGGGAACAGCGTCGCGTCACCGAGCAGTACGTCGAGAATCAGGCGCTCGTAGGCCTCGGGCGAGGCCTCGGTGAACGCCTCGCCGTACAGGAAGTCCATCGAGACGTCGCGGACTTCCATGGCTGACCCGGGCACCTTTGAGCCGAACCGCAGCGTGACTCCTTCGTCGGGCTGCACCCGCACAACGAGTTGGTTGTGGCCGAGCTCGACGGTGTCGGTGGCGTCGAACGGCAGGTGGGGCGCGGTCTTGAAAACCACCGCGATCTCGGTGACCCGGCGGGGGAGTCGCTTGCCGGTGCGCAGATAGAACGGCACGCCGGCCCAGCGCCGGGTCTCGATCCCGAGCCGGACCGCGGCATAGGTCTCGGTGAGCGAGTCCTTTGGCACGTCTTTCTCGTCGAGGTACGACGGGACCCGCTCGCCGGCCAGCCAACCCTGGTCATACTGGCCTCTGACCGCGTACGCCTCGTGATCCTCGGGCAGCGAAATAGCGTTGAGAACCTTGACCTTTTCGGTTCTGATCGCCTCGGCGTCGAAGGACACCGGCTCTTCCATCGCGGTCAGTGCGAGCAACTGAAAGAGGTGGTTCTGCAACACGTCGCGGGCGGCACCGGCCGAGTCGTAGAACCCCGCCCGGCCGCCGATGCCGACGTCCTCGGCCATCGTGATCTGGACCGAGTCGACGTAGTGGGAGTTCCAGATCGGCTCGAACAACGTGTTGGCGAAGCGCAGCGCCAGCATGTTCTGGACCGTCTCCTTGCCGAGGTAGTGGTCGATCCGGAAGACGTCCTGCGGGCTGAACACATCATCGACGAGAGCGTTGAGCTCGCGGGCGGAGGCGAGGTCATGACCGAACGGCTTCTCGACGACCACCCGCCGCCAGCCGCCGGTCTTGGTGTTGTCGGCCATGCCGGTGCGTTCCATCTGCTTCAACACGACCGGGAACGCCGCCGGCGGGATCGAGAGGTAGAACGCTGCGTTGCCCTGGATGCCGTGGCTGGCCTCGAGATCGATCAGGGTCTGGGCCAGCTTGTCGAAGGCGTCGTCGTCGTCGAAGGCGCCGGGCAGGAACTGCAGCGAGTTGGCGACCCGCTTCCAGACGTCCTCGCGGAACTCGGTCCGACAGTGCTTCTCGGCGGACTCACGAGCGAGTGACTCGAACTCGCCGACATCCCAGTCACGACGGGCGAAGCCGAGCAGCACGAAACCGGGCGGCAGCAGCCCGCGGTTGGACAGGTCATAGATCGCCGGGATCAGCTTCTTGCGTGCCAGGTCGCCGGTGACGCCGAAGACGACGACAGCGCACGGTCCCGGCACGCGCGGCAGCCGGCGGTCACGCGGATCGCGCAGCGGATTGCGCTGATCGCCCGAGATCACTGTCACCTACGACTCCCGATTGCGGCGGTCAGCAGCTGGTCGATTCCGGCGGCGCGGTCCGTGAGGTGAAGCCGGACGAACGGCCGGCTGCGGCTGTTGATCGCCTGACTGTCGCCGAGTGCCTGTGCCAGCTGGAGCCGCCCGAACGAGAACGGTCGGCCAGGCACTTCGAGGTCGAACGCGTTCACTCCGGTGATCTGCAGAAACGCTCCGAGCGGCGGACCGCCCTTGTGGTACTGCCCAGTCGAGTGCAGGAACCGCGGGCCCCAACCGAACGTCACGGCGCGATCGGTGCGAGCCGCGAGGGCGTCGCGTAACGCGGCCGCTGCCGCGTCGTGGATCCGGTCGAGGTAGGCCATGACGGCGAGATAGCCGTGATCGGGGATTGCCCGCAGGATGGCATCGATCACGCTGGTGATCTCGGTCGCGCCGCCGAACAGGTCGCCGTCGCCGTGCACCTCGATCGCCCCGTCGACAAGTATCGGCTCGCCTTCGGGCAGCGGACCGTCGCCGGCCTTGTCGAGCACCGAGGCGGTGTTGTCCTTCGACTCCTGCACGTTGGGCTGGTCGAACGGGTTGATGCCGATGACCTTGCCGGCGACCGCGGTCGCGAACTCCCACAGCAGGAACTGCGCTCCCAGCGGTCCGCCGACACTCGTGCCGGGCGCGGGCGGCGCTCCACCGATGGTGATCAGATGGGTGTCGTCGCGCTCGGTGAATCCCGGCGAGCCGGTGTCGCCGACGACGACCGGCAGCAGCCCGTGTCCGTTCTTGCCGGTGGACTCTGCGATCAGCTGCTCGACCCAATCGCCGAAACCGACGATTCCGGATCCGGCTTCGGCGATGACCACCTTGTCGTGACCGGCGTTGCCGAAGCCGCCGAGAGCGGCTCCGAGCGTCGTGGCCGGATTCTCGTCGCCGGTCAGTGCCTCGGACATCGTGGCTGCCTGGTCGAGCAGCTCGCCGATCGGTACGCCGGCAAGCCCGGTCGGCACCAGCCCGAACGCGGTCAGCGCGCTGTAGCGGCCGCCGACGTTGGGGTCGGCCTCGAACACCCGGTAGCCGGCGTCGGCGGCGATAGCCGCCAGCGGTGAGCCGGGATCCGTTACGACGACGATCCGGGCGGCGGGGTCGATGTCGGCAGCGCGGAAGGCGTCTTCGTACGCCCGGCGGTGGCTGTCGGTCTCGAGGGTGCCACCGCTCTTGCTGGACACGACCAGCACCGTGCTAGCCAGCCGGTCGCCGAGCGCGCCGGCGATCTGGCCCGGGTCAGTGGTGTCGAGTGTGGTGAGCTCGACGCCGTACGTCGCAGCGATCACCTCGGGCGCGAGCGAGGAGCCACCCATCCCCGCCAGTACGACGTGGTCGGCGCCAGCGGCGTTGAGCTCGGTGCGCAGCGCCTCGATCTCGGCGACCAGCGGTCGGGAGACCGTCGCGCAGTCAAGCCAGCCGAGTCGCTCCGCGGCGAGATCGGCCGCATCGGCGCCCCACACTGCCGCGTCCTTGGCGACGATCGCCGACGTGATGCCGGCGTCGGCGGCCAGCGCCTCATCGCGGGCCGCGAGCAGATCGGTGCCGGCCGACGTCACGACGACGCCGCCGCCGGCAACTGCGCCGGGCGAATCGCTCACTTGTCGCCCGCCAGCCGTTCCAGCTCGGCCTTTGTCGACTCGGTGAGCTCGGTCCACGACGCCTCGAACTTCGACACGCCCTCTTCTTCGAGCACCCGCACGACGTCGTCGTAGTCGATCCCGGCGGCCTCCAGATCGGCGAGGACCTGCTTGGCGTCGGCGTAGTTCGGCCGGACCGTGTCGCCGGTGATCTTGGCGTGGTTGCGGACGGCGTGGATGGTGGCTTCCGGCATCGTGTTGACGACGCCCTCGCTGACGAGGTCGACGACGTACATCGTGTCGCCGTAGGACGGATCTTTGGTCGACGTCGATGCCCACAACGGCCGCTGTCGCTTCGCGCCGGCCGCCTCGAGCGCGCGCCACCGATCGGTGTCGAACTTCTCCTCGTAAAGCTGATAAGCCAGGCGGGCGTTGGCAACTGCGGCCTTGCCGCGCAGCGCCTTCGCCTCCTTGGTGCCGATCTTGTCCAGCCGTGGATCGACCTCGGTGTCGAACCGGGAGATGAAGAACGACGCCACCGAGCCGATCTTCGACAGGTCGTGACCCGAGGCGCGGGCCCGCTCGACGCCGCTCATGAACGCCTCGATCACCTCGGCGTACCGCTCGAGGGAGAAGATCAGCGTCACGTTGACGCTCGTGCCCTCGGCGAGGGTCTGCTCGATCGCCGGAATCCCGGCCTTGGTGGCCGGGATCTTGATGAACAGGTTCGGCCGATCGACGAGCCACCACAGCGATCGTGCCTCGGCGACGGTCTCGTCGGTGTCATGGGCGAGCGCCGGGGAGACCTCGATCGACACCCTGCCGTCGACACCGTCGCTTGCGTCGTAGGCCGGGCGGAACAGGTCGCAGCCTGCCCTGACGTCCCAGGCGGTCACTGCCCGCAGTGCCTCGCCGACGGCGATGCCGCGGATCGCCAGGTCGCGGACCTGGGCGTTGTAATAGTCGCTGCCGCTGATCGCCTTCTGGAAGATCGTCGGGTTGGTGGTGACGCCCACCACGTGGCAGTCGCGGATCAGCGTCGCGAGGCTGCCGGACACCAGGCGCTCGCGGGACAGGTCATCGAGCCAGATCGCGACCCCGGCGTCGGTCAGCGTCTTCAGCGGGTCCGTCATGTGGTGCTCCTCAGGTGCGGGTTGGTTAGCAAAAGATCGGTGCCAGGCTCAGTTTCCGGTCGTTGAACCCTTGGTCGCGCCGACCCTGGACAGGCTGGCGTGGGCGGCCGCGACGACCCGGTCGGCGGTCAGCCCGAACTGCTCGTAGAGGATGTCCTGCGGTGCGCTGGCGCCGAAATGCTCGAGCGACACGCACTCGCCGTGGTCACCGACGAACTCGCGCCAGCCCTGCGCGACGGCAGCTTCGACGGACACCCGCGCCTGCACCTCCGGAAGCAAGACCTGCTGACGGTAGGACGCATCCTGGGCCTCGAACCATTCCCGGCACGGCATCGAGACCACCCGGGTGGGTGTGCCCTCCGCTTCGAGCAGGTCGCGGGCGGCCAGCGCGATCTGGACCTCGCTGCCGGTCGAGATCAGGATCACTTCGGGCAAGCCGCTCGATGCCTCGGCCAGGATGTAGGCGCCGCGGGCGACACCTCCGGCCGAACCGTGGGTTGAGCGGTCGAAGATCGGCAGGCTCTGTCGCGACAGGATCAGCCCGGCCGGCCGGTGGGCGTTCTCGATGATCGTCCGCCAGGCGATCGCGGTCTCGGCCGCATCGGCTGGGCGTACGACGTCAAGGCCGGGAATCGCCCGCAGCGAGGCGAGATGCTCGATCGGCTGATGCGTGGGGCCGTCCTCGCCGAGACCGATCGAGTCGTGGGTCCAGACGTAGGTGACCGGCAGTTTCATCAACGCGGCCAGCCGCACCGCGCCGCGCATGTAGTCGGAGAAGCACAGGAACGTGCCACCGAAGACCCGCGTGCCGCCGTGCGCGGTGATGCCGTTCATGATCGCGCCCATTGCATGCTCGCGGATGCCGAAGTGCAGGATCCGGCCGTACGGCGATCCGCCGTGCGCCTCGGGCAGGAACGAGTCAGCGCCATCGATCTCGGTCAGGTTGCTCTCCGCGAGGTCGGCCGAGCCGCCCCATAACTCGGGCATCGTCTCGGCGAGGGCGTTGATGACGACGCCGCTGGCCTTGCGGGTCGCCATCGGCTTCTCGCCGGCGAAGTCGGGCAGCTTGTCGTCCCAGCCCTCGGGCAGCCGGCGCTGGGAAATCCGGTCGAGCTCGGCGGCGCGGTCCGGGTAGGCGTCCGCCCAGGCATCGAATCGCTCGGTCCATTTCGCGTGCAGCTCCCGGCCGCGGTCGACCACCTTGCGGGTATGAGCGAGCAGCTCGTCCGGGCAGTAGAAGTTCACCTTCGGGTCGAGCCCGAGGACCTCCTTGGTCCTGGCGACCTCGTCGGCGCCGAGCGCCGAGCCGTGGGCCTTGCCGGTGTTCTGCTTGGTCGGTGCCGGCCAGCCGATGATCGAGTGCACGACGATCAGGCTGGGTTTGGCGGCCTCGTCACGGGCGGTGGCGAACGCGTCGTACACGGCCTGGACGTCATTGACGTCGGCAACGTGCTGGACGTGCCAGCCGTAGGCTTCGTAGCGCGCGCCGACGTCCTCGGAGAACGCCACCTTGGTGTCGCCCTCGATCGAGATGTGATTGTCGTCGTAGAGCATGACCAGGTTGCCGAGCTGCTGGTGGCCGGCCAGCGAGCTGGCCTCCGAGGAGATCCCCTCTTCCATGTCGCCGTCGGAGGCGAAGCACCAGATGGTGTGGTCGAAGACGCTGGCGCCGGGCTTGGCATCCGGGTCGAACAGGCCGCGCTCGTAGCGTTGCGCCATGGCCATGCCGACGGCGTTGGCGACACCTTGACCGAGCGGGCCGGTCGTGATCTCGACGCCGAGGGTGTGGCCGCGCTCGGGGTGGCCGGGAGTCAGCGAGCCCCACTGCCGCAACAGCGAGATGTCTTCCATCGTTAGGCCGTATCCAGTGAGGAACAGCTGGATGTAGAGGGTCAGGCTCGAGTGGCCGCAGCTCAGCACGAACCGGTCTCGGCCGATCCAGGCCGGGTCGGCGGGGTCGTGCCTGAGCAGCCGCTGGAACAGCACGTGCGCGGCCGGCGCCAGGCTCATCGCAGTGCCGGGATGACCTGATCCGGCTGCCTCGACCGCGTCCATCGCCAAGGCCCGGATGACGGTCACGGCGAGCTTGTCCTCGTCGGTCCACTCGAGTGCCGGCTTGCTTGTTGTGCTCACACTGCTCCTCGTATCGCTGCGTCGCGTCGCTGCCCCATCGTCGAGCGTAGTGAGATCGCCGCGGGCAGCAATCCCGGGTGTCTCGTTGTTGGCCTACCCATGCTCGGCACCACTTATGGCTGAACGTTAGGATTCACCTGGCGGCTGGGAAACCGCCTCATTGCGCGCGTCGTTGCCGGCGTTCGCCGATCCAAGGGATGCTTGTGACGGTCGCCTCGCCCGTTGTGGCTGGTGGACCCAGCGTCGGTCAGGTGATCGGTCGATACGTCGCGCTGACCAAGCCGCGGATCATCGAGTTGCTGCTGGTCACCACGCTTCCGGTCATGATCCTGGCTGCCCGTGGCATGCCGCATCTGTGGACCGCCGTGGTCACGTTGGTCGGCGGCACGCTCGCCGCGGGCAGCGCCAACACGCTCAACTGCGTGGTCGATCGCGACATCGATGCGGTCATGTCGCGCACCAAGCGCCGCCCGATGGCGCGCCAGCTGGTGCCGCCGGTCGCGGCGCTGCGCTTCGGCATCGTGCTCGGAGCGGCCGCGACGCTGCTGCTCGGTCTCGGGGCCAACTGGCTCTCGGCCGGGCTGGCCGACGGTGCGATCGCGTTTTACGTCTTCGTCTATACGCTCGGCCTGAAGCGTCGTACGCCGTCGAACATCGTGATCGGCGGCGCGGCGGGCTGCTTCCCGGTGCTGATCGGCTGGTCGGCGGTGCGCGGCGATGTCGGCTGGCCGGCGGTCGTGCTGTTCGCGGTGGTGTTCTTGTGGACGCCGCCGCATTTCTGGGCGCTCGCGATGAAGTTCAAAGATGACTACGCGGCTGCCGGGGTGCCGATGCTGCCGGTCGTGGCGTCCGCCGCCTCGGTGACCAGGCAGATCGTCTTCTATTCGTGGGCGATGGTCGCGGCGTCGCTCGCGCTGATCCCGTTCGGCGCCGGTGTCATCTACGACATCGCGGCACCCGTGCTCGGCATCGTCTTCCTGGCGCAGGCGCATCGACTCGACCGCCGGGTCCACCGTGGCGAGCCGGCGAAGCCGCTCGCGCTGTTCCACCAGTCGATTACGTACCTGACGGTGTTGTTTGTGGCAGTCGCAGTGAGTCAGTTCGTCTAGCGTTCGCCGCCGCCGTCTCACCCTGAGTCACCGTCTCGGCCGCTGGTTCGACGACCGGCGCGGTGAAGCTGAGCTGTAGCCAGATCGTCCCGCACCACAGCGCAGTCGCGCCGGCGACATGGAGCTCCACGACGCTCGGCGGGAGGTTGAGGAAATACTGCGTGTAGCCGATCGCCACCTGCAACAGCACCAGCCCGGCCAGGATCGATGCGCGCCGCCGGATCAGCGCCGTGGTAGGGGTGAGCCGGACCGCGAACAGCGTCGCGATCACCAGCCCGGTGAGCAACAGCGCGGAATCGGCGTGAAGCTGGGTGATCCGTTCCAGTGGCAGGACGTGGAGCCGCTTGATGTGCTGCCCGGAGCCGGCGTGTGGGCCGGTCCCGGTGGTGAAGGTGCCGAGGAACAGCACGATCGCGGCGACCCCGACCAGCAACCGCGCCAGGAGTACCAGCTCGCGCTGGACGTCGGGCTGCCGCGACTCCCAGGCCGGATCGGCGTGCTGGACCAGGACCAGAGCGACCCACAGCAGCGCCATCGAGAGCAGGAAGTGGGCCATCACCCACGGCGGTGCGAGGTGGTAAAGCACCGAAAGCCCGCCGATCACGGCCTGACCCATGAACCCGCCGACCAGGCTCCATGACAGCCGGGTGAGGTCGCGCCGGCGCGGCGCGCGCAGCAACGCGCCGAAGGCGACGCCGAACACGAGGACACCGACCAGCGTCGTGACGATCCGGTTGGTGAACTCAACCAGCGCGTGGTAGGACGCCGGCGCGACCAGCGAGGTATCGGTGCACCGGGGCCAGGTCGGGCATCCCAGCCCGGACGAGGTGAGTCGTACGGCGGCGCCGGTGATGACGATCGCGGCCAGTGACAGCGCGACGGCAACCGTGAGCCGGCGGAATGTTGTGGCCGAGATCGACGCTCTCATTGTGTGAGCAGTCTAAGGATGGCAACGTTTCGGGCCGGCAAGGCTGCTGAGTTCTTCTCGTTTCCCGACCCGGTCAACGAGGTGTCGGCGCGACTTGTCGCGGCCGGTGTGATGGTCATGGCTGTGGTCGGGTTGATCTTCGACGGGCACGTCACGTGGCTGCTGGCAGTGCTCGCCTACGGATTCATCGCCCGCGTGCTCACCGGGCCGACGATGAGCCCGCTCGGACAGCTGGTCACCCGGGTGGTCACGCCTCGTGTCAGGCTCGCCGCGCGGCCGGTCGCGGGTCCGCCGAAGCGGTTTGCGCAGGCGATGGGCGTGGCGTTCAGCGTGAGCGCGCTGGTGCTGACGCTGCTTGGCGACCACACCGCCGCGCGGGTCGTCCTGGCCTTGCTGCTGAGCGCGGCAACCCTCGAGTCGGTGTTCGGAGTGTGCCTTGGATGCACGGTCTTTGCGTTGCTGATGCGGATCGGATGGATCCCGCAGGAGGTCTGCGAGCGATGCAACAACCTCTCGCTGGCGAGATGACGGGCCGCGTCCCGCGGCCTAGCGGCCGAGCGGTCGGCGTAACACCTTGAGGAACGCGGTCGCGACCGCATTTCGCTCGGCGTCCCGCCAGCTGCGGCGGTCGTTGAACGCGTCACGGTTACGACGGCTCGAAGTGCGCGCGATCAGCGCGGCGCGAACCGCCATTCCGGCCGGCGCGACGAACGGGACGATCGACCAGGCCCGCTGACCTTCGAGCCCCAGGATCACGGCGATCGCGATGGCTGCGGCAAGGCTCACGAGGGCATCAGCACTGGCCGCAAGACTCAACCAGAACTCCTGGTCGCTGCGGAACGGCTCGGCGATGCCGCTGGCCCAGTCTTCTTTGGCCCAGGAAGGAAGCGTCGTCACGGCCATGGCATCGGCAGATTGGGAGCAGCGCAGGTTGGGCCAGATGAGGGAAACTGATCTGCGCTGTAGAAGGCGCTGTGGGCGTGGTTGATGGTGTACAACGCTCAGTACCCGGCGGCGGGAAACGCCTCGGCGCCACCCCGATGTGCTCACCGCTGCGCAGATAAGACGAGCCAAGCAGCGCAGGACGGCTCGCTCGCAACCCACGCCTTGAACTCACCGTCCACGCGACCCCTCTCACCTACCTAGGTAAATGCGAAACCGCAACGGTCGGTTGCCGTCAACCTCGGGTGTTCAGTAGCCGACTGGCTCATTGCCAAGCCGGTCGGCGATACTGGTCGTCGAGATCGCGCTGAGCGGGCGCGACGCCCATTCAACGAAGGCGGCATCGCATGGCTGACTTTTTGACCGACGTAGAGACGCTGCGCAAGCAGGCGCGCGAGGAGATCGACAAGGGACCGGTGACTGCGGCGTACGGCGCCGACGTCGATCGGGTGATCGAGGTGCTGAACACCGCCCTCGCGACCGAGATCGTCTGCGTGCTTCGTTATCGCCAGCATCACTTCGCGGCCAAGGGGCTGGAAGCAGAGGCGGTGGCGGCCGAGTTCATGGTGCATTCCACCGAGGAGCAGGGCCATGCCGACCAGCTCGCCGAGCGGATCAGCCAGCTCGGTGGCACGCCCGATCTCAACCCCGACTCGCTGATGGGGCGGTCGCACTCGGAGTACCAGACTGCAGACTCGCTCGAAGGGATGATCAAGGAGAACTTGATCGCCGAGCGGATCGCGATCGCGTCCTACACCGAGATCATCAACTGGATCGGCGACGGCGATCCGACCACCCGGCGGCTGTTCGAGGAGATTCTCGCAGTCGAAGAGGAGCACGCCGACGACATGCTCAACTTCCTGGAAAAGATGGCGTGATCTAAACCGACCACCGGCCGGTCGGGGCGGATGCAGATACTTGCACTCGCTAACTTGTTGAGGTGGCCGGCGACGACAACTACAAGTGGACGGCGCTGTTCATCTGCACGCTCGGCGTGCTCATGGCCACGATCGACGGGTCGATCACGCTGATCTCGTTGCCGGACATCTTCCGGGGCATCGGGATCGATCCATTGCAACCCAGCAACACGTTCTACCTGCTCTGGATGATCCTCGGCTTCCTGGTCGTGACCAGCGTGCTGGTCGTCAGCCTCGGCCGGATCGGTGACATCTACGGCCGGGTACGAATCTACAACCTCGGCTTCGCGGTCTTCACCGTCTTCTCGCTGCTGCTGAGCGTCACCTGGACCTCCGGGCATGCCGCCGGGATCTACCTGATCGTGATGCGGCTGTTCCAGGCCGTTGGCGCCGCAATGCTGCTCGCCAACTCCGCGGCGATCCTCACCGACGCGTTTCCGCAGAACCAGCGGGGGACGGCGCTCGGCATCAACCAGGCGGCGGCGTTCAGCGGGACGTTCATCGGGCTGGTGCTCGGCGGCGTTCTCGCTCCGATCAACTGGCGGCTGATCTTCCTGGTCTCAGTGCCGATCGGGTTGTTCGCGACGGTCTGGGGCTACCTGAAGCTGCGCGAGCTCGCCGATCGCCACCCGGCTCGGCTCGACTGGCCCGGCAACGTGACGTTCGCGGTCGGGTTGGTCCTGGTGATGATCGGGCTGACCTACGGCATCGAGCCCTACCACGGCGACTCGATGGGCTGGACCAGCCCGATCGTGCTCGGCGAGCTAGGCGGTGGCGTCGTGCTGCTCGCGGCATTCTGCGTGATCGAGACCAAGGTCGCCGAGCCGATGTTTCGGTTGCAGCTGTTCAAGATCCGGGCGTTCAGTGCTGGTGTGTTCGCGAGCTTCCTGGCGGCTCTCGCCCGCGGTGGGCTGATGTTCACGCTGATCATTTGGCTGCAGGGGATCTGGCTCCCGTTGCACGGTTATTCGTTCAGCTCGACGCCGCTGTGGGCCGGACTGGCGATGCTGCCGTTGACCGGTGGTTTCCTGGTCGCCGGTCCGGTGTCGGGGATCCTTTCCGACCGGTACGGCGCCCGGCCGTTCGCGACGGGCGGGATGATCGGCACCGCGATCTGTTTCGCGATTTTGGAGTTCATGCCGATCAACTTTCCCTATCCGGCGTTCGCCGTACTGCTGTTCTTCATCGGGCTGACGATGGCGTCGTTCGGCTCGCCGAACCGCGCCGCGGTCATGAACAGCCTCCCGTCCCGCCACCGCGGCTCCGGCTCAGGCATGAACACCACGTTCCAGAACTCCGCGCAGGTGCTCTCGATCGGGTTGTTCTTCACGTTGATGATTGTGGGGCTGTCCGGATCGTTGCCGGCGAGCCTGGACCACGGCCTGGTGGCGCACGGCGTACCGGCCGGCGTCGCCAACCATGTTTCGCACCTGCCGCCAGTCTCGACGTTGTTCGCCGCCTTCCTTGGCTACAACCCGGTGCAGCACCTGGTCGGTGCGCATGTGCTGTCACAACTTCCCGCGGCGCAGCAGAGCGAGCTGACCAACCGCAGCTTCTTCCCCGGCCTGATCAGCGGACCGTTCCGCAGCGGCCTTCACGCTGCACTCGACTTCGGGATCGTGGCAAGCCTGCTCGCGGCCGCCGCATCGTGGACCCGCGGCGGCGCTTACCACTACGTCGAGCCGGGCGAGATCGTCCC
>DATAUK010000065.1:0-22667 GCA_036268295.1 Mycobacteriales bacterium | reverse complement strand
ACCTTGCCGCCGCCGGTCGGCGTCGCCGGCCCGGTCGCAATGTCACCAGTCGGAACCAAAGCCGCCGAGGTGTCGCCATCCGGGTAGGTCAGAAGCGTCCGGTTGATCAGCTGGTGAATATCCCAGCTGAACGCATAGTAGCTACGCGCCGGGTCCAGGTAGTCCACGTCGGCCACCGAGCCGACGTTCAGCGTCCCGCCCTTCGCCGTGCTGGGATTCAACGGCACCTTCTGAGCGAACGGTGCGCCGGTGCCGGCGGCGTTGCCGATGTTGGCGGCCGGCGCCGGTCCGCCCGAGGAGTTGGAGCCGCTCGGGCTGCTCGGGGAGTTGGCTGCCGGGCTGCTGCCACTACTGCCGCAGGCGGCAAGTCCCAGACTCGCGACGATCGCCGTCACGCCGAGGCACAGAGTCGTCTTGGCTCGAATCATGCTGGTCCTTTCACGACGCATACCTGTGCCCGGGTAGACACAGCCATCCAGAGACCTGAACAGTAGGTCCCCGATCAGCGCCGTTGGGGGCGGTGGCCAAAGCGCAGTACAACCGAGACACCACCGATACGTTTGGTTCACCCAACGCGCTCGAATCCTCGAAAGTTCGATGTCGGCGCGTACTACTGGATGACCGCGAACGACACCGCTCCGTGACCAAACGAGGACCGGCTCCCGACCCGCGTGATGCCCTCAGACCCGCTCAGTTGCCATCCGATGCAACGCGCTCGTCGCCGTCTCGAGGTTGGTCGGTGGCGACGGAAAGCGCTCCGGCTCAAGGCAACGTTCGAGGAGGGCCTCGATCATTGCCGCCCTGGTGACGGCCTCGTCGCTATCTGCGGTGCCGGGCAGGATCCGGACCTCGATGGTGTCGCGAATCGGGTTGTCACGCAGCAGCTGGGTCAGGTTGACGTCGAAGAACTTGGTGAGCCCGCCTCGGCCGGCGGCCTTGCGCAGCTCGCCAGTCGTCGGCTCGCCGTCGACCGCCTCAACCAGCTCCGCGGGCAGCGGCGCGAGCCGACGACAGTTCGGGTTGGTGCCGAACAGCCGCCGCAGCGGCTCGCGCCAGTGCGCGAACAGCCGCACCACGTTGGCGAGCGCGGCCGGGTCACGAAACGGAGCGCCGTCGAGATGGACGTGGACCGCGGCCTCGACCGGCACCGTGAAACCCAAGCCGCGAGCGGGGGCGAGCAGCCGCTCCAGCGCCGCCGCGTGGTCCTCGGTCAGTGGCGGCGTGACGATCTCGCACGGCCGCTCGCGCTCGCCGCCCGCGGTCGTGGCAAGCGCGATCGTCGCGCCCTCGGACTCCACTCGCCAGACACTGCCGAGCTGCTCGACCGGTTCACCCCAGATCTCCGCGACACCGGCGAGCGCCGTACCAACCGTCCCGTCCGGATCGCTCACGCGCGCGAGAAGCCGCAGCAGTCGCGGGTCGTCGGTCAGGATCCGGTGCCAGCCGGCGGGCGCCGGCGCGGCCGGGTCGAGATCGCTGACGATCGTGACGTCGTCGACCAACGTGCAGAGCACCGCACCGGAGGGATCGAGGACTTCGAAGCCCTGCGTCAGATGAAGAAAACGGCCACCGAACCCTGACACCAACGTCGGTTCACTGTCCTGATGCCAGACCTGGCGAACCTGGCCACCGCACTCGTGAGCGAGAGCGATGGCCAAGGTCCGCCGGCTCGAGCCGCGGGGTGCGAGCAGCTCGAGCTCGAATCCGGTACGCCGATGGAGCGCCTTGCTCAAGGTGCGATCGGCAGCGTCTGTCCGTCGAGCAGCTTCTTACCGGCGTCCGCCTTCACCTGGTAGGTGCTGGAGTCGTTCCAGATCTTGCCCAGCTTGACCGCGTCGTTGTAGGTATAGCCGGCGGCGAAGAACGCGTTGACGTCCTTGTCGGTCTGCGTCACGGGAGGTGCTGGCGGGTTCGGACTGGAGCCAGGAGCAATCGGCAGGGTCTGCCCGTCGATCAGCTTCTGGCCGGCGTCAGCCTTGACCTGCCACGGGTCTGAGTCGTGCCAGAGGTTGCCGAGCGCGACCGCGTCGTTGTAGGTGTAGCCGGCCGCGAAGAACGCGGCCCGGTCCTGGTCGGCCTGGGTGTCGGCCGGTGGGTTGGCGCTATCCACAGATGCGTTCTTCAGCGCCCGAACCTTGGCCTGGGTCAGCTTGGCCGCGATGCTTGCCTTGCTGCCGGTCAGCACATGCGCTGCGGTTGCGGAGCCGCTAGACGTACTCGAGCCGCTCGGCGGGATCGGGACCGGCTCGTGGTTGACCAGCTCCTTACCGGCCTTCGCCTTTGCCTGGTAGGTGCTGACGTGCCACATCTTGCTGAGCTGCTGCGCGTCGGCGATGGTGTAGCCCGCCGCGAAGAAGGCGCTGACATCGCTGTTGACCGGCGTCTCAGGCGTCCCGCTCGGCTGCACCGGCAGGGTCTCCCCTTCGAGCAACCTGAGGCCGGCGTCGGCCTTGACCTGGTTGATGTCGGTCTCGTTCCAAGCGGTGGCGAGCTTGGTCGCGTCGGCGTAGTCATAGCCCGCCGCGAAGTACGCCGCCAAGTCCTGCGCCTGGGTGTAGGTCGCCGAGGACGGCGCCGCACTCGGGCTGCTCGAACCACTATCGGCGACGCTGACCCTCGTCTGGTTGGCATGAGCCGGACCGGCGCGACCCGGGAGCGCGATGCCCCCGGCGACGAGACCGGAGGCCAGGACTGCGCCGCCGGTCGCCCGGACCGCCCAGCGCCGACGGTGGATTGAGCGGGCGATCTCCCGCGACTTCACGAGGACGTCGTCTGCGTTGGGCGCCAGGTGCTCGTGTGCCGCAAAGGCCTCGGTGAGCTGGGCGGTGTCGTCGATCATCAGGCTTCTCCTGCCACGGTGATGAACTGCCGCTCCGACTGGAGCCGCAGCGCCTTCAATGCCTTGGATGCGTTGCTTCGTACGGTCACTTGAGCGCAGCCGAGCAGGTAGGCGATCTCCTCGTCGTCGAGCTGCTCGTAATAGCGAAGGACGAGGACCGCGCGCTGCTTGCGAGGCAGCGTGGCGAGCCGGTTCCACAGCTCGTCGTTCTCGACCACGTCCTGCGCATAGTCGCGGGACTCCGAGCGGCGGTCACTGACGTCGACCAGCCGCTCGCCGACCGCACGAACGTTGCGGACGGTCCAGGTACGCCGCCACGACAGATACTCGTTGAGCACCATCCGGCGTACGTAGGCATCCGGGGAGTCACTGCGCTCGATCCGCTTCCAGCGGACCTGAGCGCGGGCCAGCACTTCCTGGACGATGTCCTGTGCCAGGTCCCGGTCGCCGGTGAGGACCACGGCGTAGCGCAGCAGCCGTGGCAGCCTCGCGGCTGCGAACTCTGCGAACGTCACGTCTCTAAGATGCCGCTACCGCGCCGAACGTGTAATGCCAACCCAAGAAACTTTTCGCCCCCCGGTTTCGCCAAACCTGCGCGTATCAACCGTTTGAGCCCCCTGAAACGGTTGATACGAGCGGGTTTGACGGAAACCTGGGCTTAGCGGGCGCCCATCAGGTGCTCGACGGCGAGCTGGTCAAGCCGGCCGAAGCCGTAGCCGGGGCCGCCGACCGCATCGGCCTCGAAGTCCTCGAACGCCGTCCGGTCGGCGAGCAGGTCCTGGTAGGACTCGCCGGCGGCGAGCGTGGGCACCGCGAGCTCGAGCACCTTGCTCGACTCGAGCGCGGCCTTCACCTCCGGATCGGCACGGAACGCCGCCGCCCGCTCCTTGAGCATCAGGTAGGTCCGCATGTTGTCGGCGGCCGACTCCCAGACACCGGTCATGTCCTCGGTCCGCGACGGCTTGTAGTCGAAGTGCCGCGGCCCGTCGTAGGGCATGGCACCCTGCGGGCCGCCGTTCTCGAGCAGATCGACCAGGAAGAACGCGCTCAGCAGGTCACCGTGGCCGAAGACCAGATCCTGGTCGAACTTCGGGCCGTGCTGGCCGTTGAGGTCGAGGTGGAACAGCTTGTGGTGCCACAGCGCCTGGCTGATGCCGTGCACGAAGTTGAGGTTGGACATCTGCTCGTGCCCGACCTCGGGGTTCACCCCCACGATGTCCTGGTGCTCCAGCGAGGAAATAAAGGCGAGGGCGTGGCCGATAGTCGGAAGCAGGATGTCGCCACGTGGCTCGTTCGGCTTCGGCTCGAGCGCGAACCGGATCCCGTAGCCGCGGTCCTTGACGTAGGACGCGAGCAGGTCGAGCCCTTCTCGGTAGCGGTCGAGCGCGGCCCGGACGTCTTTGGCGGCGTCGGTCTCGGAACCCTCGCGACCACCCCAGAACACGTACGTAGTCGCGCCGAGCTCAGCGGCGAGATCGAGGTTGCGGATCACCTTGCGCAGGGCGTAGCGACGGACCGAGCGGTCATTGCTGGTGAAGGCGCCGTCCTTGAACACCGGATGGGTGAACAGGTTGGTCGTGACCATCGGCACCACCAGACCGGTCTCGTCCAGCGCAGTCCGGAACCGCTTGATCAGCGCGTCACGGTCCGTCGAGCCGTGCGGCACCAGGTCGTCGTCGTGGAACGTGACGCCGTACGCCCCGAGCTCGGCGAGCCGATGGACGGTCTCGACCGGATCGACCCGGTCACGGGTCGCATCACCGAACGGGTCACGCGCCTGCCAGCCCACGGTCCACAGGCCGAACGTGAACTTGTCCTGCGGGGTGGCCATGAGCGCCTCCAAGCGGGTCGGCGAAACCAATGATTGTTCAATGGTTGAACTTATTGCGAAGTTCTGGCACCGTCAAGCCGTGCGGATGACGTCACCAGCTCGGCAGCGTTCGCTTCGGGACCACAATGTCAGCCTCGCGCTGCAGGTTGTCGCCACCGCCGACAGGCCGGTGTCCCGAGCCCAGATCGCCGCCGCGACGGGTGTCACTCGCGCCACTGCGTCCGCTCTTGTCGACGAGTTGCTAGCCGGCGAGTTCGTACGCGAAGTTGCACTCCCACGCAGGGCGCACAGTGGGCGGCCGGCGACCGGGCTGACCCTCGCCACCGGCACCGTCGCGGCGCTCGGCGTCGAGATCAACGTCGACTACCTGGCTGCGATGGTCGTCGATCTGACCGGCGCAGTCGGGTTCGAGGAACTCCTCGACGTCGACAACCGCGACCGGCCGGCCGAGCAGGTGCTCGGCGACGCTCGCGCGCTCGCACGCCGGGCATTGCGCAAGGCGAGCGGCGGGGTGGTCGGCGCAGCTGTCGCGTTGCCGGGACTGCTGCACGACGACCTGCTGCTCGCGCCGAACCTCGGCTGGGAGGCGGTCGACGTCAAGCAGGCGCTACATCTGCCGGTCCCGACGACGCTGGACAACGAGGCGAACTACGCAGCGCTTTCGGAGGTCAACGCGGAGCTGCGCTCGTTCGTGCACATCTCCGGCGAGGTCGGGATCGGTGCCGGCGTCGTGATCGACGGCGCGCTGTTTCGCGGCTCTCGAGGCTGGAGCGGCGAGATCGGCCACCTCACGGTGGTGCCCGACGGCCCTCGCTGCCACTGCGGTGCGCGCGGCTGCCTGGAGGTGTACGCCGGGCAGGACGTGCTTGCCCGCTCCGGCCCGGCGGCCATCGCCCGACCGCTCGGGATCGCGCTGGCCGGAATCCTCAACATCCTCGACATCGGCACGGTGCTGCTCGGCGGTGTCTTCGCCGAGCACGCGGAGGCGCTCGTGCCCGCGATCCAGACCGAGCTGGACACCCGAGTGCTGTGGTCTGCACTGGCGCCACCGCAGGTCCTGGTGGCCGGCAACGGCAGGCGGGCTGCCTGCCTCGGCGCGGCGGCGTCCGTGATCAACGGCGTCCTGGCGTTCGCGTCATGACCACGCTCGTCGCCGGCGTCGACCTCTCGACCCAGGCAACGAAGGTGATCGTCTCCGACGCCGACACCGGCGAGATCCGACGCGAGGGGCGCGCGACCCACCTGGAGGCGACCGAGATCGAGCCGGCTCGCTGGTTGGCCGCCTTCGAGGCTGCGACATCTGGCGGCCTGCTCGACGACGTGGAGGCGATCGCGGTCGGAGGCCAACAGCACGGGTTGGTGCTGCTCGACCGCGACGGCTCCGTCGTACGCCCGGCCTTGCTGTGGAACGACAACCGCTCGGGCGGCGCGGCGACCGCGCTCGTCGAGGAGCTCGGTAGGAGCGAATGGGCCGACGCGGTCGGCTCGGTGCCGGTCGCGTCGTTCACGATCACCAAGCTGCGCTGGGTCGCCGAGCATGAGCCCCACCTCGCGCAACAAGCAGACGCCGCGGTGCTCCCCCACGACTGGCTGACCTCCCGGCTGCTTCGCGGCGCCCGACTGGTGACCGACCGCGGCGACGCTTCTGGCACCGGCTACTGGTCGCCGTTCGACGGCCGCTACCGCAACGACCTGTTGATCCGGGCCTTCGGGCGAGACTTGAAGACCCCCGCGGTGCTGGGTCCCGCGGAGATCGCCGGCGAGACGGTCGACGGCAAGATCGTCGCGGCCGGCACCGGCGACAACATGGCGGCGGCGCTGGGTCTTGGCGCGACGACCGGTGACCTGATCGTCTCGATCGGCACCAGCGGCACCGTCTCCGCGGTCCACGACGCTCCGACTGCCGACCGGTCAGGCGCGGTCGCCGGCTTCTGCGATGCGACCGGTCACTTTCTCCCGCTGGTGTGCACGCTGAACGCCGCCCGCGTACTGGTCGCCACCGCCGAGTTGCTCGGCACCAACCTCGCTGGGCTCGACCAGCTCGCGCTCGCCGCCGAGCCCGGCGCCGGCGGCCTCGTGATGGTGCCCTACCTCGACGGCGAACGCACTCCGAACCGACCCAACGCCACCGGCACGCTGCGAGGGTTGACACGGGCGTCGATGACGCCGGCCAACCTCGCGCGTGCTGCGGTCGAAGGGATGCTCTGCGGTCTCGCCGACGCGGTCGAGGCGCTCACCGCCCGAGGCATCACACCGAACCGGGCGATCCTGATCGGCGGCGGCGCCAATTCACTCGCCGTCCAGGCTCTCGCACCGTCGATCCTCGGCGTCCCGATGATGGTGCCCGACCCGGCCGAGTACGTCGCAAAAGGCGCGGCGCGGCAGGCAGCCTGGGCACTTCGCGGCAGCCTCCCGACCTGGCACGTGCCGACCGGCGAGACCCTCGTCCCGACCTTCGATGCGGCACCGGTGCGCGCTGGCTACGCCGCGGCACGCGGCCGGGTCGACTGAGCCGGCGGCGCTGTTTCTCAGCGGTCGTGAAGGGCGCGCGCCAGCAACTCCCGGACACCCGGCAGCTCTGTCTCGGTCGCGTCCTGGATGATCAGCGGCACCCGCCGCGGGAGGCCGGCATGAAGTCGAGCGACCAGGTCGTAGTTGACAACGCCGTGACCTCCCAGCGTCTGCGACCAGGGCACGACGTCCTTGGCGTGCAGGCAGATCGTGCGATCCCCGAGCACGTCGAAGGCGTGCTCCAGTGTCGAGACATGATCGGCGGCATCGACGTCACTGATCAGGTTCGCCGAATCGAGGATGAATCCGATCCGCTCCGCGTCGTTGCCGAGCTCGTCGACCAGCCGAACCGCCCGGGTCGCGTCCGACACGGTGTTTGCCGGCTCCGGCTCGATCGCGAGCATCACGCCGGCCGCCACGGCGGCCGGCAGCAGCTCGTCGAGCGAGGCGCGGAAGTCTCGCCACGCGGCTTCGCTCGCGGTGTCGAGATCCCGTCCCCACATGTCATGGGGATTGCGGGACCCGCTGCACAGCGTCGCCGCCGACACGCCGAGCGGACCCATCGCGGCGATGTAACGAGCCGCGCATTGAGTCTCGGCGGCACGACGGGCCGGGTCGGGATGGGACGTGTTGTAGGTCGCGGACGCGCCCCACATCACCTGGTCTCGGCGCTCGAAGCTGGCCCGGATGGCGGCCAGATCCACCGAGTCGAGGTCATCGCCCGGCGGGATGGTCGGCAGCCCAAGCGCCGAGAGGTTCAGCTGGACCTGGGTGAGGCGATAGGTCTCGAACGCGGCGGCGAGGCCATCGGCATCAGGTCGAGCGAAGATCCGCGCAAAGGCGCCGAGGCAGCGTTCGACGGCGTCGAGGTCTGGCCTGGCACTCACAGCTCGACGGTCCGTCCGCCTTTGGTCGAGGACTCGGTCACCGCTTCGATCCATCGCAACGCCGCGACACCGTCGGCCGGCGAGGGGTTTTCCGGGCTGCCGTCAAGGACTGCGTCGGCGAACGCCTCGGCTTGCAGCTTGTAGGCGTCGGTGTCGCCGAAGTGCGGCACCAACGCCGCCGGCTCTCCCTCTATATGCACCTCGACCTCGCTCGCGGTCTTGAAGAAGGGGAACGGGGTGCGGATCTTGATGTGACCGGTCGCGCCGTAGATGTCGACGCCTTCGGCGTACCCGCCGTGGACCGCGGCCGCGACCTCGAAGCCGATCAGCCCGCCGCTGCCTTTCATGCCGGCGATGCCCTTCCAGCAGTAGTCGTTGCCGACGTGACCGACCCGAGCGCTCACCCAGCTGCTCGGCCCGGCGAGATAGGTCAGGCCATCGAACAGATGCGCGCCATGCGTCGCGAGCAGATAGCGCTCGCGGTCGGCTTTGAAGGTGCTCTCGAGCCGGCGTACGTCTGGGTCGACGACGACGTCCGGGAACAGCGTCGCCTCGACCGGCGCGCGGTCGGCCATGACGCGGTACCACGACGAGAGGCTCAGGATCTCGCCGAGCCGTGCGACGTGGGCCTTCGCGAACGCGACGCCGGGATCGTGGCGTTTCATCGCCCCGGTCTGCAGCTTCAGCCCGTTGCTTGCCGCAAGCTCGGCGAGCTCCTGGGCCTGCTCACTCGTCTGTGCCAGCGGCTTTTCCATCAGTACGTGCTTGCCGGCTTCCAGTGCCTGCTTGCCCAGCGGGTAGTGAAACCGGTCGGGAGTGGCGATCAGCACGGCCTCGACGTCGGGAGCGGCGAGCAGGTCGGCGGTGTCGGTGTAGCCCGTGACGCCGTACCGTGCCGCCACGCCGCCGGCGAGCGCCTCACTCGGATCGCTGATCGCCACGAACTCGACGTTGCGGGTCTTCGCGAGCACCGGCAGGTGTGCCACCTGGGTGATGCGGCCGGCGCCGATGACGCCAAGTCGCAGCTTGCGATCGGGCCCGGTCATGACGCCAGTCCATCACTTGGCTGACTACCCAGCGTTGTTGGCATCGGGGAGGATGACGTAGACCTTGCGGACGGTCTCAGTGATGGTTCACGTCGTACGGTCACCGGCTCGCAGCCGGATCAAGGCGCCCGGCTGGATCGTCACGGTCGGACCGTCATCGAACCTGATCTCGCCGGCGCCGGCCAGCACCAGAAACACCTCGTCGACCTCGGTGTCGGTGACCGCGCCCTCGGTGATCTCCCAGACGCCGATCGATACGCCGGCAGTCTCCTCGAGGTCGGTCGAACCCACCCGCGGCGAGCCCGCAACCACCTCCGACGGACTCAGCTGGTCCGCAGTCAGCGGCTCGGTCATGACATTCGCGCTGAGGACGCGGTCAGAGGTATTCATGCCGTCATTCTGCTTGGATCAAGTTTGTAATGACATTCGCGTCGGCAACGCTGATGATGCGACATAGGACATTGGGCAACTGGGGGTTGTTGTGCTGAGAATCCAACTTCGTGTCACTGCCATCGCCGCGGCGTTCGTCGCCGGCCTCGGCCTGCTCGCCGTGGCCGCGGGTCCGGCGGACGCATCGGTGCGGACGATCGCGTGCAACGACGGCGGGAACCTGCAGTCAGCGCTCGACGCGACCGCATCGGGCGGCACCGTGAAGGTCTCCGGCGTGTGCCTCGGCAACTTCGCGATCGCGAAGAACGTGACCATCGTCGGCTCGCCCAGCGCCGTGCTGGACGGGGGCTACTCCGGCGCGGTGCTCGACATCGCGCCGAGTCTCAAGGTCACGCTGTCGCAGCTTTCCATCGAGGACGGCTTCAACGATGTCGGCGGTGGCATGCACGTCGGCGACAGCACGCACTTGTTGCTCTCGCACGTCAGCGTCTCGCACAACGAGGCTTACTACACCGGTGGCGGGATGTGGGCAGATCACAACACCGTCGTGACCGTGAGTCACAGTGTCTTCAGCTTCAACACTGCGGCGCTGCAGGACAACACGCCGGTCGACGACATCGGCGGCGCGATCAGCTCCGGTGGGACTGTCGTCGTCGGCCGTTCGGCCTTCAGCGACAACCTGGTGGATTCGAGCTCACCGAACTCGTCGGCGCAGGGCGGCGCGATCTTCGTCACGGGAAAGCTGACGGTCACCAACTCGACATTTGCGCGCAACGTGGTCCGCGGCACGATCGCCCAAGGCGGCTCGATCTATGCAGCCCTGACGTCGATGCAGGTCGTGAACTCCACGTTCACCGACGATAGAGCCTCCGGTGCCGACGTGACCGATTCACAGACGGCCAACGCCGGATCGATCTACAGCAGCGCGTCCAGCAACGTCCTGCAAGGCGTGCGCATCACTGGCGCTCGCGCCCAGACGAGCGGCCCGGTCGGCCAGGACGCGGCTGGCGGCGGTGCGCTGTTCGAGGGCACCGTGTCCATCATCGGCAGCGTCTTCAACGGCGATGTGGCGAGCGGAACCACGACGAGCAACAACGAGGTCTTCGTCACCGGCGGCGCGCTCATGCTCGAACCGCAATCGACGGCGAAGATCAGCCGCACCACGATCGAGGGCAGCACCGCCAGCGCGTCGTCCCCCGAGAACTCTGCCTACGCCGAAGGCGGCGGAGTCTTCAGTTACGGCGGACTGAGCATCGCTGCCTCGACTCTCAGTGGCAACAAGGCATCCGCGGTGAGCGGCGCGATAGCCAACGCCACCGGCGGCGGGCTCATGGTCTCAAGTCAGGTGCATGCGACGACGGCCACCGACTCGACGATCGCCAATAACGCCGTCTCGGCGATGTTGACCAAGAATCCAGGCCCATCCCCACTGTCCATTGGCACCGGTGGCGGAGTGCAGGACGAGAGCGAGCAGCTTGCGTTTCGCTACGACACCATCTCGGGGAACGTGGCGCGAGCGACCAGCGGCAGCCAGGGCGGCGGCCTGGACGTGAGCACCGGTCTGGCACTGCCGAATCCGAGGACCGTCGCCACGATCTGGGCCGGCAACGTTGCCGGCACTGGACCGCAGTGCGACGGGGCATTCACCTCCTCCGGTTGGAACTGGTTCGGCTCGCTGGGCAGCTGCGGGACCGCGACGAAGAGCTCGGACCAAACCCATGGTCACCTTCGGCTGGGATCCCTGGCATCGAACGGCGGTCCGACAAAGACCGCTGCCCTCAAGGCGGGCAGCGGCGCGCTCGACCGGATCCCACGCGCGACCTGCCGGGCGGTGATCAAGGCCGACCAGCGTGGAGTTTCGCGGCCACAGGGCGCCGCCAAGAAGGCAACCAAGCGCCGCTGCGACATCGGCGCCTACGAACGCACGGTCCGCCACCGCCACCACCACTAAACCGAGCCTCGCCGAAAGGTCACGGTATCGCGTAATACTGACGGCAGTTAGCTGTACGCTATCTAACCGATGCGACGTACGTAGCTTGGCGGTAGGCACCGGTTGCATCGTTATGGGACCACAGCAACGACCGTCGGCCGGTCGTTGGTGACGGCCGCAGCCGAGCGAGGACACTAACGCGGATGGCGAACAGATTCCGGGCGTCAGTCCCGCTGACCGACACCTGGCACCACTTTGGTTTCGGTGTCGTCGACGGCGTTGCCACGGTGACCTTCAACCGACCGGACAAGCTCAATCCACTGACGTTCGAGTCCTATGCCGACCTGCGCGACCTGCTGTTGCAGCTGCCCTATCGGGATGACGTTCGGGTGCTGGTGATCCGCGGCGAGGGCAAAGGGTTCTGCGCCGGGGGCGACGTCAACGAGATCATTGGCGAGCTGATCTCGATGCAGCCACGGGAGCTGATGGCGTTCACGAAGATGACCGGTGATGTCATCCGGGCGATGCGCGAGGTGGCGATTCCGATCGTGTCGGGAATCCAGGGCATCGCGGCAGGGGCTGGCGCCGTCATCGCTCTCGCCTCGGATTTCCGAGTGGTTTCCGAGTCCGCGCGGTTTGCGTTTCTGTTCACCAAGGTGGGTCTTTCTGGGGGCGACATGGGGGCGGCGTACTTGCTGCCGCGAATCGTCGGCGTTGGGCGCGCCACCCAACTACTCATGCTCGGCGACACAATCGACGCACCTACAGCCGACCGTTACGGACTGGTCAGCGATCTGGTCGCCGACAACAATCTGGATGATGCAGTAGCGAAGCTTGCGCAGCGGTTGGCATCGGGACCGACGTTGGCGCTCGGGCAGACCAAAGCCCTGTTGACGCGCGAGCTGGACATGTCGCTCGCAGGGGCGATGGAGCTCGATGCGATGACTCAAGCGCTGCTGATGACCACCGAGGACCACACCGAGTTCCACACCGCGTTCAACGAACATCGGCCACCTCGGTGGACAGGGCGATAGGGGCCATGACCGAAACCCGGCAAGCACCTGTCGTCCGTACCTGCCTGGTGACCGGCGCGAGCCGAGGGATCGGCGCCGCAGTCGCCAGGGAGCTGTTGCGCGACGGACATCGCGTAGCACTACTCGGCCGCGACCTCCAGGCACTGGACGGCGTTCGGGCCGAGTTGCCGGGGACGACGCTGAGCGTCGCCGCCGATGTGACCGATCCGGCACAGATCGACAGCGCCTTCGCCACCGTTGAGAACGAGTGGGGCCCGGTCGAGGTGCTCGTCAGCAACGCCGGGGCCGGCCGGCATGCGCGGCTCGTCGACACCTCGGATGAGCACTGGGCAGCCATGGTGGACCTGAACCTGACCGCTCCGTTTCGCCTCGTGCGCCGGGCGGTTCCGGCGATGCTCGAGGCGGGCTGGGGGCGGGTCGTGGTCGTTGCGTCGGTCGTGGCCAAACGGGGTGAGCCGGAGGTCGCGGCCTACACCGCGGCGAAGCATGGAGTGCTCGGCTTGGTTCGAGCGGCAGCCGCCGAGTTGGCACGAACCGGCGTGACGGTCAATGCGGTCTGTCCGGGGTATGTGGATACCCCGATGACCGACGCGACGGTCACTGCTGCAGCCGAGCGCACCGGGCGAAGCCCGGACGACGTTCGAGCTGCGCTCGCGCGTCAACAGCCGATCGGTCGGCTGATTGAGCCGGCTGAGGTGGCTGAAGCGGTGCGGTTCTGTGTGGCTAACGGTGCCGTCACCGGTCAGGGCATCAATGTCGATGGCGGGGCGGTGCAGTCGTGAGCTTGGAGCGGATCAATCCGGGGCAGCTGGCCCGCCCATCAGGGTTCACCCATGCGATCCGCGCGGTCGACACAGCCCGGGTTCACCTTGCTGGGCAGACCGCACTGGACCAAGCCGGTCGGGTCGTGGGCACCACTGTCGTCGATCAGTTTGAGCAGGCGCTGATCAACCTCCTTGCCGCCCTGCGCGCTGCCGGCGGTGCAGCCGAGGACTTGGCGAGCCTGACGATCTACATCGTCGACATGGCCGACTACCGCGCCCATGCCCGAGAGATCGGCGCGGTGTGGCGGCGACTGGCGGGCACCGACTACCCGGCTATGGCAGGGATCGGCGTTGCGCGGTTGTGGGACGAAGCGGCGCTAGTCGAGCTCCAGGGTGTTGCCGAGGTCCCTCGGCGCTGAGGTTCCGCTCAACCGTGGATAGCCAGCATTGCGTGCTGGCGAGCGAGCGGACGGAGCGCCTCGTCGAGCTCGGCGAACAGCGCCGCCGCGGTCACACCGCTCCAGTTCGCCGGCAGCACCTCGAGCGGGAGGCCTGGATCGAGGTAGGGCAGCGCGCGCCAGGCCGTCAGCATCCGGATGTAGCCGGCAAACGCCTCGGCCTCGGTCGGCTCCGTCCGCTTGACCGTCTTGGCGAGCGGTCCGTATCGCTCGATGAAGTGCCGGTAGCGCGTGGACAGGTCGTCGAGATCCCACCAGCGCCGAACTCGGTCAACGAGGTCCTCGTAGCCGAGGTGTTGACCGACGAAGATGTCGACATAATCGGCCAGCCCAAGGCGCGCGAGAACGTCATGGACCTCGCCCGCCAAAGTGCCCGGCGCGATCCAGACCCCTGGCGACACCGTGCCGAAGCCGAGTCGCGTCAGCCGGGCACGCAGCTCGTGACGATTCTCACGCTCGCTTTCCGGCACTGAGAACACCACCAGAACCCAGCCCTGAGCCAAGCTCGCTCGCCGACGGTCGAAGATCCGTCGGTCGCCCTCGCGCAGCGCCTCGATCGTTGCCGGTGACAGAACGTACCCGGCGACGCCGCCCACTCGAACGCTGCGCAGCGTGTCGCGCTGTTTCAGCCGCGAGATCGACGAGCGAACCGCCTGGCCGTCGAGACCCAGATCGCCCATCAGCCGCACCACCGAGGCGATAGACAGCCAGTTGTGCTCGTCACGCGCGTACAACGCGTAGATCGTGACGATGAGCTGACGTGGTTGAGCCTCGGCGAACCGATCCGCTGCGAGTGCTTCGAGCTTCGCTGCGTTGCTCACGCTAGGCACGCTATCGATCTATGGTCGCGGCGTGTAGTATCGCGTAGCGGTGATCGTCGTCACGACTGAAGCATATAGGACCGCGCCGGCAGCGGTCGGAAGGGTCCGACATGGAGCTCTCGCCGTCGGCACACGTTGACACCTTCTGCCGCGACAACCTCCCGGCCGCCACGCTGTGGCCAGCGATGAGTTTCGAGCTGCCCGAGCTGAACTATCCGGAGCGGCTCAACTGCGCCACTGCGCTGCTCGACGACATCGTCGCGACTCACGGCGCCGACCGGCCCTGCCTGCTCAGCCCCGGCGAGACCTGGACGTACGGCCGGCTGTTGGCTCGCTCCAACCAGATAGCGGGCTATCTGGCCGATGAGCGTGGCCTGGTCCCGGGCCAGCGAGTGTTGTTGCGCGGACCCAACAACCCATGGCTGGTCGCGTGCTGGTTCGGCGTCCTCAAGGCGGGCGGCGTAGTGGTCGCGACGGTTCCGCTGTTGCGGGCGGCCGAACTGAGGCCACTGATCGGCCTCACGCAGTGCTCCCTCGTCCTTTGCGATCATCGCTTTGCCGCCGACATGACCGCGGTGGTGGCAGACGCCGGCATCGCGCTGGTCTTGTACGGCGGCGACGGTGAGGACGACCTGGTCGCGTCGAGCGCCACCAAACCGGCGACCTTCACCAACGTGGACACCGCGGCCGACGACGTGGCGCTGCTCGCCCCGACGTCAGGAACGACCGGCTCACCGAAGGCAACGATGCATTTCCATCGCGACGTGCTCGCCATCGCCGACACCTTCGGTAAGCACATCGTGCGGGGCGTAACGGATGACGTCTTTGCCGGCACCCCACCGCTCGCCTTCACCTTCGGGTTAGGGGGCCTGGTGATCTTCCCGCTGCGGATCGGGGCATCGACACTGCTACTCGAGCGAGCTACGCCGGTCGAGCTGGCCGAGGCGGTTGAGCGATTTCGTGCCACGGTGCTGTGCACCGCGCCAACCGCCTACCGGGCAATCCTGCGCGCCGGGCGTGAGGCGAGTCTGCGCTCACTGCGTCGAGCCGTGTCCGCCGGCGAACACCTACCGCAGCAGGTGTGGGAAGAGTTCCATGCCAAGACCACGATCAAGCTCATCGACGGAATCGGCAGCACCGAGATGCTGCACGTTTTCATCTCGGCTGCAGACGACGACATCCGGCCCGGTGCGACCGGCAGGGCAGTCCCCGGCTACCAGGCGGCGGTCTTCGACCAGGACGGTCAGCCGGCACCGGACGGCACCCCCGGACGACTTGGGGTCCGGGGGCCGACCGGATGTCGCTATTTGGCGGACAACAGGCAGACGACGTATGTCCAGGATGGCTGGAACATGACCGGCGACACCTACATCCGTGATGCCGATGGCTACTTCTGGTATCAGGCGAGAAGCGACGACATGGTGATCTCATCCGGTTACAACATCGCCGCGCCGGAGGTCGAATGGGCGCTCGAGCAACATCCCGACGTGGTCGAGTGCGCGGTGGTCGGACAGCCCGACATCGAGCGAGGCATGGTGGTCCACGCCGTCGTCGTGTTGCGCGAGAACGTCACGGGCGACGCGGCAAAGATCGTTGAGCTACAGGCCTTTGCGAAGGAAGCGATCGCGCCGTACAAGTACCCGCGCTCGATCGAGTTCGTGGCGGCGCTGCCCCGGACCACGACGGGCAAGCTTCAGCGCTTCCGGCTCCGCCAGCGCCAAGCCGCGCAGTAACAGTTGCATAGAAGGAGCCTCGACATGCGTATCGCAGTAATCGGTGGTGGCCCGGGTGGGTTGTACTTCTCGGCACTCGCGAAATCCCTCGATGCCACTGCCGAGATCAAGGTCTGGGAACGCAACGCACCCGATGACACCTTCGGCTTCGGGGTGGTGTTCAGCGACGAGACAATCGGCGGCATCGAGGACGCCGACCCGGTGTTCTACGCGCGCATGGCCGAGCAGTTCGCCCGTTGGGATGACATCGACATCCACTTCGACGGCGGGGTGACCACCGTGGGTGGCCAGGGTTTCGCTGCCATGGGTCGTAAGACGTTGCTACAGCTGCTGCAACAACGCTGTGCGGAGCTGGGGATCGACGTCGACTTTCGCAGCGAGGCACCCAGCGTCGACGCGCTGTGCCGGGACTACGACCTGGTGGTCGCTGCGGATGGCGCCAACTCGGCGGTACGCACTCGATACGCCGACGCGTTCGGCCCGACGATCCGCACCCACCACAACAAGTACATGTGGCTCGGCACCGACCTGGTTTTCGAGGCGTTCAAGTTCTACATCCTGCAGACCCGGTACGGCGTGATGCAGGTGCACGGATATCCGTACGACTCGACCGGCAGCACGTTGATCATCGAGATGCACGACGACGTCTGGCGCCGAGCCGGTTTTGATCGGTCCACCGCGACGACCTTCCCGCCGGGTGTCAGCGACGAGTACTCGATCGACCGAGTCCGCGAGCTGCTGGGCGATGTTCTCGGCGACCATCGGATTCTGGTAAACAACTCGAAATGGCAGACCTTCGCCACGCTGACCAACACGAGCTGGCGCCATGAGAACATCGTCCTGATCGGCGACGCGGCGCACACCGCCCACTTTTCCATCGGGTCGGGCACGAAGCTGGCGATGGAGGATGCTCTCGCGCTGGCGGCTTGTCTGCATGAGCGCGACACGGTTGACGGCGCGCTCGCGGCGTACGAAATCGAGCGCCGCCCAGTCGTGTTGTCCACTCAGCGCGCTGCCCAGGCGAGCCTCGAGTGGTTCGAGGACATCGAGCACTACACCCACCAAAGCCCGGCGCAGTTCGCCTTCAACATCGTGACCCGCAGCCGTCGGATCACCTACGACAACCTCCGGCTTCGAGACCCGGAGTTCGTCGCCGCGATGGACAGCTGGTTCGCCACGCACGAAGCCGGACGCGACCCGATGGCAACGGCCGCCGAGATCCGACCGCCGATGTTCCACCCGTTCCGGCTCGGCGAGTTAGAGCTCAAGAACCGGATCATCGTCTCGCCCATGGACATGTACTCCGCAGTCGATGGCATGCCCACCGACTTCCATCTGGTGCATCTCGGCTCGCGCGCGCTCGGAGGTGCCGGGCTGGTGATGACCGAGATGGTCTGTGTGTCGCCGACCGGGCGGATCTCGCCCGGCTGCGCCGGCATCTATACAGCCGCGCAAGCGCGTGCCTGGTCCCGGATCGCGGAGTTCACGCATCGCGAAACCACGGCCAAGATCGGGATTCAGCTCGGCCACTCCGGTCGAAAGGGATCGACGAAGCTGATGTGGGACGGAATCGACGAGCCGCTTGACGACGCAAACTGGCCGCTGGTGGCACCGTCGCCCGTCGCCTACTCGGAGAGCAACCAGACGCCACGCGAGTTGAGCCACTCCGAGCTGGCCGCGATCAGATCCGAGTTCGTCGCGGCAGCCAAGGCATCGGCGGCGGCGGGCTTCGACCTGCTGGAACTGCACTGTGCGCACGGCTACCTGCTCTCTTCGTTCCTGTCACCGCTGGCTAACCAGCGCCAGGACCAGTACGGCGGCGGGCTCGAGAACCGGATGCGCTTCCCGCTCGAGGTCTTCGACTCGATCCGGGCGGTCTGGCCGGCCGATCGACCGATGAGCGTACGCATCTCCGCGACCGACTGGCACGAAGGAGGCAACGACGTCGAGGACGCCGTACTCATTGCGGCTGCCTTCGCCGAGCATTGCGCCGACGCGATCCACGTGTCTACCGGCCAAGTTGTCAAGGCGGAGAAACCGGCATACGGCCGCAGCTATCAGACGCCATACGCCGACCGGATCCGAAACGACGTCGGCCAGAAGTACGGCGTCGCCGTCATCGCGGTCGGCGCGATCTCCTCGTTCGACGATGTCAACTCGCTGCTGCTGGCCGGCCGTGCGGACCTGGTCGCGGTCGGCCGACCACACCTCTACGACCCGCAGTGGACCCTGCACGCGGCCGTCGACCAGGACTACCTAGGAAGTGGCGCCGACTGGCCGGTGCAGTATCTCGCCGGGCGCCGCAAACCTCAGGCCGGGCGCACCGATGGGCCACGACCACGACTCGAGCTCATCCGCCAGCCGGTGAGCGGCACCCGGCATCAGCGCTGGCGCGCCACGCCCCTCCACTGATCCACAGTGGTCGCGCTAACAGGTCAGGCCGATCGTTGATCATGGGGCCGGCGACACGTGCTCGCCGAAGCATCCGGCAGCGCCGCCGCAACGCGCGGCCTCGTAGCAGGCCTCGCTCGCGGCGGAGACGAGTCGAGAGCGCTGGCGGTCCACGAGCCGAGTTCGCCGCAGGGGAAGGTTCATCTTCGCGTACTTAGTGGCGTGAGCCAGCATGTGGGAAACCCGCCACCTCCGCGGAGGCATTGATCAGAGAGGCGCGCCGCCGCCACCGCCGACGCCGACGATAGGCGGGGGTGACCCTGCTGGTTCTCGCAGCAACTGCGGCCGCGAAGCTGGCAGTGACGAACGAAACGCGGCAATGACCAACCGGTCGGCGAGACGCTCGGTCGACGTCACTTACTAACGGTCGTGCCAATCGAGACGCCGTAGCCGTTTTTGCCATACACGTGGGCGTAGATGTCGACGCCGATGGACTTGCCGGCGGCACTGTGCGGCACAGTAACCGACCGCTTGAAGCTCAGGTACTTCTGACTGTTGTTGACTTGCCAGGTGTAGGTAAACGTGGTTCCGCGCGGCCAGGTCCCGAGCGCGACCGTCTCAGCACTTCCGGCGGTGGGAGTGTTCGGCGACATACTCGGCCCCGGGTCGGGCGCCGGAAGGCCCGCGAAGTCACCGGCTGCCCGAGTGTTGATGTGCTTGGTGACCTTGCCCTTGCGGACCTTGACAGACTTTCCGAATGCAGCCGCCGAGACCTTGCCCGAGCCGTAGGCGACGACCCCCCAGTCGTGCCCGGATCCATACACGCCGTTGTACTCCAGCCGGTAGGTACCCGGCTTAACCCTGAACGAGTAGGCACCCGTCTTCTTGCTGAGGGTGAGGCCGTAGCCGCCGTTCGCGAACTGATAGTCGCTCACTACCCAGCCCTTGCTGCCGTCCTCGGCTGTCTCGCGCTGATAGAGGACGATGTCGACCCGTGCCAGCCGATGTGCCGACTTGATCCGTCCCTTCACGGTGCCGAACGCGAGCCTCGCGGGGGCCACGGCTGCTCCAGGCGCGTCCGCCACCGACGCGCGTCCCATGGTCCCGCGATGCGCGGTCGCGGCCCCTGCGGCGGGGGCCACAGCATAGATCAGGACCGCCGCACCGAGCAGAGCAGAGCAGCGCTGGAGCCTGCGAGTCATGACAGCCTCAGTTTTCGTCGGGTACAGAACACGCCCACGGTCCAAGCCGGATCGTGCGAAGCCCTAATCGTAAGGACGAGTCGCTTCCGTCTCAGCCAAACGATCACAAAGCCGATGCCGAGACCGTTCGACGGCGTCTCGACTCAGCCTAGAGATGCGTACCCTGAGTCCGTTGGCCTTGGAGATGCCAGGTGGTATCGGGCAGGAAAGCGCATATGGCTGAGCGAGACGATCCGCTTGCTGGAGGACGGGGCAAGCCGTCGGCCAGTGACACCGGCACGGCCGCGGGACTGGACGCGCTGGCCACCCGGCTTAGTGAGGTGGCACGCGCCTTGCAGGACGAGAGCACACCTGCAGACACGCTGGCCGCGGTCGTGCAGGCGTCAATTGACCTGGTTCCCGGAGCGGACGAAGGCTCGATCAGCGTGGTCATGGGACGCAGGGACGTGACGTCGGCGGCGGCGTCGAGCAGCCTGCCGGAGCGGGTCGACGCACTGCAGGCTGAGACCGGTCAGGGGCCGTGTCTGGACGCGGTGTACGAGCAGCAGACGGTGCGGGTCCCGGAGATGAGCATCGAGACGCGGTGGCCGCACTTCGCTCAGCGCGCGTTTGAAGCCGGCGCGCTCGGGATGCTGTCCTTTCAGCTGTACGTCGAGGGTGACAACCTCGGCGCCCTGAACCTGTACTCCCGCCGCGCGAATGCGTTCAGCGACGAGTCTGAGCACGTCGGTTTGTTGCTCGCCGCGCATGCCGCGATCGCGTACGCCGGGGCTCGAACCGAGGAACAGCTCGGGCGTGCGATCGACCACCGAGACCTGATCGGCCAGGCCAAGGGCATCTTGATGGAGCGGTTCGACATTGACGCCCAGGCGGCGTTCGCGATCCTGGTGAAGTTCAGTCAGGAAAGCGACATCAAGCTGTTCGAGATGGCCACCCGGCTCACGCAGCGGCGCTGACCAGCGACCGGCGACCGGCGACGGTCACGGACGCCAGTATGAGACGCGGAGCACGCGTGGCTCCGGTCAGGCGGTGGTGCGCGGCCCGCGTCACTGTTCTTGAGCGTCCTCCCAAAGCTTTGCGTCGTGGCCGGGCATCAGGTCAAGCGATAGTGGCCGGCCTTGGTGGTCTTGTTACCGGCCCGATCCATCGCGGTCGCGACGTAGTGCACTGCCTTTCCATGCCGGTGCTTGCTGATCTTGCAGGACGCGACTCCCGACAGCGCGTCGTGCGCGACGCAGCGCAACTTCGGGACGTGCCGATAGTTCTTGCCGGACGTGACGCCCTTGACGGCGAGCGTCGGCTTGGTCCGGTCGATCCGGACCGGGCCGGCGGTCGTCATCGCCGAACCGCCGTCAGTCGCATGGATCGTCCGGGTGATTGCCGTCTGTCTGGTGTCCGCGGTAAGCACGACGGTCTTCGGACACGAGCCGAAAAGCGGCGCAGTGCCGGTCTCGCAGGTGAAAGCGATGTGCACAGCCGAGCGGAACCAACCCTCATGCCGCGGGTGGGCACTGCTCAGGTGGTTGATGATCGTCGGGTCGACCACCTCATGCCAAGTGACCGCACCGTCGGTTGATGTCGAGGCCAGGCTCGGATTCGAAGCATCGTCGGCGGCGGCTCCAGACGGAATCGTGGCGACAACCTGGCCGTTCCTGCTCATCCCCGTGACAGCGACGGCGTAGGTCTGCGGGCCGCCGCTAACTTCGGCGTGCAGCGGTCCGCCGGCGGTCGAGCCTCCGAGGTCGACATCGGAGCCGGTGAAACCGGTAACCGGTTCGGAGAAGACCGCGGTGAAATCGACCGGCGCAATCGACGTCGGATCTGGCTGGCTGCTCGGCTGATCGATCGTCACAGCCGGACTGGTGGCGTCCCAGGTCACAGAGTTGTCGGTCGAGGTCGATGCATTATTGGAGTACCCCTGTTCACCGTCGTGACCCTGGGCATAGACGATGCCCGCGTCCACCTTCGCCTTTATGACACCGTCTTTGTTCGACGTGCAGCTGGCGCTCCAGACGCGAGAAGGACTTACCGTGATGACGTTGCATGCCACGGCGAGACCTAATGTGCTGCTGCTTGTGTCGAGATCTGCGCCGTCGAACGACGACACATCCTGATTGAAAGTGATCGTGTAGTTGGCGTCGGTGTGGGTCGGGTCGACACCAGGACCGTTGGGATCGGATTGATTCACCGTGACATCCGGGTGAGTCCCGATGACGTCGAAGCTGATCTGCCCTGAGTCAGCCAGCGCGTCCGGCACCTCATAGCCGGGGATGCTCTGGTCGGTGTATGACAAGGGCGTCCCGTCGTTACCGAGATCGCTGACAGCGACGTTGAGATGGCAGGTGCCCGGGTTAGCGGGCGGGGTGTATTCGATGTGCGAGAGCGCATAGTCGACATTTTCGAGATCGCCGATCCCGGCGAAGAGCGACGTGTCCTGCGACGCCTCACCGACCTCCTCGCTGAGGTCCAGCGCGAGCGCTTCGGGGTCGAGTGTGGACGTGATCGCAGCTCGCTGATCGCTGTTGTAACCGTTCTCGGCGTTTTCGCGGAGTTGCGCATTGAGTAGTAGCGAGTCGACGTCGCTGTTGTCGGCGCTGCCGTGGGAGGAAAACTCGGCGTCCCCGAAATTGAACCTGCCGCAGTTTTGGTCGAGCCAGGCGACGAGCAACATCGAGGCGTCGGGATCAGCGATCGGCGTATTGCCGTACGGAGCGCCGCAGAGCGATGCCGTGCACATCTCCGGATCGGTCACGTCCGCGTCGTCGATGAAGTCCGCCGTCTGACCGGTCACTGCGGTCAAAGGGCTCTGAGGTACGACAATGGCCGGCTC
>DATAUK010000064.1:0-52984 GCA_036268295.1 Mycobacteriales bacterium | reverse complement strand
GCATCAGCATCGCGCCGGTCGAGGACTTCAGCGTCACGAGGCGGTACGCCGAGGACACCAACATCCTGGAGACCACCTTCACCACGGTGTCGGGATCGCTACGGCTCACCGACTGGATCCCGCTCGGACAGGGCGGGCAGCTGTCGTGGAGCCAGCTGGTCCGCCGGGTCGATGGACTCGACGGTGAGGTTCGCCTGCGGTGGTCGGTGGCACCGGGCAACCGGTTCAACAGCACCCAGCCGTGGGTGCACACCGATGACGGCGCCCTGCTGATCGCCAACGGCGCCGAGCAGCTCGCCATCCAGTCCTGGGATCTGGGTGAGCCGGCCGTCTCCGACCGCAGCGTCGGCTGCGAGCTGACCATCTCGGCGGGGCAGTGCGGGGTGCTCTCGATCACCGGCGGCGAGGACTCACCGGTCGTCATCCCGACCCGCGAGCGCTGCGTCGAGTCGGCCGACCTGACGGCCGGGCGCTGGCGCGACTGGGCCGGCTCGATCCGCTACGACGGTCCCTGGGAAACCGAGGTGCGTCGCTCGGCGCTCGCCCTGAAGCTGCTCACCTACGCGCCGACCGGAGCGATCATCGCCGCGCCCACCACCTCGCTTCCGGAGCGAGTCGGCGGCGAGAAGAACTGGGACTACCGCTACATGTGGGTTCGCGACGCCGCCTTCACCGTCGACGCGTTCCTCTCACTCGAGCTTCAAGACGAGGCGCACGCTGCGGTGAAGTGGATGCTCGGCGCCCTGCGTCGTACCTCGCCGGAGCTCCGGGTGTTCTACGGCCTCGACGCGAATGAGCCCGAAGGCCAGCACGTCATCGACGTGGCCGGCTATCGGCACAGTCGGCCGGTGCGCTCCGGCAACCGGGCGGCGCGCCAGACGCAGCTCGGCACCTTCGGCGACCTGTTCGAGATGATCTCGCTCTACGTCCGCGACGGTCATCGGCTCGACCCTCCCAGCGCCCGGCTACTGACCGACCTCGCCGATCGCTGCTGTGATGTCTGGCTCACCGAGGACGCCGGCATCTGGGAACTCACCGACAGCCATCACTACACGGTCTCGAAGATCGGCTGCTGGACCGCTCTGGACCGCGCGGTTCGCCTCGCCGACACCGAGCGGCTGCAGACCCCACATGCCGCGCGCTGGGCGGCCGAGCGCGACCGGATCGCCGCCTGGGTGAACGAATACTGCTGGTCGCAGTCCAAACGCTCATACACCGCGTACGCCGGAACCGATGACCTCGACGCCGCGACGCTGCTGGCCGCACGTACCGGATTTGAGCAAGGCCAGCGGTTGACGACCACGATCGCCGCGATCCGGTCCGAGCTGCAGCACGGCCCGAGTGTCTATCGCTACACCGGAGCCGACGGCGAAGAAGGCGCATTCATCGCCTGCACGTTCTGGCTCGTCAACGCGCTGGCCCTCAACGACCAGGTGGACGCGGCGCGCAAGCTGATGGATCAGGCGGTAGACCTGGCCAACGATGTCGGCCTGTTTGCGGAGCAGATCGACCCCACGTCAGGCGACGCGCTCGGGAACTTCCCGCAGGGCCTCAGCCACCTCGCGCTGATCAATGCGGCATGCGCGTTTCCGCCGTCACGCTGAGCTCTGAAGTGCGTCGTACCCGAACTGCAGTACGTCGGCCGCCGTCACCACGGTCAGCGTCGACGCGACCAGCCGAGCGAGCCGAGGGTTGGCGAGCCAACCAAGCGTCAGCGCGGTCGCGATCCATTGGTCGAGGCAGAACGGGCAGGTGACGAGCTCCCCGATTGCCTTCTGCGGGCCCTTACCAACCACCTCCTCGTCCAGTTCCGCCTCACCCGCCTGACTCTTGAACTTGGTGAACGGCGCCCGCAACGGGCTGGTGACCGGGTCCTTGGCCATCACCCGCGACAGCTTGAACGTCGCGACCGCCAGCAGCACCAGATCGCGCGAGCCGATCCGGTGCGGCAGTCCACGACCTGCCGACCGGAGCAACAGACTCGCTGTTGTGACCAACCCGCCATAAGCAGACATCAGCGCCAGGAAGCTACCGAGCGGCCGTTCGGCGGATCCGGCATAACGGCTGCGAACCTTCGCGATCGCTGACTCAGCCACGAGTGTCCCCGGGGATGTCAAGGGCGAGCTGGTTGGGCATTCTCACGATTCCTTCGGTTGGCTACGCCGTGGATCTACCCGCCCTGTTGACGAATAGTCGAGCCAAGAACGGGGAATGCACCTGGCGGGCCGACGGGGGGTGCGAGGAGCACAACGATGGCGAGCTTTGCACGCGAGGCACTCACTGGACGGAACCGATCGGTATCCGGGATCGCCGCGCTGGCCGCCCTGGCCGGGCTGTTGTTCGGGTTCGACACCGGAGTCATCTCCGGAGCCCAGCTGTTCATCACCGGCGACCTGCACGCCTCGACCACGGCACAGAGCTGGTTCGTCGGGGCGCTGTTGCTCGGCGCCTGCGTCGGGGCAGCCGCCGGCGGCTATCTCGCCGACCGGATCAGCCGGAAATACACAATCATCACCGCCGGCGTGATCTATGTCGGCGCCGCATTATGGTCCGGCTTGGCCGACAGCTCGGGAATGCTGATCGCCGCCCGCGCTGTCCTCGGTCTCGCGGTCGGCGCCGCATCGTTCGTCGGTCCGCTCTATATCTCCGAGCACGTTCCGCCGAAGCTACGCGGCGGGACGGTCTCGTTCAACCAGCTCATGATCACCAGCGGCATCATGCTTGCCTACATCGTCGACTTCCTGTTCAAAGGTGTCTCTGACAACTGGCGCTGGATGCTCGCCCTCGGCGCGCTTCCCGGCATGGCCCTGACGATCGGGATGCTGTTCGTGCCGCACACGCCGCGGTGGCTGATCGAAGCCAACCGCGATGACGAGGCACGCGATGTCCTCAAGCGCACCAGAGGCGACAAGAAAGCGGTCGACAAGGAAATCGACGAGGTCAGCGACGTGCTCGACAGCGAGGAGCGGGCCGGCTTCCGGACGTTGCTCTCGCCGTCGGTGCGGCCGATGTTCATCGTCGGGATCGGGCTGGCGTTCTTCCAGCAGGTGGTCGGCGTCAACACCGTCGTCTATTACGCGCCGACGATCCTCAAATACACCGGACTGAGCGCCAACCAGTCGATCACCGAAGCTCTGTCGGTCGGGATCACCAACGTGGTGTTCACGATCGTCGCGATCGGCCTGCTGGACCGGGTCGGTCGCCGCAAGCTGCTCATCAGTGGCACGGTCGGGCTGACCGTGGCGCTCGCGGTGCTCGGCGGGTTCTTCGCGTCGTCGTCGCTGAAGGCCGATGCTCCCTGGATCGCCGTGGTGGCACTCGTGGTGTTCATCGGAAGCTTCGCGATCGGTCTCGGGCCGGTCTTCTGGCTGATGATCTCGGAGATCTTCCCGCTCAAGGCACGCAGCCAGGCGATGGCGGTGTGCACCATCATCAACTGGGCCGCTAACTTCCTGATCTCCTACTTCTTCCTGAGCCTGGTCAACGCGATCGGACGGCCGGGGACGTTCTGGATGTACGCCGGATTCGGCGTGCTCGCCACTGCCTTCTTCGCGCTGCGGGTGCCTGAGACCAAAGGCCAGTCACTCGAGTCGATCGAGCGCGATCTCGGCGCGTCGCCGCAGCGAAGCGGCCACCGGGTCGCCACGACCTAACCGGATCCGGAGGTCCACCCTTCGAAGTCCGCCAGCAGCTCGCGAACGCTCGGATAGATCGCGGTGGCTCCGGCGGCGCGCAGGTCAGCCTCGCCGATGCCGCCGGTGAGGACGCAGACGCAAGGCATGCCGGCACGCTTCGCCGCCTCGACGTCCCACACCGTGTCGCCGACAAAGACACAGTCACCGGCGGCGAGACCGGAGCCGTCGAGCGCGGCCTCGACGATGTCGGGAGCCGGCTTCGAAGCGTCGGCGTCATCATTGGTCGTCACATGGTCGATGGCGCCGTCAGCATCGAGTGCTGCCCTCAGATGGTCGGCATCATGGCGCGATGCGCTGGTCGCCAGCACGACGGTGATTCCCTCGTCATGGCAGCGGGTCAGCAGCTCGGCGGCGCCGTCGAACGCTCGAAGCGTGTGCAGCCGAACGCCGTAGATGTCGGCGTGCGCGTCGGCAACGGCGTCGTCGGATCGGCCGATCGCACTGTCGACGAGACGTTCTGAGCCCTGCCCGATCAACCCGTGGATCGCACTCATGGTGACGTCGTGCCCGTGGTGGGCAAAGGCATCAGCCCAGGCGACGACGTGGAGATAGTTGGTGTCGACCAGCGTGCCGTCGATGTCGAAGAGAACCCCGGTGATCATGACCGTGGTCTACCCAGCGGTAGCCGCCGGCACTCAACCGCGATCAGCCGCGCTCGAACCTGCCCGCAGCGACATGCCGTGGCCGACGCAGTCACGCCTACTTTTCAGGTGTCCGTTCCGCGGTTTCTCGGCGCCCGCGAAGACGATCTCCTCCTCGATCCGGGCGTGGTCGTGGAAGTACTCCACGTGCCGGAGGTTCGGCACTGCGGCCACGAACGACGCGTGCAGGTGCGGCGCACAGTGGGCCGACACCGCCATGTTCTGCGCCGCCGCGATCGCGGCAGAGCGGATGAACGCAGTGATGCCACCGCAGCGCGTGACGTCGATCTGCAGACAGTCGACTGCCTGCGCGGCCAGCATCCGCCGAAAGTACGCCGGGCTGTCGCCGTACTCCCCGGCTGCAACGTCGGCGACAACATGGCGACGAAGCAGCCGCAGCCCGTCGAGGTCATCGGAGCTGACCGGCTCCTCGAACCAGGTCACGCCGAGGTCATCAAGTGCGCGGCCGACCCGCTTCGCCTGCCCGATGCTGTAGCCGCCGTTCGCATCGACGAACAGCTCGCGGTCTCCGATCAGATCCCGCACCAGCTCGGCCCGCGCCAGGTCGCGCTCGACCCGGGCTCCCCAGGACTCGCCGATCTTGATCTTCACCTGCCGCACCCCGGCGTCGGCGAGCCAGCCCTCGACCTGGCGGGTCGTCTGGTCGTCGTCGTAGGTCGTGAAGCCGCCGCTGCCGTAGATCGCGATCGGATCATCGGTCGAGGCGATCAGGCCGACCACCGACTGGCCGAGCAGCCGGGCCTTGAGGTCCCACGTCGCGATATCGACCGCGGAGATCGCGGCAGCCACCAGTCCGGTTCGGCCGATGTTGCGTACCGCCCTTCCCATCGCCTCGTTGAGGCCTGGCGGATCCAGCGCGCTGTGCCCGACGACGACTGGAGACAGCACCTGGTCGATGACGTGGGCGGCCGCCGCCGCGGTGTAGGTCCAGCCGAGCCCCACCATGTCGCCGGCCTGCACCTCGACGATGACAACCGTGGTTGAGTCCCACGCCAACGTCCCGTCGGCTTCGGGCAGGTCGGTCGGGACGGTGCGCGTCTGCACCTTCACCGAGGTGACGGTTGGTTCGGCGGTCATCGGGTGGCACCTCCCGGTCCCGGCGCCTGTCCGCCTCGCTGACCCTCGATGAGCCGGTCGGCGGCTCGGGCGGCGAGCGCCATGATGGTCAGCGCCGGGTTCGCCGCTCCCTGGGTGGGAAGCACGCTGCCGTCGATCACATAGAGGTTGGGGATCGACCAGGACCGCAGCTCGCGATCCACCACGCCGGTCTCCGCGCTGGCGCTCATCCGTGCCCCTCCCACCAGGTGGGCGTTGCGGTTGATCGTCATCAGCTCGGTGGCGCCCGCCGCCCCGAGAATGTCGCGCAACACCGACTCGGCGGCCTCCAGCAACTGATCGTCGTTGTCGCAACGGCTGTAGGAGAACCGGGCGACCGGCAGTCCGTAGCGGTCGGTCTCGGCGTCGAGCGTGACCCGGTTGTCGGCCTGCGGCAGATATTCGCAGAGCGCGCCGAGGGTGGCCCAATGCACATAGTCGGCCATGTAGGCCCGCAGGTCTGCGCCCCAGTGACCCTGTGCGATGACGTGTTCGGCCCAGGTGATCGGCAACGGCGAGACGGTCTGGATCGAGAATCCGCGTTTGTAGGACTTGGCGGGATCGGTCTCGTAGAACGCCTCGGACGACACCTCGGGCGGCGGCGCCTTGTACATCCGGATCTCATCCTCGAATCGGCCCGCGACCTGCGGCGCGCCCTGCACCATGACGTAACGCCCGAGCTGGTCGTAATCGTTGCCGAGACCGTCCGGCCAGCGCTTGGTCGCCGAGTTGAACAGCAGCCGCGGTGTCTCGATCGCGTAACCGCACACCGCCACCAGCCGAGCTCGCTGGAAATGCTCGGAGCCGGCGCGGAAGTAGCGAACTCCGGTGACCGCCCCGCGATCGTCGTCGGTGACGACGGCGCTGACCATGGCGTCGGGCCGCACCTCGGCGCCGCGGGCAAGCGCATCGGGAATGTGGGTGATCAACGGCGAGGCCTTTGCGTTGACCTTGCAGCCTTGGATGCAGAACCCGCGGTAGATACAGTGCGGCCGGTTGCCGAACCGGCCGTTCGTTATCGCCACCGGCCCGACCTTCATCTCGATGCCAAGCGCCAGCGCACCGCGCTGGGCGACCATCCCGTTGCCACTGACCGGATGCGGTGAATGCGGGTAGCGGTGCGGGTCGCCCCACGGCCACGCCTCGCCGGCGACCGGCAGCTCTTCCTCGACAAGCTGGTAGTAACCGGAGAGATCGTCGTAGCTGATCGGCCAGTCCGCACCCACCCCGTCGAGGCTTTGAGTGTGGAAGTCGGACGGATGCAGGCGCGGGGTGTAGCCGGCGTAGTGGATCATCGAGCCGCCGACACCACGCCCGGAATTGTTCGAGCCCAGCGGCACCGGATCCTTTCCGTCGATCACCCGCGGCTCGGTCCAGTACAGGTGATGCGATCCGGCCTCATCGCTGACCCAGTCATGATCCGGATCCCAGAATGGGCCGGCGTCGAACCCGACCGCTCGCCACCCGGCCCGCGCGAGCCGCTGGAGCAGTACGCCGCCGCCGGCTCCGAGGCCAACGATCGCGATGTCAACCTCGTCATCGTCGTCGAACCGGCGCATATCGCGGCGCAGGCTGTGGTTCGTCCGGGTCCCGTCGTTCGGGAGCAACCAGGCCGACTCGTTGCGAGCGCGGACCGCAAGCAGCGAGCTCACGTCGAACGATCCCGAGCCGGATCGGTGTTGTCGTGGTCGGCAACCTCCCACCGCTCCCGAGCATTGACGCCGAGGTTCTTGTAACCCCGCGGGTAGGCCGGGCCGCCGAAGCCGATCTCGTTCCACGCCCACGGATGGCCATAGAAAGCGGTGCAGGCATAGCGGGTCCACAGGCTCCAGACCTGAGTTGCCGGCATCTCGTGCCAGTCGCCGTTGGTCTTGCGAACCGCCTCAACCACCGCTGCCCGGTCATCCCACCCGATGACGGCAAAGCCGTCGCCGAACGCCTCGCGGGAATCCTCATCGATGGCCGCGAAGCTCCGCCGGAACGCCTCGCCGTCCTCGGGAAGGTCGGCGTAATGCCAGCCATCAGTCTCGAACTCGGCCAGCCGGGAGTCGACCAGCTCGAAGATCGGGACCCGCGGCTCGTCGCGCTGGTCCAGCAACTGGTCGAACAGCGCGCGACCGACCGCTTCCTCGGCCAGGTCGAAGAACCGCACCGGCGGCGGCGCAGTGAGGCGATCGAGCACGACACCGGCGGTCGCCGCGTCCCAGCGATCGACCTCGCCCAAGACGTCGAAACCCGGGAACCGCGGCTCGCCACCGCCGGGAGTTCGGCCGGCGGTCTCAACCGGACGCCGGAACAGTCCGCCCATCACTCGCCTTCGCGTCGCAGGACTGCGGCGAGCAGGCCCATGCCTCCGACCATGGTCATGAGCAGCGGCGCCAGCAGCGGCGGGCCCATTTCCAGGTTGTAGCGACCGAGGCTGAACCCGCCCGGCCGGGCCGCGATCCCGCGCGCATGCAGGTAGGTGCCCTGAAGCCCGTTGGCCACAATCGCGAGCGAGGTGATCGGCAGCAGGGTCTTCGCCGCGCGCTTGCTGATGACACCCGCCACCCCGGACACCAGCCCGACCGGACCGAGCGCCACCGGCAGCCACATCATCCGGTTGCCGAAGCTCGCCCGGTCATGCTCGAAGTAGATCTCCGCGGCAGTCACGACTGCCCCGATCGCGGTCAGGCCGGACAGTGAGCGCTCGAAGTGACCGGTGCGGACGTTGCGGACGATCCGGTCGAGGCGATAAATCGGTGGCACGGCGCCCATGTCAGGTCCCATCACCTGGCAGGAACTCCTGCGCCTTGAGCTTGATGCCCTCCCTGATCACGTCCCATCGATCCGCGTCACCGCGGACGACGGCCGAGATCATGTTCTCGATCTGGTCCCAGGTGGCATGCGGTGGGATCGGTGGCACTGCGGGGTCGGTCACGAACTCCAGCACGGTCGGCCGATCGGCGCTCAGCGCCGACTGCCACGCCGAGGCGATCTCGTCAACCGTGTCGACCTTGATGCCGCCGAGACCCAGACTTCGCGCGTACCCGGCGTACGGGAAGTCCGGCAGCTGCTGCGACGGAAGGAACTGCGGGGCACCTTCCATCGCTCGCATCTCCCAGGTCACCTGGTTGAGGTCGTCGTTGTGAAGGATCGCAACAACGAGCCTCGGATCGTCCCACTCCTGCCAGTACTTCGAGATCGTGATCAGCTCGTTGATGCCGTTCATCTGCATCGCGCCGTCGCCGACGAATGCGACCGCTGGACGGCGTGGCTCGGCGAACTTCGCGCCCAGCACATAGGGAACGCCGTTGCCCATCGTGGCGAGAGTGCCTGACAGTGAGCCCCGCATCCCGGGCCGGATCTTGATGTTGCGGGCATACCAGTTTGCGCCTGAGCCGGAGTCGGCCGCCATGATCACGTCATCCGGCAGCACCTCGGACGCCTCGGCGAAGACCCGCTGCGGGTTGAGCGGATCGGCGTCGATGTGTGCGGACCGGTGCACGATGTCGTGCCAACGCGAGACGTTCTTCTCGACGCCCTCGCGCCATGATCGGTCCGACTTGCGCTCGATCATCGGCAGCAGCTCTTTCAGAGTCGGTTGTGCGCTACCGACCAGGTTCAGCTCGTATGGATAGCGCATGCCGATGAACTTCGGGTCGATGTCGATCTGGATCGCCCGGGCCTGACCGAAGTCCGGCAAGAACTGGGTGTAGGGGAAGTTCGACCCGATCGTGACCAGGGTGTCGCAACCCATCATCAGCTCGTACGACGGCCGGGTGCCGAGCAGGCCGATCGCTCCGGTGACGAACGGAAGCTCGTCGGAGAGGACGTCCTTGCCGAGCAGCGCCTTGGCGACTCCTGCGCCGACGGCGTCGGCCAGCTCGAGCACCTGATCGGCTGCCTGCCGCGCCCCTTGGCCGACCAGGATCGCGACCCGACTGCCCTGGTTGATGATCTCGGCGGCCCGGCGCAACTCGGACTCCGGTGGGACGATCGACGGCTCGGTGAGGCCGAGACTCGACGGCACCATCTTGAAGGCGTGGGTCGGTGCGGCGTAGGTCAGCTCCTGCACATCCGAGGGGATGATGATCGCCGCGACGGTCCGTTGCGAGATCGCGACCCGCATCGCCCGGTCCAGAACGTTGGGGATCTGCTCGGGCACCGTGACCATCTGGCAGTACTCGCTCGCCACGTCTTTGTAGAGGCTGAGCAGGTCAACTTCCTGCTGGTAGGAGCCACCCATCGCGCTTCTGCTGGTCTGACCGACGATCGCGACGACCGGGACATGGTCGAGCTTCGCGTCGTACAGACCGTTGAGCAGGTGCACCGCACCCGGCCCGGAGGTCGCCACGCACACTCCGACCCGGGAAGAGAACTTGGCGTAGCCAACCGCCGCGAACGCGGCCATCTCCTCGTGTCGCACCTGAATGAACTTCGGTTGGTTCTCCGCTCGGCCCCAGGCAGCAAGCATGCCGTTGATGCCATCCCCGGCATAGCCGAAGACGCACGACACGTCCCACTCCCGAAGCCGGTCGAGCACCTGGTCAGCAACAGTCGTCATCGACGTCCTTCCGCACGATCCCCATCCCGACCTACCCGAGAATGCGTGAAGAATGCATGCAAGTACCCGCGCCTGGTCCTCATCGCCTTCATCCGGCCAAGTCGCGCAGCCCCGGCGGCCTTGTACGTTCGTTGCGAGGGGGTTCGACATGTTGCTCGCCAACAAGACCGCGGTGATCTACGGCGCCGGCGGCACGATCGGCGGTGCGGTCGCTGAGGCCTTCGCCGCCGAAGGCGCCCGACTGTTTCTTGCCGGGCGCACCGGCGCCAAGGTCGACGAGGTCGCCGCGCGCATCGCCCGCGACGGCGGCACCGCCTCGGCCGCGGAGGTCGACGCGCTCGACGAGAACGCGGTCGAGCGCCACGCCGCCGCCATCGCTGCCGAAGCCGGCCGCATCGACATCATGTTCAACGCGATCGGGATGCACGACGTGCAAGGCCCGGGCCTGCTCGAACTGACCGTCGAGGACACCTACCGACCGGTCCACAATGGGTTTCGCAGCAACCTCATCACCGCTCGCGCGACGGCACGTCACATGCTCGAACACCGGTCCGGCGTGCTTCTGACGATCACCGCCGGACCGGCCCGCGAAGCCACCCCAGGGGTCGGCGGGTTCGGCCCTGCCTGCGACACCATCGAGGCGTTATGGCGCAACCTAGCGGCGGAGCTGGGTGCACACGGCGTCCGCACGATCGGGATCCGCTCAGCCGGCTCACCGGACTCCCCCGACCTCCAGGCGATGTTCGCCGAGCACGCCGCCGCAGAAGGCGTCCCGCTCGCTGACTACCTCGAAGGCGTCGGAGCCCACACCCTGCTCAACCGACTTCCGCTGGTCGCGGAGGTCGCGGCGGCAGTCACCTTGATGGCCTCGGAGCGGGCCAGCGCCTTGACCGGGACGTTCATCGACGTCACCTGCGGATCGCCGACGAGCTGAGGGAGCGGCCACAACGAGCAAGCGCCCGTCACACCGCTTCACCAAGCCGGGCAGCTACGCCGTCAAGGCCAAGGGAAAGCAGTAGCCGCCGGCGGCGGTCCCTGAAGCCCGGTAACCCGCTGGTGCGAAGCGGCTCGACGCACTAGGGTCTCTGCTTCGTGTCCCACCGCCGCGCTACCGAACCCGCCGCCACTGCCGGGACGACAGCGCAGACCACGTTAGCGGCCGAAACCGACTACCTCGACTACGCCCGTAAATGCCTCGCGGCGATGCTCGACGCGGTTCGGTCGCTGGACGCCCAGGGCGGCAACGCTGTCTCGACGGAATACCTCAAGGCCGAACTCGCGCGCCGCGCCGCCGCGCTGCAAGAGGTGCCCGGCGTGCCGTTGTTCTTCGGCCGGATCGACCGCGACTCGAGCGGCGAGGTCTTCCACATCGGACGCCGCCACGTTCGCAACAATGCCGGCGAAGTAGTGGTGGTCGACTGGCGGGCGGAGGTCTCCCTCGCCTTCTACCGCGCGAGCGGGGCCGAGCCGATGGACGTCGCGCTGCGGCGCCGCTTCGGTCACGCCGCTGGCACTTTGACCTCGCTCGAGGACGAGCGGCTGCTCGCCGGGCAGGAGTACGACGCCGCCACGAGCGGGATCCTCACGGCCGAGATCGAGCGACCACGCGTCGGACCGATGCGGGACATCGTCGCCACGATCGCGCCGGACCAGGACACGTTGGTGCGGGCGCCGCTCGATCAGTCGCTGTGCGTGCAGGGCGCGCCCGGCACCGGCAAGACGGCGGTCGGTCTGCACCGGGCGGCGTACCTGCTTTACGCCCATCGCGACCAGTTGCGTCGGACCAAGGTCCTGGTCGTCGGCCCCAACCGCTCGTTTCTGTCCTACATCGGCGCGCTGTTGCCGGCGTTGGGCGAGGTCGACGTTGCGCAAGTGATCATTGATGACCTCGTCCGCGGCGTCACGATCAGAGGTCACGACCGGCCGGCGGTCGCGCGGGTGAAGGGCGATGCCCGGCTCGCGACCGTCATCGCGCGCGCGGTCTACGACGGCGTGCGGCGACCGTCTGAGTCACTCGCGGTCGCGGTCGGCGCCCGCAGGTGGCGGGTGCCGGCCGAGGAGTTGTCGGGCCTGATCGATCGGGAGCGGGCCTGCGACCAGCCATACGGCGTCATCCGGGCTCGGCTTCCGATGCTGCTGGCCGAGACCGTCCGTCGCCGATCCGAGAGCGCCGGCGGGTCGCCGGACGACCGCTGGGTGTCCGCGCTTGCCCGCTCGCCGGTGGTTCGGACCTTCGTCGATGCCCACTGGCCGGCGGTGACGCCGAAGGCGTTGGTGGCACGACTGCTAAGCGATGAAACCATGCTCGCGCGGCTGGCTGACGGCGTGCTCGAGTCGGACGAGCAGGCGCTGCTGCTCGACGAGGGTCGCACCGGCGCTGGCAACCGACGGTGGTCGCGAGGTGATGCCTTCCTGGTCGATGAAGCCGCCGCTCACATTTCGCGGCCAGCGGCGTACGGCCACCTGGTGGTGGATGAGGCGCAGGACCTCTCGGCGATGCAGTGCCGGGCGCTGGGCCGCCGCTGCGAGAGCGGGTCGGCCACAGTGCTCGGTGACATCGCCCAGGCGACGGCACCGGAGGCAGTCGCGGACTGGGTGGAGACGTTGCAGCAGCTGGGGAAACCGGCGGCGTCGATCGTTTCGCTCACCCGCGGGTATCGCGTGCCGCAGGAGGTGCTCGACCTGGCAAACCGGCTGCTGCCGGCGCTGGACGTTGCGGTCGATCCCGCGACCTCGATCCGTCATGCCGCAGCATCGCTTCGGCTGCGTCCGGCCGCCGCGATGTCGGCCGCAGTGGTCGCGACGGTGCAGGAGCGCCTGACGCAGGAAGGCTCCGTTGGCGTGATCGCGACCACCGAACACATCCGGGTGGTCGGTCGCGCGCTCGGTCGGGCCGGGATCGAGGCCGGTCGAGTCGAGGACGGGCTGGCGAGCCGGGTGGAGCTGGTCCCGGTCGAGCTCTGCAAAGGACTGGAGTTCGACCACGTGATCGTCATCGAGCCGGCGGCAATTGTGGGCTCGCACGACCGCGGCCTTCACTGGCTTTATGTCGCGCTGACCCGAGCCGTTTCCTCGCTAGATCGTTTCCTCGCTAGATGTGGTGCACGAGCAACCGCTTCCGCACCCGCTAGCGGCCGCCGCCCTCGCGTGACGCTTGCTAGTCTCGCAACACCGCTGTGGCGTTGACAGCGCCGATGAGAGGAGTGCAGTTCTGCAGTCGCGCGCACCCCAGCTCAGACGAGTCATCAACCGGGTCCTCGCTGGGTCGACGGGCTATCAGCTGACCCGGCTCGAGTCGACCAAGCTCCCCAAACAGCCGGCTTCCCCCAAGGATCGGCTCGTGCCGAGTCCGGTGTTCGTGCTATCGCCGGTTCGGTCGGGTTCCACGCTGTTTCGCGTGATCCTGGACAGCCACTCAGAGATCTGCGCGCCGCATGAGCTGCACCTGCAAGTGGTGCGGATCCGGATCGAAGAGCGCCACAAGTACGCGAAGGTGGCGATGAAACAGCTCGGACTCAGCGAGAGCAAGCTGGAAAATCTGCTCTGGGACCGGATCCTGCACCGGACCCTGGTGGCCAGCGGCAAGAAGCTGATCGTCGACAAGACACCGCAGAACGTCTTCGGCTACGAGCGACTCACGACCGCCTGGCCGAAGGCTCGCTTCATCTTCCTGATCCGCCATCCGGCGTCCATCGCGGACTCACTTGCCCGCTCCAGAAAGGCACCCGTCGAAGGTGCGGTCGCGAAGCGGGTTAACGAGTACGTCGCCGCCATGGAGAAGGCACGGGCGAATCTCTGCGGGCTCACGGTGCGATACGAAGATCTCGTCGCTGACCCGGAATCGGTCACCACGGAGGTCTGCCGCTACCTGGGTCTCCGGTGGGAGCGCTCGATGCTCGACTATGGCGCCTGGGACCATGGGCCGCTCGTCGCCGGAGTCGGCGACTGGAGCCCGGCGATTCGCTCCGGCGAGATCAAGCCGAGTCGCGAGATTCCCGACCAGGATGACATCGCGGATGAGCTTCGTGATGCCTGCCGAGTGTGGGGTTATCTCAGCTGACGCTCAGCTAATCCGGTCGTCGTCAGCGCTGGGAATGAGGAGCCCGGTCGTCCGCGCCGACCAGTGCCGGCGCACGCCACAGGTCGACGTCAGGATCGTCGTGCGCGACGTTGTCGATGGCCGCCAGCTCCGCCTCGCTGAAGGACGTCTGGTGAATCGCAGCGACGTTGTCCTCGAGCTGGTCCACCGAGCTCGCGCCGATAAGGACCGACGTGACCCGGTCATCGCGCAGCACCCACGACAACGCAAGCTGGGCCAGCGTCTGTCCTCGATCAGCGGCGATCCGATTGAGCTCGCGAAGGGCGCGCCGCCGGTCCTCAGTTATCGTCGCCGCCGACAGCGACCCTTCGCGAGCCGCTCTTGAATCGGCCGGAATGCCGTCGAGGTATTTCCCGGTAAGCAATCCCTGGGCAAGCGCTGAGAACGCGATGCAGCCGGCGCCGACATCCTCGAGCGCCTCGAGCAGGCCGCCCTCCGCCCACCGGTTGAGCATCGAGTACGACGGCTGGTGGATCAGCAACGGCGTCCCGAGATCACTCAGGATCGCAGCCGCCTGACGAGTGCGCTCGGGGCTATAAGAGGAGATGGCGACGTAGAGCGCCTTGCCCTGCTGCACCGCCGTGTGCAGCGCGCCCATTGTTTCTTCCAGCGGCGTCGCCGGATCCGGGCGATGCGAGTAGAAGATGTCGACGTAATCAAGCCCGAGCCGTAAAAGCGACTGGTCGAGACTGGCGAGTAGGTATTTCCGCGATCCGAGGTCGCCGTACGGACCGGGCCACATGTCCCAGCCGGCCTTGGTGCTGACGATCAGCTCATCGCGATAGCCGCGGAAGTCCTGGGCCAACAGCCGGCCGAAGTTCACCTCGGCGGCGCCGTACCGCGGCCCGTAGTTGTTGGCAAGGTCGAAATGCGTGACGCCCAGGTCGAATGCGCGCCGCACGATTGCGCGCTGCGTCGCGAGCGGGCGGTCCTCACCGAAGTTCTGCCACAAGCCCAGCGACAGCATCGGCAGGTCGATCCCGCTGCGCCCGCAGCGCCGATAGATCATCTGGGAGTAGCGGCCATCGGATGCGACGAACGGCACCGGGTTGTCCATTTGCTTAGCCCTCCTGCGGATAGCAGCCGAGGCGGCTGAGCGCTGCGCGCTACCTGACGACGACGGTGATGTGGCGCGAGGTCCCGCCACCGTTGATCGAGTCCTTCGCCACCCGCACCTGCACTTTGTAGCGGCCAGCGGGCAGATGCCGGCTGATCGAGTACGAACCGTTCGCCCGCTCGTGCCCGGCCGCGGTGATGGTCCGGCCGTGTTTCTTCGCGATCAGCTTGATGGTGGCGGGCCCACTGCTCGGCTTCACGGTGCCGGTCGCGTGGAGTGACCCGTGCTTGCCGATCGTCGCCTTGGCAACGTGCAGCGTCACCTTCGGCGCGACAGTGACCGTCACGATCTTGGAGCTTCCGGCCGCGAAGATCGAACCAGGCAGCGGCACGTAGGCCCACCGGAAGGATGTGTTGTGCGAGAGCTTCTGCGGCGGCGCGGTCGCGACGCCCGCCTTGTCCGTCGTCCTCGTCACGACGTTGTGGTATGTCGATGAGCCGGCCGTTTTCTTCGACAGGGTGACGAGGAAGCCGGAGTTGTCGGTCTGGGACTTCACCGAGACCGTGACGCTCGGGGTGAGCGACGCTCCGGCGGTGATCGTGCGCCCGGACGGGTGGGCAGTCAGCACGGTCGGCGGCCGGGCCTCGAAGTTGTAGGTCGTGTTGGTGATGGTGGCGTCGGGATGAGTGCCCGTCGTCAAGCCGATGAGGACATCATCGATGGCGTACTTCTGAGTGGTCGCTCCGTTTTGGTTGTCGAGGTGGACGTCGAGCTGGCCAAGGGTGCCACCCGAGGTTGCACTCAGGAAGTCCGGGTACGAACCTGACCCAGGCGAGACCACCGTCTCCGGCGGTTCGGAGTACGGCGGGTTGGCGCCGGCCTGCCAGGTCGAAGTGGCGAACAGGTCCAGGCTCGACCAGACCGGTCCGGAGGGCAGCGGGTCGCTCAGGTCGTAATAGCCGGCCGACCCCTGCTGGTTGAGGTACAGGTGGGCGATCACCAGCATCGGCGTGTCGGAGCCCGACACCGGGAACTGGTACGAGTGCAACTTGAGGGCGGTCAGGTCGTGATCGTCGTCGGCCGGGAACGTGTAGATCAGGTCGGCTAGGTCGCCGGGTGGAATCGTGACGACGAGGCTGCCGGCTCCCAGTGGGGGTGCCGCTGGTCCGGTCTCGCCGACGGCGACCGGCGACACCGTTGGCGACGCTAACTCCCAGCCGCTCGGGTAGTTGAGTGTGCTGAGGACCGTCACGTTGTGAGTCGTGTCCGCGGATGCCGCCATCGGAGCAAGCAGCGCCACAACCGCAACAATCGAGCCGACGACAGTTCGGCGCAGCATGAAGACCCCGTGGGATTCGATGACGGATTTGTTTAGTGATCGTAACGAACCATCCCGCCGGCCGCAGGCCGACCCGGGAACCAACGTCAACCCGTTGTTGGACCAACCCGGCTACCGCAGCGCGTCAACAGGCTGCCGCACTCCAAGACCTACCGCCCGGAGTACGCCGGTCCATGCCCCGCAGCCGTCGGCGCCGCGATCCAGTCATCGCCGTCGCCCGCCGTCATGCCGGCTCGCGTCGGGAACCACACCAGCTCGCCTGAGGCGAGCCCATCACCGTCGATGACTTCGCCGACGCCTTGCACCCCGGGACATACGGCAGCGCCGGAACTGGAAGCCGAGCGGCTCGGCGTAGTCGCGCTCGAACATCGCGATGAACAGCGTGAGAGTCAGGAACGGGTGGGCGCCCATCCCGTAGAGCGCCGGCAGGTCGTGGCTGCTCAGTGCGGCCCGCTCACCGTCGGTGAACGCCAACCACGTCGACTGCTCGGCGGCGTGGCAGTTGATGACTTGGTTCGCCTGCTCGGCCTCCCACCAGGCCACCGTCTCGGCCGGCTCGGCGCGATATGGCTCGACCAGCTCGGGGTCGCGGTCGATCATGAACAGGAACTTGTCGAGCAGGTATCGGCTCATCGGGACGCCTCCGGATACCAGGTGAAGTAGGCCTCCATGGTGTGGGAGGTCCAGCGAGTCGCTGTAGTCGGCGGCGACTCCCTCGCCGGCCACCCCCATCATCAGCATGAAGTCCATGAACCTGTGCGTCGCGTTGCCAGGTGTCCACAGACTCTCCAGCGTCACCGGGCGAGCGCCCGTTCGATGTCGCCGGTCCTGATCCACTCGACCGCTTTCGCATCGAACTCTGGGTCGGGGCCGTGCGGGCCGAACTGCCTCGGCCCGCACGAGCTCGAGGGAGAGATGGCCGGTCCCGATGATGGCAACCCGAAGCTGCGACGGCCACGACTCGACCAGCTCGCGGATCAGTCGGCCGAGCTCGATGAACCGCTTCGGCTGCGGCAGCGGCGGGGCGAAGATGTTGCTGTAGAACATCCGGGGCAGGCCGAACTCGCGCTGCTCGTTGTCCCAGTTGGCGTCGTAGTGCGGGGCGTTGCCGACCAGGAACTGCGGCATGTTGTCCAGCCACAGCTAGTGGAAGTGATCCGAGCCGACCAGGACGAGCACGTCCGGGGTTGGCTCTGGTCAACGTCTCGCGGAACGCCTCGACCTTGCGCACCCATTCGGCACCGAACGGCGCCGCCTCGTCCGGCGGGGCCATGCTCGCCTTGTAGAACGGGTGATGCGTCGACGCGATCACCGCGGCCACTGTGGCCATCGTCTCTTCTGTTCAGCCGTGGGCTTGCGCCACTAGTCCGCGTCGATCGCTACCTCGGTCGCACTCCGCTCGATCGCCATGTACATCCGCATTGCGGCCGGATGCTCACGCTCCTCGGCAAGCTGGCCGAGCAAACCGGCGGTGCGCGCGATCAGCGCGACGCCCCGGAGCAAGTCGATCGGCAGGCCGAGGTCGGCGAGCGCCGCACCACACACCCCGGCACCGTTCAGCGACAACCGGCGGCCGAGCACCTCGGGATGGACCCGCCCGATCGCCTCGAACAACGCCAGATGCGGACCGTACGCCGACTCCTCATGGGCGATCGCGATCAGCCGCGGCGTCCGTGGGTCGACCTCGGTGTGAATCGGATGGCCGAGACCGGGCACGTAGCGGCTGGTGGCCTTGGCGTCGAGGACCGCCTGCATCGCGATCGGATCCCACCCGGCGTCGGTGGTCGGCAGCGGCCCGTCGAGGCCGGCCAGCACCCCGGCCAGGAACTCGCCACAATCCTCGGTCACGCCGAGGAACCGGGAGCCCCCACCGAGCAGGCCGGCTGCGAGCGCTCCCTGCAGCGAGTCGGGTGCGCTGAGATAGGTCAGCCTTGTCGCGATCGCGGTCGGGGTGAAGCCATGGTCGGCCAACGCGACCAGCACCGTCTCGAATACCCGCACCTGCTGCGGCGTCGGCCGGCGGCGGGCGATCAGCCAGAAGGCGAGTTCGCCGAAGCCGACCGTGCCCATCAGGTCGTCGGCTAGGTCCTGGTTGAGGAGCCGGATCGTCGTGGCGGTGGACGCCCCGAGCGACGTCGGGTAGCCGCTCACGTCGGCTCGGTCTGGTCGGTCGGGGATCGAAGCCATGCCTTGATTTCATCATTGTCCTGGCCGAGCCCCGGCGGCGCGAGGTCATAGCTCGGCGGTGTCGCCGACAGCGTGATCGGATGCCGGACCATGTCGATCGCGCGCTCGCCGTCGCCGACCGTGACAACCGGCTCGAGCCCCATCTCTGCTCGGCGAACGCGACCCGGCGTCGATGGTGTCGATCGGCGCGCACGGCACACCAGCGGCCACCACGACGTCGAACCACTCCTGCCGGCTGCGGGTCGCGAGCGGCTCGAGCAGCAGCGGCTGCAGCCCCTCGCGTCGCGCCGTACGGTCCTGGTTGCGGGCGAACCGCGGGTCCTCGGCCAGCTCCGGCACGCCGAGCGCGGGAGTGAGCACCCCAACCCGGTGGCTCGGGTCACCGGCCCGATCAGCCGGCCGCACCCGATCCAGGTCGAGGACGTGAAGTTCCTTCGCGCCAACACCGACCACCAGATCAAGGTGACGGTGCCGGGTCCGTTCACGATGTCGCAGCAGGCCCAGGACGACTTCTACGGCGACCCGCAAGCACTCGCTTTCGCCTATGCCGATGCGGTCAACGCCGAGGTGGTCGACCTGTTCGCGGCGGGCGCCGACATCGTCCAGCTCGACGAGCCCTATCTGCAGGCGCGGCCCGAACCGGCTCGCCAGTACGGCCTGTCGGCGCTGAACCGGGCACTGGATGGAGTCCTCGGCACGACCGCCGTACACCTGTGCTTCGGCTATGCCGCGATCATCCACGAGCGGCCGTCGGGCTACTCGTTCCTGCCAGAGCTGGCGGACTGCTCGTGCGACCAGATCTCGATCGAGACTGCTCAGTCCAACCTCGACACCGCGGTGCTTGCCGAGCTCACCGGCAAGACGATCATCCTCGGTGGGATCGACCTGTCGGACCCAGTCGTGGAGACCGCCGAGACGGTCGCGGACCGGGTGCGCCGGGCCCTTCCGTACGTCGCCCCCGACAAGGTGATCGTCGCCACCGACTGCGGGATGAAATATCTGCCGCGCCAATCCGCGCTCGGCAAGATGCAGGCAATGTCGGGCGCGGCGCAACTGCTGCAGCCGAGTTCGGCTGAGCCCGCAGCGGGCGCCCAGTCAGCCGACCGGGAGCAGGTCCCCGGCGTGACTAGCGGCCTGCTTGGTGGCGCGTTTCGCGCGCCAGGCAAGGCTGGGCTCACCATGGCGGTCCAGCGCGGCAAACAGCAGGCCGCCGAACATCGCCAGGTTCTTGGTGAAATGCAGTTGCTGCTGCTTTTTCGTCTCGGCCGAGTCGGCCTCCCAGAATCGATGTCCGGCAAGCGTCGTCGGGACCAAGGAGGCAGCAAGCGCAAGCGCTGAAAGGCGCGGCAGCTTGCCGGCGACTAGCAGCGAGCCGGCCGCGATATGGACTCCGGCATTCATTCGGACCAGCGTGACGTCCTGATCGGGCAACCCGCTGACTGTCTGCCTTGCCATCTCGGTCACCGGCGCCGCGAGCTCGGCTTTGGGTCCCGGTGACTGCAAGCTGTCGATGCCGCCGCCGATGAAAACGGTGCCCAATGCGGTACGCGCGACGATCCGAAGCAGATCCATATCTATGTTGTGCTCCAGCCGGCGGCCGGTTAATCCCCAACCCGGCTGATTCGTGCGAGTTCGGCGAGCAACCGATCGGGGTATTTGATCGGGAATGACCTCCCTTGACTGGCATTGTGACTGCTGGTTACATTTCATTGCAAACAACATAACAAGGACAAAAGCGATACCCGGCAACCGCTTCGGATGATCTCCGAAAGGCACCGTCCGGCACGGACCGAGCACACATTCGGTTCGTCGTTCACGGGGCACTTCTCGAGAGGCACGCCATGTCTATAGATCCTTCCCCCAATCCACCGGACCTCGCGCCGCTCGGAGGCGATCTCGGCGACCTCAGTCGCGTCCTCGACGTCCTGCTCGTCGAGGACGACGCGGGAGACGCCATGATCGTGATGAGCGCCCTCGAGGAGAACCCGGGCCAGTTTCACGTCCACTGGGTCACCTCGCTCGAGGCCGCCCGCTCGACACTCGAGGGCACTCGGTTCCAGTGTCTGGTCGTCGACCTTCGCCTTCCCGACGCCGACGGACTCGCGGTGATCGACACGCTGCGCGCGGCGGCGTCCGACTCCGCCATCGTGGTGTTGACCGGCAGTGTCGATGACGAACTCGGCATCCAGGCGATCGCCCGAGGCGCTGATGACTACCTGGTCAAGGACCAGCTGGTAGTCAGCCAGCTGCGGCGCACCGTCTGGTACGCCGTCGAACGCGCCCGGACCAAGGAACTAGTGCGCAGGCTTTCGGCGCATTCCGTTGCAGTCATGTCAGCGATGAGTGACGCGATCATTGTCGTCGGCGCGGACGGCCTGATCACCTCGGTGAATCGTGCGGCAGAGGCATTGCTCGAATTGCCCGCGCAGTCCCTGCTCGGCCAGTCCATCTCCGCCGGGCCCTGGTCGCTGATCGACAACACCGGGAGCGAGGTCTACGGAAGTGACTGCGCCGTACTGGGTGCACTGTCAACCGGGCGGCCGATGCACGGCGTCGTGGCCGGTGTCCGGCGAGCCGGTCGGGACGTCGCGTGGGTCGAGGTCACGGCCAGCCTGCTGCATCAAGCTGGTGGTCAGCTCGACGGCGTGGTCGTCTCGATGCGCGACATCAGCGAGCGGCTCTCTGCCGAGCGGTCGACCCGGTTCCAGGCAGCGATGCTCGCCGCGGTCGGGCAAGCCGTCGTCGTCACTGACCCGAGCGGCAACATCGTGTTCTGGAATCCCGCCGCGACCGCGTTGTTCGGCTGGACCGAGGCCGAAGCGCTCGGCCGGCCGGCAGTCGAGCTGGTGCCGAACGAGTCCGAGGACAAGGCCGAGGAGATCCGTCAGCTGCTGCGCCGAGGCGAGAGCTGGACCGGAGACTTCCTGGTCCGCGGGAAGAACGGCCGGCGGTTCTCGGTCCTGATGACCGACACCCCGGTCTTCGACGAGACCGGGGAGCTCACCGCGGTCATCGGCGTCTCGACCGATATCAGCGAACGAAAGCGCGCCGAGGAAGCCGCCAGCGAGCTGTCGGCGATCGTCGAGTCGAGCTGCGACGCCATCCTGACGACCGCATCAAACGGCACGATCCTGACCTGGAACCGCGGCGCCGAGGAGCTCTTCGGCTTCAGCGCGCGCGAGGTGGTCGGGCGCGACTTCAGCCGGCTTCAGCCGGCCGGGACCCGTCCCGAGATGCACTCGATCCTGCTGACGATCTGGGCCGGCGGGACGGTACGAGGTCTCGAGACGGTTCGCTACCGCAAGGACGGCGCCCGGATAAGCGTGTCGTTGACGGTCTCGCCGATCTTCGACAACGACGGCCGGATCATCGCGGCGTCCGCGATCGTGCGGGACATCAGCGACCGACGGCGACTCGAGCAGGAGCTGACCCGCCAAGCCATGCACGACGCGCTGACCGGGTTGCCGAACCGGACGTTGCTCATCGACCGGCTCTCACAGGCACTGGCCAGCGCCGGTCGTCGCGGCGCGCCCGTTGCGGTGCTGTTCTGCGATCTCGACAACTTCAAGACCGTCAATGACGCCAGCGGGCACGATGCCGGTGACGCACTGCTCGTCGAGGTCGCGCGGCGGCTGCGCGCAACGATTCGACCGGCCGACACCGTCGCCCGCTTCGGCGGCGACGAGTTCGTGGTGGTCTGCGAGGACGCCGACGCGATCGGCGCGCAGCAGGTCGCCGAACGCGTCGCCGCGACGCTGCGGGAGCCGATCATCCTCAGCGGTCAGCGGCTGTTCATCACCGCCAGCATCGGCATCGCCGTGTCCCCGACGCTGCCGGCGCATCCCGAGACACTGCTGCGCAGCGCCGATTCGGCGATGTACGACGCGAAGGCACACGGTCGGGCCCGCTGGCGGTTGTTCGACACCTCGGTGGCAGCTCACACGTGCGAACGTCTCGAGCTGACAAATGAGCTCCGCGACGCGCTAGCGGCCGACACGTTGCAGGTGCACTACCAACCCGTAATGCAGTGCGAGAACGGCCAGCTCGGCGGGGTCGAAGCGCTGGTTCGCTGGCAGCATCCTCGCCGTGGCTGGGTGTCCCCCGCGACCTTCGTCCCACTCGCCGAGGAGACCGGGCTGATCTGGGAGCTGGATCGTTGGGTTCTCTCGCGGGCCTGTCGCGATGCGGCCGCAATGCGGGCGAGTGGGGTGCTATCTGCCGACGCCCGGCTCGCAGTCAACATCTCCGCGTGCAATATCGGCGACCCGGAGCTGATCACCTACGTCGAGAATGCCGCGTCCGGTGCCGGTCTGCCGTTCGACGCGCTCGAGCTGGAGGTCACCGAGACCGGACTGATGGCGGACGCAGCCAGTGCCGAGAAAGTCCTGCAGGGAGTTCGCGAACTCGGCATCGGGGTCGCTCTCGACGACTTCGGCACCGGTTACTCCTCGCTCACCAACGTGCGCCAGCTCCCGGTGACCACCCTCAAGATCGACCTCGGGTTCATCCAGCACATCACGAGCCGACCCGAGGATCTCGCCATCGTGACCGCGATCATCGATCTGGCACACGCGGTCGGGCTGCGCACCGTCGCGGAAGGCGTCGAGACGCCCGAGCAGCTCTCGTTGCTTCACCGGATGGGCTGCTCGGCCGGACAGGGCTACCTGTGGAGCCCGGCGCTCCCACCCTCGGAGCTCGCGGCGCACGTCGCGACCGCAAGACGGGGTCGGCCGGCCGCGTCACTACGACACGGAATGTATCGGACGGTGTGAAGCAATCGAGATGACGATGATGACGATGGCAGACAGCCAGGACCAACTTTTGAAGATCACTGCCGGATGGGCTGCGATGCCTGACAATGGCTTCGTGGCAATCTCCTCCGACTCACCGCTGGCGGCTGTCGACCTGACCGAGTTCGGCGCCAGGCTGCGCGACACGCGTCGAGCCCGCGGTATGACGCAGGAGGCGGTCGCCGGACAGGAGATCTCGGCGGCGTACATCTCCCGCATCGAAGCCGGCCAACGCCGACCCGAACACGCGATCGCGATGCTCATCGCCCAACGCCTCGGCACCACGTTGGAATACCTCACGACCGGCATCGAACCGCGGCAGGCAGAGGAGACCCGGCTGGCGGTGCGCTACGCCGAGCTTGCGCTCAAGTCGGGCGAGGCAGCTGAAGCCGAGGCTGAGCTTCGCAAACTGCTCGACGCCGGTGACAACCTCGGCGTTCACGGCCGGGAGATCAGCTGGTTTCACGCTCTCTCGCTCGAGGCGTTAGGCCGCCTCGACGAGGCCGTCGACCTGCTCGAGTCGCTGACCACCTACCCTGACGGGTCACCGGACCTGCAGGCCGCCATCGCGCTGTCCCGCTGCTACCGCGAAGCCGGGGATCTCACGCACGCGATCGATGTCGCCGAGCGCGCCGGCGAGCACGCGAGGCAGACCGGCCTGCGTGGCACCGACGACGACATCAGGCTTGCCGTGACGCTGATCGCTGCGTTCCTGGAGCGCGGTGACCTGGCGCATGCCGGGCACCTGTGCCGGGAGGCGATCGCCCGAGCCGAACAGAACGCGTCTCCCGCGGCACGTGCCGCCGCCTATTGGAATGCCAGCATCCTCGCCTCCAAGCGGGCGCGACCCACCGAGGCCGCGAACCTCGCCGACCGCGCGCTCGCGCTGATGGCGGAAGGTGAGGACGACCGCAACCTGGCCCGACTTCGTTCGCTGCTCGGACTGCTGTCGATGCGGCAGGACGAACCGGATCTCGAGGCAGCCCAGCGTCACCTCGACCGCGCCCTCGCCGACCTGCGCGACCGCGACGGCTCTCACGTCGACATCGCCCGCTGCGAGCTCGGGCTCGCCCAGGTGCTGTTGCTCGCCGGTGACAACCACGCGGCGATCGAGCGCGCGAGCGCGACCCTGGAGACCGTGGCGAGGATCGCGCCATTCGTCGCAGCCAACGCCGAGGTGCTGATCGGCCGGGCCCGGTTTGCCCAGCAGGATCTGGCCGCGGCTCGGCACCATTTCGGCCGGGCCGTCGCTCTTCTCACCGGATCCCAGTCCGACCGCGACGCCGGGCAGCTCTGGTACGAGCTCGGTGAGCTGCTCGAAGCGGCAGGCGACGACACCGGCGCCCGCGACGCCTACCGAAGCGCGGCCGCCACGGCCGGTATGCGGTCGAGCGCCCGGATCGCCGTCCGGGTCTGAGACCTCAGGGCGCTAGCAGCAGTACGGCTCGTCAGCCGGCGTCATCCGGCCGGCGCGGACGTGGTGCGGAGCCGTCTTCGTAACGGTGGTCTTGGCGACATGCCGCAACGCGGTCGTCGACGCTCGGTACGCCCCGATTGGTGCACCGAGCAGACCGCCGGCAAGGGCAGACGGTCACGATCGGCGAAACCGGTGACAAATCGTTCGGCCGGAACTGGGTGCTACACCGCGAGCGGGGCTATCGATTCGCTCTGATCCGCTTGACGTAGCCGCGGACCGGCGGTTCTTTACGCACCCTTGGCGCGCTCTGCTCCTGAATCGAGATCACCGAGTTGGTGCCGGACAGCGTCTGCGCGGTCGTCGTCTGGTCCAACCCGGGTGCGTAGGGATGCGCGCAGACGTTTTTGGGTAGCCGCGAGACCTCGGCGGGCCCGGGATGCGAGACCGCGTCAGCGAACGCGGCGAAGGTGACAGAGTCCAGCGCCGTACCGATGTGGGAGACCTTTCGGCCCGGACAGATCTTCTGGATCAAGATGTTCGTCGCGCCCACCAGCGCCGAAGCCGGATGTTTCCCGGTCTGCGGCTGGACGACTTCGTCGGTGCTGGAACGCACCGTGGTCCACGCGGTCTGCCCCGGCGCCTCGATCGGCTCACGGTTGAGCGCGGTCAGGAACGCCGAGCCCGCCTCCTGCTGCCAGGCCGCGGGTGGGCATGGGTGCTTCGACGAACACGGCTTGCCATTGACCCCGGCCCGAACGGTTGTCCCGTGCTGGGTGCCGGCCGCAGCGACCACGTCGCTGACCTTGGTCCGAAGACCCGGCCAATAGGTCAACGCCACCCGCGGAAGGAGCCCACCCTGGCTGATGCCGAAGATGGCGATCTTGGCACCGAACATCGCCGACTCCCGGCGGATCCCGTAGACCAGGTATTGCACCGAGGTCTGGATGTCGGCGGTCATGTAGTCGGGGTAGTTCAGATAGCAGACCGGGTGACCGAAGTGCTGGAACGCACCCTTGCCGATCAGATAGGCCTCATCGCCGGTCGAACCGGTGCCGGTCACCAGCATGATCGGCTCCTTGGTCGCGCCCTTCACCTTTCCTTTGCAGTGAAAGGCGGCCCGCAGCGCAGTCTTCCCAATGCCGATCGGCGGCTCCTTGACCGGCGCCGCCGTGGCCACGCCACTCACCAGCACGCCCGCGGCGAGGACCGCAACGCCGAGCAACGCCAACGCGCGTCGGTGCATGGGTACGACCCTTTCCCTCGACCTACCTGGCGATGACCTTATAGCGGGGTCGACCGGCGACGGCCGGTTTTGGTCGCGACCTCGCTATCTCACCGAGTCGGAATGGGCCGCCCTCGGATCGGAGCGGTGCGACGCGCCGGCTGACCCCGAACCTGGTGAGGATGGCTCTTGGACGATTCGGGCGAGCACGGCCGCGTGGCTGATCTCCAGCGCCGCGCTCGCGGTCAGCAACGTGGTCGGGCCGCGGCGACAGATCTGGCGCACCAAGGCCAGCGCCTCAGCCGGCTCACCTAACACCAGCTCGGCGCGATACCTCGCTTCGAACTCGGCCGACTTTGATGGATCGTGGGAATACCACTGCCGGAGATCGGTCGACGGCGCGACGGTACGACACCACTCGTCGAGCGCCGCAGCCTGCCTGGACAATCCGCGAGGCCACAGCCGGTCCACCAGCACCCGGATGCCGTCGTCCGGCGACGGGGCGGCGTAGATCCGAGCGATCCGCGGCCCAGCGAATTCCCGCATCTCACCAGTATTCGCCACGAACCTCTTGATTGCCGTGCGTTGCAGTGGTGGACTCGGCCGCATCCGTTCCAAAGAGAAGGATTCGCCGATGAGATCACGTCGTCTGTTCAGCCTGGTCGGAAGCGCCGCGTTGCTGGCGTCCATGACTGGCATGAGTGCGGTTGCCGTAGTGAGCTCGAGCGCCTCGACCGCAGCCGAGGTCACCCCGATGCTGCGGATGGCGAGCGGCCACTTCAAGGCGGCGCCGACGACTGCGGAATGCGTCGAGGACATCGGGCTCGCCTGCTACTCGCCGAACCAGATGCAGGCGGCGTATGACATGGCTCCGCTCTACGCGAAGGGCCTCACCGGCAAGGGCAAGACGATCGTGCTCGTCGACTCGTTCGGCTCGCCGACGATCAAGCACAACCTCGCGACGTTCGATGCGGCGTTCAACCTGCCGGCGCCGCCGAAGTTCTCGATCATCCAGCCGGCCGGCAAGGTCCCGGCGTTTGATCCCAACGACTCCTCGATGGTCGGGTGGGCCGAGGAAACCTCGCTCGACGTCGAGTACTCCCACGCGATGGCACCGGGCGCCAACATCCTGCTGGTCGAGACGCCGGTCGCCGAGACCGAGGGCCTGGTCGGCATCCCGCAGATCGTCAAGGCGGAGAACTACGTCATCAACCATCACCTCGGTGACGTGATCAGCCAGAGCTTCGGCGCGACCGAAAACACCTTCCCGTCCAACAAGTCGATCTTCGGTCAGCGCAGCGCCTTCACCAACGCCGCCGCCCATCACGTGACCGTGCTCGCGAGCTCGGGCGACGCCGGTACGACGGACGAGAAGAACGCTGCAGGCACGTTGCTCTACACCCACAAGGTCAACTCGTGGCCGTCCTCGGACCCGCTGGTGACCTCGGTCGGCGGCAGCCAGCTTCACCTCAACTCCGGCGGCGCCCGCACCCTGCCGGACAACGTCTGGAACGACACCAACGTGCTCGGCTCGCCGGCAGCGGGTGGCGGCGGCGTCTCGTCGGTCTTCGGCCGACCGGCGTACCAGAACAGCGTGAAGGGCGTCGTCGGGAGCCACCGCGCAACGCCGGACGTCGCGCTCAGCGCAGCGGTCGATGGCGCGGCGCTGGTCTACCTCGGCAGCTGGGCACAGCCGGCCGGCTTCTACCTGATCGGCGGCACCAGCGAGGCATCGCCGTTGTTCTCCGGCATCGTCGCGGTCGCGGACCAGGCCGCCGGTCATGATCTCGGTCAGCTCAACCCGACGCTCTACGCCCTCGCTGCACACCATGCGGCAGGCCTGAGCGACATCACCATCGGCAACAACGGGGTGACGTTCGTCCAGAACTCGCGGACCTACACCGTCGGCGGCTACGCAGCCGTGCCCGGTTATGACATGGCAAGCGGGCTCGGCACCGTCGACGGTTCGCAGCTGGTCAGCGAGCTAGCCGGCGGCGGTGCCAGCTGAGGATCCTGCCCCCAAAGACGGCAAGATCGACTCGGCGAGTTGCTGCTCGGGAGCGAGCGCCGGCGGAGCGCCGGCGGGAACGACCGAGACTTGAAGATAGGTCGAGCCGGCAAGGACGCTGAGCGTGGCGTTGCCGTCGTAGTAGGCCTCGTCGCCAAGCCCGGGGACGGCTTCGCCGTGGACCTTGGATGCGTAGTCGTTGTACCACTTCAACGCAGCTGATCCTTCGACAACGCCGACCCGGACAGTGTCGAGCTGGGCAAGATCGGGCACCCGTGGCTTAGCGGCGAGCTGGCCGTAGAACACGCACGGCACGCTGCCTTCATTGACCTTCTTGCCGAGCACGCCCTTCGACACCGGACCGCCCAGTGCAGCCGCCGCCTGTGCCTGGGTGAGGACCGAACACGAGTTGAACCTGCCGGCAGCGGCTGCCGTCGAAGACCCGACGAGTGGCGGCAACGGGTTGCCCGACGTCGAGGTCGAGGTAGTGGGCGCGCTCGCCGACGGTGTGCCGCTCGTCGATGGCGACGACGACGAGCTACAGGCCGTGAGCCCGATCGCGGCGGAGATCGTCAACCCGAGCCCGAGAGCAGCCGAACGCGCTCGCATGAACACCTCTTGACGTGACGACGATTGGTGATCTTCGACCCTACGGCCTCAGCCGTAGGTCGGGTGCTGCGGCCAGCCCTGCGGGGAGTCCTCCCAGGCCTCCTGCCGGCCGTACGGCGCGAGATCGAGCATGTTGTTCACGAACAGCACCCGGTCCACGCCACGAGAGGTGGTGTTGTAGGTGCGATAGACATCGGTTCCGTCGGTCATGAACATCGTGAGCATGAAGCCGCCATCGGAGCCGCAGTCAGCGGCGAACTCGGTGCCGCGCGAGGACGCGAGCGGGACGGTCCAGTTCTTTCGGGCGGCGTACCCCTCGAGCTGCTCGAGGGGCATGTTCGAGACAGTGATCCAGGCCACTCCGTTCTCAGCAAGCGCGACGAGATCGGTGACGTTGTCGGTGAAGTGCGTGCAGCCGGGACAGAACGCATCCGGTCCGACGTCCACGAACTGGTAGACCGCCAGCTGCTGCTGGTCGCCGAAGAAGTCGAGCAGCCGGCGCGGGCCGGCCTGGGTGTCGAAGGTGTACTTGTCGTTGTCGAACCTGACCATCGGCAGCCGCCGGCGCCGTGCCGCCAACCGGTCGACGAGACGCGTCGCTTGCTTCTCTTCCGCCAGAAGCTCGTCTCGCTCGCGCTGCCATTCCTGCGCCGATACGACCTCGGGTCGCGCGACCATGTTGCCTCCCTGGTTGCCCCCGCCGATGGCTTGCTACGCCTCCATCGTGCCTCACTCCGAGCGCTGGGTGCAGCCGGTTATGCGGTCAGCCCGAGGTGTCTGCCTGGCTGCGTAACCTGACGCCATGGAGCGCTTTGTCGACCACGACCTCACCGCGGCAGAGTTTCGGGAGTGCGTGCTCGACCGAGCCAGACTTATCGGCGTCGTCATGCAGGACGCCGAGATCGATGGCCTCGTCAGCAATCTTGTGGTGAACGGCGTCGAGGTCACCGCCTACGTCGAGGCCGAGCTCGACCGGCGCCACCCGGTGCGGGTGCTGATCCGCTCCGATGATCCCGCGGAGCTGGGCGAGGGCTGGCGACTGCTGCAGGGCGACTGGACGGCGACCATCGACCGGATGCGAGCGACGCCGGGCGTCGAGCGGCTCACGGTGAATGACGAATGGTCGGCGCTGCAAACCCTGCGGCACCTGATCTTTGTCCACGACTCATGGTTCCGTCGCTGCGTGCTCGGACTGACCGAGCAGTTCACCCCGATGGGACTCGCGATCGAGGACGTGCCGGACCGTGAGGCGCAAGGGCTTGACCTCTCAGCTGATCCCGACCTCGATGAGGTGGAGGCGGTTCGGCTCCGGCAGGCGACCGAGGTCAGCGATTGGCTCACGGCCGTGACGCCCGAGCAGCTCGCTGCCGCGGCGCCGGTCCCGGACGACGACCGCTGGCCGCCCTATGCGCGCGGCCGCACTCAACGGCAGTGCCTCGGCACCGTACTGAACGAACAGTGGGCACACCACAGCTTCTGTGTCAGAGATCTCGACCTCTTGGCGGCGTCGACCCTGGCGGAGCAATCGTGACCACGGACGGCACAACGCCACCAACAACCAACCCGGCCGACCTGCTCGACGAGGTCCTGGCCCGGCTGGCCGGCACACCGGATCCGAGGCTGCTGGGGCTGATGACGGCGCTGGTCACGCACCTGCACGCGTTCGCTTGCGACGTCCGCCTCACCGAAGCCGAGTGGGCTGCCGGCATCAGGTTCCTGACCGAGATCGGCCAGCTCAGCGACGACAATCGCCAGGAGTTCGTGCTCGCATCTGACACGTTGGGCGTGTCGATGCTGGTCGATCTGCTCGCCAACGACGCGTCGTCGGGAGCCACCGAGAGCACCGTGCTCGGGCCGTTCTATGTGCCGGGCAGCCCCGAGCGGCCGAACGGTACGAGCACCGCCGAACGACCAAGCGGCGATCCAGCGTTTGTCAGCGGGCGAGTGCTCAGCGCCGACGGCGCGCCGATCGGCGGTGCCCGGGTCGACGTCTGGCAGAACGGTGCCGACATGCTCTACGCCGTGCAGGACCCGGACGCACCGTCGAGCAACCTGCGAGGGGTGTTCACTACCGATGCGGCTGGCAGGTTCAGCTTCATCGGCGTACGCCCGGTCGACTATCCGATCCCGGCGGACGGCCCGGTCGGGCGGATGCTCGCCGCCACCGGCCGGCATCCGTGGCGGGCTGCGCACCTTCACGTGATCGTGTCGGCGGACGGCTTCCGGTCGGTGACGACCCACCTGTTCGACGACGGCAGTCGCTATCTCGACAGTGATGCCGTGTTCGGGGTCAAGCCGTCGCTGATCAAGCACTTCACTCTTCACCCGGCGGGGTCGGCGGACCCACCGCCGGGGATCGCGACCCATCAGCAGTGGTACTCCGTGAGTCAGGACTTCGTGCTCGACCGCAACTGAGGCCGTGCGGTTACGCGCCGCCCTGCGACGCGAGGGCGGCCCGATGCGCGGCGTGCGCCTCCTCGACACTCTGCGGGCCGGGGGCCGGGTGATGCCTGCGGCACAGCAGGTGCCCGGCGGCAGTCGGCCGCTTCATCTGGATCCGTGCGCAGCCCGGGATCTCGCAGTTGTGGTGTCTGATCAGCAACACCAGACCACCGAGCAGCGGCAGGTCACCGAGGATGATCGCGCCGGAACCGGACTCGAAGGCGTACCAACGACTCGCTTCGTTGCGCACGCCGAGGAACTGGATGAAGCCGTTCCAGAAAGTGATCATGAAGAACAGGCTGATGCCGAGCACTATCAGGGCGATTGCAATGTTGCGTCTACTCATCGCGTCAGTCCTCCGTAATCAGCCGGGTCACCAACTCCGTCGCCGAAAGTCTGCCCGACGACGAGCCTGACCGGTGGCCTACACGCGGGGCGAGCTGCTACCTGACGCCGACGGCGCGAAGGTCCACGATGCCGTAGGTGGGCTCGAGGTAGACGTTGGTCGCCCGGCCGAACGCGTAGTAGGGTCGCGCGCCGGGTCAAGCCAGTCGACGTCGCCGGCCGATCCGACCTTCAGAGTCCCGCCCGTCGCGGTCGACGGGTTGAGCGGCGATGTTCGAGCGAACGGCGCCCGGTTCGCTGCGGGTTTCCCCGGACCGGGCTGGCCGTTGCCGCAGAGCCTGAGGTCGCCGCGCTGCGACCCGCGAGCCCGGTGGCGGCCACGCACCCGCTATCCACGACGACTACTCCGGCGGCACCCAGCCAACTGCTCCGGTGCACCTGCTCATCGCGACACCCTCATTCCCCCTCCCCGATCCGACCGAGCTGGAGCGCGGGGCTCAGAACTCGGCGACGACCGGGATCACCCTTTCGCCGAGCAGCTCGATCGGAGCGATCGACGCCGCCTCGGGAATCGAACCGTGGTAGTGCGTCACGCCGAGGTCGGCGAGTGAGCGCATGCTCTCGACCAAGGTGTCGACGTTGGCGCCGTCCGGTCCCGGGTCCAGCGGTCCCATGACGGTCTTCTCGATCCCGTCGTAGTCGCGGCCGACGTCGTCACAATGGCGGCGCAGGACATCGAGCTTGTGCGGGAGCTCGGGGCCGGGGAACAGGTTGCAGGCCTGGGCATACTTCGCGACCAGCCGCAGCGTCTTCTTCTCGCCACCGCCACCGATCAGGATCGGCGGGTGCGGCCGGGTCAGCGGCTGCGGCGAGTTGAGCATCCGGTCCAGCTGGTAGTGCGCGCCGCGGTGCGGGTCGTCGGCCTCGCTCCACATCGCGAGTGCGATGTCGAGCGTCTCCTCGAGGCGCTCGAAGCGTTCCGCGGTCGGCGGGAACGACAGTCCGAGACCCCGCGCCTCGGGCTCGTTCCAGGCCGCCCCGATCCCGAGCCAGGCCCGCCCCTCGGACAGCACGTCCAGCGTGGTGACCGCTTTCACCAGCAACCCCGGATCGCGGTAGACCACGGCCGTCACCCAGGCCAGCAGGTTGATCCGCGACGTCCGCGCTGCGAGATAACCGAGGGTGGTGTAGGCCTCGAGCATGTCGTTCTCGGGCGGGCCGACGTGACCGATCTGCCAGACGTGGTCCATCACGCTGAGCTTGGTGAACCCGTTGTCATCCGCCGCGGTCGCGATCCGCGTCAGATCCGAGGCGATCGCCGCCGGGCCGCCCGGCCAGGTGAAGTCCGAGACGTGTATGCCGAGTTTCATCGCGACTCCATCGTTGCCGGTCTGTCATCCCACGCTAGTGCGCGCTGCCAGCGCCGGTGGACGCGTACCAGTCAGCCACGACTGAGCTTGACGCGCGAGACGCCGCCCTGCAGCTCAAGGTCGAGCCGATCCTTCGCCGTCGAGTACGTCGGATCCACGAAGCTCTGATCCCCGCCGATCCCGGTGTGCGTGGTCCTTCCGATGGTCAGGCTGCCGGCGCCACCGTGGACATCGACGCGAGCCGCCGCGGCGCTGGGCATGGTCACCGTCAGTTTGCTGGCGCCTCCCTCTTCTCGCACCACCTGCGTGCCCGACGTCGCAGGCAACGTCAGGTTCTCGACGCTCGCACCGGCACTGAGATCGAGACTGGCGAGACGCGCGCCGGTCATGTCAACGGTCTCGCTCGTCGCCCCGCCGGCAAGGTCGATCCGCCACACCACGGAGCGGTCGAGGACCACGTCGACGACGGAGCTCGCCGCCCCTGGGCCGACCGAAGCGAACTGCACGTTGACGATGCCACCCGGCACTGCGGTCAACACCGGTCGCTGACCCGACGCCGGCGACGTCGTCACCGAGACCAGCTTGCCGGGAAGATCCGCTGCGGTAATGCGAACGCTGTTGGCGCCGCCGGCGACATCGAGGGTCGCGACGTGCGTCGAGCCGCGGTTCAGGCTGGCCTGGTGGAGCAAAGCCGGAGGCGGGTTCACCGCGACCGGGTCGCTGCAACCGACCACGAGCGCGGCGCATCCAAGAGCCAGAGCCGCACCGAGCCGATTCATCTCCTCAGGATTCCCAACGAGGCCAACAATGAACCTGGCCGATCCTGCTTGAGCGCCAGCACAACGGGGCACGCTGGCCGCCATGAAGGACATGCCCAGCCCCTCGGTTGCCGAACGCAACCAGCGTCGCAAGCTCGAATACCTCCCGCCGGTCTGGCCGTTCATCGTCGTCGTCGCGCTGGTCGCGATCATCGTCGCGCTGGTGAGGCACTGATGCGCGCCGGCATCCGGCACGAGCGCGAGGAGTTCCGATGATCCGGCTCGGCGGCCTCATCCTCATCATCTGGCTGGTGATCGGCGCGATCGCGGCCGGCCAGCGCCACTACTACAGCGGTTCGGCGTCCCACTGCGCGAAGGACAGCACGACGGCGGTCACCATCCTGGCCGGCCCACTGAACTACGTCGGCGCCAATCCCAAGGTGCACTGCAAGTTGCCGCAACCCAGCAAGTAGGCCGGCGGATCCCCGGAGCGCTGCGGATCACTGAGTTAGGTCGCCACCCGAAAGACCCCGGCCGAGGTCAGACTTCCCGCCGCGGGCAGCTAGCGATTCGGCAGCCGGACGACCGAGATGAAGAAGTCGTCGATCTGGCGGACCACCTCGATGAACCGCTCGAAGTCGACCGGCTTGGTCACGTAGGCGTTGGCATACAGCGAATAGCTCGCGATGACATCTTCCTCGGCGTCCGAGGTGGTCAGGACCACCACCGGGATGGTGCGCAGCCCGGGATCATTCTTCATCTCGCTGAGCACTTCGCGGCCATCCATCCGCGGCAGGTTCAAATCGAGCAGCACGAGGTCGGGGGTCGGCGCACCGGAGTGCTCGCCTTCGCGCCGCAGGAACGCCATCGCGTCGATGCCGTTGTCCACGACGTGCAGCCGGTTGTGAATCTTGTAGTCGGCAAACGCCTCCCGCGTCATCAGGACATCGCCGGGGTCGTCCTCGACGAGAAGTATGTCGACGACCCTGAGGCTCTCTTCGATCACGCTGACTCCTGAGGCGGGGGGCTGACACTATCCTCACCCGTCGGCGCCAGGACGGGTAGCGTCCATCGGACCGTACAGCCTGACAGCACTGCGGTGTCCAGCCAGATCTGGCCGCCGTGGCGTTCGACGATCCGCTTGCACAACGCGAGGCCGATCCCGGTGCCGGGATAGGCGTCCTTGCCGTGCAACCGCTGGAAGATCACGAAGATCCGCTCGGCGTACTGCGGTTCGACTCCGATTCCGTTGTCGGTGCAGGAGAACTTCCAGACCTCGTCGCCGCGCTCGGCCTCGATCCGCACGACCGGGCTCGCCTCACCGCGGAACTTGATCGAGTTGGCGATCAGGTTCTGGAACAGCTGGGTCAGCAGGACCGGATCGCCGTCGATCGTCGGGAGTCCGGCCGACCGGATCTCGGCGTGAGTTTCGCGAACCGTGACGGCGAGGTTGTCGACCGCGGTGTCCAGGCAGAGCGTCAGGTCGATCTGGCGGAACGTCTCCGAGACCCGGCCGACCCGGGAGAACGCCAGCAGGTCATTGATCAGCTCCTGCATCCGCTTGGCCCCGTCGACGGCGAACGCGATGTATTGGTCGGCCCGTTCGTCGAGCTGACCGCTGTAGCGACGCTCGAGCATCTGGCAGAAGCTCGCCACCTTGCGCAGCGGCTCCTGCAGGTCGTGCGAGGCGACATAAGCGAACTGCTCAAGGTCACGGTTGGAGCGAGCCAGATCCTGGGCCTGGGCGACCAGCAACCGACGTGACGCCTCGATCTCCAACCGGGCCCGCTCGACCGCCGCGAGCTGGTCGACGATGTCGCGACGCATCTCCTCCACATCGCCCGCGAGCTGCTTCAGCTCGGCCGGTCCCTCGATCGAGACCTCATGCTCGAGCTCGCGGCTGCGGACCAGTCGGGTCTCGGCGCCGAGCGAGGTCAGCGGATCGAGCACCCAGCGCCGCAGACCCCACCACACGCCGCCGCCCGCAACCGCAAGGCTGGCGGCGACCAGCAGGACAGCGGCGAACAGCAGGGTAGTCCGCAGCTTCAGGGCACTGCTCGCCGAGTTGCGTCTGGCGACCAGCAACCGGGAGTAGGCCGAGAACCGGCTCCGGTTGGCGTCAAAGAGCGCCTTGCCGGCGAGCACCTGCTTCGTGCTCACGGCGTCGCGGCCGTGCGCCTTGACCGCTGCGACCGTCGGACCGGCCGAGTCGTCGTACCAATCGGTCGTGGCGGTGTCCCACGCCGCGAGCGCCTGCAGGGTCGCACTGTCACGATTCAGCAGTGAGGCCAGCCTCGCGCCGACTGCGGAGTAGCCGGGCGCCTGGAAGGTCCGCAGCGGCTGCAGGGTCGCCGGATCCGCGGTCAGCGCGTAGCCGCGGACCGCGGTCTCGGCGTCGAGCTGCTCGGAGAATCGATGGTTCGACAGGCTGACCGCGGTGAAATAGCGATTGATCACGGCGTGTTGCTGTGACCGCACCTGGGTGAGCAGTACGACGGAGACCGCCACCATCGCGAACAGCACGGTCGCGAGGATCGCGATTGCCAGGGCCAGCCGGCGGCGAAGGCTCCAGTCCGCTACGGCCGGCACTCGACGACCACCACGGCCACGTCATCGACGAGGTCACCACCGTGCAGCGCGCGGGCGCGGGCAATCAGGTGATCGACGAGAGCGGCGCCGTTAGCGAACTCGTCGAACTGCTCGGCGATCCCCATCAGCCGCTCGACTCCGAGTCGCTCGGAGCCGTCACCAACCCGACCTTCGACCAGACCGTCGCTGAACAACATCAGACGCCACGACTCGCCGAGCGCGACCGGCTGGCTCGGCCAGATCACGTCCGGCAGCATTCCGAGCGCTGGACCGACGAGCTCGTCGGAAAGCTGACTGACCGGATCGGCGAGCAGCAACGGCGCCGGATGGCCGGCGAGAAACATCCTGGCGGTGCAGCGATCCGGCTCGACGATCACCGAGCAGACGGTGGCGAACACCTCCTCGAACCTGCGCTCGCGCACGACGAGCTCAGCCAGGATCGGCAACACCTCGCTGGGATCGACGCCGGCCAGAACCAAGGTGCGCCAGGCGATCCGCAGCGCGACGCCGAGCGCGGCCTCGTCGGGGCCGTGGCCCGAGACGTCACCGACCAGAACGTGGAGCCGGCGGTCACCGGCTTCGACGATGTCGAAGAAATCGCCGCCGAGCACCCCCTCGCGGCCCGATCGGTAGCGGGTGACGACGTTGAGTCGCTGATCCTCGGTCAGCGGGGTCGGCAGCAGCCCCCACTCCAGCCGGGCGTTCTCGGCGGCAAGCAGCTCGGCCGCATAGAGCCGGCGCAGCTGGCGGTCGGCCCGCTTGCGCTCGACGGCGTACCGGATCGACCGGGTCAGCATTTCGCTGTCGACGTGGTCCTTGACCAGGTAGTCCTGGGCACCGACGGCGACCGCCGCGGTGCCGCTGCCGTCCTCGGCAAGTCCGGTCAGCACGATGACGGCGATGTCAGCCGCGTCCTCGAGAACCGCCTGGAGCGCGTCGAGACCACTGGCGTCCGGCAGACCCAGATCGATCAGCACGCAGTCGAACGTGCTGTCCATCGTCTGCCGTGCCTCGACCAGGGTCCGGACCCAGACCAGGTCGACCCCACCACCGGCCTCGTCGAGCAGCTCGCGGACCAGGAACGCGTCGCCCTCGTCATCCTCGACGAGCAGAATGCGACGGCCTGCGACCCCCGTCAACCCGCCCTGCTGGCCTAGCGCCACCCCGCCTCCGCTCATCGCCATGCCGCTCCCCCCGGTGCGTCCGCTGGCGACATAATGCCAGCCGACGCGTCAGGGTGGTGGAGCGAGGCGCAAAGCCGGCCTCAGGGGTGGCGATACAACCGCGAGATAGCTGCGATGTCATCGTCGGCCAGACCACGGTCGATGGCTGCTTCGTAGCGTTCCCGGATCGCCAGCATCGCCGGAAGTTGCTCATCGGTGCCGGTGACCAGGTCGAGCACCAGCTTGACGTCCTTGAGGCCAAGAGCGATCGTCCACCAGCTCTCGCTGTCGCCGGACATCATCGCGTCGAGGCGGTTCTTCACTCCCGGGCCGAGCATCGGGCTGCTCTCCAGCAGCTCGGTCAGCTGCGCGTCATCGAGCCCGCCGGCGCGACCGGCGGCGATCGACTCGGCGAGCCCGACGATGGCAGCGAGCAGCAACGAGTTGGCGGTCAGCTTCGCCACGCTGGCGAGCGGCGCGCTCGGGTAACGATGCTGGATCGAGGACAGCGCGTCGATAACCGGCTTCGCGCGACCCGCGACCTCATCCGGACCGCCGACCAGATACGCCGCGTTGCCGGTTCGCACCGCATCCGGGCTGCCGGCGATCGGCATCGCCAGGAAGCCGGTGAATCGCTGCGCCAGCTCACCGCTGAGTGCCGGCGAGATCGTCGAGGACTCGATATAAAGGCGATCCCCAAGATGCTGGTGAATCCCCGCCCGGCCGAGCGCGACCTCCCGGACTGCGTCATCGGTCGCCAGCGTCGTGATCACGACGTCGGCCGAGCCGACCGCGGCAGCGATGTCCTTGCTCTCGGTCGCCCCCGCCGCAACAACGTCCTCGGCCTTGCCCGGGGTACGGTTCCAGACCGCGACATCGTGGTTGGACTCGACGAGTCGGCCGGCGACCGCGAGGCCCATCCGGCCCATTCCCAGTATCGAAACTCGCATGTCTGGCTCACTACCCGGCCGGAGGCCCGGACGAAACCGAAGTACGCCGTCGGCTGATCGGTCAGCGACGAACGCTTCCGCCCGGCTTCAACGTGCCCGCCGGAAGTGGCGGCGCCGGCAACGGACCCTCGGCCGCGACCGAGCCGAACCGCCTGGCCACCCAGTCGCTTCGTGCCGCCGCGATCTCCTCGCTGGTTCTTGCGACGAAGTTCCACCACATGACGATCTGCTCGGCGAACGGCTCGCCGCCGAGCAGCATCACCCGCGCGCCGGCACGGCTGGCGAGCCGAAGCTCGCGCCGGCCACAGCCGAGATAGAGCATCGCTCCCGGCGTCAGCTCGACGCCGTCGATCTCGAGCGCACCTGACATCGTGAGGACGGCGTACTCGAAGTCTGGCTCGACGACGAGGGCGGAGTCGGCGCCCGACGCCAGCGCGATATCGGCACCGACGATCGGCGAATATGCGTGGCCGGGCGACCGCTTGCCCGCGAGTTCGCCGATGATGACGATCACGGTCATCCGGTCAGCGGCGACGACCGGCGGGCTCGGGTGATGCGACCACTGCGGCTCGACGTGACGCGCAGTGTCGGGCAACGCGACCCACAACTGAACGCCGTGGAGCATCGCCGGATGCGGCACCGGCGAGTGCTCCGCGTGCGCGATGCCGCGGCCGGCGGTCATCAGCCCGAGCTGGCCGGGCTGGATCACCTGGTCGCTGCCGATGCTGTCCTGGTGATGGACGTCACCGGCGAGCAGCCAGCTCACGGTCTGCAGCCCGATGTGAGGGTGCGGCGGTACCGCCATGCCACCGGCACCGGCGATGTCATCGGGCCCGTAGTGGTCGACGAAGCACCACGGGCCGACGAGCCGCCGGCCGAGATTCGGAAGCAGTCGGCGAACGACCGTGCTCTCACCAAGAGCCACTTCGCGGCCGGCGAAGAGCTGCTTCACCGGCTTCGTCGCGACTTCGGCGCGCCCGCCACCGAGACGGATCGCGGGCGACCGGTCGAGGTTGCTCATCAGGACTGATTGAATCAGCGACGGATGCAGGTCGCGCCGAACTGCTCGAGGAACTTCAAGGAGTGGTCCCGCGAGGTGGTGGCGCCCGGGATCGCGACCCAGGTCACGCCCGCTGCCTCGAGCCGGCCCAGCGCGTCGACATGGCTGGCGAGGTCGGCGCCGGGCTCGAGGATCGAGCGGTCGGTGTAGGCGACCATCACGTCGATCTCCTCACCGCGGTCACCGGCGGCACCGCGCAGTGCCGCGATCGCCTCAGCGAGTCCTTCGGCTTCGTCGAGGGCCGGGGTTCGCGTCGTACGGAACAGCTCGGCCGGCCCGGTCATCGGCATCCAACCGGCAGCGCGCTCCGCGACCCGGCGTCGGGTGAGCTGAGAGTTGCCGCCGATCCAGATCGGGATGCCCGCGCGCGGCGGCACCGGCCGCGCGACGGTGTCCCGGGCCTCGAAGTGACGGCCCTGATAGCTGAACGGCTCGCCGGACCAGTGCATCGGCAGCACATCCAGCGCCTCGTCGAACAGCGCGTTGCGCTCCTCGAAGTCCACCCCGATCGCCCGGAACTCGCCCTTGAGATAGCCGGTGCCGAGCCCGAGGATGAACCGGCCACCCGACACGATGTCGACGGTGGCCGCCGCCTTGGCGAGCAGCATCGGGTTCCGGTACGGCGCGACACTGAGATAGGTCAGCAGCTTCATCGTCGTCGTGACCGCCGCGACATGACCGAGCGCGACGAACGGGTCCAGGGTGTGATGGCCGCCCGACGACATCCATTTCTCGGACGGCGCCGGATGCTCGGTGAAGGCGAAGCCACCGAAGCCGGCTGCTTCCGCCGCGACCGCCAGCTCGCTGACCGACCCGACGTCGGGCAGCTCGGGCAGCGCCCCGCTCGACTCCGGGAACTGATACATGAACCGCATCGCGACTCCGGTCAGCTCAGCGGGCGAGAGTCGGCGACCTCGTGACGGACGACGTCCATGCCGCCGTCGAGCGTCGGCCAGATCGACTCGACGAAGCGAGCCAGGTGCGGCGCCGCCAGATGCGCGTCGAGAGCCGCCTGGTCCTGCCACTGCTCGAGCAGCAGCATCGAGTCCGGATCGCTCGCCGACACCCAGAACCGGTAGTCGAGACATCCCGGCTCGGCCAGCGAGTTGGCGCTCATTTCGGCGGCGGCGGCAAGCGCGGCGTCTCGATGATCGGTCTTGATGCGGGCTTGTCCGGTGATGATGATCACGCCGACAGTCTGCCTGGTCTGCGTTGCTGGACGGAACGGACCCGCGGTTAGCCGGGCGAGCCGGGCTGCTGGACAATCGACAGGCGCAGCCGGCGCGGCCGACCAGGAGGGGCGTGATGGCGAAGCTGGCGTTGATCACCGGTGGCAGTCGCGGCATCGGCGCCGTCACCGCGACCCTGCTCGCCGGTCGCGGCTGGGACGTCTGCCTGAGCTATCGCGAGGACGCTGACGCGGCCGCGACGGTGGTCCGTGACTGCGAGGCGACCGGCGTCGGGGCAATCGCGGTCCGCGCCGACGTCTCGGTCGAGACAGACGTGATCGAGCTGTTCGCGCAGTGCGACGCCCGGCTCGGGGCCCTCGACACCCTCATCAACAACGCCGGCATCGTCGGACCCCGCGCTCGAGTCGACGAGCTCGGCGCCGACCGGCTGCAGCAGATGATGGCCGTAAACGTCATCGGCCCGTTTCTTTGTGTGCGCGAGGCGGTTCGCCGAATGTCGACGCGACACGGTGGTGCCGGCGGCTCGATCGTCAACGTCTCGTCGGCCGCCGCTCGTCTCGGCAGCCCGGGTGAGTACGTCGACTACGCCGCGTCGAAGGGCGCCATCGACACGATGACACTCGGTCTCGCCCGCGAGGTCGCGGACGAAGGTGTCCGGGTCAACGCCGTACGCCCTGGCATCATCGACACCGATATCCACGCCAGCGGCGGCCAGCCGGACCGCGCCGAGCGACTCGGGCCGACGTTGCCGATGAAGCGGGTGGGCCGCGCAGTCGAGGTCGCGAGCGCCATCGGCTGGCTCTGCTCGGACGAGGCGAGCTACGTCACCGGCGCGATCCTCGACATCTCCGGCGCCCGCTAGCTGTACTGACATCAGCCGCTCGGGAGCGCGAGGGTGATGGCGTGGATCACCAGGCCTGCCATCGCCCCGACGACGGTGCCGTTGATCCGGATGAACTGCAGGTCGCGACCGACCGCCACCTCGATCCGACGCGACGCCGAGGTCGCGTCCCAGCCGGCGACGGTGCGGCGGATCAGCACCGTGACCTCGTCGCCGTACTCCTCGACTGCGTAGACCACAACGCGTTGCAGCCAGGCCTCGAGGGTTGCCTCGAACTCCGGGTCCGCTTCGATGCGCCGGCCGATCCGCTGCACGAACTGCGACACTGCAGCCGCCGTCGCGCTGTCCTGCTCGTCGAGCAGGGTGCGTACCGACGCGACGCCAGCCTGGAGAAACCGCTGCAACGGCTCTTGGTAGCTCTCATCCTCGAGCATGTGCTGTGCGGTCAAGTCGACCTTCGAGGCGATGACGCCGTCACTGGTCAGGCTCTCGGCCAGCGAAGCCAGCAACCCGTCGAAGAACCGTCGGGCCGGATGGCGCGGATCGGCCTCGATCTGATCGAGTTCGTGCACCGCGGCATCGATCAGCCGGTCGGTGCGTTTGTCGGTGATCAGCAGCCACGCCAGCCGACCACGATCCTCGATCAGCTCACGGATCTGCGGCCGCAACGTCGCGCGGTTGTCGCGGATGTAGTCGCGCACCGCCGTCGTGAGCAGCTCGACCCAGGGCCGCTGCGCATCGCGGTCGACGATCTGGGCGAGCAGCTCACCGAGCAACGGCGCGTAGGAGCGCCGGGCCAGATCCTGGCGTGCCAGCTCGAACCCGAGCCGTACGACGGCGTCGGTATCGATCTCCGCGAGACCAACTGCCAGCAGGTGCGAGACCTCGGCGCCGACGCGATCGGCGTACACCGGTTCGCACAACCGCACGCCGATCCGCGAGACCAGATGGGCGTCCTCGAGGTGACGGGTCATCAGCTGCGGAGTCAGGAAGTTTGTCGTGACGAAGCCGCCGAGCTTGGTCGCGATCTCGTCCTTCTGCCGCGGGATGATCGCGGTGTGTGGGATCGGGAGATGCAGCGGCCGGCGAAACAGCGCGGTGACCGCGAACCAGTCGGCAAGGCCGCCGACCATCGCCGCCTCGGAGCCGGCCCGACCAAAGCCGAGCACGCCGGAACCGCCGCTTGAGATGAAGTACGTCGCGACGTAGATCGCGGCGGCCGCTGCCAGGAAGCCGGTCGCGGTCAGCTTCATCCGGCGCAACCGCGCCACGTCACCCGCGTCGACGATCACATCCTGGGAAGCCACGCCGCCGAGGGGATGCGTATTGACGGTCACCTCCATGACCTTTGCATGAGACAATTCGCTTCGGGTAGATGCCCGCAAACGCTGGCGCGGAACCCGGCGCCGGCCCGGTCACCGCAACGACGGGAGATGACGATGGCTCGGGCGCTGTGGACCGGTTACGTGACCTTCGGGCTGGTGAGCGTCCCGGTCGGCCTGTTTCGTGCCACCGAGGACCAGACCGTGCACTTCCACCAGATCCACAAGGGCACCTCGCACCGGATCCGGTACAAGAAGGTCGACGAGGTCACCGGCGACGAGATCCCGGCGACTGAGATCGTCAACGGCTTCGACCTCGGTGACGGTGAGTACGTCATCGTCACCAAGGAGGAGCTCAAGGACGCCGCACCCGGCAAGTCCGAGCAGATCGAGATCAGCGACTTCGTGGACCTCGCCGCGATCGACCCGATCTACTTCCGCTCGACGTACTACCTCGCGCCGCGCGGCAAAGGCGCCGATCGGGCGTACTCATTGCTGCGCCAGGCGATGCAGGAGAGCAAGAAGATCGGCATCGCGACGCTGGTGCTTCGCGACAAGGAGCACCTGGTCGCGATTCGTCCCGGCGATGAGGCGCTGGTCCTCGAGACGATGCACTTTCCGGCCGAGATCCGGTCGGCGAGCGAGGAGCTCGACAGCCTGCCCGAGCAGGTCAGCTTCGAGGGCCGTGAGCTCACCGTCGCAAAGACGCTGATCGACTCGCTCACCGTCGAGTGGGAGCCCGACCGCTACCAGAACACCTACCGCGCGAAAATCGAGGAGCTGATCGAGAGCAAGCGCGACGGCAAGGTCATCGTCGCCAAGACCTCGAAGCCCAAGACGAACGTGGTCGACCTGATGGCGGCGCTGGAGGCTTCGGTCGCCCGCACCGGCGGCAGCGGCTCTGGCACGCCGGCGAAGTCCGGCAAGACCGATCGCGCCGCTAGGCCGGCGTCGACCGCGCCGATTCCGCTCGAGGAGCTGTCCAAGGCCAAGCTGAGCGAGCTGGCCGCTGAGTTCGAGATCGCCGGCCGGTCATCGATGAGCAAGCAGGACCTGGTCAGCGCGCTGAACGACGCCGGCGCCCCGGCCAAGCCCAAACGCCGCAAAGCCGCCTCCGCCTAACCCCTAACCCCTAACCCCTAACCCCGCGCATGTGCCATCAGTGGGCCTATAGCCCTGCGCATGGCACATCAGTGGGGCCATAGGCCCACTGATGGCACATGCGTGCGTCAGCCGTTAGGCGAGTAAGGGCGCGAACAGGTCACCGTCCCGGTCGACCCGGTCGAGTACGTCGGAAGCCAGGAACGTCAGCCGGGTCGGGTCACCCTTGCGGTGGCAGGCCTGCACCTCGTCCCACGTCACCGGGGTCGACACCGACGGCTGCGGTCGGGCCCGCAGCGAATAGACCGCCACCGTCGTCTTGGCGGCGTTGTTCTGGCTCCAGTCGATCAGGACATGACCCTCACGAAGGTCCTTGCGCATGTTCGTGACGACCAGCTCGGGATGGTCGGCGGCGACCGCCTTGGCGATCTCGTGGGCGAGATCACGAGCGTCGGTCCACTCGAGCTTTGAGGTCAGCCGGGCATAGACCTGCAGCCCCTTCGAGCCGCTGGTCTTCACCACCGGCGCATCGACCTTCTCGTCCGCGAGCCGCTCCAAGAGCCAGATCGCGATCTGCGTGCAGTCGACGACGTTCGTGCCGGGCCCGGGATCGAGGTCGAACACCAGATGATCCGGTCGCCTGGTCAGCTCTTTGGCCTTGCCGATCCGCCAGAGGGGCACATGCAGCTCGATCGCGGCGAGGTTGGCCGCCCACACCAGCGTCGGCCGGTCGTCGCAGACCACATGCGTCACCGACTCCGAGGCCGATGACGATCGGGCGCTCACCGACGGCACGGTCACGCTCCGCACCCACGACGGCGCCCCCGACGGCACGTTCTTCTCGAAGAACGACGACGCGTCGACCCCGTTGGGATAGCGGCGAAGCGTCAACGGCCGGTCGGCCAGATGGGGCAGCATGACCGGCGCGATCTTCGCGTAGTAGTCGATCACCGCCGCCTTGGTGAAGCCGGCGTCGGGATACAGGACCTTGTCCAGGTTCGACAGCGACAGAGTCCGGCCGTCCACCTCGGTCTCGACCCGCTCAGGGCTCACGGACCACCTCCCTCGCCATCTTCTCCGATCGGAGCCCGCGCCAGGACGGATGTCGCAGGTGCCCGGCCGAGGTCCATTCGCTGAACGCGACCTCACCGACCAGCTCCGGCCGGACGAAATGAGCCCGGCCCGACTCGGCCGCGCCGAGCGGATCCACGAACGGTCGCTGCGGCGTCGCCAGCGCGTCGAGCCGGCCGAGCAGATCACGCCGAGTTCGGGCGTCGAAGCCGGTGCCGACTTTGCCGGCGTACCGCAGGCCGCTCTCGTCATGGACGCCGACCAGCAGCGCACCGAGGCTGCCGGCCCGCTCGCCTTCGCCGTCGGTCCAACCGCCGATCACGACCTCCTGGGTCTTGATGATCTTCACCTTGAGCCAGTCAGGCGAGCGCTCGCCTGGCCGGTAGCGGCTGTCCTTGCGCTTGGCGACGACGCCTTCGAGGCCGCCAGCCCCGGCTGCGGCGAGCACATCGGCGCCGGCGGCATCGACGAACACCGGCGGCGTCGTGAGACCGTCGCCGGCAAGGTCCAGCGCCTCGAGCCGAGCCCGGCGCTCCAGGTACGGCAGGTCGAGCAGCGAGTGGCCGTCGAGGTGGAGCAGGTCGAACGCCAGGTACGTCGCCTCAACCTCCTCGGCCCGACGACCGACCGCGGCGGCGGACGTGAGGTTGAGCCGGCGCTGCAGCCGCCCGAAGCTGGGCCGGCCGGCGTCGTCGAACGCCACCAGCTCGCCGTCCACGACCGCACGGTGGGCGCCGAGCGCGGCGGCAAGTGCGCCGAGCTCCGGGAACCCGACGGTGAGGTCCTTGTCACCGCGGCTGAGCGCTCGAGCCTGGCCGCCCTCGACGTAGGTCACAGCACGGATGCCGTCCCACTTGAACTCATATGCCCAATCGACGTCATCAGCGGGCAGCGGCGAAGTCGTCGCGAGCATCGGGGCAAGCCGGCTGGGCAGGACGTCGCGGTCCGGCCCGGCGGCGCTTGGCTTCCCTCGACCGGCCACGCGGCAGTCTGACTGCTAATGCGGTCGGGTGTCGACCTCGCCGTCCGGCTTGCCCGGCACGACCTGGTGGGTCCCGGCAAGTGGCGCGTCCGCGGCGGGCACCTCGTCGTCGGTGGCGGACGACGACGGATGGCGCTGGTCCTCGGCCTCGCCCACGGCCTGGTTAGCGGCCGGCGGATCGGTCTCGGACGAGTTCGGAGCCTTCTGCTGCGGTTGTTCCGCCATATCGGTGCCTCCGGAGTCGACGGACCTGGGTAAGGTCCGAGCGGGATGTGACTCCGGTCGTTGTTCCCGCCAGCGGGAGGTTCATGCGTGCGCGAACCACCACCTGGGGTACAGCTCGACGTACGGATCCGATCCGAAGGAGGGCAGCGCATGACCGACCATGCCGGCATCGACGTCACCGTCGACACCCGAGCCTTGCAGCGGGCGCTCGACGGCAGCCAGTCGGCGATCCGGGACCAGGTGCGTCAGACGTTTCGCGATCCGCTGTTCGCGCCGGACCTTGGGCTTAGGTCGATCGAGGCCTCGCAGCGCGAACCGAGTCTTGATGAGCGCCGGGACCATGTGCTGGCGCAGGTAGCGGCGATCGCCAAGACTGACGGCCCGAAGTTGTTGTTTCCCAAGGAATATGGCGGCCTGGACAACGTCGGTTCGGCGATTACCAGCTTCGAGATGCAGGCGTACGGCGACCTTTCGTTGCTGGTCAAAGGCGGAGTGCAGTGGGGACTGTTCGGCGGCGCGGTCCTGCATCTCGGCACGACCAAGCACCACGAGCGCTACCTCGAAGACATCATGACGGTCGCGCTGCCCGGCTGTTTCGCGATGACCGAGACCGGTCACGGCTCTGACGTCCAGTCGATCCGCACGACCGCGACGTACGACGTCGACGCCCTGGAGTTCGTCCTCAACACCCCGGACGACGATGCCCGCAAGGACTACATCGGCAACGCGGCGCGGCACGGCCGGATGGCGGCGGTGTTCGCACAGCTCACAACCGACGGTGAGCAGCACGGAGTGCATGCGCTGCTGGTGCCGATCCGCGACGCCGACGGCGACCCGATGCCCGGCGTACAGATCACCGACGACGGTCGCAAGGCCGGCCTGAACGGCGTCGACAACGGCAGGCTCTCCTTCGACGACGTGCGGGTGCCGCGCGAGGCGCTACTCAACCGGTACGGCGCGGTTGCGGCCGACGGCACCTACTCCTCGCCGATCGAGAGCGTCAATCGACGCTTCTTCACGATGCTCGGCACCCTGGTGCAGGGCCGGATCAGCATCTCGGGTGCGGCGGTCAGCGCCGGCCGCCTGGCACTGACGATCGCGGTCAGGTACGGCGAGACCCGGCGGCAGTTCAAGGCGCCCGACAGCGAGATCGAGATCACGATCCTGGACTACCTCGCGCATCAACGGGTGCTTCTCCCGGCGCTGGCCAAGAGCTATGCGCTGAGCTTCGCGCAGTCCGAGCTGGTCGCCGAGCTGCACGAGGTGCAGAACCTGCCGGAGTCCGACGAGCAGGCTCGCCGCAAGCTCGAGACCCACGCCGCCGGGCTCAAAGCGGTCGCCACCTGGCATGCCACGAAGACAATCCAGGACTGCCGCGAGGCATGCGGCGGCGCCGGCTATCTTTCGGTCAACCAGCTCGCCGGGCTCAAGGCCGACACCGACGTCTTCACCACGTTCGAGGGCGACAACACCGTCCTGCTCCAGCTGGTCGCGAAGACCCTCCTGACCAACTACCAGGCGGAGTTCGGCGAGCTCGACACCCTGCATACCGTCCGCTTCGTCGCCGAGCAGTTCGCCGAGGTCGTGATCGAGCGACTCGGTGCCCGGTCGCTGGTGCAGCGACTGGTCAACGCGCTGCCCGGAACCGACGACGAGACCAGCCTGCTCGATCGCGACTACCAGCTCTCGCTGCTCGCCTGGCGCGAGAAGCACGCCCTCGAGGGCGTGGCGCGCCGGCTGCGCAAGGGATTCGAGCGTGGCAGCGACCCGCTCGAGGTGTTCAACGGCGCTCAGGATCACCTGCTTCTCGCTGCCCGCGCCCATGTCGACGCGGTCGTGGCTGCGGCGTTCGCTGACGCGGTCGACGCGGCGGACGACGACGGGGTCAAGTCGCTGTTGTCGCGGCTGTGCGACCTGCATACGCTCTCCACGATCGAGGCCGAGCGGGCGTGGTATCTCGAGCACAACCGGATCACACCCACCCGCAGCAAGAAGATCACCGCGGCGGTCAACGACCTGTGTCGGGAGCTGCGGCCCTACGCCCGCCAGCTGGTCGACGCCTTCGCCATCCCCGAAGAGCTCCTGACCGCCCCGATCGCCGCCGGCTAAGCCCTACGCATGTGCCATCCGTGGGCCGATAGCCCCAGCAATGGCACATCCGCGGGGTAGCGGCGTTCCCTCAGAGCGAACGGCGAGCGGAAACAAAGCTGTGGCCGCCGTAGTTGAGCCGAACAGACTCAATTTATGCACTCTTGACGAAGGCTGGCTATGTCTGACAATTTGACGCTCCCCGTGTTGCCGCTCGACGACGACGTCGTGCTGCCCGGCATGGTGGTGCCGCTGCGTCTCGGCGACGCCGAGGTCCGCGCCGCGATCGACGCGGCGCAGGCCGCCCGCGAGCCGGCCACCGACGGCGCCGAGTCCGTTCCGGCGCAGGTGCTACTGGTGCCGCGCCCGGCAGGAAAGTACGCCGGTGTCGGCACGGTCGCCACGATCGAGCAGATCGGCCGACTTCCGGGCGGCGACGCAGCAGCCGTTGTCCGAGGCGTGTCCCGGATCCGGATCGGCACCGGCGCGACCGGGCCCGGCGCGGCGCTGTGGGTCGAGGCGACGGTCCAGGATGAGCCGGCCCTCGACGACCGCGCGCCGAAGCTGGCAAAGGAATACAAGTCGCTGGCCACCAGCATCCTGACCCAGCGCGGCGGCTGGCAGTTCGTCGACTCGGTGCAGGCGATCACCGATCCGTCCGCGCTCGCCGACGTCGCGGGTTATGCGCCGTACCTCACCAACGATCAGAAGCTCTGGCTGCTCGAGACCGTCGACGTCTGCGAGCGGCTGGCGAAGTTGATCGAGTGGAGCCGCGAGCACCTCGCCGAGCTCGACGTCGCCGAGACGATCCGCAAGGACGTCCAAGAAGGTATGGACAAGCAGCAGCGTGAGTTCCTGCTGCGCCAGCAGCTCGCGGCCGTACGCAAGGAGCTTTCGGAGCTCAGCGGCAAGCCGGAGACCGAGGAGCAGGACTATCGCGCCCGCGTCGAGGCCGCCGACCTGCCGGACAAGGCGCGCGAGGCCGCGCTCACCGAGGTCGACAAGCTGGAGCGCACCTCCGAGCAGTCCCCTGAGGTCGGCTGGATCCGCACCTGGCTCGACACCGTTCTCGAGCTGCCGTGGAACGACCGAACCGAGGACGCGTACGACGTCGCCGAGGCGCGCGCGATCCTCGACGCCGATCACGCCGGGATGGAGGACGTGAAAGAGCGAATCGTGGAATATCTCGCAGTCCGCAAGCGCCGCGCCGACCGCGGGCTCGGCGTGGTGGCCGGCCGCCGCAGTGGCGCCGTCCTCGCGTTGGTCGGCCCGCCCGGCGTCGGCAAGACCTCACTCGGCGAGTCGGTTGCCCGGGCGATGGGCCGCAGCTTCGTGCGGGTCGCGCTCGGCGGCGTCCGCGACGAGGCCGAGATCCGTGGTCACCGCAGGACCTACGTCGGCGCGATGCCGGGCAGGATCGTGCGGGCCATCAAGGAAGCCGGTTCGATGAACCCGGTCGTGCTGCTCGACGAGGTCGACAAGGTCGGCGCCGACTACCGCGGCGACCCGACCGCGGCCCTGCTCGAGGTCCTCGACCCGGCCCAGAACCACACCTTCCGCGACCACTACCTGGAGATCGAGCTCGACCTCTCCGACGTGATCTTCCTGGCGACCGCCAACGTCATCGACTCGATCCCGGCGCCGCTGCTCGACCGGATGGAGCTGGTCCGCCTCGACGGCTACACCGAGGAGGAGAAGGTCACGATCGCGCGCGACCACCTGCTCCCCCGCCAGCTCGAGCGGGCCGGCCTGACGACCGAGGACGTCGCACTCGACGACAGTGCGCTGCGGCGACTTGCCACCGAATACAGCCACGAAGCGGGTGTCCGCGAACTCGAGCGGCTGATCGCTCGGGTGCTCCGCAAGGTCACGGCCAAAGCCGCGCTCGACGACTCCGTCGACGCCGTCGACGCCGTCACGATCGACGGCGACGGACTTCGGGAGTACGTCGGAAGGCCACGACACACGCCTGAGTCGGCCGAGCGCACGTCGATCCCCGGCGTCGCGACCGGCCTCGCGGTGACCGGAGCCGGTGGCGACGTACTGTTCGTCGAAGCCTCGCTCGCCGATGCCTCGACCGGGTCCAGCGGCGTGACGATCACCGGCCAGCTCGGCGAGGTCATGAAGGAGTCGGCGCAGATCGCGCTGGCTTTCCTGCGAGCCAACGGCCCGGCGCTGGGAGTTCCGGTCCACGAGCTCAAGGACCGCGGCATCCACCTGCACGTTCCTGCCGGCGCAGTGCCCAAGGACGGGCCGAGCGCGGGAGTCACGATGACGACCGCGATCACCTCGCTGTTGACCGGCCGCCCGGTGCGCTCCGACGTGGCGATGACCGGCGAGGTCTCGCTAACCGGACGGGTGCTGCCGATCGGCGGCGTCAAGCAGAAGCTGCTGGCAGCTCATCGCGCCGGCATCACGACGGTGCTGATCCCATCGCGCAACGAGCCCGACCTCGACGATGTCCCGGAGTCGGTCCGCGAGGCGCTGACTATCCACCCGGTCAGCGATGTCCGCGAGGTCCTACAGATCGCACTCGAACAGCCCGCCGAGGTCGAAGCAGCGGCGTAGCGGCGTTGCTAGGCAGCCTGGTGGCGGGCGAGACGTCAGCCGCCGAGGTAGGACATGTCCGCCTTGGCGAGCTGATAGGTGTTGGTGCTGCGCAGCTCGGAGTAGCGGTCCGATCGCCGGGACCACACCCCGGTGATGAACTCGCGTAGCTCGACGTCCGATGCACCGCGCCGAAGCACCTCGCGGACATCTCGGCCGCTGGCCGCGAACAGACAGGTGAACAGCTCGCCGGTCGCGGTGACCCGCGCGCGGGTGCAGTCGGTGCAGAACGGCTGGGTGACCGAGGAGATCACGCCGAGCTCGCCGCCGCCATCGACGTACCGCCATCGCCGGGCGACCTCGCCGCGCACCGCCGGGGCAACCGGCTCTAGCGGATAGACAGCGTTGACCGCGTCGATGATCTCCTCGGCGGACACGACCTGGTCGCGGACCCAGCCGTTCGAGGTGCCGACGTCCATGTATTCGATGAACCGCAACACGTCGCCGTGGCTGCGCGCGTAGTCGACCAACTCGAGCAGGCCGTGGTCGTTGATCCCCCGCTGGACGACGGTGTTGAGCTTGACTGGGCCGAGCCCGGCATCGCGTGCCGCGGCCAGCCCTTCGAGAACTGTCGCGAGGGTGACCTTGCTGTCCGCCATCGCAGCGAAGACGTCGGCGTCCACACTGTCGAGGCTGACCGTCACCCGCCGCAGGCCGGCGTCACGCAACGGAGCGGCACGCTCGGCCAGCAGTGATCCGTTAGTGGTCACGGCGATGTCGTCGATCCCCGGCGTGCCGGCGATCATCGCGACGAGTGCCTCGAGATCGCGGCGCAGCAACGGCTCGCCACCGGTCAGCCTGACCTTCGTCACGCCGAGATCGGCGAAGATCGCGACCAGCCGAGACAGCTCTTCGTAGGTAAGCAGGTCGGCGCGCGGCGAGAAGGCGTGATCCGGGCCGAACATTGTCCGCGGCATGCAATAGGGACAGCGGAAGTTGCAGCGGTCGGTCACCGACAGTCGCAGGTCCCGCACCGGCCGGCCGAGCCGGTCGAGCGGCCCGCCCGCCATCGACACCATCCCCTCAGCCTATGCGTAGGTATCGCGAAGCAGCCGGCCCACAAAACGACTCGTCTCGCGGTGAACATCGGCATCGTCTTGCTAGCCGTGGCCTTCTACTCCAGAAATTCCGCATCGCTCAAGCCCAACCACGCCGTCAGACGACCGACTGACATCCCACCTGGCACGATTGCGGACGTGAGCAAGATCGGCGCTCAACGATGGACGAGTGCCGCGGCCGGCAGTTGCCCCTCGCCGCCCGTTATTGCGCCGTCTCTTTGGCAATCGAGAATGACGGAAGGCTCGACGACGAAGGCGGCCTCAGGATGCCGAAGACCTGCTCGTGCGCCTCAAAGCCCTGGGAAGTGACCGACGCGCTATGCGCCGTGACCGACTCCTTCTGGCAGGTGTAGGTGTAGTCGGATCTAGAGCTCATCGAAAGCTTGCCGGTGATATCTCCGGTGCCGGTGATCGTCAGGGTCGAGGTGTTTGAACCAAGATGCAGCTTCGGCCTCTTGGTCCTGCCGATGAACAAGTCGGTTCGGGTTACGGAGTCATTGAGATCGGTCGACGAACTGAGCTGCACCTTGCGAAAGAAGGTGATCAGCTCGCGTTTGCCCTCGGAGGTGCCCGTGACATCCAGCGAGGCGCCGGCGTTGCCGTCCTGATAGGAGATACCCAGCGAGGGGCAGGTTTGGTCGACACAGGGTAGGTCGCCTTCGGGGATCACCTTGAGAGTCGTGTGGTCGAACACCACCTTTCCCTTCAGGGTGCCCCACTTATGCGACCCGGTGGACTTCGTCACGAGGCTCATGGTGCCGCTGATTTTCGAGGGATAGGTCTTGGAAGTCGCCCCGCCACATGTGACGGTGCGCTCCTTGCCGGCATGCAGGACCTTCAAGTTGAGCGAGCCGAAGGACTTGGCCAGATGCTTGTCAGACATGGAGCCTTTTCCGGACCTCTCCTTGACTGAGTAATGGTCGCCAGGCAGCGGAACGGTCCAGGCGTGTGACTCGGACGTTCCCTTGGATGCGGTGAGGGTGATATTCGCGCCCTGCGATCGGCCTTCGGACGTGACGTACGCCAAGCTGGATAGTGAGAGGCTCAGGTGACGATGTGTCGACGTGACGACGTGGATGGCAGGTGCGTCGATCAC
>DATAUK010000063.1:0-23784 GCA_036268295.1 Mycobacteriales bacterium | reverse complement strand
GGTCGCGACGACACCTCGGTGCAGACGGCGCTGGGCGATCTGGTCGCTGCGGTGCGCGACGGCTCCAACACGGTGCCGCCGATGCTCGAGGCGGCGCGCCGGGAAGCCACCCTCGGCGAGATCTGCAACGTGCTCCGCGCCGAGTGGGGCGAATACCGCGAGCCCGCCCGCTTCTAGTGGTGTGTCAGGCAGATAACTAACTAGTATGTCGGTAGGCTTCGTGGATGAGCGGTGCTGCCGGTGCGTTGCCAGTGTCGGAGGGTCAGCGTCAAGCGCTTGAAGCGCTGGCGAGGTCAGGGACGGCGCCGCATCGTGAGGTGGTGCGGGCCAGGGCTCTGCTGATGGCTGCCGACGGTGTGGCGAACCTGACGATCGCCGCCGAGGTCGGTGTCACGCCGGTGACGGTTCGGGACTGGCGGTCGCGGTTCACCGCAGACGGGCTGGCGAGGTTCGCGCAGGTCCGCCGCGGGCGTGGGCGTAAGCCGACGATCTCGGAGGCGACGGTCGAGGAGATCGTGCGGCTGACCTTGCACGAGACGCCGCCCGGTCACACTCACTGGTCGACGCGGACGATGGCCGCGAGGGTCGGGGTCAGCCGCGACACCGTGCAACGGATCTGGAACGCACGGGGCCTCAAGCCACATCGGGTCCAGACGTTCAAGCTGTCCACCGACCCGCAGTTCGAGGACAAGCTGACCGACGTGGTCGGGCTCTACTTGAACCCGCCGCAGAAGGCCGTTGTCCTTTGTATGGATGAGAAAAGCCAGATTCAGGCTTTGGACCGGACCCAGCCGTCGCTGCCGATGGTCAAGGGCCGCGCCGGAACGATGACGCATGACTACAAGCGCAACGGCACCACCACCCTGTTCGCCGCACTCGACGTCGCGACCGGCAAGGTGTTCGGTCAGTGCCTGCCCAAGCACCGCCACGAGGAGTTCCTGATCTTCCTGCGAACGATCGACCGCGACGTCCCGAAGTCACTGCAAGTGCATCTGATCCTGGACAACTACCAGACCCACAAGCACCCCGACACCAAGGCATGGCTCGCCAAGCACCCACGGTTCCACCTGCACTTCACCCCGACCTCGTCGAGCTGGCTGAACCTCGTCGAGCGCTGGTTCCGCGAGCTCACCGACAAGAACATCCGGCGCGGCAACTTCCCCAGCGTCCCCGACCTCATCACCTCAATCGAGAACTACCTGCGCATCACCAACGACGAGCCCAAGCCGCTGGTCTGGACCGCAACCGCCGAGTCCATCCTCGCCAAAGTCCAGCGCGGCCGCGTCGCCCTAGAACAAGTAGTCAGTCAAAACTGAGACACACCACTAGCGACCGCAAGGCGCTCTGTCATTGGCAGATCGATGTCATGTGAAGACCGATGTCACGAGCGAGACGATGGCGCGCTCTGACCAATCCCGCCGTGCTCGGGCGTACGTGCGTGAAGCGCACTCCGGCCCGGGCGATGTGCTGCATGACAAGAGAGTTCGACCCTGGGGTTGCCCAAGGGAGATCGAGTGTGACCTCGACAAGCTCAGACGCGCGCCACCGCACTCGCGGGCCCTAACGTCAAACTTGCGTAAATCAACCGTTTCGAGGGACTCGAACGGTTGATTTACGCAAGTTTGACGAAAAGACAGGGTCAGACGGCGGCGCTGAGCCAGCGGACCGGAGTGCCGTCACCGCTGAAGCGGTAGGGCTCGAGTTCGTCATCCCACGGTGATCCGAGCAACCGCTGGATCGCGTGCTGGAGCGAGGGTGAGTCGGCAGCGTCGGAGATCACGGCGCGCAGCCGGTCCTCCTGGACCAGTACGTCGCCGTTGGCGCTCATCGCCGAGCGGAACACCCCGAGATCCGGAGTCATGGCGTAACGCTCGCCGTCGCTGCCCTCGCTCGGCTCCTCGGTGACCTCCGCGCGGACCAGCGGCCAGCCGCGAAGTGACGCCGCGATCCGCCCCGCCGTACCTGCTGGACCTCGCCAGCCGGACTGGGCACGCAGGCAGCCCGGGGCGATCGTCTGGTCGAGCCAGTCAAGGCGCACCGGAACGCCAAGGACGCCAGCAATCGCCCACTCGACGTGGGGCCGCACTGCCGGTGGGCAGGAGTGCACATACAGCACACCTCGAGCGCTCACAGTGACCTCCGTCGTGTCGTGGATCGCCTTCCCCAGCGGACCTCGACCTGACAAGCGCTATTCGTGCAGGTTCCAGTGTGCCTCATCCGCCACACGAGTACCAGCACCGGCGCCGGGTGTCGCGAGTGGAGCGGATAGGTTGTGCGGCGTGCGTTATCTCGCCCTCCTGGTCCTCGCGATCGTGTTTCTCACCGGCCTGGTGTGGTGGGCGTTCTTCCTCGGCAACGCGGTGGTTCGCCTGATCCGCCGCAACAAATAGCGCAGCTGGCGAGCGTGCGCCGGCTCCTGCTCAGCCTCGTGGTCGTGGCGCTAGCGGCCGCCGGCTGCAGCGGGTCCTCGGGCTCGGACTCGCCCGCGTCAGTCGTCGGCAGCGCCGCGCCGAACTTGCAGGCGTTCCTGCGGCTGCCGGTCGCGACACCCAGCGCCTGTCCAAGTAACGTCAGCGGTTCGACCGACGGGCGCACCTCGGTGTGGGCCGGCCGGGTGGACATGTCGGTCTTCGTGTCGTTGTCCGCGACCACCGGTCAGGTCCTCAAGCTTGGCGCCACGTTGAAGAGCAGCCCACTTGTCCAGACCGTCTACTTCGAGAGCAAGAAGCAGGCGTACGAGGAGTTCCAGCGGCTCTACACCTGCTGGGCCTCGGTGCCGAGCTCGCAGACCCCGGCGTCGTACCGGGTCGACCTCAAGCCGGCCGTCTCGATCACTGCCCGCGATGCCCTGGTCACGCGCATCGCCCGGATGGCCGATGTCGACACCGTGAGCTGCAACCCGGTCATCCCGTGTACCAGCTCGCTACCGTCGGCGAAACCGTCCGTGACGTCATCCGCGAACTCATCCGCGGCCGCCACGAGTGGCGCCGCCAGCACGATGCGCTGACCAGCCCCGCGCATGGCACATGCGTGGGCCTATAGCGCTACCAATGGCACATGCGTGGGGCTATCGGCCCACTGATGGCACATGCGCGGGGTTAGCCCCAGACTTCTTGGGCGGTCTCGACGATCAGGCGGAGCTTGGCGACCTCGTCGTCGTAGCTCAGAGAGTTGCCCTCGACGGTTGAGGAGAAGCCGCACTGGGGCGAGAGGCACAGCTGCTCCAGTGGCACGAACTTCGCCGCCTCGTCGATCCGGCGCTTGAGGGTGTCCTTGCTCTCGAGCTCTCCCCGCTTCGTCGTGATCAACCCGAGTACGACGTACTTGTCCTCGGGCACGAAGCGCAACGGCTCGAACCCGCCGGAGCGGTCATCGTCGTACTCCAGGAAGAAGCCGTCGACCTCGAGCTGGCCGAACAGCGCCTCGGCGACGAAGTCGTAGCCGCCTTCGGCCGCCCATGACGACTGGAAGTTGCCGCGGCACATATGCGTGGTGATCCGCATGGTCGGCGGCTTCGCGGCGAGCACCCGGTTGATGTTGCGGATGTAAAGCTCGTGCTGGTGCTCGCGGTCGCCGCCTAGCGAGGCGATCAGCTCGCGCTGCTTCGGATCGTTCAAGTAGGCCAAACTGGTGTCGTCGAGCTGGAGATAGCGGCAGCCGAGCTCGCCAAGGGCGGCAACCTCCTTGGCGTACGCCGCGGTCAGGTCGTCCCAGAACTCGTCGAGCTCGGGATAGACGTCCGGATCGATCGCCGCCCGACCGCCGCGATAGTGCACCATGCTCGGCGACGGGATCGTCAGCTTCGGCGTGACGCCCTCGCCGACCTGGCTCTGCAGAAACCTGAAGTGGTCCGCGAAGATCGTCTCGCCGAGCCGGATCCGATCGCTGATCTTCAACGCTGCCGGCGCGAAGTCCAGCGTGCCGGCGTCGTTGAAGAACTGCACGTGCAGCTTCTCGTCGGCCTGGGCGATGCCCCCGAGGGCATAGATGAAGTCCATATGCCAGGCGGCCCGGCGAAACTCGCCGTCGGTCGCCGACTGCAGCCCGACATCGTGCTGCATCGCGACCACGTCGCGGATGCTCTCGTCCTCGATCTGCCGGAGCTCTTCGGCGGTGATCGTGCCGGCGGCCTTCTGGTCGCGGGCGTCCATCAACTGCTTCGGGCGAAGCAGGCTGCCGACGTGGTCGGCGCGGAAGGGCGGCTCGGTCCGTCGAGTCATCACAGCTGCCTTTCGTGGGAGGTCATCATCAGGAAGCGGCGGTAGTGCGGATATAGCCCGGCGCTGCGGCACGCAAGCCGGTGACAAGCTCTGGCACGAGCAGTGCGAGCAGCAGGATGAACGGGTCGCGCCAGCTGTTGGTGGCCGCGTGCAGCGCGCCGACCAACAACGGTCCGAGACCGGCGATCAGATAGCCGATCGACTGTGCCATCGACGAGAGCTGGGCGGTCGAGCCGTGCGCCCGGGTGCGCAGCACGAGCAGGCTCAAGGCAACCGCGAACGCCGCGCCTTGCCCGATGCCGAGGATCACCACCCACAACGCAGCGGCGGTGGTCGGAGCGATCAGGATGCCGGCCAACCCGCCCGCGGTGAACAGCACGCAGCCGACCACCAGGAGCTCCTGGCGCGCCATCCGGGTCGCGATCGACGGCAGCACCAACGCAGCCGGGATCTGCACAAGCCCGCTCAGCGACAACAGCCCGCCGGCCGCGCCGGCCGAGTAGCCGTGGTCCTGATAGAGCGACGGCAACCAGCTGAGTACGGCGTAGAAACTCAGCGACTGCAAGCCGAAGAACAGTGTCACCGTCCAGGCCAGCGGATCGTGGCGAAGCCGGGCCACCGATTCCTCGGTGTCCACGACAACGACCGTGCGGCTGTCGTGGCGGGTGTAGGGAGCCCACATCACAACGCCGACCGCCGCCAGCACCGCCCAGATGCCGAGCTCGCCCCGCCAGCCATGCCCGATCGCATCGCCGACCGGCACCGACAGCCCGGCGGCTGCCGCGCCCGACCCCACAAGAGCGGTCGTGTACAGACCCATCAACAGCCCGGTCCTGGCAGGGAAGTCGCGCTTGATCACCACCGGCAACAAGACGTTGGCCGCCGCGATCGCGCTCGCGGCGATCAAGGTGCCGGTGAACAACGTGCCGACATCCGGGCCGAGCCGGACGACGAGCCCGGCCAGGACCAGGACAGCCAGGAGCATGATCGTGCGGTGCAGCCCAATCCGGCGGGCCAGCCAGGGCCCGGCCGGCGCCATCGCGCCGAACGCGAAGACCGGCGCGGCGGTCAGCACCGACGCCCCCGTCGACGACAACCCGAGGGAATGGCGCAGCGTGTTGAGCACCGGCCCGACACCCGCCACCGCCGGCCTCAAGTTGAGGGCGACCACGAGGATCGCGACCGCGAATCCCACCGATCCGGAAGCCACAGCGGTGGGCGAGATCCGGCGTACGCCGGGCTCGGACGGTGGCGAGCTCACGCGAGCTGCAGACCGACATAGTTCTCCGCGATGCTGCGCTGTGCCGCCTCGGAGCTGACGACGTACCGCAGTCTCGCCTGCTGCCGCTTGTCCTCGAACCGGTCGGGATTCGAGTGCAGCATCAGCGTCATCTCGTTCGAGAAGTCCTGGGCGCGCCAGACCCGCCGCAGCGCGACATCGGAGTAGTCGTCGAGGCCGCTGGACTCACTACGGCGAAGGAAGTCGATGATCCGCGGCGCCAGGATCGCGACGTCAGCGATCGCCAGGTTGAGTCCTTTCGCGCCGGTCGGCGGCACGATGTGGCCGGCGTCACCGGCGAGCAGCAGCCGGCCATGTCGCATCGGCTCCGCGACCACGCTGCGCATCGGAGTCACGCCCTTTTCCAGGATCGGGCCTTCGGCCAGGGTCCAGCCGCTCACGCCGAGCCGAGTCTGCAGCTCGTCCCAGATCTGCCCATCCGACCAGGCGTCTAGATCCTCGTCCGGCGTGCACTGAAGATACAGCCGGCTGATGGTCGGCGACCGCAGGCTGTGGAGCGCGAAGCCGTTCGCATGGCGGGCGTAGATCAACTCGTCGCAGGATGGCGCGACCTGCGCCAGCACCCCCAGCCAGGCGAACGGATAGTCGCGTTCGAACACCTGGGAACCGGCTGCGACCAGCTGCCGGGAGACCCCGTGGAAGCCGTCAGCGCCAATCACCAGATCACATTCCAGCTCGGAGCTGGTGCCGTCGGCCTCGCGCAACAACGCCCTCGGTCGATCGGTGTCGAGGTCGACGAGATCGGTGCACTCGGTGTCGAACCGCAACCGCAGTCCCGACGCCAGCCGGGCGGCGACCAGGTCCTTGACCAGCTCCTGCTGGCCATAGACGACGATTGTCCGACCGCCGGTGAGATCGGACATCGCCAGCCGGTGCCGCTCACCGTCGACCTGCAGCACGATCCCGTGATGCACCAGGCCCTCAGCTCGCATCCGTTGGCCGACGCCGGCATCGTCGAGAAGGTCGACGGTGCCCTGCTCGAGCACACCAGCACGCACCCGCTGCTCGATATAGGACCGGCTCCGCGCCTCGACCACGACAGTGTCGATGCCCTCGCGCTCGAGCAGTCGAGCCAGGGTCAGCCCGGCCGGACCTGCGCCGACGATGCCGACCTGGGTTCGCATCCTCAGAACGGGTACGCCGGAATCTCGCTTCGCATCGTGACCCACTGGGTCTCGGTGAACGCCTCGATGTTGGCCTCAGCGCCGCCGAACCGCGAACCGGTGCCCGATGCGCCGACACCGCCGAACGGGATCTGCGCCTCGTCGCTGACGGTCTGGTCGTTGATGTGCACGATGCCGCTGGGGATCCGGTTCGCCAGCTCCAGTCCCTTGAGTGGATCCCGGGTCAGGATGCCGAGCGACAGCCCGTAGTCGGTCGCCGTCGCGAGCTGCACCGCCTCGTCGATCGAGCTGAACCGCATGATCGGTGCTACCGGCCCGAAGACCTCCTGCGAGTACGCCGGAGTATCGGGGGTCACGTCGACCAGCACCGTCGGCTTGTAGAACAGCTCTTCGTACGTCCCGCCGGCGGCAAGTCGGGCACCAGCGCTGACACTCGACGTGACCAGATCGTGGATCTTGTCGCGCTGCTTGGCGTCGATGATCGGTCCGAGCGCCACCTGGTCGGTCGCCGGGTTGCCGACCGGCAGGTGATCGGCAGTGGCCGACATCGCCTCGATGTAGGCGTCGGCCACCTTGTCGTGGACCAGGTGCCGGCCGGTGGTCATGCAGATCTGGCCTTGGTGCAGGAACGAACCGAACGCGCCGGCCGACGCTGCGAGCGCAACGTCGACGTCGTCGAGGATGATCATCGCGGAGTTGCCGCCGAGCTCGAGGTGGGCGCGCTTGAGATGGCGCCCGGCCAGCTCGCCAACGGTGCGACCAGCGGCGGTCGAACCGGTGAAGGAGATCACGCCGATCCGTGGATCGGTCACCATCGCCTCGCCGACATCGGCACCGCCCGGGAGCAGGTGCAGGACACCGGCCGGCAGGCCGGCCTCTTCGAAGACCCGGGCGATCACCACGCCGCCGCTCACCGCGGTCCTCGGATCCGGCTTGAGGATGACGGCGTTGCCCAACGCCAGGGCCGGCGCGACCGAACGGATGCCGAGGATCAACGGCACATTGAAGGGCGCGATCACGCCGACAACGCCGGCCGGCACCCGGCGGGACAGACTGAACCGCGGCTGCTCGCTCGGCATCAGCCGGCCGAGCGGGTGCGACGGCAGCGCCGAGGCCTCGAAGCACTCCTGCGCCGCGACGTGCGTCTCGAGCTCGGCTTTCGGCGGGATCGACCCGGCCTCACGGATGATCCAGCCGTGGATCTCTTCGCGGTGCCGCTCGATCAGGTCGCCGGCCCGGCGGAGGATTCCGGCGCGCTCCTGGAACGGCGTCGCCGCCCACTCCGGCTGCGCCTTGGCAGCGAGTGCGGCCGCCTGTTCGACGTCCGCGGCGTTCGCCATGCCGATGCTTGCGAGCGACTTGCCGGTCGCCGGTTCCATCACGTCACGCGCGCCGCCGAGCGACTCATGCCAGCCATCTGAAAAGATCTGCCCGGCCCAGGTGGCCGAATCCAGCAGCGTCATGACGCCTCCAACTCATGGATAGACTTCGGCGTTCGCTGGGCGAACGAATGTTCTATTTCTGAACCTAACCGCGCTATCGGATCGAGTCAACGGATCGACCGGCCTGCCTCCCGAGGATTGACGAGTCCGGTGGCTAGGTTCACGATAGGTACGACGGTGCGGCATCCGAACACCGAGCCTCAGGTGCTGGTTCGGCTGGTGTTGGTGATGGGAGTGGTGGATGGCACAGCTGGTGTCGCTGCATGACGCGGTGGCCGAGCTGGTCCACGACGGCGACACGATGGCGATGGAGGGCTTCACCCACCTGATCCCGTTCGCCGCGGCGCATGAGGTGATCCGGCAACGCCGCCGGGACCTGGTGCTGGTGCGGTTGACCCCGGATCTGATCTACGACCAGATGATCGGGATGGGCTGTGCCAGCAAGCTGGTCTTCTCCTGGGGTGGCAACCCGGGGGTGGGGTCGTTGCACCGGTTCCGCGACGCGGTGACGAACGGCTGGCCGGTGCCGCTCGAAGTCGAGGAGCACTCCCATGCCGGCATGGCCAACCGGTACGTCGCCGGCGCCTCGGGGCTGCCGTTCGCCGTCCTGCGCGGCTATCGGGGCACCGATCTGATGAAGCAGACCGCCACGATCGCGTCGATCACCTGCCCGTTCACCGGTGAGGAGCTGACCGCGGTCCCGGCGATGAACCCGGACGTGAGCGTGATCCATGCGCAGCGCGCCGATCGCGACGGCAACATCCAGATGTGGGGCATCACCGGCGTCCAGAAGGAAGCCGTCCTCGCCGCAAAACGGTCGCTGGTCACCGTCGAGGAGATCGTCGATCACCTCGATCCGGTGCCCGGCCAGGTGATCCTTCCTACCTGGTCGATCAACGCAGTTGCCCTCGCACCGAACGGTGCCCACCCGTCGTACGCCCATGGCTACTACGACCGGGACAACGGCTTCTATCAGCAGTGGGAGCAGATCAGCCGCGACCGCGACAGCTTCACGGCCTGGATGACCGAGCACATCCTGCAGCCGACCGCGGCCGACGGTGGCGCGACCGAGGCTGCGTCATGACGAGCGAAGGCACAGCCGGCGCCCGGCTCGGCTGGACCGCGGACGAGATGATGACGATCGCCGCTGCCCGCCAGCTCCGGCCGGGCACCTCCTGCTTCGTCGGGATCGGACTTCCGTCGACGGCAGCGAACCTCGCCCGTGCCACCCATGCGCCCGACCTTGCCCTGATCTACGAGTCGGGTTGCCTTGGCGCGCAACCCGGCCGGCTGCCGCTCTCGATCGGCGACGGCGTGCTGGCCGACACCGCAGTGGCGGTGATCACTGTCCCCGAGGTGTTCAACTACTGGCTGCAACCGGGGCGGATCGACATCGGATTTCTCGCCGCCGCGCAGCTCGACCGGTACGCCAACATCAACACCACTGTCATCGGGGACTACGCGACGCCAACCGTCCGGCTGCCGGGCGCCGGCGGTGCGCCCGAGATCGCGGCATCGTGTCGCGAGGGCATCATCATCGTCCGGCAGAATCCCCGGACGTTCGTCGACCGGCTGGACTTCGTCACCTCGGTCGGGTTCGGCACCGGCCCGGGCAGCCGCGAACGTCTCGGACTACACGGCAACGGACCGCAGACCGTGATCACCGACATCGGCATCCTGAAGCCGGATGCCGCCAACTGCGAGCTGACCCTCACCGCGCTGCATCCCGGCGCGACCGTCGAGCAGGCGCGAGCCAGCGCCGGATGGCCGCTGGCGGTCGCCGAGGACCTGACCGACACCGCCCCGCCGACCGCCGAGGAACTGCAGCGGTTACGCGCGTTGACGACGACGTAGGCTGCCGACGATGCCTGACGCCGCCAGCTCCAAGCCGCACAGCACGGACTTCGTCCAGTCGCTCGAGCGCGGCCTAGCTGTCATCCGTGCGTTCGACGCCGAGCATCCCGAGCTGAGCCTCAGCGACGTCGCGCGGGCGACCGACCTGCCGCGCGCCGCGGCCCGCCGATTCCTGCTGACCCTCGTCGAGCTCGGCTACGTCCGCACCGACGGGAAGCTGTTCGCACTGCGGCCGCGGATCCTCGAGCTCGGATACGCCTACCTCTCTAGCATCGAGCTGCCCGACGTTGCCCAGCCGCACATGGAGACGCTGGTCGCCCAGATCCACGAGTCGTGCTCGCTGTCCGTCCTCGACAGCGGCGACATCATCTACGTCGCCCGGGTGCCGACCCGGCGGATCATGACGGTGGCGATCAACGTCGGCACCCGGTTCCCGGCGTACGCCACGTCGATGGGCCGGGTGCTGCTGGCTGCGCTGGCTCCGGCCGAGCTCGACGACTACCTCGCCTCGACCGATCTGCGGGCGCTGACGCCGAAGACGGTCAGCGACCCGAAACGACTGCGTACGACGCTGGCCCGCATCGCCTCGCAGGGGTTCGCGCTGGTCGACCAGGAGCTCGAAGTCGGGCTGCGTTCGATCGCGGTGCCGGTGCACGGCGCCGAGGGCAACGTCGTTGCGGCGCTCAACGTCTCGATGCACGTCGGGCGCGGTAGCGCAGAGGCGGCTCGTCGCGAGCTGCTCCCCCATCTTCGCGAGGCGGCCGCGGCGATCGAAGCCGACCTCAGCGCCGGCCAGCCGGCGAGGAGCGGTCGTGGGCTGGCCGCCGGCTCCGCAGGGGTGAGCGGGGGCCGGCTGTGACCATGATCCGGCTGCCGTCGTACCGCAGGGAGCCGGGTGTCAACCCGCCGAACGCGAGCCCCGAATACCGGTCAACCCTGCTGCGCGCGCCGAGCCGGCCGCTGGTCGTGCTGCCGCAAGGGCTGACCGAGATCACCGGGCCGGTGTTCGGCCACGAGCGAATCCGGCCCAACGACAACGACCTCACCTCGCAGTACGCCGGGGAGCCGATCGGCCAGCGACTGGTCGTGCACGGTCGGGTGCTTGACGGCGACGGCCGGCCGGTGCCGGAGACGTTGATCGAGGTCTGGCAGGCCAATGCCGGCGGCCGCTATCGCCACGTCGTCGACAACTGGCCGAGTCCGCTCGACCCGAACTTCGGTGGTTGTGGCCGGGTGCTGACCGACAGCGGCGGGCGCTACCGCTTCACCACGATCCGGCCGGGCATCTACCCGTGGGGCAACCACCCGAACGCGTGGCGGCCGGCGCACATCCACTTCTCGCTGTTCGGCCGGGCGTTCACCCAGCGGCTGGTCACCCAGATGTACTTCCCCGACGACCCGATGTTGGGCCGCGACCCGATCCTGCTCTCGATTCCCGACCCGCGCGCGCGGCAACGCCTGATCTCGACGTACGACCACGAGACGACAACGGAGTCGTGGGCGCTCGGCTACGAGTTCGACATCGTGCTGCGCGGCAGCAACGAGACGCCGTTCGAAACCGATGACGATGAGTGAGCGGCGTGACCTGACGCCGGCCCAGACGGTCGGGCCGTTCCTGGCGATCGGTTTGCTCTGGGATGACGGACCGTACGTCGTCCCGGCCGAGACCGCCGGCACGATCGAGATCAGCGGTTGTCTCTACGACGGCGACGGTGCCGTCCTGCAGGACGGCCTGATCGAAACGTGGCAGGCCGACACCGCCGGCCGGTTCAATCATCCCGACGACCCTCGAGGCGTCACGAGCCCGTCGCCGGCCGGCTTCCGTGGCTTCGGCCGCTGTGGCACCGACGCCGAGGGTCGCTGGCACATCACGACCGTCAAGCCGGCAGCGCTACCCGCGCCGAACGGCACCGTCGAGGCGCCTCACCTCGACATCTCGGTGTTCGCCCGGGGCTTGCTCGATCGGGTCGTCACCCGGCTCTACTTCCCAGACGAGGCCGCACTCAACGACACTGATCCTGTGCTGTCCACCGTCGAACCAGCCCGCCGAGGCACGCTGATCGCGGTCGGCTCGGGGACCGGCCTGCGTTTCGACATCCACCTGCAGGGCGCCGATGAAACCGTCTTCTTCGAGGTTTAGCAGCGCCCTGACCGGTCCGCTGTTTGCCGCCGCTGCGGTTGACGCCGCCATCGACGACGAGGCGTTCCTCCGCGCGATGGTCGACGCCGAGATCGCGCTAGTGAGCGCCGCGGCGGAGGTCGGCGTCGTCCCGTCTGAGGCCGCCGCCGTCATCGCGGCTGCCTGCGAGTCGCTCGAGATCGACATCGACGCCCTCGGCCACGACGCTGAGGCGGCCGGCAGCCCGGTCGTGCCGCTGGTGCGGCTGATCAGTGACGCGGTCGGCGACGACGCGAAGCCCTGGGTTCACTACGGCGCGACCAGCCAGGACATCATCGACACCGCGCTGATGCTGATCTCGAAGCGGTCCGGCGCGGTTGTCGTTGCGGCGCTCGAGGCCGCAGCGGACACCTGCGCATCGCTGGCCGCCGAGCACCGCGACACCGCAATGGCCGCGCGCACGCTCGGTCAGCAAGCCGCACCGACGACATTCGGTCGCAAGGCGGCGGGCTGGCTGGTCGGCCTCGACGAAGCAGCGGATCGGCTCGCTGCAGTCTGCGAGCATCGGCTGGCAGCACAGCTCGGCGGGCCGGTCGGCACGCTCGCCGCCTTCGGCGCCGACGGTGACGCGGTTGGATCGGCGTACGCCGCGCACCTCGGCCTGCAATCAGCCCCGCTGCCGTGGCACACCGACCGGCAGCGGGTGCTCGACCTCGCTGCCGCACTCGGCGAGGCCGCGGCCACCGCAGCCAAGATCGCGACCGACATCGTGTTGATGGCGCAGACCGAGGTCGGCGAGGTCGGCCTCGCAGCAGCTGGTGGATCCTCGTCGATGCCGCACAAGCACAACCCGGTCGATGCAATCCTCGTCATTGCCGGCGCGGCGCGGGCGCCGGGTCTGGTTGCCACGTTGTTCGCGGCAGCGACGCCCGAGCACGAGCGCGGGACCGGCGCCTGGCACAGCGAATGGGAGCCATGGCGTGAGCTGCTGAGCGTGGCCGGCGGCGTCTGCTCCCGGACCGCCACGATGCTCGGCGGATTGCAGGTCAATTCAGTACGGATGCAGGGGAATCTCGACGCGACCGGTGGCCTGCTGATGGCCGAGAGCGTCGCCGTCCGCCTCGCCGCCACGATCGGTCGATCGACGGCTCACGACGTGGTCGGTCGATGCGTGAAGACCGCTGCCACCTCCGCACAGTCCTTCGCGGAGGTTCTGGCCTCCGACCCCGACGTCACAGCCGGGCTCGACAGCGCCGCGCTCGCCGCGGCACTCGATCCCGCAGCCTGGCTCGGCATCGCCACCTCACAGGTTGACCGCGCGGTGGCCGCTCACCGCGACCGCCGTCGTCGCAGCCCGTGACCGCCACCCTCGCCAACACGATCAGCGGCGCGCCCGGATCGCCGGTGGTGGTGATGGGCAGCTCGCTCGGCACCACCCAGACGATGTGGGAGCCGCAGGTCGCCGCGCTCGCCGAGCACTATCGGGTCATCCGCTATGACCACCGGGGCCACGGCGGCTCCGAGATGCCGCCGGCGCCCTATCGGATCGCCGACCTCGGCGGCGACGTCATCGGCCTCCTCGACAGCCTCGGAGTCGACCGGTTCTCCTTCGTCGGGCTCTCGCTTGGCGGGATGACCGGCATGTGGGTTGCCTCCGAGATCCCGCAGCGCGTGGACCGGCTGGCATTGCTCAGCACGTCCGCGGCTCTCGGCGCGCCGGACGCCTGGTACGACCGCGCGGCGAAGGTCCGCGCGGGTGGGCTAGCCGCGGTCGCCCACCCGGTCATCGCCCGCTGGTTCACCCCGGCGTACGCCGCCGCAAACCCGGCCATCATCGACGAGCAGATCGCGGGGCTGCTGACCGTCCCGGTCGATGGGTACGCCGCATGCTGCGAGGCGATCGCCGAGATGGACCTGCGCGACCGGCTCGCCCGGATCAATGCGCCAACCGTCGCAATTGCGGCCACGCAGGATCTCGCGATCCCGCCAGTGCATTCGGAGGCGATCGTCGCGGCCATCGCCGGAGCCCGCCTCGAGCTCATCGACCACGCCGCGCACATCGCCAACATCGAGCAGCCGGCCGCGGTGACGCGGCTGCTGCTCCAGCATCTCGGGGAGTAACCATGGACGACCAGCAACGCCATGACGACGGCACTCGCACCCGTCGCGAGGTGCTCGGCGACCCTCACGTCGACCGTTCGATCGCTGCCACCACGGAGCTCACCGCCGACTTCCAGGACTTCATCACCCGGGTCGCGTGGGGCGACGTGTGGCAGCGGCCCGGTCTCGACCGCCGGACCCGCAGCGCGTTGACGATCGCGCTGCTCGCGGCGCTCGGCCATCACGACGAGCTCGGCATGCACGTGACGGGCGGGATCCGCAACGGCCTCACTCCGGCCGAGATCTCCGAAGTGCTGCTCCAGGTCGCGGTGTATGCCGGTGTGCCGGCCGCCAACGCCGCGTTCCGGGCCGCGCAGGCCGCGTTGGAGCCAGCGCCCGACGGCGAATAGCGCCGCATGAGCAGGCGTGGCAAGGAGGTCGAAACGGGTTCGTGACCCTCCGGTCCTTGACACGAATCCCGGCACCGTCGAAAGTGTGACCCAACATGCGGACACTAGTTCGCAATGCGAACACCGGCTTGATCGCGACCGGTCGCGATGGCCGCGCAGGAATGGGAGTCATGCCATGGCAGACGACGAATCCACCCTCACTGAGGACGGCGCTCCGGTCTCCAACAACCTGGCGTTCGGTCGTCGTACCTTGCTCCGAGGGGTCGGTGCCGGCGCGGCACTGCTGGGCGGCGGATCGGTGCTCGAAGGCTGCTCATCGAGCCTGAAAGGCAGCTCGAACAGCTCGAACGGCAAGACCATCACGATCGGCTTTGTGACCCCGCTGACCGGCGCACTCGCCGGATTTGCCAGCTCCGACCAGTTCGTCGTCGACACCGTCCGCAAGACCTCGCAGTACTCCAAGGGCATCAAGATCGGCGGCAAGACCTACCCGGTCAACATCGTCGTCGAGGACAGCCAGTCGGACAGCAACATTGCCTCCCAGGTCACCAAGAAGCTGATCACGCAGGACAAGGCCGACATGGTCCTGGTGACCTCCACTCCCGAGGTCACCAACCCGGTCGCCTCCATCTGCGAAGCGCAACGGGTGCCCTGCGTCGCCACCGTCGTGCCGTGGGAGTCGTGGTACTTCGGTCGCGGCGCGAAGCCGGGTTCGACCTTCACGTACACGACGATGTTCTTCTTCGGCATCCCGCAGTTCGGCACCTGTTTCATCCCGATGTGGAACCGGACCAAGACCGACAAGACCGTCGCGTTGATGTATCCGAACGACGCGGACGGCAACGCCTTCCGGGATGCCAAGGCCGGGTTCCCGCCGCTGATGCACGCCGCCGGCTACAAGACCATCGATGGTGGCGCCTACCCCGACGGCCAGACCGACTACACCGCGATGATCGACAAGTTCAAGAGCAAGAACTGCGAGGTCTACAGCAACGCACCGCTGCCGCCGGACTTCAACGTCTTCTGGAAGCAGGCCGCACAGCAGGGCTACAAGCCGAAGATCGCGACCGTCGCGAAGGTGCTGCTGTTCCCGGCCGACTGTACGGCGCTCGGCGACCTGGTCATCAACGTCGCGACCGACGCATGGTGGACTCCGTTCCACCCCTACAAGAGCTCGCTCGACGGCATGACCTCTAACGAGCTCGGAGACAACTTCACCAAGGCCAACAACAAGCAGTGGGTGCAGGCGCTCGGCAGCACCTACTCGCTGTTCGAGGTTGCCTATAACGCCTTCGCGGCGGCCGGCGATCCGCACAATGCGCTGCAGGTCGCGGCGAAGCTGCGGACGATGAACTACACCGGCATGTGTGGTCCGCTCGACTTCGCGAAGGGCCCGGCGCCCGGCGTCGGCCTGATCCAACCGGTCGGCGTGCAGTGGAAGAAGGGCACCGGCTCGTTCCCGTTCGAGATGCAGATCGTCGACAACTCGGCCAACAAGGCGGTCGCGCTCACCGGAGAGCTCGAACCGACCAACGCCTGACACACTCACTCCCTATGACCGCGCCAGCCCTGCTCGAAATCGACGAGGTCAGCAAGCGGTTCGGTCAGGTGCTGGTCGCCGATCGGCTCTCGATCGCCGTGCCCGAGGGCGCCACCCTCGGCGTGGTGGGACCGAACGGCGCGGGCAAGACGAGCTTGTTCGGCATGGTCGCCGGCGACATCCCGATCGACTCGGGCGACATCCGGTTCGGCGGCGAGTCGATTCTTGCGATGAACACCGCCAGGCGCTGCCAGCTCGGCATCGCGCGGACGTTCCAGGTGCCGCACCCGTTCGTCGGGATGACAGTGTTCGAGAACGTGCTGGTGGCAGCGCATCAAGGCGCCGGGCTACGCCGAGCGGCCGCCACCGATCTGGCCCTCGACGCGATCGAGCAGGCCGGCCTGACCACGCACGTCAACATCGCCGCAGGGCGGCTCGGCCTGCTTTCCCGCAAACGGCTGGAGGTGGCTCGAGCACTCGCCACCTCCCCGCGGTTGTTGCTGCTCGACGAGGTCGCCGGCGGCCTCACTGACCCGGAGGTCGCCGAGCTGGTCGAGATCGTGCGCGCCATCAACAGCCGTGGCACTGCAGTCATCTGGATCGAGCACGTCGTACGCGCCCTGCTGTCATCGGTCGACCGGCTGATCTGCCTGGCGGTCGGCCAGCTCATCGCCGACGGCGACCCTCGCGAGGTGCTGGGTCGCCAGCAGGTCAAGGAGATCTTCCTCGGCACCGACTCGACCGTGGCGGAGCCATGACCGACGCCTCGCCGGTCCTGGTCGCGGCCGGCCTGACCGTGCGTCATGGCCAGCTCACCGCGCTGCACGAGGTGAGCATCGACGTCACGCCCGGCGAGGTCCTTGCGGTCGTCGGAGCGAACGGTGCCGGCAAGTCCACCTTGCTGAGGACGCTGGCCGGCCTGCACAAGCCGGCCGCCGGGACGGTGACCCTCGACGGCGAGGACATCACCGCGCTGCACACCGACAAGCGGGTCGGCAAGGGCGTCGTCCTGGTGCCCGAAGGCCGGCGACTGTTCCCGTCGATGACGGTCGAGGAGAACCTTCAGGTCGGCACCACCAACCGGCGAGCCGGCGACTGGGACATCGACCGGGTTTTCGAGCTGTTTCCGTGGATGCGGGACCGTCGCCGGCAGAAGACCGATCACCTCTCCGGCGGTGAGCAGCAGGTCATCGCGATCGGTCGTGCGCTGGTCGCGAACCCGCGGGTGCTGCTGCTCGATGAGATCTCGCTCGGCCTCGCTCCAGTCATCGTGCAGCGGATCTACGAGACCTTGCCGGCGATGCTCAGCGATGGCATGGCGGTCCTGATCGTCGAGCAGGATGTCGCCCAGGCATTGCGGGTCGCCTCGCGGTTCCAGTGCCTGCTGGAAGGTACGGCGACACTGGCCGGCAAGCCGACCGACTACACCTCGGAGCAGGTCGAGGCGGCGTATTTCGGGTTCGGGTCCGCGGCGGCGTCATGATCTGGGTCAACGCGATCGTCGAAGGGCTGCTGCTCGGTGGTCTCTACGCATTGTTCGCCTGCGGGCTGTCGCTGCTGTTCGGCGTCGTCGGGGTCATCAACCTCGCGCACGGCGATCTCGCCGTCCTCGGTGCCTACGTCGCGGTCGCGATCCTGCCCTCGACGAACACGAACGCGTTGTGGGCGTTGCTGTTCCTGCCGGTGATCTTCGCGGCGTTCGGCTATGTTTCCCAACGCACCGTGCTGCAACGAAGCCTGGATAGCGGGCCGCTGACCACGTTGCTGGTGACGTTCGGGTTATCGGTAGTGATCCAGAACGCGTTGCTCGAAGGCTTCTCCGCCGACAGCCACTCGCTCAGCGTCGGTTCGCTGACCACCTCGGCGCTGCACGTCAACAGCACGATCTCGATCAGCTACCTGCGCCTCGGGATCCTGGTCGTGGCGATCGTCGTGCTCGCCGTCGTCCAGCTGTTCCTAGCCCGCACCTCGACCGGTCGCCAGATCCGGGCGGTCGCCGACGACGGCGAGGCAGCCGCGATCTCCGGCGTCAACACCCGCCACGTGACCGGGATCGCCGCGAGCATCGCGTTCGCCACGGTCGCCGTCGCCGGGCTGGCGTACGGGATGTATTCGCAGTTCACGCCGACCAGCGGCAGCAGCCTGCTGCTGTTCGCGTTCGAAGCCGTGATCATCGGTGGCCTCGGATCGTTGTGGGGAACCCTCGCCGGTGGGTGCGTGATCGGCCTGGCGCAGACGATCGGCGCGCAGATCGACCCGACACTGGGGATCCTGATGGGCCACCTGGTGTTCCTCGCGATCCTGGTGGTCCGGCCGAACGGCCTGATCCCGGCACGGGCCAACGCATGACGAGCGCACCGGTCGCCGCGGCCGCACCGAGCCGGCCCACCCGACGAATCAGGCGCTCGACCCGGGTCTCCCGCTGGGCGGTGTTGCCGGCGCTCGTGGTGCTCGTCATCCTCGCCCTGCTGCCCTACATCCTCGGGCAGGGCTCGACCAGCGCTCTGGTCAACTTCTACATTCTGCTCATTCTCGGCGTGACGTGGAACATGCTGGCGGGCTACGCCGGACTGGTCTCGGTCGGTCAGCAGGCCTACATCGGGATCGGTGCGTACGCCGTCCTGTTCCTCGCCCAGCACGGCTGGGAGCCGTTCGTCGCGCTGCCGGTCGCGGCGATCTTCTGCGCTATCGCGGCGATCCCGATCTCGCTGATCGTCTTCCGGCTTCGTGGCGGTTATTTCGCCATCGCCACCTGGACCGTCGCGCAGGTGCTCGCGCTGCTCACGGTGCGCGACGCGGCACTAGGGGGCGGCACCGGCACGAACCTGCCGGGCCTCGACGGCTTCGACCCGACCGTGCTCGGCGCCTATACCTACTGGGCCGCGCTGGTTGTGGCGATCATCGCGTTGGTCGGCTGTTACCTCCTGCTCCGAAGCCGGGTCGGGCTGGCACTCACCGCGGTACGAGACGACGACGTCGCCGCTCGCAGTGTCGGGGTCAGGGTGCCGCGCGCGAAGCGGGCGGTCTATCTCGCTGCGGCGGTCGGCGCCGGCGGCGCCGGCGGGCTGATCGCGATCAGCCAGATCAACGTCCAGGCCGGAAACGTCTACGGCGTGCAGTGGTCGGCGTACATGATCTTCATCGTTCTGATCGGCGGGATTGGCACTCTCGAGGGTCCGATCCTCGGCGCGATCGTCTTCTTCACGCTGCAGCAGACGCTGGCGTCCCACGGCGCCTGGTATCTCATCATCGTCGGCTCGATTGCGGTGCTCATGGCGCTGTTCATGCAGCGAGGGCTGTGGGGTCTTGCCGACCGGTTCGGGGTCAGGCTGTTCCCGGTCGGCTACCGGGTCAGCGGTGCGCCGAGCACTCCCGCCAAGGACGGCTAATACCGTCGAGAGGTGACACTCGGAGCGCGGCCGGCTTTCGTGCTGCATGATCACCGCAAGCCCCGGCCGCATTTCGACCTGCGGCTCGAGGAGAACGGTGTGCTCCGCTCGTGGGCGTTGCCTCGCGGCCTGCCAACCACGACCAAGGGCAACCGACTGGCGATCGCGGTGCCTGACCACGCGATGGATCACCTCGGTTACACCGACGCCGACAAGTCGATCGCCGACACCGGTTGGTGGGAGGAGCATGACCGCACCGAACGGCGAATCCTGTTCACGCTGCACGGCGCGACCAGCTCTCGCCGGTACGCCCTCATCCGCACCGACACCGACTGGCTCCTCCACCTGACCAACGACCAGCCGGGCTACTAGTGGGTCGCGGCTTCGTGATCACTGTGTCCGGCAGGTTCGAGCTGGAACGTGGAGTGCTCGACGTCGAAGTGTCCGGCGAGACAGGCCTGCAGCTCGTCGAGCAGGGCCGGCGCCCGGCCGGTGGTGAAGCAGTCGTCAGAGATGACGACGTGGACCGACAGCGCCGGCAGCCCGGAGGTGACGGTCCAGACATGAAGATCGTGCAGGTCGACGACGTACGACGATTCGAGCAGGTGACTGCGGACCAGGGCGAGGTCGACCTCACTCGGGGCCGCCTCTAGCAGCACCCGGCCGGACGCGGCGATCAGGCCGCTGGCGGCCCGAAGCAACAGGACGACGACGAGCAGCGAGGCAATCGGGTCGGCGCGTTGCCAGCCGGTGGCGACGACGATCGCCCCGGCGGCAATCGTGGCGGCGAAGGCATAGGCGTCGGTCAGGACATGCGCGAGGACGCCGGCGATGTTGATCGAGCGACGGTCGGCGCGCGCCAAGACCGCGGCAACGATCAGGTTGACCGCGAGCCCGATCAGCGCGATGACGACGAGCGTCCAGCCATGAACGGCGACCGGACGGATCAGCCGGCGGATCGCCTCGACTGTGACGATCGCGGCGACGACCACCAAGGTGATGCCGTTGATAGCCGCGGACAGCACCTCGGCGCGTGCCAGCCCGAAGGTCCAGTGCCCGAACGCCGGCCGCCTCGCAAGTCGGGCCGCGATCACCGCGGCGGCTAGCGCTAGCACGTCGGTGGCCATGTGACCGGCGTCGGCCAGCAGCGCCAGCGAGTGCGCGAACACCGCCGCGACCAACTCGCCGATCAGGAACATGGTCAGCATGGCCAGCGCGACGAGCAGCAACCGCTCGTCGCGCTTCATGCCTCGATGGTCCCATGCCCGATTGAGGCGACGGGTTCGCTATCCGGTCTCGACCCGTTCGTAGTGCTCGACCTCGGGGAGCGGGTCGTAGAAGTGATGGAGCAGTTCGCGCCACTGCTGATAGTCCGGTGAGCCGCGAAAGCTCTCGGTGTGGTCCTCGATCCGGTCCCATTCGACCAGCAGCAGGTAGGTCGCCGGCCGCTCGATGCAGCGCGACAACGTCAGGCCGCGGAAGCCGGGCATCGCGGCGATGATGGCCTTGGCGCGGCCGAACGCCGCTTCGAACTCCGTCTCGCGTCCGGGCACCACCGGCAGGAGGGCATGCTCGAGAATCATCGTCGAACCTTAACCGGCTCGCGATCAGCGCTCAGTCGAGGTCGCGGCGGTAACCCAGTAACTTCGGGTACGGCGGGAACGGCGAGCGCTCACCCCGACCGTCCGCGGTCCAGCCGAGCCGTTCGTAGAACCGTCGCGCCCTCGCGTTGTCGACCATGACGTCGAGCTCGGCAGCAAGCCAGCCGCTCGCCGCCACCCGCTCGAGCGCAGCATCGTGCAGCGCGACCGCGACGCCGGTCCCCCACTGCTCGGGGACGACGAACAATGCCTCGAGCCGGGGCGGGTGGGCACTCGCGGTGCCGACCGGCTCGCCGTCAACGGTCGCGATCACGACCTGGTCCTCGCTCGCCAGCCGCGCCACCCACTCGGCCCGGACGACATCGTCGGGAAAGGGGTAGATCGACTGATCGAAGATGTGGCCGTATCCGAGGACTGCAGACCGACGCTGGACCGCGAGGCAGGCCTCGACGTCGGCAGTCGTCGCGCTCTGCAGTTCCATGCCTCCATCTAACCCGAACCACTGGCTCGGAATAACCGAGGCGTTGTGATATGTTGTCGATATATCGCGAGTGCACTCGAGCACTCGGATAGATAGGAGAACATTTTGCGTCACCACATTGACGATCCGGACACGAGCCGGATCCACGAGCACCACCATCGCGACGAGCATCGCGGTCGCCGTCACGGACGCGGCGGGTTCGACCGCGGCTGGGGTGGCCCGCGCGGCGGCCGCGGCTTCGGTGGGGAACCGGGTCACCGAGCCGGTCGCGGCGATGTCCGCGCCGCCGTACTCGCCCTGCTCGCCGAGGAGCCGATGCACGGCTACCAGGTGATCCAGGAGCTCTCGACCCGCAGCGGAGGCGCATGGACGCCGAGCCCCGGCTCGATCTATCCGGCGCTGCAGTTGCTGCAGGACGAAGGTCTGGTCACCGCGGCCGAGAACGACGGGAAGCGGGTCTTCACCCTCACGCCGGCCGGCCAGGACGAGGCTGCGTCACGCGGCGACGGCCCGCTTCCCTGGGAAGCCGCCGCCCGTGGCGAACGCACCGGGTTCGGGCAGCTCCGTGAGCTGGTCGGGCAGGTCGCCGCAGCGGTCCACCAGGTCGCGTCGGCCGGCAGCCAGGAGCAGGTCGCCAAGGCGGTCACGCTTCTTGGCTCAACCCGGCGCGAGCTCTACCGGATCCTCGCCGAGGACGACACCGACCCCGGAACCCCAGCGTCGTAACCCCAACCAGCCGTAGGCCCGCGCATGGCACATGCGTGGGCCTATAGCGCTACCTATGTGCCATCAGCGGGGCTATAGGCCCACTGATGGCACATGCGCGGGGTCAGGTGCGGCGGCGGGCGGGCAGGCGCAGCGGCACCCGGAGCACCCGCTCGGTGTCGCGTGCCTCGGCAAGATCGTGGCGCCGGCTCACGAGCAGATCCTGAAGCGAGACCGAGCCGAGCAGCGCGTTGTGATCATCGCGAGCAACCACCACACAGTGTGTCGTGTCGTGGTCAGCCATCAGGTAGGCAACCTCCCGCAACGTCGCGTCTGGATAGGTCTTCACCGACGTCGCGGCTGGCTGCAGCCACGGCTCCACGACCGGCGCGGCCGCGCTGATCCACGGCTCCATCACGTCCTCGACAAACATCGTCTCGAGCGGGTCGACGTCGTACTCGCGCGACAGATGATAGCCGCGCCGGGCGATCTTCTCGGTGAGCACCGAGCGCTTCAGCACGAGCACCGAGACGGCGTACGCGACCGACGAGCCGATCAACAGCGGCAACATCGCGTCGAGGCGGCCGGTCAGCTCGATCGCGAACACCACACCGGTGAACGGCGATCGCATTACTCCCCCGAGGACGCCAGCGAGCGCGACGAGCGGCCAGAAGCCGACCCCGACGTGGACGAACAGATGGCTCTCGACGGTGCCGAGCGCGCCGCCGATCATGAACATCGGCGCGAGTACGCCGCCCGACGTGCCGGAGCCCAGCGACAGCGACCAGATCAGCGTCTTAACGATGAGAATCCCGACGACCAAGCCGAGCCCGATCGAGCCGGTCAGCTCGGCGTCGATGATGTTGTAGCCGACGCCGAGCGCCTCCGGCACGATCAGGCCGCCGACGCCGATGACCGCGCCGCCGATTGCCGGCCACCACATCCAGTGGATCGGGAGCCGGCGGAACATGTCCTCCGAGGCGTAGACCAGCACCGTCGCGACCAGAGCAAGCAAGCCGGACACAATGCCAGAGACGACGCAGAGGATCAGCGTCCAGTCGGTCACGTGCAGCGGCCCCTGCACCGCGAACAGCGATCCGGTCCCGAGCAACGACCAGCGGACCGCGGTTGCGACGGCCACTGCGACCGCCATGGTACGTAGCTCCGCGGCCGCCATTCGAACAACAGCAGCTCGACGGCAAGGAGCAATGCGGCCAGCGGGGTGTTGAAGGTGGCCGCCATGCCGGCGACCGCACCGGCGACGAGCAGGGTCTTTCGCTCGTCGGCGGTCAGCCGACCGACACCGGCTCTGACACAGAGGCGTCGTCGCCGTACGCATGGCACATCGGTGGGGCTACTGCCCCACCGATGGCACACGCATAGGGCTATAGCCCCACCGATGGCACATGCGTACGTTCGGGCGGTGCGGCGAGACCGAAGCGCCAGCCGACGGCCACCACCACACCCGCGATCGTCGCGAGCACGACATCGAGCAGCAT
>DATAUK010000062.1:0-5159 GCA_036268295.1 Mycobacteriales bacterium | reverse complement strand
GCGTTCCCACCCGGCGCTCGCTACCTACGTGATTCTCCTGATACAGAGCCAATCCTGGGGATTTGGCGGGTTGGTCGCCGCCCGATCACCGGCGAGCCGGTCGGTGTCGGCACGCCTGACGGTTTCGGAGTAGGCGAACTGCTCGGTGTGGGTGATGGTGATGGTGATGGTGATGGTGATGCAGTCGCAGGCGGCGACGATGGCTTGGTCGACGGCGCGGGTCTCGGGAGCAGTGACGGTGATCTTCGTGGTGCTGGTGCTGGTGCTGGTGCTTGTGAGTGTTCGGGGAGGCCGTTGATGCCGAGCTGTTCATGCAGTGCGCCTCGACGGTCAAAGCCCCGCACACATATATAGGAGTGGTTGTAGCCGTAGACCCGCCCGGATCAGGTTCTTCGGCTGGACGCTGTGGGTCTCGGCGCCGCCGATCGACAGGTCCACGGTCGCGATCATGACCGCAGGTGGAGCGAGCAGCGACGCGCGGCTTCGCCCGCGATGGCGGCCGCGATAGGACAACGCAATGCTCCAGTTCGCTGAGACAGGGGTGGGCACCGGTCAGCGACAGCAACCGCCACGCTAGAAGCGATCAAGGCCATGGCGGGGCCCGAAGCGTCGAGCTTTCACCTCATCTGCCGGACACCGGGTAGGCCCCGGAACGCCCGAAAGTTCCCCGTCCCCTTGAGTCGATCACCAACTTGTGGATAAGTTGGGTTGTAACCGATCCGTGACCTGCCGCTCGCCCCTGGGCGGCGACGTGTCGGTGACCGCCGAGTCGCGAGCACTGCCCGACTGTTTCTGGCAGCAGGCGCGAGCTGGGGATATGTTCCCCGGGGCGCAGCGTTCTTCCGCGCTGGAGCCCCAACCCGGTAGGCGGTGTCGCGGAAGAAAGGCCACCGCCCCAGCCGATGGCTCGTCGAGTCCCCACCCGCATTCTTGCTCTCGGTGTCGCTGCGGCGGCCCTCACCTCCGGCCTCGTCGCCGCCTCGCCGCCGGCGTCCGCCCAGAGCGTCAAAGCCCAGATCGCTTCCGCGCAGCGCCAGCTCAGCCAGCTCAACAACCAGGCCGAGGCCGCGAGCGAGCGCTACGACGCCGCGCGGATCAAGCTCAGCGCGGCCCAGCACTCTGCCGCCGCGGCGCAGCAACGGCTGAAGACCGCTCAGCACAAGGTGACGGCACTGCAAGCGTCGGTGACCGCCTTCGCCGTCGCGGCGTACAGCGGCGGCGACCAGAGCTCACTGCTGACACTTGCCGGCGGATCGGTCGGTCACCTGATCGGGCGGATGTCCTCGCTACAAGCGGTGTCGGCCAGCGAGGGATCGAACCTGGTCGGCGTCGAGGCGGCCCGGCGATTGGAGCAGCAGGCGCAGGTCAACGCCAACGCCGCACTTGCCAACCAGCGTTCGGCCACGACCGCGATGGCGGCCGACCGCAACCAGATCCTCGCTGCAGCTTCCAAGGAGCAGAGCATCCTCGGTGGCCTGCAAGCCAAGGAGGCGGCGATCATCAAGGCGGCCAAGGCCGCCAAGGCGCGGGCGGCGCAGTTAGCCGCCGAGCGCGCGGCCGCCGCCCTGGCACGCCAGAAGGCGGCCGCCGCGGCCGCGGCAAGGGCAGTGGTCGAGCAGCCGGTGTCACCACCGGCACCGACGCCGCAGCCGGCACCCCACGTCAGCGCGGCCGGCGGCGCGGCTACCGCGGTCGCGTGGGCGAAGGCCGAGCTCGGCAAGCCCTATGTCTGGGGTGCGGCCGGTCCAAACTCATTCGACTGCTCCGGACTGGCGATGTTCGTCTGGGCCAAGGCCGGTGTGCAGCTAGCGCACTTCACCGGCGACCAATGGAACGAGGGCACTCACGTCTCACAGTCGCAACTCGAGCCGGGCGACCTCGTCTTTTTCGCGTACAACACCTCGGAGCCCTCGACGATCCACCACGTCGGCATCTACGTCGGTGGCGGCCAGATGATCGACGCGCCGTACACCGGGGTGGACGTCCGTTACGACCCGGCATTCCGTTCCGACTACATCGGCGCCGTCCGCCCGGGATAGCTCGAAGTTGTCAGGACCGTCGGCTCACCTGCCCGCGCAGGTGTCCTGACAAGTCTGCCCAGGCTGTACGCCGAAGGTTCAACCGGCGGCACGGTTTCGCGTATGGACGAGGCCGCCGGACGTCAGTGGATGTGGTTTTGCCAGTCGGCTGGCACCCGGCCTTCCGGGCCTGGGATCGGCTGGTCGACCGGGTGGTGATCAGGAGCGGCCAGTGCCGGCCCGTCGTACATCTGCTCGCTCGCGTAGTCCCAGAACCAGTCCTCGCCCGGCTCGTAGCTTTGGATGATCGGGTGACCACTGGCCGCGTGATGCGCGGTCGCGTGCTGCGAGGGTGAGGTGTCGCAGCAGCCGATGTGGCCGCACTCGGCGCAGCGACGAAGATGCACCCACCAGCCCCCGGACTGTTCGCACTCGACGCAGCCGGCACCGCTGGGACTGGCAGCCGGGTTGATCCCGTTGATTCCGCTGGAATCGGTCATGCGACAACCTCCTGCAGCCAGGTTAGAGCCGCGTCATAGCGGTCGAGCACGACATCGACCAGGACCGGATCGGCCCCGAGCGGCTGCGCGACGACCGGCGCGCCGCAGCGGGCGGCCAGGTTGGCGAAATGACCGGGAGCAAGCAGGTACGACGCAACGGCCGCCGGCGCGGTGTCGGCCAGCCGAGGGACGCCGGCGCTGAGGAATCCGGCACTGACGTTGACGCCTAGTCGACCAGCGAGGTCACGGGCTGCCCGGCGCACGTCGGCGATGGCAGCCGGGTTCGCCGATCCGGCGGCCGCGAGCACCACCGGCCCGTCACTCCAGCCGGCTTCGCGGAGCCGCCGGGCCAGGATTTCGGCGATTCGCCGGTCCGGCCCGACGGCAGCGGCAATTATGCTGCCGGCTGTCTTGCGTGGCACGTCGCGGCGTACGTGGAAGCCGCGGCTCAGGAAGACCGGCACCACCACCGAGTCGCGTCGCGCTACCTCATCTAGTGGCGAACCGTGCCCGAGATACCCGACCGCAACATCGATGTCCGGCCGGCGCTGCGCCAGCTGCCCGGCGAGGGATTCGAGGACAGCGTTGAAGCCCGGGTCAGCGCTGCCGTGAGCAGCCAGCACCAGGTCGGTGGTCACGTCCGTCAGCCGTGCAGGCCGCATTCGATCTTCGGCAGGCCGAGCCATCGCCCGGCGCGACCCTCGCCGCGCATCGTGCACGGTGCGCACCCGATCGAGCCGTATCCCTCTGACACCAACGGATTGACGAGGATGTCGTTGTCGACGATGTAGCGCTGTACGTCGTCGTGGCTCCAGGTCGCGAGTGGGTTGACCTTCACCATCTGGTGGCGCTCATCCCACTCGACGACGCCGACCTCGGAGCGCGTGGTCGTCTCGTCGCGCCGGATCCCCGATGCCCATGCGACGTATGGCGCAAGTGCCTTGGCGAGCGGGGCGACCTTGCGCATCGCGCAGCACAGGTCAGGATCGCGCGCGAACAGGTCCTGACCGAACGCGCTGTCTTGCTCCGCGACGCTGAGATGTGGCTGGACTCGTACCAGGTTGATCGGCAGCGTCGACTCGATCGCGTCGGCGGTGCCGAGGGTCTCGGCAAAGTGATAGCCGGTGTCGAGGAAGAGCACCCGAGTGCCGGGTTGCACGACCGACACCATGTGGGCGAGCACAGCGTCGCCCATCGATGAGGTCACGACGAAGCGTTGGCCGAAGCGGTCGACGGCCCAGCGCAGCACCTCCTGCGGGGTAGCACCTTCGAGGGCCGCGCCGGCATGCGCGGCTAGATGCGCTTGGCCGTCGGAGGCATCATAAAGATCCTGGAGCACGCTCGCCTCGTCGTGCAGGAAGGAGAGCGGAACACTGGCAACTGGCGCAGTCACGAGAGGTCCTCAAAACGCTGGAAGGGTTGCGGGCGCGTCGATTCAGCGCGCGCAACACACCGAGCTCGAGACACGCAGCAGGTCGATGTGCAGCCGTGCCACCAGAAGCAGCGGTGAAGACATGTGGGTAGTCTATCCATAGACGGCAGGCGCAACCTCATGACCGCCGTTCTCGTCATGGGAGACAGCGTCGTCTCACTCCGCAGCAGATCAGGAAAGCCGCTTCGTAATGCCACCACCTCGTCGCAGCACTGGTCAGGGTCAGTGGGCGCTCGGTCATCTCGAGCCGCTGACTCCGCAAGAGCGCATGAAAAAAGACGACGACGGGCTCAACGTGCGGGCGCGGATCGAGGGCATCTACTCCAAGGCCGGTTTCGCGTCGATCGACCCGTCGGACCTGCGCGGCCGGATGCGTTGGTGGGGGCTCTACACCCAGCGCCGACCGGGGATCGAAGGCGGCAAGACCGCGATCCTCGAGCCCGAGGAGCTCGACGACGAGTACTTCATGCTCCGGGTCAGGATTCCTGGCGGCGCACTGACGTCCGAGCAGCTTCGGGTGATCGCGGCGATCGCCACCGAGTTCGGGCGCGACTTCGCCGACGTCACCGATCGCCAGAACGTGCAGCTGCACTACATCCGGATCGAGGACGTGCCCGAGATCTGGGAGCGGCTCGAAGCAGTCGGGTTGAGCACCGGGGAGGCGTGCGGCGACACCCCTCGCAACGTGCTCGGTTGCCCGTTGGCCGGGGTCGACGCCGACGAGGTGATCGACGCGACCGCGCAGTTGATCGAGATCAACGACTTCGCGTTGGGAAACAAGGAGTTTTCCAACCTGCCACGCAAATACAAGACCGCGATCAGCGGCTGCCCGGTGCAGTGCACCGCCCACGAGATCAACTGCATCTCCTTCGTCGGCGTACGCCACGACGACGGCCGGGCCGGCTTCGACCTGTGGGTCGGCGGCGGCCTGTCGACCAACCCCAAGCTGGCGGTCCGGCTCGGTGTCTTCATCCCGCCAGAGGAGGTCCTCGAGGCCTGGGCGGGAGTGACGCGGGTGTTCCGGGAGTATGGCTACCGCCGCTCGCGCAACCGGGCTCGGATGAAGTTCCTCGTCGCCGACTGGGGTCCGGAGAAGTTCCGCGAGGTCTTGGAGAGCGAGGAGTTCCTCGGCCGTCCGCTCGAGGACGGCCCGGCCCCGGTCGAGCTCACCGGCGAACGCGATCACGTCGGTGTCCGCAAACAGAAGGA
>DATAUK010000061.1:0-34275 GCA_036268295.1 Mycobacteriales bacterium | reverse complement strand
AGGAACCTGTGAGCCGCCGTCGTTGAGCCGGCCGGCCTAACGACGTACTACCGGCGAGCCGGCGCGAGGTCGGTCTGCCGGACTCGCGGTGTGGGGACCGCCTCCGGCGTCTGGGCCCACTGATTGCGGCCGCCGCGCTTGGCCTGGTAGAGCATCTGGTCGGCATCCGCCACCGATGCCCGAGCCTCGCGGCCGCCCTCGATTCGGGCAACGCCGGCGGAGAAGGTCGTCAGTGGGCCAGCACTGTGCCATGACCGATGGATCCGCCGCAGCACGATGTCGACCCGCTCGATCGGAGTCTTCGGTAGGTAGAGCAGGAACTCATCGCCGCCGTAACGCATCGCGATGTCGGTGCCGCGAAGCGATCGCAGCAGGGTGCGCGCAAAGTCGGTCAGCAGCCGGTCGCCGGTGTCATGGCCGTGCTCGTCGTTGATCGACTTGAAATGGTCGAGGTCGAGCATCACGATGCTGTCGCCGTCCTGCGCGTGCGCGAGCAGGTCGTCGAGTGCTCGCCGGTTATGCAGGCCGGTCATCGGGTCGCGCATGGCTTCGCGTCGCAGCAGCTCCTCGGCGCGGATCGCGCGCTGGGCGTGCTGGGAGAGCAACCCACCGGCGCAGGCCCAGATGCAGATCGCGACGGGGAGCCGCACTTCCAGGGTGCGCAGCTCGGCGTGATCCAGCACGCCGTTGGACAGCAGCCAGGCGCCCATCGCCGGCGGGATCATCACCGGAGTGGTCCCGGGCAGTGTGCACAGGCCGATGTAGATGAAGGCAATGGTGAGCAGCCCGGCGTACGACGGGGCGATCGAGGCTGCGACCCCGCCGAGGGCCGCGGTGCCGGCGAAGACGATCAGCGGGTAGCCGACAAGCAGGCGTTGGTCACCCCCCTTGCCGACGATCACGTGGAAGCCGATCGCCGCGACCGCCATCGCGACCGCGACGGCGTACGCGCTTAGCCGGTCGGACCCGGTGGCCGGTAGCAGCCAGACCGTCGCGCCGATGAGCGCGGCGCAGCTGAGGACCAACAAGACGCCGGCGCGCGGCGGGTGCCGGGTGGGATCGAACACGCCTCAAGATCGGTGCCGAAGCCGGTGATCCAAAGTAGCCGCGCCGCAACTCCTCCAAAAGTGGTCCTGCATGACTATTCAACGACCGTCAATCTGACTATCGCGCGGTCAGAATCCCGGAAATCTTCAACGGATGATGCTGAGGGGGCCGAAGTTGCGGTTCGGCGATCGTAACCGCGAGCCGTCTCATCCGGCTCGGTGGTGGAACCAGAGTGCAGGGTGTGGCGTCATAGAGCCATGAGGAGGACGATCCTGGTCGCCGCCGCGGTGGTTGCCGTCGGCTGCGCGGGTTGCGGACCAACGCCGACCAAGCCGGTGGCCGGCCCGAGTGCTAGCGCCGCCACGGTCGGCACGGTCGCCGCGACCTCGACCGTCAGCCCGCAGCACAATCGGTCCGCGACAGATCGCGAGGTCGGGCGGTTACTCGCGCTCGCGCCGCTGCCGTCGGGGGCGACGCCGGTCAAGGGCCCGCAGCGCAAGCTCGACGGGCCGGCGATGGGGACACCCTCGACCAGCTCGCTGATCGACCTGCATCGGTTCTGGCAGGTGCCGATGCCGATGGCCGCGGTCTGGAAGGTCATCAGCACTCATCGACCGACCGGGCTGAGGGACAGCGGATCGAGTGAGGGTAACGGCGGGTTCGGTTCGACCGAGGGCATCGCGTGGGCCGAGCGGGACACGTCGTACGCCACCGGGTTGCAGCTTTCCGTCTCGGTGGCGGCGAACGCCGGCGGCACGTTGATTCGCGCCGATGGTCAAGGGGAGTGGCTCGATCCGCGACCGATGCGTGACTCGGCGTCAGGGCACCGGTTGCGGGTGACGGTTGCCGGCGGCTGCCCGGAGATGAGGAAGTCGACGGTCGGCGTGAGCAGTCCGGGTCCCGGTCTCAACGACGCGCTGCTTCCCGCCGGTACGCCGACGGCGGGGCTGATCTGTCAGTACGGCGGGCTGAACTCCGCGCCGGGCTTCGGGCTGGTTCGTCACGCCATCCTGGCCGCTGCCGATTCGGTGAAGATCGCCGCCGAGGCGAGCCGACTGCCGGTTGAGCATCAGGACGACGTCGAAACCAGCTGTCCGGAGGCGGACGGCTCGTTCTACGCGATCGCGCTGTCCTACGCTGGTCGACCCGACGTCGACCTCGGCTATGTGGCGACCGGCTGCCAGATCGTGGCGAACGGCCACATCGTCGTCAACGGCGGGCTGAACCTCAAGCCGTGGATCGGGCCGCTCGCCCCTTGATGCCGCTCACGCCGAGACTTCGGCTGTTGGCCCGGTGAAACGCGGCGACCTGCCCGGGCAGACGACATCGAAGTCGCGGTGTTTGGTGCGCCACCATTGAGCCAGCCAGGTCGCGCCGCCCGACGGGCCGTGGGTGCATGTCCGGAGGGCGCCGGTCTCGGTGCCCAGTCCGATGGTCGACCAGGTCGGGAGCTTCGGCAGCCGCCACGCACCGACGACCTGCCGCCAACCGTTGGCGTAGGTGTAGAGGCCGACTTGATAGCCGGCGTCGCGGTAGCCACGGATCACTCCGCTGACGACGGCGCGGTTCGCGGTGTGGCGGCGGCTCCACGGCGACACCGGATACGGCTCGACATCGACCCAGACCATCGCGACCTTCAGGCCGATGGTTGCCATCGTCCGCACGTTGTAGCCGGCTTCGGCGTACCCGGTGTTGCGAAGCGCGGCGTGACCGGATCCGGCCGGGTAGGGCCCGGCCGAACCATAGCGGCGTAACGCTTTTGGGCCGGGATAGGTGGTGAGGGCGTAAGCGCCGATCAGCCGGTCGTTGCGGTTCACCCATGCCAGCTGGTTGGCCAGGCACGGGTTGGCATGAAAGCCGGGACCGTTGGTCAGGCCGAGTACGACGAACCGCGCCGACCGCGTGGGCATCGGCTCGCCCTTGCTGCGCCGCGACCGGATGCCCTCGCCCTTCGGGCAGTTCGGCCAGGAAATGTCGGCGCCCTGCACCGCGGGGTGACGAGCGGCTGTCGCCGCAGTGCTGGCCGGCGTCGCGCTCGCCACCATCGCCAGCGCGAGCAGCCCGAGCACGCTGAGCCGGCCAGCCGCCACGATCTTCCACATCGAGAACAGCGTGGCATGGTCCCGTCGAGAAATCCGCCGGGTTACTGGGTTGCTTTGCCGCGCTTAGGTGCGGTGCCGGGGGCGGCGTTTGGCGAGCGCGTCGAACTGGCTGGAGTGCGCAGATCTCGCGGCCTTTGGCCAACTGGTAGAGAACTTTGCGGTCAGACACGCGCTGATTCATTACCGGTGACATAAGCGATATGGGGGCGCGCATCCATGAGGTCATGGATCTTGTCGAGCTCCCCGACGTCACCCGGCGCAAGTTGTGTGAAGGCCCGGATCGTGGGCAAGGTGGCCAATGACTCGGCGTCGGCGCGCAGCCGCAAGCCGACAGGTTTGGAGGAGCCATGCGTCGCTCGGTCGCGGTCATGATGGTTGCCAGCGCTGCTGGTGTGCTGCCAGTGGTGGCGGCGCCCGTCCCGGCGAGAGCGGGAGTCCCGTTCAGCCAGCAGGTGGAGTTGCGTAACGATCGGGGTCCGTATGCGATGCACTACAACGCGTTTCCGGACAACGTCGCTAAGGGCTGCTCGCCCTGCCAGGCCGGACCATTGCCGATCGTGAGCGGCAAGGTCTCAGTCGCGCCTCAGACCTACGTGCTGAAGGAACAGAACAAGAAGTACGACTACTACCTCGTCCAGGTCGGCATCTCGGTGAGCCAGCAGAAGGGTACCCGTAGCGCCGGCGTCCTCAAGGCCACGCTGCGCAGCTTGGGCTCAGTCAACTACTCGACGCACAGCGCCGGATATCGGCAGACATCGCAGAACTGCCACACCTATCCGATCGACCTCGGAGCGTCGTGGGGACCGGTCGATGCGAGCACGACCGTGGCGACCTACAGCACCTGCGTCGAGACCAAGGTCTCTCATCATCGGGTGAACAACGGCGACGCGTTCAGCGTCACGAACCTCAACGGAATCAAGCGGATCGTGTTCTCGCGCTTCGTGCGGGTGAAGGCCAAGGTGCACCCGAAGTTCAAGGTGACGGTCACCGCCCCCAGGGCGCGGTGCCACTACGTCAGCATCCCGACGACCGGCGAGCAACTGGACTGCGACCCGGGGTCGACGGTCAAGTCCTGGCGGATCGGAACCACCGGATCCTGACCTCGCTTGGTTCGGACTGGAGGCGATTTCGGTCGATCCGGCATACGGATTTCCCGTACGCTCGGATGCGGAGGGCTCGCCTAGTGGCCGATGGCGGCGGTCTTGAAAACCGCTATGGGGTTACACCCATCAAGGGTTCGAATCCCTTGCCCTCCGCCATAACCCGGCACGCGGCGGCTGTGCTCGAGTTCATCGTTTGCGGCTATCCGTCGGCGTTTGCCCCGACAGGCTGCGGCGGCCCCTGCCCCCGCTCGCCGCGATCCATTGGTCTCCGGCGCGGAGGCGGGATGCCATCGCCAGCGTGACGGCGATGGATGCGGTGGCCAGCAACACCATCGCGGTCGCGGGCGCCACGACTTCGGCGAGACTTCCGGCGAGCACGGCCGCGACCGCTTGCATGCTCAGCATCCCGGAGCTGTGAAGTCCGAGCGCGTGGCCGGCCATCTCGTCTCCGACCAACGCCAGCAAACGTTGCTGCAGAAGCAGTCCAGCCGCGTACCCGATCGATGCCAGGGCAACGGCAAAGGATGCAATTAGCAACGGAAGGTGAAGCGCGAACAACAGGTACGGCGCGGCCAGCACCAGCCGAAGCAGGCCAGCTGACCGGCCCTGTGCGCGCGGCGTCAGGATCCGAGCGACCAGCACGTCGCCGCTGAGCATGCCGAGTGCGGCGGCCGAGAGCAGGACGCCGGCTCGGTGCGGCGCATAAGGAATGAACAGCGCCTCGCAGCCGACGATGAGGCCGTTGGGCACCCACAACATCACGTAGAGCGACAGACGCTCCGGCGTGCCGAGCAGGACCAGATTGTCTCGCATCGTGGTGCGGACCGAGGCCTTCTCATCGCGGCGCCGCGGCCGGTCGTCGAGGCCGATTCGCGCGGTCACCGCGGACCAGGCGAACATCGCCGCGGCGATCAGGAAGGTGTCGCGTGAGCCGATGATGTTGACCAACACCCCACCAACGCCGAAGCCGAGGATCTGGGTCAGCCCGGCCGCGACAGTGAACGTCGACCGGGCGAGCACGTATCCACTGGCCGGGACGATCTCGCGGACGAGCCCCCACTGCACCCCGCCGCCGATGGTCCCGATCAGCCCCGAGATCAGCGCCACGGTCAGCAGCCACCAGGTCGGCCGCGGCACCGCGAGGAGCAGCGCGACGACCGTGTACGCCGAGCCGGCGACCACCAGCGCGGCGCGGGGCCTGACCCGGTCGACCCACGAGAGCAGGGTCGTGGCGCCGAGCACCTGCGCGGCCGATGGCCCGAACATCGACAGCGCGGACAGCAGCGGTGAATTGGTCCGGCCGTAGATCAAGGTCGCGAGCGCGATGCCTTCCATCGTGCCGCCCACCGACCGGGTGCAGGTGACGCCGAACAGTCGCCGAAACTCGCCGATACCGAACAGCTCGCGATAGGTCCGCACGGATCCAACGCTCACCGGCTGCTCTCGATTCGTCTAAAGTTTCGTCAGGAGACGAAACATGGGTTTTTGGGAAGTCGGTGCGGACGAGCTGGCGACGAGCCGATTCGTGGTCTCGCCGTTACTCGAGACCGTTGCCGCGCTGATGGTCCTCGTTCGTGGCCGGCCTCGGCTTGAGGCGCGAGACTGGCATCAGACCCATCGGCCCGAGTTCGAGCGATATCTCGCGGGCAATGCCAGCCAGCAGGTCCTCATCGACGTACTCCTGCGACCGCGATGGGTCGCTGACTTTCTAGCGCCGCCGCCCGGTGACGGTGACCGCAGCTTCGCCGACGGGCTGCGTCGGGTGCGGGAGACGCCACGAGCTGCTGCGCGTGACGAGCTCGCAGCCATGGCGGGTGGGACTCAGCTGCCTTCGGTTGTTCGGCGGATGGATGTGCCGGCCCGTACCGCTGACCTGCTCCATTGGGTGTGGAACAACACGGTCCGATCTGACTGGCCGCGCCGTCGGCACCTGCTCGAAGCCGACATCGTGGCCCGCACCGCTCAGCTCAGCGCCGGCGGCTGGGCGGCCGCGGTCGACGGGCTGACGCCAGGCGTGAAGTGGCGCGGCGGCAACCGGCTACAGATCAACTCCTACGACTACCCACCGCAGGACCTGCGCGGGGCGCAGATCGTCTTCGTCCCGTGCACCAGCGTGTCGGGCCGCGGCTGGGTGTCCTCGGGTCTCGGCGCCCGTCGCCACGCCATCGTCTACCCCTGCCGAGGCACGCTCGCCGACATCGGCGAGCAGTCCGACCCGCAAGCGCTGACCCGGCTGCTCGGTCCGGTCCGCGCCCAGCTGCTGACCCAGCTCGCCACCCCGACGAGTACGACGCAGCTCGTCGCCATCACCGGCTACGGGCTCGGCTCGGTTGGCGGGCACCTCGCAGTGCTGCGCGATGCGGGCTTGATCCGGCGCCGTCGTTCAGGCCGCTCGGTGTTGTACTACCGGACCACCGCCGGCGACCAGTTGCTCCGCGCGTCGGTGCGATGACGTATAGCCTTGGCGTCAACGAAAGTTAAGTTGGCGCGTCAACCCTTGGCCTGCGTGGACGTTCGAAGTTCATCGTCTGCGGCAAAGCCCGCCGCGGATCCGACTGATGGGACACGGAGGTCTCAGTGGGGAATCCCGATCTCTCGGGCATGAAAGCTGGCGACGCGCATTACATGGCGTACGTCGGTCCGCCAAGGGACTACGACATCATGGCAGCGACTCAGTTCAGCCTGCTGACAATGATGGGGCTGCGGTCGACCGCCAAGGTTCTCGACGTTGGTTGCGGCTCGCTGCGGGCCGGGCGTTTGCTGATCCCGTACCTCGATAAGGGGAACTACTTCGGGATCGAGCCCAACAAGTGGCTGGTGCAGGAGGGCATCGAACAACACTTCGGTGAATCGATCCTCGAGGTCAAGATGCCGCGCTTCGCGCATAACGAGAATTTCGATGCGAGTGAGTTCAACACGAAGTTCGATGTCGTGCTGGCGCAATCTGTGCTTTCGCATACTGGACGTGACCTGGCTGCGACCGCACTTCGGCAGCTCGGGTCAGTGCTCGCTGAGGGCGGGGCCGCCTACATTACGTTTGGCATTCGTCCTCAGCCGCGGCCAGCTGGCCAGGTGGCACCGCAAGGATGGGTCTACCCAGAGCTTGTCAGGTTCCAGAGCTACCAAATCGAGGAGATGGCGGCGGAGTCTGGTTTGCAGTGCGCCCGGCTGCGATGGTTCCACCCTCGACAGGCGTGGTACGCGTTCGCTCATGATGCCGCTTCGCTTCCGCCTCGGATCGCACTCGAGCAAGGGGGCTACTCACGAAGTTTCCCGAAATCGGCAAACCGCGGCAATAAGCCGGGCAAGGCGCCGGCCAAGCCCTAGTCCGGTTCAGTCCGAGGGCTGTGTCACCTTCAGCCTCACCCTCCGCGAACTGCCGGCAGAGTTGCGCGACGTCCGCGACCTGGTCAGCCGCAGCTTGCAAGTGCTCAGCCGGCGTTCGCCCCGATCTGTCTCATCGAGAGCGACGGTACGAGGTGATGACTGAGAACCTGGCCATCTATCGACACCTCGGTTACGTGGAGGTCGACCGGCGTACCGACGGTGGGTATCAACGCAGCTATATCGAGAAGCTGCTGGCTCCGCGAGACGGCGGTGACTAACGCAGCAGCTCGCGGCACAGCTCGATCACGAGGTGGATGAGCTCCGTGTCGGCCGCGAGCTCAGGATCCAGAGACTCCAGCACCCTTGGCACGGCGTCCCGAAGTGCGCCGTTGGCAAGCGGAAGCAGAAGATCGGCGCGCGGATCCGTGACAATCGCCCCGGCTCCTCTGAGGTGGCAGATCCAGGCGGCCAGGATCCTCGTTGCTCCTCGAGGGTTTCGCCCGTTCGCCCGCTCGATCCGCACCACCGGAAGGACCCGGATCGGAAGCTTGTAGGACCCATCGGCGGCGATCTGGTCGAGCCGGTGACGCAGCCGCGGGTTGGTGAAGCGGGCGAACAACGCGGACCGATAGGTGACGAAGTCGATGCCGGGGCCGAGGGCCGCCGATGCCTCCGACCACCACTCGTCCAGCCAGGCCCGGCAGGTGTCGTCAGCCCCCGCCTCCGCAACCGTCTCGTGACCACGGATGCTGCCGGCGTAGGCCAGCAACGAGTGACCGCCGTTGACCAGCCACAGCTTTCGGTGTTCGTACGGCGTGACGTCGTCGGTGAAGGTCGCGCCGATCTGGTCCCACTCCGGGCGTCCGGAGGGGAAGCCGCCGGAGAGCACCCACTCGTTGAACGGCTCGGTGACCACCGGGCAGCGATCGGTGACATCGGTGGCGGCTTCGACTGCCTCGAGATCTGCGGGTGTCGCCCGAGGTGTGATCCGGTCGACCATGGTCGTGACGACCGACATGCTCGCCCGCACCGACTCAGCGAGTCCCGGGCCTAACAGCTCGGCAACGTCGTGGACGACGCGTTCGACGATCGCTCCGTTGCCGGCCTCGTTGTCGCAGGGCACCAGTGCGATCGCCCCCTGCCCGGCGCGATGCCGAGCTGCGAGTCCCGCGGCCAGTCGCGCCGGCGCGGTCTTAACCGCCGCGGTCATGTCACCTCGCAGCGCGGCGAGATCCGCTTGGATCGCCGGGTTGTCTCGATCAAGACCGCCATCGGGCCCGCGGAGGTAGCCGGCTTCGGTGACTGTCATCGTCACGGCGGCCAGATCAGGCGACCGGAAGTACTCCAGCCAGGCGGCGTGGTCGGCCGCGGCGTGCGCTTTCGAGAGGCTGCCGACGACCTCGTACCGGTCGGATTCCGGACCGCGGGTCAGTAGCGTGTAGAGGCCGTCCTGGGCGTTCAACCGGTCGACGAGGTCAGACGAGTCACGGCCGCCGAACCCGGCGATCCCCCACTCGGCGGCTGACTCGGTGCGGTCGGTGTACCAGGCCTGGTGGGCCCGGAAGAAGTTGCCCAACCCGAGGTGCAGCAACCGAATCGGGGCTGCTGAGTGGCCGCCGCTTCTGGTTAGCGGGGTCACAGCTTGAAGACCGAGATCGGCTGCTGTTCGACCAGGTCGATCGCGGTCAGCACTGCCTCGTCCTCGTCCAGCTGATGCTCGGCGACCAGTTCGGCAAGGAACCCGGCGTCGATCCGCCGGGACATGTCGTGCCGAGCCGGGATCGAGCAGTACGCGCGAGTGTCGTCGACGAAACCTGAGCTGCGCGAGAAGCCGGCGATCTCGGTGACCGCAGCCCGGAACCGTCGCATCGCAGCGGGCGCGTCGAGGAACCACCACGGCACTCCGACATATACCGACGGATAGAAGCCGGCGAGCGGCGCGAGCTCGCGTGACCAGACCGTCTCGTCGACGGTGAACGCGACCAGGTGAAACCCGGGAGACGTGCCGTAGCGCTCGAGCAGCGGCCGCAGCGCGTTGGTGAACTCGATGCTGGTCGGGATGTCAGCGCCGACGTCCGGACCGTACGCGGCCGCCGTCGGGTCATGGTGGTTGCGCAGCACTCCGGGGTGCAGGGTCATGACCAGGCCGTCCTCGCACGACATCCGGGCCATCTCGAGCAGCATGTGGCGCCGGAACGCCACTGCCTCTCTAGCCGTCGCCTCGCCGGCGAGTGCAGCCGCGAAGATGCGTTCGGCCTCGTGGACTTCGAGCGGATCGGTCCGGACATCGGTGTGGCTGTGGTCGGCGGAGACCGCACCGTGGGCGATGAAGAACTGGCGGCGATCTTCCAACGCGGCGAGGTAGCCGGCGTAGGTCGCGGTGTCGATGTCAGCGGCCGCGCCGAGCTGGGCGACCGCTTCGGTCCAGCCCGATGACGCCGGCTCGAGATAGCGGTCCGGCCGGAACGTCGGGATGACCCGTCCGGCCCAGGTCGGATCGGCGGCCAGCGCGGCATGAGCAGCGAGGTCGTCGCTCGGGTCGTCGGTCGTCGCCAGCACCTCGATGCCGAACCGCTTGTAGAGCGCTCGCGGCCGGCAGTCAGGGTCCGCCAACCGCGCGGCCACCTGGTCATAGATGTCGTCGGCGGTGGCCGCGGACGGCCGCACTGTGACACCGAAAATGTCCGCCAGCTCGGCATCGAGCCACAGCCGCACCGACGTACCTCGAAACCGGTCCCAGTGACTGCACAGCAGCCTCCAGACCGCGCGGGCTTCGTCGTCTGACAGCGAGTCGGCGCCGACGCCGAGTGCGTCCAGCCCGATCCCGCTAGCGTGAAGCAGCCGGGTCACGTAGTGGTCGGGCGTCACGATCAGCGTCGCCGGATCCGCGAACTGGTCGTCGTTCAGCAGCACCCGCGGGTCGACGTGGCCGTGCGGGCAGATCAGTGCCAGGTCCTTCGTCGCGGCGTAGATCCGGCGAGCGATCGGGCGCACCGCAGGGTCCGACGGCAGAAGCCGATCGGGATGTGGGGTAAGCGGCGGCGCCGCAGAAACCATGGGCGTATCTTGCGCTTCGTATCTTCGGTGGGCAAGCGGCCCACTGCCAACGCGACCGCGGAGGCGGCACCGATGACTCAGGCCCGACCAGCCCGGCGACTCGCGGGGTCGATCGGCGGCCCGACCGTCACGCTGAGCGAGGACGAGGTGCGGCGGTTCGTCATCGACCAGCTGGCCGCCATCGACCTGGATGGACGAAGTCTGTGTCTATTGGTGCCGGACGCGACCCGCAGCTGCCCGCTGCCACTGCTGCTCTCGGCGGTGCACGAGGCGGTGCACGGCCGGGTCAGCCGGCTCACCATCCTGGTGGCGCTCGGCACCCACTCCGAGATGGGCGAGGCCGCGCTGGCGGCTCACCTCGGCTATGAACCGGGGGGCTTGGCCGACCAGTACGCCGGCACCACGGTGATCAACCATGCCTGGTGGAATCCGTCGACCTTCGTCACGGTCGGGGAGATCAGCGAGGAGCGGATCGCCGCGCTGTCGCAGGGAATGTTGCGCCACGCCACGGATGTCCGGGTGAACCGTGCCGTCGTCGAGCACGACCTGACTCTCGTCGTCGGTCCGGTGTTCCCCCACGAGGTAGTCGGCTTCTCCGGCGGCAACAAGTACTTCTTCCCGGGCGTCTCGGGCGGCGAGCTCATCGATCTGTCGCACTGGCTCGGCGCCCTGATCACCAGCGCCGAGCTCGTCGGCACCCTCGGCACCACGCCGGTGCGGGCAATGTTCGACGAAGCGGCGTCGATGCTTCCCAACGAACGCCTCGCCCTGTGTGTCGTCACCGACCCGAGTGGGACGGCATTGCGCGCGATGGCGTTCGGGGCGCCGGAGGACGCCTGGCAGGCAGCCGCCGAGGTGTCCGCGAAGACCCACATCCGCTACCTCGATCAGCCGGTCTCCCGGGTGCTGTCGATCGTTCCCCGCAAGTACGACGACCTGTGGACCGGCGCGAAGGGCTTCTACAAAGTCGAGCCGATCGTGGCTGACGGCGGCCAGGTCGTTCTCTACGCGCCGCACATTCGCGAGGTCAGCGCCACCCACCCGCAGATCGAGGCGATCGGCTATCACTGCCGTGACTTCTTCGTGAAGCAGTGGGCGTTGTATGAGGATTTCCCATGGGCCGACCTCGCCCACTCAACTCATCTTCGCGGCGTCGGCACCTACGACCCGCAGTACGGCGAGCAGGCGAGGGTGACCGTCACCCTCGCGACCGGGATCCCGGAAGCGATCGTGCGATCGGTCAACCTCGATTATCTCGACCCGGCCGAGATCGACATCGCGGCATGGGAGTCGGCACCCGACACTCTCGTCGTGCCGAACGCCGGCGAGGACCTGTATCGGCTCAGAGCTTATTCTCGGGACGGCTTGACCTGACCTCGTGACGTGAACTGGCTGGGCGTGGGAGGCTGGCGGTCAACGCGTGTTGCGGGGGGTCGCAGCGCGGGATCGGAAATGGATCGGGAGGCAGTCATGGCACGTGTCGTTTTTCGGCTGGGCTTGGGTGTTCTGCTGGCGGGTTCGCTGGCGATGGTGGGGGAGACGGCGGCCGGTGGCGCGCCGCGATCACCCGCTGCGGTGGTCGGAGGCCCGGGTCACTGGACCAAGATCTCGACCGGAACGATCGACATCGGCGACGTACCGAGCTTGTTCCGCACCAGCAACCACGTCCTGCATGTCGCCTACCCGAAGGGTGCGGGCACGGCCACCCAGATCGGCACGACGGCGATCAACCCGAGTGGCGCGACCGGCGCGCAGACCGACATCCTGAGCGGCGGATGGTCGGTGATCAACGCGACGCCGATCGTGATGGCCGGGCCGTCCGGCGGGCTGCGGGTCGTCTTCGGCGGGCAGCACGACCTTGGCACCGGCTTCTACGACGACGGCCGGATGTACACCGCGACCTCGACGGCCGCCGGCACCACCTGGGCGATATCGTCGGTCGCCGTCGGCGACAGCCACAGTGCGTACGGCAGCTATGGCACCGGTGGGGTGGCGCTCGCCGATGCAACGCCGGTCGCGGGCTTCCCGTTGAACTCGGACTTCACCTGGCATGTCGGGACCAATGACCTGCCGGCTGACTCGGTCTACACCCAGAGCGGCGCGACGATGTATGACAGCGCGATGGTGCGCTCGGGTAACACGGTGTGGGTGGCCTGGTTCTCGTTCGGCAACGCCGCCGGCAACACCGGGGTGTTCGTCAAGCGCATCTACCCGACGGTCGGCCCGACGCTGAAGGCACCGGGATCGAGTCACGGGACCAACACTCTGGAGACCGGTCGGGTCGCACTTGCCGCGCGGGCCGGAGGCGGCATCTATGCGGCCTACTGCAGCGGCTATCCGTACTGCGGTGCGGTTCGGCTGTGGAAGGTTGGAACCTCGCATTCGATCGACGTGCCGGGCAGCAAGTACGCCGCCAAGATCGCGCTCAGTGCCGCTCCCAGCGGCCGGCTGTGGCTGGCGTGGGGCGACAACATCCCGGTCGTTCACGCGGTCCGGACCAACCGGGCCGCGACGAAGCTCGGAATCGTGCGCAATGTCGGCCAGCCGGCCGGTCAACCGGCGATCTACTCGCTCGCGATCGACGGCGGCATCGGCAAGGCCGACGTCGTGATCAACGGCGGCAGCGGTATCTGGCATACCCAGGTGCTGCCGGCGTTGAAACTGAGGGCCTCACCCGCGAAGTGGCACCACGGCAAATCGAAGAAGGTGACCTTCAAGGTCAGCGACGCAGGTGATGCGGTCAGCGGTTCGGTCGTGCGGATCGGCAGCAAGCACTGCTCGACCAACGCCCGCGGTGTCTGCACGGTCCGCTTCCCGGCCAGGTACAGCCGAGGCAAGCACATCGTGACAGCGAAGAAGAGTGGCTACGCGACTGCCAGAGGCAAACTCAAAGTGAGCTGACCAAACCGACGCCAGCTGCTCGGAGAAACGTGCGGTCAAGCCATCCCATTCGACGTCATGCGGGATACGAAGCTCCCAATCCAACCGGTCGAGTCGCGGGTCGCCCTTCGGCGGTTGCCGACGCAAAGCGCCGCAGCTCGAATCCGTGGCCTTCTTGAGGCCAGATAGGCGCCACCGGCCACCGACGCGGTGCGTCACGTCGGCGATGGAGCAGGGTCTGTCGGCCCCAGCCGAAAGGGCCGGCGGCTGCAAAGGTTTCCAAAGCTACATATTCGTGGCCTTCGCAGCCGTATGGTCGGCGCGAGGATCGGTGCGAGGGGGACGCAATGCGGAAACTTGCCATCGCCGTTGCTGTCGTGACGACGATCACGACGGGGGTCATCGGCGTCCCGATCTCGGCGCATGCCGGCCCACCGGCGGCGCTGTGGGTGGGCACTCACGGCAGCGGGACGGCGTGCAGCAAGGCCCAACCATGCGCGCTCACTAAGGGCGTGACGAGACTCACGTCCGGCGGGACGCTGATCCTCGAACCGGGGAGCTATGGGGCCGCTGCGGCGCCACTCACGACGACGATCGCCACCGCCGCGAACACGTTGATCGAAGGCGAACCTGGCAAGGCGCCGCCGGTCATCCACTCGGCCGCCGACATCTACGGTCTGCTCATCAGCTCGATCCGCGACGTCCGCGTCTTGTATTCAGGGTCGGGCAACGGAGTTGTCGCATCGACAAGCATCGACCACGTTTCCGTGATCACGCAGACGCCGGCAAACGTCGCCAGCGCGTGCGCATCGCTGGCCGCGTCGGTTACCGACTCGCTGTGCGTGAATGAGGGCAACCAGGGGATCGCGCTCACCGTCGCCGCGTCCGTCAAGAGTCTGACGATCCGGGGCGTGACGGCCATCGACAACACCGGAGACGGCACCGGAATCCTGGCTTATGAGAGTCAGCCGAACACCACCGGCCACCTGGCGATCATCAACTCGATCGCGATCGGGATCCCGGACTCGGCGGCGTCAACGCCGGGCCACCGGCGCAGGGCGGCGACGCCCAGAACATCGAAGTTATCTGCACGAACTCCGACATCAGCCAGACCGAGAGCAACTCCGGCGCTGGCGGACACGGCAGCGTCGACCTCGGAAAGGGTGCGACCGAGCGCGCCCCGCAGTTCGTCAATCCACCGCTCGATGACTATCGCGAGCTCGCGACGTCCCCGACGGTTAACACCGGAGCCAAAGACCCGAGCAAGGACGCCGACCTCGCCGGGCTCCCGCGCACTCTCGGCTCGGCTCCGGACATGGGCGCGTACGAGTACGCCGAGAAGCCGACCATCACCCACGTCACCGCAAAGCCCGCGTCGAAATCGTCAATCAAGGTGACCGCGACGATCGACCCGCAAGGTCTTCCGGCTTCGGTGATCGCGGTCGCGACCCGCGGCCGAGTCTCGATCCGATCGGGTCGCGTGAAGGTGACCGGAGACAAGGGGAAGCGCGAGGTCATCGTCATCAAAGGACTGAAACGGCGCGCGGGCTACCGCGTCGATGTCGTGGCGACGAACAACGCCGGCCAGACCACCTCTCATACCGTGAAGGCCACGGCGTAGACACAGACCACTAGAGTCCATCCGGTGGCGACGCGTGCGGCCGGCCGGCCGGTCGGGACCTCGGATACGAATCGGTACGAGGAAGTCCTCGAGGCCGCGATCACCGCCTTTGATCGCAACGGCTACAAGTCCACCTCGGTGCAGGACATCGCCGACGAGGCCGGGATCGTCAAGGGCACGCTCTATCACTACATCAAGGCCAAAGAGGACCTGCTCTTCGAGATCATCAACCGGGTCCAGCAGCAGATGGTCCCGAAGCTCGCCGAGCTCGAAGCCCTCGAGACCTCGGCCGCGGACAAGCTGCGAACCTTCATCTGCTGGTACGTCGAGCACACCATCGCCAACCGCCGGGTCTTCGGGATCTTCCTGCGCGATTTCGACGCCCTGTCACCAAAAAGGCGCAAACAACTCACCGAAGTCCGCGACTCCTACGACGGCTTCGTGATGTCGCTGATCGCGGCTGGTCAGCAGGCCGGCGAGTTCCGTGACGACGTGACGCCTCGGGTCTTCGCGTTCTCGATCTTCGGGATGATCCATTGGATCTACCAGTGGTACAGCCCGTCCGGCTCGCTCACCACCGACGACGTCGGGCGTCAGATGGCCGACCTCGCATTGGTCGGGATCGTGGCGCCCGCCGGCTAGCCGGCGATAGCCGAGATTTGCCAACCGACCGTCCGGTCGGTAGCCTGCCAGCACCAGGATCGGCGCGACGAATGGGCAGGCCAATGGCTGAACGCACCCGCATTAGCCAGTACTGGCATCCGGTCGCCGAAGCCGACGATGTCGGTCCGACGCCGCTCGCGGTCGAGCTGCTCGGCCAGTCGATCGTGCTGTTCCGCAACGCCGATGACGAGATCGTCGCGTTGCGCGATCTCTGCGTTCATCGCGGTGCTCCGCTATCGATGGGAACCGTCGTCGGCGGCACGCTGATGTGCGCCTACCACGGCTGGCGATATGGCGACGACGGCCGCGTCGTGACGATCCCGTGCCTGCGCGAGGGCGGGTCGATTCCCCGCGCCGCCCGCACCCCGAGCTATCTCGTCGAGGAGCGCTACACCCTGGTATGGGTGGCGCTGGAAGACCCGGTGCTGCCAATCCCCGACATCCCCGGCGAGGTGCTCGCCGAGCCTGACGTGCACTCGCGCTGCTGGGCGAACTTCGACTGGAAGACCTCGGCCGGCCGCGCCGTCGAGAACGCGATGGACCTGGCCCACTTCCCGTTCGTCCATCCCTACCTGCTCGCCGACCCTGACGCGCCCGCCGTCCTCGACTACGAGATCAAGACGACGCCGTCCTCGGTCTCCTTTCGCACTGGCAGGTTCCGTTACGCCGAGCCTGGCCAGCCGGAGGCGACCGGCTGGGCGGAATACACCCACGACTTCCCGTTCACCGAGCATCTTCGGCTCGTCGAGCCGGCGCCCGATGGCGACGGCGAGGTGACGACCGTGCTCAGCGCCTTCCACAGCCCGACCGCAGATGACCGAACCCGGATCTGGCGGGTCGCCCACAAGACCGGGCCGTTCACCGCGGACGACGACTCGCAGATCGACCTGTTCCTGAAGATCCTCGAGCAGGATCGCGTCATCGCCGAGTCGGTGCGGCCGGAGATGATCCCAACCGACCTGCGTGAGGAGCTTCATCTCAAGGTCCCGGACGCCCAGTCGGTTGCGTTCCGGCAGTGGCTGGGCACCGTCGACATGCTCGGCGTGAAGCTGCCGTAGCCCGCCGTACGACAGCATTTCGATAACCGACCGACTGGCCGGTTGACAGATTGAACCCAGGCCTTTAACGTCACGATCGTTGAGTCGAGGCAGGCCGACTCCGTTGGCGGGGAGGCGGACGCAAGATGCGAATCGGAATCCTTTGTGAGGCCACTGCGCGCCCCGGTGATGATCTTGCAGGGCTCTACCAGGAGGTCATGGAGCTGATCGAGGCCGCCGAGGTCTCCGGCTTCGACTTCTTCGGTTGTTCCGAGCAGCACTTCTGGCCGACCGTCGACGGCATCCCGTCGATCGCGACGATCGCGACGCCGGAGATCTTCTACGCGATGGGCATCGCCCGCACCAGCCGGATCGGCTTCCGCAGCTCGGTCGCCACTCTGAGTTATCACCACCCGCTGATCCTGGCGAGCCGGATGGCGACGCTCGACATCGTCTCCGGCGGCCGGTTCGAGTTCGGCACCGGTCGTGGCAACTCGACGTTGGCCGCCGATGCGTTCCAGATCCCGGTCACCGAGATGCACGAGCGATGGCGCGAGTGCCTCGAGATCATCCTCGCGGCGTGGTCCAGCGGCGAGGAGTTCTCGTGGCAGGGCAAGCACTACGACATCCCGGCCCGGCCGATCTCGGTCCGCCCGCTCCAGCAGCCCTACCCGCCGATCTACTACGCGGCGTTCAGCCCAGACTCGTTCAAGCTCGCCGGTGAGATGGGTCTCGGGCTGATGACCGCAACCGCCGGCGTGACCTTCGACAAGCTGCAAGGCCGCGTCGGGATTTATCGCGATGCGATCGCGGAAGCCAAGGCCGCCGGCACCCCGACTAGGGAAGCGGTGTCGCTGACCTTCCTCGGCCACTGTGCGCCGAGCAATGAAGATGCCGCCGCTGAAGGCGTCGATGCGTTCCAGGGCTACCTGATCTCGGCGACCGCGGTATATCAGGAGATGGTCGGGCGGCTGCGCCCCGACGTCGACTTCCGCAACCTGCGCGATCGCTACACGTTCGACTACATGAACGACAACATGATGATCGTCTGCGGCGATCCCGCGGCCTGGCTGGAGCGGCTGAAGGTCTTCGCCGATGCCGGCATCGAGGAGTTCATCGTCAACTTCGTCGGCGTGCCGCACGACGCGATCCTTCGCGCGGTCAAGCTGCTCGGCGAAGAGGTGCTGCCCACGGTCCACAGCTGGAATCCCTGATGCCGCCGCACTCCGGGTCGCTGATTCGCTGCACCGAGTGCGGTGAGCATCGCCTCGCCGGCAGTACGACGCGGTGCCGCAACTGCGGCACCGACACCGGTGAGCCGGTCGACGCGTCCGGACCGGTGACGCTGCACAGTTTCACCGAGATCCACCGGACGTTTCCTGGCTTCGAGACGCCGTATGTCGTCGGCTGGGTCGACCATCCTGCCGGCGTGCGGATGCTGGTGCGGATCAACGACGCCGCCGCCGCCACCCTCACCCTCGGTGCCCAGCTCGAGATGGTCGACGACGGCATGAGCGACGACGGCATCGCCTACTCGTGCCGGCCGGCGGCGATGGCGAACGGAGCCGTCGGGTGAGCGTCTATGCCCTTGGCGTCGGCATGACCCGGTTCACCCAGCAGCCGGACCGAAGCCCGCAGATGCTGGGCGCTGCTGCAGGCGCCGCGGCAATGGCCGATGCAGGACTGCGACGCGAGCAGGTCGGGGCGCTGTTCTGCGGGTCGGTGTTCGGCGGCATCGGCATCGGACAGCTGATCGCGCGCGAGCTCGGCATGAGCCGGCTGCCGGTCGTCAACCTCGAGAACGCCTGCGCCAGCAGCGGAGTGGCGCTGCGCAACGCCATCGCCTGGGTCGCCAGCGGCGGCGTCGAGACCGCACTCGTGATCGGCGTCGAGCAGCTGACCGCGCGCGGCCCCGGTCTGGTGAAGTCAGACTCGCAAGGGCCCTCGGAGCAGCTCGGGCTGACGCTGCCAGGTCTCTACGCCATGCATGCCCAGCGCTATCTTGCCGAGTCCGGCGGTGCGGTCGAGGACCTCGCCCTCGTCGCGGTGAAGAACCGTGGCAACGGCGCGATGAATCCGGACGCTCACTTCCAGGCGGCCGTCACCGTTGAGCAGGTGCTCGAGTCACCGATGATCGCGACACCTCTCACCCGGCTGCAGTGCTGCCCGAGCGTCGACGGCGCGGCCGCCGTGGCGATCAGCTCTGCCCGGTCCGCTGGCGACTCGCCGGCCGCGCGGGGCATCGCGATCACCGGCTGGGGGATGGTGTCCGGCAACGCCCTCGACGTGCCGGGCAGCGAGCCGGAGGCGACCAGGCTTGCGGGCGATCTCGCGTACGAGGTGGCTGGCGTCGGTCCAGACGACATCGACGTCGCAGAGCTGCACGAGCCGTTTACGATTGCCGAGCTCGAACACTGCGAGAGCCTCGGCTTCGCCGCGCGAGGCGAGGCGCTGAACCGATTGCGCGAGGGCAGCTTCGCACTCGACGGCAATGTTGCGGTCAACCCGAGTGGCGGGTTGCTCTCGCGCGGTCATCCGCTTGGGGCATCCGGCGCCGCGCAGATTGTCGAGATCGTGCGGCAGCTTCGCGGTGACGCCGCCGACCGGCAGGTGCCGGGCGCCCGGATCGGACTCGCTCACATCATGGGCGGCAACATCACCGAAATCGACAGCAGCGCCTGCACCGTCCATGTTCTTTGTGCGTAGACAACGAAAAGGGTGACCAAATGAGCGAGGCGCAGGTTGTGTTGCCCGAGGGCTGGAAGCGGCCGCGGGGCTGGTCGAACGGAATCCGGCGCGGCGACCAGCTCCAGGTCGCCGGGCAGTTCGGGTGGGATCCGACCGACCAGCGCTTCGCCTCGACCGACTTCGGCGACCAGTGGCGGCAGGCTCTCGACAACGTCCTCGCGGTCGTCAGTGCCGCCGGCGGGCAGGCCGATGGCGTCGACAGCCTGCGGATCTACGTGACCGACCTCGCGGCCTATCGTGCCGCCGGCGCCGCGGTCGCGGCGGGCTGGCAAGCCACCCTGGGCGCGCACTTCCCGACCATCACGATGGTGCAAGTTGTCGCGCTCACCGAGCCCGACGCGGTCCTCGAGATCGAAGGAACGGCGACCGTTTAGCAATGACGACCGAATCGATGGAAGTCACTCTTCCGACCGGTATCCGGATCGGGTTCGACGTCGCCGGTGGCGGTGACCCGTTGGTGTTGATCCACGGCACCGGCTGCGACCGCGCCTTCTGGGACCTGCAGGTCCCGGTGTACGCCGAGCAGTGGCAGGTCATCAGTGTCGACCTGCGCGGCAGTGGTCGATCCGATGTGGTGACCGACGTCTCGACGTACTCCACCGAGCTGATGGCTGACGACCTCGCCGCCCTGATCGACCATCTCGGGGTCGGGCCGGCGCACGTCTCCGGCCACTCGCTCGGCTCCTGCGTTGCGCAGCAGATGGCGCTGCGACACCCGGATCACGTCCGTAGCATCCAGCTTCACGCGACCTGGGGCCGGGCCGACACCTGGTTGCAGCGGGCCTTCATCGGAACGACCCGCTTTCCGCTCGAGCTCGGCGATCTCCAGACCACGTTCAAGACCGTCATGATGTGGATGATGAGCGCCGACTATCTCCAGACCTGGCAGCCGGAAGTGGTCGCCGGGATGGTGCGGAGCTGCTTCATCGACAACCCCCATCTGCAAGCCAACCAAGGGATGCTCGGGCACCTGCATGCCGACGCGGTGCATGACTGCATGACCGCGCTGCCGACCATCAAGACACCGACGCTGGTCACCGCCGGGGAGTCGGATGTCCTGATCCCGAGCCGGTACGGCGAGGCGGTCGCTGAGTTGATCCCCGGTGCCGCCTTCCATCTTTTTGCCGGCTCGCGGGCCAGCCATGCCTTCAACTGGGAGCTCGAGCCGGAGTTTGCCAGCGTGACGACTCAGTTCCTGAACCTGCTGGCGTGAGCAGCTTGCGATGAGTGTTGACGCTGCGATCCGGCCGGTCGGCCAGGTGGGTCGTCGCGGGCCGTTCGGGCCGCGGGCCTGGCGGCCCGAGGGCTCGCGCGGCGTCGCGCTGCTGCTCGCGCTGCCGCTGGTGGCGGCGCTGATCATCGGGGTCGGAGTCCCGCTCTATCAGCTGATCAAGACCTCGATCCAAGGCCAGGGTTTCTCGGCGTACTCCAAGGTCATCCACGACCATGCCGAGCGGCACGCGTTGTCGGTCACTGTCACCTGCAGCCTGGCGACGACCGCAATCGCCGTCGTGATCGGCGCACTGCTCGCCTGGCACGTGCATGCCTCGACCAGCCGGACCGTGAAAGTCGTTTTGTGGCTGGCGATCCTGCTCCCCACCTGGATGGGGGTCGTGGTCAAGAACTACGCCTTCGTGATCATCCTCGGCCGGCAAGGCGTGCTCAGCGTTGCGCTGCAAGACGCTCATCTGACTTCCGGGCCGATCGACCTGCTCTACACCAAGTGGGCCGTCATCATCGGCATGGTCTACACCGTTCTGCCGTACGCCGTCCTCCCGCTTTATGCCACCTTCGTCAACGTCTCGCTGGATCTCCCCAAAGCAGCCGAGACGCTCGGTGCATCCCGCAGCCGCGCCATCAGCTCGGTGGTCTTGCCGCTCGCGCGGCCGGCGCTGTTCGCCACCACGATCATCTCCTTCGTCCTGTCGCTCGGCTTTTACCTGACGCCTGTCGTGCTGGGCGGCACGAGCGGCACCTTCGTGGCGAGCTTGGTCCAGAACGACGTGTTCTCGTTCTTCGATCTGCCCGATGCCGCGGCGCTCGGCACGACGCTGTTGCTGGTCGCGACCGTCGTGCTCTCGATCGGCTTCTGGCTGGTCGGCTCGGACCGGATCCGGCGGGCGCTGGTATGACAACGATGAGCAGACGACGGCCGCAGATCGCTGACCGACTCGTGCGCCTACTGGCGAAGATCGTGGTGGCGGCGATCGTGGTCTTCGGGATCCTACCGGCGGTGATGGTCGTCCTCAGCTCGTTCTCCGGCGAGCAGTTCCTCGAGTTCCCGCCGCGCAAGTGGGGCTTCACGCAGTACTCCACGCTGTTCCACACCTCGTCGTGGTTCCACGGGGTCGCGACATCGTTCGAGCTGGCGATCCCGGTCGGGATCCTCACTGTGGCGATCGCGCTGCCGGCCGTGTTCGCCATTACCTCGCCGCACCTGTCGCGGATCGGTCACCTGCTCGAAGTGGTGAGCCTCGGCCCGCTGCTGATCCCGGTCAGCGCCTACGTCGTGGCGTTGTATCTCGCGTTCCTGCGGTTGCACCTGGTCGGGTCGTTCATCGGACTGATCTTCGCGCAGTCGCTCGGCGCGGTGCCGATCGCGATCCTCGTCCTGGCCTCCGCATTGCGCCGGATCCCTCGCAACCTGGAGCTCGCCTCGATGTCATTGGGCGCCTCGCGGCTACGCGCCGCGGTCGGCGTGACCGGACGCCAACTGGTGCCGGCGATCGCGGCCAGTTTCATCGTGGCGTTCCTGTTCTCCTTCGACGACGCCATCTTCGTCACGTTCCTCGGCGGGCCGTCGGTGAACCCGCTGGCGCGCGAGATCTTCGACTCGCTTCGCGTCGGGGTCGACCCGGTCGTGACCGCGATCTCGACCTTGCTCATGGCGTTCACCGCGACGCTGATCACCGTCGGGGCCGTTCTTCGGAGGCGTACGTCGTGACCACTGCTGAGACCGCTGCCCAGCCGGCCGCCGACACAATCGGTCGGCCGATCCTCGAACTCGAGGCGCTGTGCAAACAGTTCGGGCGAGTCAACGCCGTCCGCGACGTCAACCTCGACCTGTACGACGGCGAGTCAATCGCGCTGCTCGGGCCGAGCGGCTCCGGCAAGTCGACCTTGCTCGCGTTGATCGCCGGCTTCCACCTGCCGAGCTCGGGCCGGATCATGCTTCGCGGCGAGGATGTGTCACGGCTGAGCCCGGCGGCGCGCAAGATCGGTGTCGTCTTCCAGAACTACGCGCTGTTCCCGCACCTGACCGTCGCGGCCAACGTCGGCTACGGCCTGAAGATGCATCGCTGGCCGAAAGCGGATCGGCGTACCAGGGTCGAGGAGATGATCGACCTGGTCGGGTTGGAGGGCCTTGGCGACCGTTATCCCCGGCAGCTCTCCGGTGGCCAACAGCAGCGGGTCGCCCTCGCCCGTGCCCTCGCGTTCAAGCCGGACCTGCTGTTGCTCGACGAGCCGCTGGCCGCGCTGGACCGCGAGATCCGGTTGCAGATGCAGTCGGAGATCCGCCGGATCCGGCGTCAGCTGAAGACCACGCTGATCCACGTGACGCACGACCGCGAGGAGGCGATGGCGCTCGGAGATCGGATCGTGATCCTGCGTGACGGCGAGGTGGTGGCCGCCGGCACGCCGACCGATCTCTACAGCCAGCCGAAGTCGTCGTTCGCCGCCGGATTCTTCTCGGCGTTCAACCTGCTCGGGGTCGAGGACTGCCGAGTCATCTCGGAGACTGCGGCGTGTGTCCGTTGGCTGGGGCGCGACATCGAGGTGGCCTGCGACACCCCGCTCGCCGGCTCCGGCGAGGTTCGGCTGCTGGTGCCCAGATCCGGGCCCCGACTGGGTGGCCGGGTTGCTCGCTCCGAGCTCGCGTTACAGGGTGAGCTGCTCGACAACGTCTACCTCGGTGACGTGGCTGAACTGACGGTTCGAGTCTCCGCCGGCGATCTCATCGTGGCCCGGGTGCCGGCCGAGGAGGCAGGCGGCGCGAGCGTCGGCGGCTCGGTCACGCTCCGGGTTGACGTCGCGACACTGCGGGCGATAACAATCGACCGACCGTCCGGTTGACAAAATACGAAGAAGCTAATACGGTAAGTCGCGTGGGAACCCGAATCTCGCAGTACTGGCATCCGCTGGTCGAGGTCGACGCGCTCCTCGACGGCCCGGTCCGAGTGACCCTGCTCGGGCAAGACCTTGCGGTCTTCCTCGATGAGAACGGCGAGCCGTCGGTGCTTCAGGACCTCTGCGTTCACCGCGGTGCGCCGTTGTCGATGGGCACGACCCACGAGGGCCGGATCACCTGCCCATACCACGGCTGGACCTACGACGGCGGCGGGATGTGCGTGCGGATCCCGGCGCTGCCGGCCGGCAAGACGATCCCAAGGGCCGCGAAGGTGCCGTCGTACCACGCGGCTGTCCGCTACGGCCTGGTGTGGGGCGCGCTGGAGGATCCGGTGTTTTCGCTTCCCGAGCCGCCGCGCGGCGTCGACACCGATCCGGCGTTCTCAGGCCGGCTGTGGACCCGGCTGGACTGGCAGACCTCGGCCGGGCGCGCGGTCGAGAACGAGATGGACCTAGCGCACTTCCCGTTCGTCCACCCCTACCTGCTTGCCGACCCGGACGTGCCCGAGCCGCTGGCCTTTGAGGTGCAGGAGAGCGAGTACGGCCTGTGGTTCGAGACCAAGCGGTTTCAGTACCGCGAGCTCGGCGAGGCCGAGGTGACCGGCTATGCGAGATACCACCACACCTATCCGTTCACCCATCACCTCGAGATCGTCGAGCCCGGTCTCGATGGCGAAGCGGAGCGGGTCTCGGTAATCAGTGCCTTCCACCAGCCGACCGGTCCGAAGCAGACCATCATGTGGTGGTGGCTGCATCAGAACTTCCCGCTGCCACCGGATGGTGGCCATGAGATCGACATCTTCCTGAAGATCCTCGAGCAGGACCGGCTGGTCGCCGAAGCGGTGAAGCCCGAGGCGATCCCGAGCTCGATCCGCGAGGAGCTCCACCTGAAGGTGGCCGACGCGCCGTCGATCATGTTCCGTCGCTGGCTCGAGTCGGTCGACATGATGGGTCTGGCGGCGCTATGACCAGCCTGTCGGTCGACACCCATCGATGTGACGCCGAGCCACCCGCGGTCGACCCGGACACCTTCCGCGACGTCGTCGGCCGCTTCGCCACCGGCATCACGATCGTGACCACGGTGGATGTCGACGGCCAGCCGGCCGGCTTCACCTGCCAGGCCTTCATGTCGCTGTCGACCGAGCCGCCGAGGATCGTGATCGCGCCGGGGCGGGAGTCGGTGACCTGGGAGAAGATCTCGCGGTCCAGGTCCTTCTGCGTCAACATCCTCGGCGATAGCCACGAGCCGGTAGCGCGGCGGTTCGCCAGACGTGACAACCACAAGTTCGACGACGTCGACTGGTCCCGGTCGGATGCGACTGGGTCGCCGGTCCTCGGTGCGGCGGCCGCCTGGCTGGACTGCTCGCTCGGTGACGTGTTTGACCTCGGCGATCACTGTCTTGCAGTCGGCGTCGTACGCGAGGTCGCGATCGGAGCGCATCGGACCCCGCTGATCTACTTCCGCGGCGGGTTCATGCCGCCGGCACAACCGGTCGGCGACTAACGCCGCTAGCGGGTGACGGCAGCGACCGCGAGGTCCGAGAGGCTCTCGGCAATGTCGTCGGGAGCCAGCCGGCCATCCCGTCGATACCAGCGGGCCATCCAGTTGAGCATCCCGAACAGCGCCAGATCGGCGAGCTCGACGTCGAGGTCGGCGCGGATCTCGCCGTCGCGCTGGCCCTGTCGCAGCAGGCTGCGAAGCAGGCTGTCGTAGACGTCGCGGGTGTCTGCGAGCTGATGCTTGCGCGAGTCGCTCAGTGAGTCGTAGTCGCGGAAGAAGATCTGCATGATCTCGGTGTTGTCGACGGTGTGCGCGACATAGATATGGACGAACTCGCGGAGCTTCTCCATCGCCGTTCCCGGACCGTCAGCGAGTGCTTCTAGTCGTGGCGCCAGCGACTTGAGGACCTGCTCCATGATCTCGTAGAGCAGCTCCTCCTTGGACCGGACGTGGTAGTACAGCGTGCCTTTGACGATGCCGGCGGCGTCGGCGACGTCCTGCACCGAGCACTGCTCATAGCCCTTGTCGTGGAAGACCTGGATCGCCGCCGCGATCAGCCTTGCCTTGGCGGCGTTGCGGGTCTCATCCGCGTTGATGGTGTCGGTCATTGGCTGCGCGCAGGTTCCGGCTGCCCGGCTGCGGCCAGATCCGCGCGCAGTGCCACCTTGTCGACCTTGCCCATCGCGTTCTTCGGGAGCGCGTCGGCGTACCGGATGACTCGAGGCTGCTTGTACGGCGCGAGCTCTGCCTGACAGGCCGTCATCAGCATCTCCTCGGGGACCTCGCGTCCGGACTCGCAGACCACCACGGCGGTCACGATCTCACCCCAGACGTCATGCGCGACGCCGACGACCGAGGCTTCTGACACCCCGTCCACCAGCTGTAACACCAACTCGACTTCCTTCGGATACACATTCGACCCACCCGTGATGATGACGTCCTTGAGTCGATCGACGATGGTGAGGAAGCCATCCGCGTCCCGGGAACCGACGTCGCCGCTGTGTAGCCAGCCCGCCTTGATCGTCGCAGCCGTCGCGAGCTCGTTGCGCCAATAGCCTGCCATCACACCCGGTCCCCGAATCACGATCTCACCACGTTCACCGGGGGCGACCGGGTGACCGTCGGTGTCGAGGACGTCGACCCAGGCGCCGGTGACCTCCTTGCCGCACGAGGCGAGCCGCGACAGTGTCGCGGCGGTGGCGTCGTCGTCGACCGCGTGCTCATCGCTGCGCAGGATGGTGACGAGGCCGGTTGACTCGGTCAGGCCATAGAACTGCTCGAGGATCGGCCCGAACTTGGCGATGGCGCGACGCAGCAGCGGGAGCGGCATCGGCGCCGCTGCGTAGAGCACACGGCGCAGGCTCGAGCAGTCGTAGCGATCGATGTCCTCGACGTTGAGAACCAGCGCGATCATCGTCGGGACCATTGCGATGTGCGTCACTCGGTGGCGTTCGATCAGGGTGAGGATCCGGTCGGGTGTGAACGGCGTGACGACCAGTGTCAGACCGCGCATCGCCGCGGCGAGATGTACGACGCAGCCGACGTGCGAGAACGGCACACAGGCGAGGTAGGTGCCGTCTCCCGGCGCGAAGCTCTCCATCAAATAGTTGTTGGCACTGCTCAGAAAATTGCCGTGGGTGAGCATCACGCCCTTCGGGCGGCCGGTGGTGCCACTCGTATAGATCAGCATCGCGACGTCGTCGACGTCGGCCTGGTCGATCGGCTCGCGGTCGTACGACGCCGCGACCGCGGCGTCGTACGAGAGGCCATCGCCAGCCGGCGCATCTACGACGTAGATCACCGCGTCCGGGCTGGCCGTCGCCACCGCCTCGCGTACGGCCGCAATGTGGTCCGCGTTCGTGATGACCGCAGCCACCTCGGCGTCACCGAACACGAATGCCAGCTCATGGGCGGTCAGCCGCTCGTTGACCGGCACCAGGATCAGTCCGGCCGACGCGGTCGCGAAGACGAGCTCCGCCGCCACCGAGCAGATCGGCAACACCGTCGCGACCCTTGCGGACGGCTCGCAGGTCGACCGCAGCAGGTTGGCGACCTGCCGGCGCCGCCGGTCAAGCTCGCCCCAGCTGAACGACACCTCGCGGATCGCGTCGATCAGCGCCTCGTTGTCCGGGTCCGTGCGCGCCCGCTTGCGCACGATGTCGGCGAGGTTGTGAAAGCCGGCCGTCATTCCTCGAGTCTCACCACCACGGCAGCGCCGGTGTCGCCCGCCGCACACCCGGAGAACAGGCCATAACCGCCGCCGGTGTGAGCGAGTTCCTCGCTGACCTCCATGATTCCGCGCATCCCGGTCGCGCCGTTCGGGTGCCCGTAGACCAAGCTGCTGCCGTGGTTGTTGAACTTCTCCCACGACAACCCGAACTGCTTGGCGAAGTAGACATCGTGGACCGCGAACGGGTTGTGGGTCTTGATCACCCGGACATCGTCCATCTGGATGCCGGCCGCGTCTAGTGCGGCAGCGGCGGACAGCACCGTGGACTCACCGAGGAAGCCGGTGCGCGCACGTGCCTGGCCGAAGCTGACGATCTGGACCGCGCGGTTGTCCCGGCCGAGGCGGGTTGCTTGCTCGCGGCTGCCGACGAGGACACCGCAGTTGCCGTCGGCCGGGTGAGTCTGGGTGCCGCCGGATACCGTGCCCTCCGGGAAGACCGGGCGCATCGCCTGAAGCTCCTCGAGGCTCGGGTGGCCGACGCCCTCGTCCTCGGTGACTGTCGCGACGACGCGACGACCGGAGGCATTCATCACCTCGATCGGCGACGCCAGGAAGCCGTCGCGCACGAGCTTGTTCTGCGCAGCCGAGTCCCAGTACTGCTCATAGCGCAACGCGGTCAGCTCGTCCTGGTCGGCCTTCGTGATGCCGGCTTCCGCGGCAAGCCGCTCGGCCATCTCGATGCCGCCTGAGTTGTTCGTCGGATCGTTGTTGAAGTTGTCCCAGACCCATTGCTCGGTCTCGCCCATGCCGCCGGGACCGCTGGGGTTCGGGTAATAGACGACCGGTCCGTTGCTGGTCCGGTCACAGGCCACCACCAGCGTCAGTCCGGCGCCGGCGTCGATGTCGCCCGACGCCATCGCGATCGCCTTTGCGGACGTCGCGCAGGCCTGCGCGACGGTCGGACCGCCGATGCCGGGAGCACCGATCAAGGTGGCGTACCAGGGAGCGCCGAAGAAGCTGGCCTTCGACGGGACCGTCGTACCGAGGATCACCGACTCGAGAGTGTCGACATCGATGCCCTTGGCCTCCAGCGCTTTGCGGCCGACGTCGCCGGCCAGCTTGACCGGATGCGCGCTCGCGAACGAGCCCTGCCACCGCACGAACGGGGTGCTCCAGTACGCGCCGAGCGGGAGCCACGACTCGCTGAAGCTCCGCTTGAGAGCCTTCATCATTGGTTCTTTTCCTTTCGTTGCAGACTGATTGACAGCGAGAGCCACGCGGGTTCGCTACATGACGCCGATGTTGATGCCGCCGTCGCAGAAGATGTGCTCGCCGGTGATGAAGCTGGCCTCGTCGGAGGCGAGGAAGAGGAACGCCGCCGCGATCTCGGAGGGCTCGGCCATCCGCCGCAGCGGGATCGCGCCGACGATAGCGTCCTTGATCTTCTCCGGGACGGCCTCGGCCATCGGGGTCTTGGTCGGGCCGGGAGACACGCAGTTGACCCGGACGCCGTACCTCGCACCCTCGAGAGCCAGCGTGCGGGTCAAGCCGATGATGCCGGACTTCGACGCGGCGTAGTTGGCCTGGCCGATGTTGCCGCGGACCGCGATGCTCGCGGTGTTGATGATCGAGCCCGACTTCTGCTCCGTCATCGTGGCGAGTGCGGCCTGGCAGGTGAGGAAGGTGCCCTTGAGATTCACATTGAGCACCAGGTCCCAGTCGTCGCTGGACAGTGTCTTGGCGAAGCCGTCCCGGTTGATCCCGGCGCAGTTGATCAGTACGTCGAGCGAGTTCGACGCCTCGAGGAACGTGGCGAACGCGGCCGCGACCGAATCGGGTTCGCCGACGTTGACCGTCAGGGCAACCGCGGTGCCACCGGTCGCCTCGATCTCGTTGGCGACCTGTTCGGCGGCGCCACCGTCGATGTCGGCAACGCCGACGAGCGCGCCTTCACCCGCGAAGGTGTGCGCCGTCGCGCGGCCGATACCGCTGCCGGCGCCGGTGATGATGGCCGATTTGTCTTGCAACCGCATATTTGCGCTCCTAGTCGGCGTGCGTGAGTGGTGAGGGACGCAGCGTATGGCGGTCATTTCATCTCGTCAACCGACTGGCCGGTCGGGGTCTTGACGGACGGCTGTTGTCGGGGAATACTCCGTCGACCGGCTAGTCGGTTGGCATCGTTTCAGCGACGGTGCCAAGGAAAATAGGGAGCCCAGATGTCCAAGTGGCGTACCGGTCTTGTGGTCGTTGCATTGCTCGGAGCAGGCGCATGTGGTGGGAGCAGTTCGGGGGGCTCCACAAACGCTGGTGCGTCGGCGTCGACCGGCGCTACGTCACCGACCGCATCGAGTCCAGCTGCATCGAGTCCGTCCGCGGCGCCGCCGCCGAGCGGACCGGTCACCGTGGTCGGATGGGGTGGCATCTCCGACAAGGCGAGCGAGCTGTTCTCCGACTCCTACACCAAGTCATCGACGGTGAAGGTCAACTTCCAGGACAACCCAGGTGGCCAGGTCGCCGCGATCCAGGCCCAGAACGCGGCCGGCAAGGTCAAGTGGGACGTTGCCGACGCCCTCGGTCAGGACCAGATGCTCGAACTCGCGCAGAAGGGGCTGCTGCAGAAGCTGCCGGCGAACGTCGCGGCGAACCTGCAGGCCTCGATGCCCGGCCAGGTCGAGCCGTGGGGCATCAAGTACGGCACCTTGAGCAATGTCTTCGCCTGCAACTCGGCGGCGGTCAGCAAGTGCCCGACGACGCCGGCCCAGTTCTTCGACCCGACCGGCTTCCCGGGGACGCGGACGCTCTACTCCTATGACCCGCTGGGCGCCCTGACGATGGCCGCGTTGGCCAATGGCGCCTCGCCCAACCACATCTTCCCGATCAACATCAACCAGGCGTTCGCCACGCTCAACAAGATCAAGTCGAGCATCAAGGTCTTCTACTCCAGCGGCGACCAGTCCGAGCAGCTGTTCCGTAGCGGCGAGGTCGCGATGGGCGTGCTCTGGAACGGCCGCGCCTACGACCTGCAGCAGCACCCGGCTTCGAACCTCAAGCTCGTCACGAGCTGGAACGGCGCGACGTACGAGCCGTCGGTTGAGGTGGTGCTGAAGGGCGCGCCCCACCAGCAGGCGGCGTACGACTACCTCGAGTGGATCGCCTCGCACCCGAGCGTCGCCGCGCAGTACTCCGACCTGACGACCTACGGCTTCCCGACCAAGGCTGCACTTGCACAGGTCAAGCCGTCGCTGCGCAAGTGGCTGCCGGAAGCGCCGGCCAACGCGAGCCAGCAGGTCTCACCGGACTACCAGTGGTACGTCGCGCACCTCGCCGAGATCACGAGCAAGTGGAACGACTTCATCGGCGGCTGACCCTCGCAGCATCGAGGGCTTGGCAGCCGCTGAGCCCTCGATGAGGATCGAGGACACGGTCGAGGAGGCGGCGTACCGCAACCGGGTCCGGGAGTGGATCGCCACCGAGGGTCGCGACCAGTGGCCAACGGCGGCCGGGCGCGAATCGGCCGAGGAGCGGCATTGGGTGCAGGCCCTGCAGGGTGCTGGTCTGGTGGGGGTGACCTGGCCGGAGACGTACGGCGGGCAGGGACTCTCGCCCGGTCACGAGGCGATCGTCGCGGCTGAGCTGGCCGAGGCCGGGATGCCGATCCCGACGTCGATGGGCGTCGGGCTGAACATGGTCGGTCCGGCACTGCTGGTCCACGGATCGCCGGAACAACAGCGCCAGTTGCTGCCGGCGATCCTGTCCGGTGCGGCGGTGTGGTGCGAGGGCTTCTCGGAGCCCGACGCCGGATCGGATCTCGCCGCGATCCGGACTCGCGCGACGTCACAACCGGACGGCAGCTATCGGGTGTCCGGCGCGAAGGTGTGGTGCTCGTTCGCTCACGCCTCCGACTGGTGCCTGTTACTGGCGCGGACCGGCGCGCGCGAGCACGGCAGCCGCGCGATCACCTGCTTCCTGGTGCCGATGACCAGCCCGGGAGTTTCGGTCCGGCCGCTTCGGCAGATCACCGGTGAGAGCGAGTTCAACGAGGTCTTCTTCGACGAGGTCGAGCTGCCTTCCTCGGCGGTGCTCGACGGGCCCGGCCGGGGCTGGGCGGTTGCGATGACGACGCTGTTCTACGAACGGTCGCGCTACCACGATCAGCTGGCCGGGTTCGCGGTGAACCTCAGTGGGCTTGCCCGTCGGGTGGCCGCAGACCCGAAGCTTCGCGACGACGCCCGGGTGCTCGAGCGACTCGCTGGTGCCTGGACCGACCTTCAGATCGTGCGAGCCACGATGTTGCGGCTCGGTCAGGAGCGCGATCCGGGTGGTACGACGACGGCGGCCGGCCTGGCGCTCAAGCTGCTCTGGACCGGCGCGATCGAGGGTCTGACTTCGCTGGCGCTCGACGTACTGGGCCCGATGGCAGCGGTCGAGTCGAGCGACGAGACGGTCGATGGGCATAGTTGGCAGCGCGAGCTGTTCCTGGCACAGATGTGGGCGGTCGCCGGCGGGTCGACCGAGATCGCCCGCAGTGTGCTCGCCGAGCAGTCACTCGGCCTGCCGAGGAGCCGGTAGCCAAGATGGATCTCGAGCTCTCCGAAGACCAGCGGTCGCTCAAGGCGCTCGTCGCTGACTTCGGCCGCGACTGGGCGACGTCGTCAGACCCCGCCGGTCAGACGTCGCCGGATGCCTGGCGCCGGCTCGCCGGACTTGGCGTATTCGAGCTCGCCGACGTCGAGGTCGGCACTGGCGGGATCGTCGAACAGGTGATCGTCGCCGAGGAGCTGGGTCGTGTTCTTCTCGGCGCCCAGTACGCGTTCACCGCGTCCTACGTTGTCCCGCTGCTGAGCCTCGCAACCGATGGTGAGATCGCGCCGGTGATCCTCGGCAACCGGAGGGTCTCGTTCGCGGGCAGCGGAAGGCGAGTGGTATCCGCGGGCTGTGACCTGTCCGGCGAGTGGGATCTGGTGCCAGGGTTCGAGCCGACCGATGCCTATCTATTGGTGGAGGACGTCGGTGCGGTCGCCCGGATCTGGCTTGCCGCCGCTGACGACTCCGGGGTGAGTGCTGAGCCGCTCCACGACCTGGATCTCGGGTCGACCACGGTGAACCTGCGGTTCTGCCAGACGCCGTCCTGGCTCGTCGCCGAGGTGCCGCGTGAGCAACTCGTCAGCTCTCATCAGCGGGCACGGCTGCTGATCGCCGCCGAGCTGATCGGCGTCGCGGAGGCCGCGATCCGCGCCGCGGCTGAGTACGCGAAAGTCCGGGTCGCCTTCGGCAAGCCCATCGGCAGCTATCAGGGCGTCAGCCATCCGCTCGCCGGCAGCCTGGCGCAGTTAGAGGGAGTGCGCTCGCTGCTCTATCTGACCGCCTGCCATCTCGAGGCCGACACAACCGACGCGGCGATGCTGTCGCTCGCGGTGAAAGCGCGGGCGGGGGCAGTCGCGGTCGAGGCGACGGGCCGGGCGCTGCATACCTTTGGCGGGATCGGCTTCACCTGGGAGCACCCGATACACCGCTATCACCGCCGGGCGATCGCAGCGAATGCTACGGCCGGATCGAGTTTCGAGCTAGGCCACCAGCTCGGCCTCGAGGCGCTCGCGTGTCTGACACGCTAAATCGGAGCCGACGCCTCGAGCGCCCGATCGTCGAAGCCCTCGCGGTAAGGGCCGGCCAGATGCCCGCCGTCGGCAATGAAGGACGAACCGGTTGAGAACTTGCTCTCCTCCGAGGCGAGGAACAGGGCGAGGCGCGCGATGTCGTCCGGCTCGCCCATGTGCGGCATTGCTTGCCGGTCGAGATATCGCTCAAACCGAGCGGCGACTTCTGGCGGCGAGTCGCGGTGCGCGCGGGTCCGGATGAATCCTGGATGGATGGCATTGACCCGGATGCCCCAGCGGCCTGCCTCCAGAGCGATCGCCCGGGTCAGTCCGACAATCGCCCACTTGCTGGCGACGTACGACGACATCCCAGCGATGCCGGCTAGTCCGCCCATCGAGGAGATGTTGATGATGGAGCCCACTCCGCCGGCTTTCATCAGTGGCAACGCGGCGCTCATGCCGAGCCAGGTGCCGTCGAGATTGGTCGCCATGACCCGCTGGTGGTCGGCGTAGCGGCACTCCTCAATCGGCAGCGACGCCGACCACGTGCCGGCATTGTTCACCAGGACATGCAACCGATCGAGCGAACCGATGACGGCCGCCCAGTCGGTTTCGCTGGTCACGTCGAGATGGCGGTACGTCGCGGACGTTCCGAGTTCGGCCGCGATCCGGTGGCCGGAGTCGTCCTCGACGTCGGTCATGATGACGCGGGCACTTTCGGCGGCGAAGCACCGCGCCATCGCCGCTCCAAGCCCATTCGATCCGCCGGTAATCAGGGCGGTCTTACCTTCGAGCCGTCCGGTCACTGACTGACTCCTACTCCATGGGCGCGATGCGGCTCGGCAGACCTCGCCGCAATAAGGGCGCGGATCGCCGGCAGTACCTCGGTGTTGAGCAGGGCGATCGACTCGTCGCGATCCCGGCCGGCACGATCCGGCCCTGGTGGTACCAGGCTCAGGTGGGAGAGCCCTAGGCCGAGCAGCGACTCGAGCCGCAGGATGCACGCGTCGGGGGGGCCGGTGATGGCGAACCGATCGATGAAGTCATCCGAGAGCCCGTCGGCCTGTGTCGATCTGCCCTGGCCGTGCTTGCGCATGTCGTAGCTCCGGCTGACCGCTTCGATCTCCTCAGTGTCCGCAGCCCTGGCTCCGGACACCGCCTTGCCTGACATCGCAGAGAACCGCGCTACGGTGGCGACGCTCCCTGCGATCAACTCGCGCGAGATCTCGATATCGCGATGGGGCGCGATCGTGATGACGGCTCCGACCCCCGGCGGGCCGCTCAACAGCGAGTCGGT
>DATAUK010000060.1:0-5924 GCA_036268295.1 Mycobacteriales bacterium | reverse complement strand
GAGCAGTCGAAGGAGTTCGGGCCGGTCGCGCCCCACACGTAGGGCTTGCCGATCCGGCTGGCCGCGGCCGCGAGGAACGTCGAGATCTGCTTGTTGGTGAGGTACTCGCCGGCGGCACGGGTGATGACCACCTGGCGTAGCAGCTCGGCCCGCGCGTGCTTGCCCAGCACGGACTCGACCTGCTTGCGCAGCTGAAGCGGGTCGGCCTGCGGCGCGGAGATGAGGATGCCGGAGTGCGGCACCAGGCCGATCTGGTTGGCCTCGTAGGAGTCGACGACGCCGTCGACTCCGGCCATCCCGACCGAGGCGAAGGCCCCGATGCGCAGCAGCTGCGTGGCGTGGCTGTGGACCGGCACGGTCAGGCCGAGCGGCAGCTTCGCGTTGTGGCCCATGTCGAACGACGCGGTCAGCTCGCCACGGCCGATGCTCTGCCACAGCGCATTGCTCTTCGCCGTCAGCTTCGGCGTCCACGGCCGGAACGTCGACGGCGTCACACCGAGGACGAACGCCGGGTGCCCGTCGACCTTGGTGTTGCCGGCGGAGACCCATTGGGTGCGACCCACCCCCGGCAGCGCGCGCAGCTGGTGCACCTGGTGCGAGGTGAGGGCGTGCTTCTCGGAGACGAGCAGGGTGCCGTTGACGAGGTGCGCCGGGCGGGTGGAGCTCTCGGTGGGCGTGGCCGATGGGGTCGGGGACGCGGTCACCGGCGGGCTGCCGCCCGATCCTGTCCGGCCGGCCAAGTTGACGTGCGCGGTCCGTGACCCGGAGCCGTTGCCGGCCCACGTCGCTGCCAGCGCGGTGGCGCCGCCGCCGAGGGCCAGGACGAGCAGAACGGCCACCACCATGGCGACACTGGTCTTGGGAGTCCGCGGCTGCTGCAGGAACCGGGGCAGGCGCAGCCACGATGGCGTCCGCACACTGCCCTCCCTACTCGCACTGACGGCCGTCGTTCGGCCCGGTCACTGGTTCAACGACCGGTCGGCCGGCAACTACCTGGGCAATACCCGTTCGCTGCGGCTCACACCCCGATCCGGGGCGACGTCCTCGTTCAAGCGTACGGCCTCGGCTCAGCCGATGAGGGCGCCGGCCGCGATCTTCAGATCGGCCACCAGACCGGCGTACGCCTCGTCGCGGTCGTTCGCTCGGAGCACCGCGGACGGGTGAACTGTGGCCAGCGCGTACGCCGAGGCCCGCGAGCCGTCGTCCTCGTCGTCGCCGGCGAAGTCCGCCGGGACCGCGGCGGACGACGGCCACGGCATCAGGACACCACGGGATCGGGTGACCCGGAAACCGGGACCGAACAACGCCTTGCCGGCTGTCGCGCCGAGCGCGACCACGACGTCGGGGGTGAGCAGCGCGAACTCCGCCACCAGCCAGGGCCGGCACGCCCCGACGTCGTGGGCGTCCGGCGTCTCATGGATGCGGCGCGTGCCGGGCCCGTCCGAGCGGAACTTGAAGTGCTTCACGGCGTTCGTCGTGTACGTGTCGGCGGGGTCCAGCCCGGCTTCCTCGACCGCGCGGTCCAGCAGCTTGCCGGCCGGGCCGACGAACGGCTCGCCCCGCCGGTCCTCGATGTCGCCGGGTTGCTCGCCGACCAGGACCAGCCGAGCCGACGCCGGTCCCTTGCTGAACACCGTCTGGGTCGTGCCCTGGTAGAGCTCACAACCGCGGCAGCCCAGCGCGGCCTCGCGCAGCGCGTCCAGCCCAGCGCCGGCAGGAACGAAATCGGCCGCCGAGGTCACGGCACCGGGTCCCTTGCGTCGTACCGCGCGAAGGAACGGAACCGCGCAGCGAGCGCCCCGAGGCCGACCAGGCAGGCGATCCCGCCCGAGACGACGGCCACCTCGGTGCCGAAGATGCTGCCGACCGTGCCGGACTCGACGTCACCGAACCGCGGGCCGCCGGCCACCACGACGATGAAGACTCCCTGCAGCCGGCCGCGCAGCGAGTCCGGCGTCGCGACCTGCAGGATCGTGTTGCGGAAGATCGCGCTCACCATGTCCGCCGCACCCGCGATCGCGAGCAGGATCAGGGCCACCCAGAGCACGTCGGTGAGACCGAAGAACACGATCGAGACCCCCCAGACGGCGATCGCGATGAGCACCGCGAGCCCCTGCCGGTGGACCCTTCGCGACCAGCCCGACACCGAGGCCCCGATCAAGGCACCGATCGGTACGGCGGCGTAGAGCAGGCCCGCGGTCTGCGCACCACCGTGGAATGTGCTGATGGCGAGCGCTGGGAACAGCGCGCGGGGCATGCCGAAGATCATCGCGTTGATGTCAACGAGGAATGTCATGAGCAGGTTCTTGCGCGGCGCGAGGTAGCGGAAGCCCTCGGCGATCGAGCGCAGCCCGGCGCGCTGACCGCCACCCTCCGGCGGCACCGGCGGCAACCGGTAGAGCGCATAGAGGATCGCCAGGAACGAGACGGCGTCGAGCCCGTACGCCCAGCTGTAGCCGAGCGTCCCGACGATCACACCGGCCAGCAGCGGACCGGCGGACAGTGACGCGTTCTGGCTGATCTGGCCGAGCGAGTTCGCGGAGGTGAGCAGGTCACGCCGAATCAGCCGCGGCAGCATCGCGCCGCGAGCCGAGCTGTCGACCGAGAAGACGCCCGCCTGCAGCCCGAGCAGCACATACACCACCGAGAGCCGGTCGAGGCCGAGCGCCGCCTGGGTGACCATCAGCCCGGACAGCAGCGTGAGGGTGGTGCTGGTGATGAGCATCAGCTTGCGGCGGTCGACCGCATCGGCGATGGAGCCGCCCAGCAGCCCGAAGACGATGAGCGGGATGACCGTGACCAGCCCGGTGACCCCTACATCGAACGACGAGTGGCTGATGTGGAAGACCTGCAACTGCGCTGCGACGATCGTGAGCTGGCTGCCGACGTTCGACACCATGTAGCCGCCCCACCAGCGGCGGTAGTCAGCACTCTCGCGCAGCGGCGTGACATCGATGGCGATCCGGCGCCAGAGCGGCTGCGAGCCTGGCACCGTGGGGGTCTCGGAGGCATCGTCCGCGTCCTCGTTCTCGCGGGCGGCTGTCTCCGAGGTCACGGAGACAGTCTCTCGACCTGCCAGCCGCTGTCGTGAGCGCGGTACCGGATGCGATCGTGCAACCGGTCAGCCCGCCCCTGCCAGAACTCCACCGTCGCCGGCCGCACCCGATAACCGCCCCAGTACGGCGGGCAGGGCACGTCGCGGCCGTCGTACCTGGCCGTCAGCTCCGCGACCCGGCGCTCCAGGACGCTGCGATCCGGGATGACGCTGGACTGCGCACTGGCCGACGCGGAGATCTGCGATCCCCGCGGCCGGGTCGCGAAGTAGGCCTCGGACTCCGCGCGCGACACCCGGGTGGCCGATCCGCCGACGATGACCTGCCGGGACAGCGGATGCCACGGGAAGAGCAGCGACACGCGGTCGTGGGAGTCGATTGCGGCGCCCTTGCGCGAGGTGTAGTTCGAGAAGAACACGAAGCCGTCGCGATCCGCGCCCTTGCACAACACGGTCCGGCTGGACGGGGTCCCGTCAGCGTCGACCGTCGAGACGATCACGGCGTTGATCTCGGCGATGCCCGCGGTCTCGGCGTCACGCAGCCAGGACTGCCACAGCAACAGCGGCTCGGCCGGCAGCCCGTCGACGTCGAGCCCGCTGGACTCGTAGTCGCGGCGCAACGCCGCCAGGTCGATCTCGTGAGGCTCGGGCACGTCTCGACGTTCTCATGCCGGCCCAGTTGGCTTGTGGCTACCGGTGGGTAGGAGAATGGAGTTCGACGCCACCAGCGGCGGCGAAGACGCGCTCACAAGGCGCCGTACGACGGGAGCACACCCATGGCGGACGAGACGGTCTTCAAGCCGGGGCTGGAAGGCGTGATCGCCTTCGAGACCGACATCGCAGAGCCGGACCGGGAGGGCGGCGCGCTCCGGTATCGCGGAGTCGACATCGAGGAGCTCGTCGGCCGGGTGAGCTACGGCAACGTGTGGGGTCTGCTCGTCGACGGCAAGTTCGCGCCCGGACTGCCGCCGGCCGAGCCGTTCCCGGTGCCGGTGCACTCCGGCGACATCCGGGTCGACGTGCAGAGCGCGCTCGCGACGCTCGCTCCCGCGTGGGGGCTGCAGCAGCTGCTCGACATCGACGACGAGCAGGCCCGCGACGACCTGGCCCGGTGCTCGGTGACCGCGATGTCGTTCGTCGCGCAGGCCGCCCGCGGCATCGGTCAGCCGATGGTGCCGCAGAAGCGAATCGACGAGTGCTCCACGATCGTCGAGCGCTTCATGACCCGCTGGCGCGGCGAGCCCGACCCCGGCCACACCAAGGCCGTCGACGCCTACTTCGTCTCCGCGGCCGAGCACGGCCTCAACGCCTCGACGTTCACGGCGCGGATCATCGCCTCGACCGGCGCCGACTCGGCCGCGTGCCTGTCCGGCGCTGTCGGCGCGCTGTCCGGCCCGTTGCACGGCGGCGCTCCGGCGCGGGTGCTGAAGATGCTCGACGAGGTCGTGGAGGAGGGTGACGCCCGGCGATACGTCAAGCGGCTGCTCGACTCCAAGCAGCGGCTGATGGGCTTTGGTCACCGCGTCTACCGTGCCGAGGACCCGCGTGCCCGAGTTCTCCGTCGTACCGCGAAGGAGCTGAACGCTCCCCGGGTCGAGGTCGCCGAGGCACTCGAGGAGGCCGCGCTGTCCGAGCTCAAGGAGCGCTACCCCGACCGGGTGCTCGCGACGAACGTGGAGTTCTGGTCGGCCGTCGTGCTGGACTTCGCGCAGGTGCCGTCGCACATGTTCACGTCGATGTTCACCTGCGCCCGGGTCGCCGGGTGGAGCGCCCATATCCTCGAGCAGAAGGCCACCGGTCGGCTGATCCGGCCGTCCGCGCGGTACGTCGGACCGGGGCCGCGATCGGTCGAGTCGGTCGAGGGCGCCGACCAGATCCACATCGCCACGGACACCGCGTGACGCACTGACGTGAGCCGACCCGCACTGGTCGTCCCGAAGTCGCTCCGGCCGCGGGACGGCCGGTTCGGGTCGGGACCGTCGAAGGTCAGGCCGGAGTCGTTGGCGGCGTTGGCCGCGACCGGTACGTCCTACCTCGGGACCTCGCATCGTCGGGACCCGGTGAAGTCGATGGTCGCGAGGGTGCGCGCCGGGGTCGCGGCCCTACTCGGCCTGCCCGACGGCTACGAGGTCGTCCTCGGGCTCGGTGGGGCGACGGTGTTCTGGGACATCGCGTCGTTCTGCCTGATCGACCAGCGCTCGGCGCACCTGTCGCTCGGGGAGTTCTCGTCGAAGTTCGCGGTGGCGGTGAGCCGGGTGCCGTTCCTGGCCGACCCGACGATCTTCACCGCGCCGGCCGGCTCGGCGCCGGAGCTGTCGCTGTTGGGCGACGTGGCGGACGTGGATGCCTACTGCTGGCCGCAGAACGAGACGTCGACGGGCGTCGTGTTGCCGGTGTCGCGGCCGGCGGGCTCGGGTGTCGACTCGCTGGTGCTCGTCGACGCGACCAGCGGCGCCGGCGGGCTGCCGATCGACCTGAGCCAGACCGACGCGTACTACTTCGCGCCGCAGAAGGCCTTCGGCTCCGAGGGCGGGTTGTGGCTGGCGGTGCTCTCACCCTCGGCGCTGCGCCGCGCGTCTTCGCTGACGGCGTCGCGGTGGGTGCCGGCGACGCTGAACCTGTCGCTCGCGATCGAGCAGTCCCGGCTCGAGCAGACTTACAACACGCCCGCGCTGGCGACGCTGTTCCTGATGGCCGACCAGCTCGAGTGGCTGCTCGCCAACGGCGGCCTGGGCTGGGCGGCCGCCCGGTCGGCGGATTCGTCGTCGCGGCTGTATACGTGGGCGGAGTCGTCGTCGTACGCTTCGCCGTTCGTCACTGACCCGGCGCTGCGCTCGCCGGTTGTCGTGACGGTGCGCTTCTCCGACGACGT
>DATAUK010000059.1:0-9651 GCA_036268295.1 Mycobacteriales bacterium | reverse complement strand
AACCACAGCGAGGCAAGCAAAGCGCAAAGACCAACCAGTCGTCTGGCCTCGGCGACGGCCACGAGCCCAGCGCAGAGCCACAGGGGCGACACGAGCATCCGCCAGGTCATGCCGAAGCGATTCCGACCGATGAGGCTTCCGCTCGCGACGAGGGCTTGGAATCTGATGATCTTGTCGAGGGTGTCGTCGTCCGGTGCACCGACGTATCCGACTTTCGACAGGAAGTTCACTTACAGAGCATCACACACCAGATGGGTGCCTCCGCATGGCAATCGATCGAACCCACTACGCCGTGCGGGAGCGACACTTCGGTTCGCTCAGGTGCGTGCATAGTGCTCAGGTCGGTGCCCGGTACTTCCGCAATATCCGAATGACGACGACGTAACTGAAAGTGGTGCCGTCGATCTGCCAGCCGTAGCAGCCGGGTGACCTGACGAACGTGAAGTCCGGTTGCTCACGCCATCCCGACCCAGATGGGGCCAGCAGGCGGCCCGCCTGCGTGGGCGTTGCACCAAGTCGGACGCGGCCACCCGGCCAAAGTGATCGCGCCCTGACCAAGAACGGGCCGCGATACCTGGGGTAACTGAAGAAATGACTCTTGACCGCCAGCCATCCGTGGAGTGCAGCGGGATGGAAGCCGGTGCGCGCTGCGCCAGCGTCGTCGATGCCCACCCGAACCAATCCAGACCCGAGCGTCATCGACCCGAAGTTGGGCGTCTGGACATAGTGACCGGCGGTCGCCGGCCACCGCTTCCCCGCGACCGACGGAAAGTGCAGCGGCCGGAGCAAAGCACTCGATGCAGCGCCTTCGCTGCCCGGCGTTGGTGAGCCCGAGGTCGGGCGGGGATTTGGTGCCGACGTAGTGGCACCTTGCGGTGAGCAGGACGAGAGAGCGCATAACAACACGGCGATCACCGCGACGCGCCTCCTGGTCACCGTCCCAGTTTGTCACCGGGACGCCAGGCTGCTCGGTCCCAAGGAAAACGCTCGGTAAGACCGGCTCGCTGCGGTTCGTCACCCCGCCCCAACGGCAAAGAGAGCGTCGCTATCTCCCACGTTGGGCGTCACCGGAGTCGAAAGGACGCGTAAAGATCGATCGAGTTTGGCTAGCAGTTTGGCTAGCAGCTCCAATTCGGTGATCATCACCTTCGGGCCATTAGGCCTCTGACCTGCATGTTTACCGTGGGCGGTACAGGACTTGAACCTGTGACCTCTTCCGTGTCAGGGAAGCGCGCTACCAGACTGCGCCAACCGCCCGTGCTGTGTTGCGAGGCGGGTGCGGGAATCGAACCCGCGTACAGGGCTTTGCAGGCCCTTGCCTAAGCCACTCGGCCAACCCGCCTAGTCTCGCCAGAGGCGCCCTAGGGGCGCCACCGAGCGGACGACGGGATTCGAACCCGCGACCCTCACCTTGGCAAGGTGATGCGCTACCAGCTGCGCTACGTCCGCGCGCCCGAGGCGTCGTTTCGCCTCCTCGGTGCGCCGCCGATGCTACAGGAGCCCGCGGCATGACAGCATCCCCATGTGGTCATCTCACACGCGGATCGGCGCTGGCCAAAGGCCTCCGAGTGGCTGGCCGCAGGCCCCGGCGACCGTCCGGTCGACCTCGCCGTCCTCGGGGTTCCGGTCTTTGCGACGTCGCTCTCGCAGACCGGTGCGCACGCGACGCCGGCCGCGGTACGCCGAGCCCTCGCGAGGTATTCGACCTGGTGCGCCTCGCGCCGGGTCGACCTCGAGGAGTTGCTTGCGCCGTGGGATCGCGGCGATGTCGAGGACCCGGATGTCCCGGTCGAGGGCGAGTGGCGCGTCCGTACGGCGGCGAGCACGGCGGTCGCGAAGTCGCGGCTGCTGGTCGCGATCGGTGGCGACAACTCCTTGACCTATCCGGTCATGGCCGGTGCCCTCGGCGACGACCTGCCGCGCGCCGGGCTGGTCACCCTCGACGCCCACCACGACCTGCGCGACGGTCGCAGCAACGGCACCCCGGTGCGCGACCTGATCGAGGCCGGGCTGCCCGGCGAACACGTCGTCCAGGTCGGCATCGCCGACTGGGCGAACAGCCGGTCGTATGCAACCGAGGCGCACGCGCGGGGGGTGACCGTCATCAGCCGTGGCGAGGTCGCGCGTCGCGGGATCGACGACTGCATGCGTGAGGCGTTCGAGGTCGCGAGTGCGGGCGGCGGCGGCCTGTACGTCGACCTGGACGTCGATGTCTGCGACCGCTCGGTCGCTCCGGCCTGTCCTGCCAGCCTGCCGGGCGGACTCTCGGCGGCCGAGCTGATGCAGGCCGCCTACCTCGCCGGCAACGACCCGCGGGTCCGCGCCGTCGACATCGCCGAGATCGACGCCACTCGCGACGCAGCCGACGAACGGACCGTCCGGCTGGCGGCGCTGTGCGTTCTCGAGATCGCCGCCGGGCTGGCACTGCGCGAGGACGCCGCATGACACTGTGGGTCAACGGGTCGCTGATGCCCTCTGATGCGCCGGTGCTGCGCGCCGACGACCACGGCATAACGGTCGGCGACGGCGTCTTCGAAACGATGAAAGTCATTGGGGGACAACCGTTTGCGATCTCCCGGCACCTTCGGCGGCTGGCGACCTCGGCGGCCGGTCTCGGCATCACGATCGACCTTGACACCGTCCGGGCGGCGATCGAGGAGGTGCTCGCGGATCACGCCTCGGACCGGGCGCGGCTGCGGATCACGGTGACCGGCGGCCCGTCGCCGTACGGGTCGGATCGCGGCTCGGCCGCGCCGACTTTGATGGTCGCAACCGGACCGCTGAAGACCTGGCCGGTGACCGCCGACGTCGCAGTGGTGCCGTGGACCCGCAACGAGCGGGCCGCGACCGCCGGGCTGAAGACGACGTCTTACGCCGACAACGTCATCGCGTTGAAGTACGCACACGACCACGAGGCGGCCGAGGCGATCTTCGCCAACAACGTGGGGGAGCTGTGCGAGGGCACCGGCACCAACGTCTTCGTCGGCATCGGTGGCGAGCTGATCACGCCGCCGGCCGCGAGTGGCTGCCTGCTCGGGATCACCCGAGAGCTCGTGGTGGAGTGGCTCGGTGATGTCGCCGAACGACCGCTGCCGGTGGGTGCACTCGCCGACGCCGACGAGGCGTTCCTGACCTCGAGCACCCGTGACGTCCAGCCGATCCGCGCTATCGACGACCGGTTGCTGTCGGCCGCACCCGGACCGTTGACGCAGCGGGCGATCGAGGTGTTCTTAGAGCGAAGTGGTGAGGTGGACCCGTGACGGTCATCGTGTCGCCGGCGCCGCTGACCCCGGACGAGGTGATCGCGGTCGCGCGCTACGACGCCGACGTCGAGCTGTCCGGCGAGGCGCTCGCCGCGATGGCGGGCTCACGCGCCCACGTCGACGCCTTGGCCGCCTCCGAGCAGCCGGCGTACGGCGTCTCGACCGGGTTCGGTGCGCTCGCCACCGTGCAGATCCCGCTCGACCGTCGCGCCGATTTGCAGCGCTCGCTGGTCCGCTCGCATGCCGCCGGCACCGGCCCGCCGGTCGAGCGCGAGGTGGTGCGGGCGATGCAGCTGCTCCGGCTGCACACCATCGCCACCGGTCACACCGGCGCTCGACCGATGATCGCCGAGGCGATGGTCGCGATGCTCAACACGGGCATCACACCGGTCGTCCCCGAGTTCGGCTCGCTGGGATGCAGCGGCGACCTCGCGCCGCTCGCCGCGTGCGCGCTGGCGTTGATGGGTGAGGGCCTGGTCCACGACCGTGGCGGTAACCAGACGAGTGCGGCGGATGCGTTGCAACGCCACGGAATTGAGCCGGTCGTGCTCGCCGAGAAAGAGGGCCTTGCGCTGCTTAACGGCACCGACGGCATGCTTGGCATGCTGCTGTTGGCGTGTGAGGATCTCGGCCGGTTGATCGTCACCGCTGACCTGGCGGCCGCAATGAGCGTCGAGGCGCTGCTCGGCACCGATCGGGTGTTTGCGGCCGATCTGCAAGCGCTGCGCCCGCAGCCAGGTCAGGCGACCTCGGCGGCCAACATGCGTGCCTTGCTGGCCGGTTCGCCGATCGTCCGCTCGCATGCCGGTCCCGAGGACACCCGGGTACAGGACGCTTATTCGCTGCGGTGCGCGCCGCAGGTCGCCGGTGCCTGCCGCGACACCCTCGACCACGCCCGCCGCGTTGCCGAGTGGGAGCTGGCGGCGGCGATCGACAACCCGGTCGTGCTCGCCGACGGCCGGGTCGAGTCAAACGGCAACTTCCACGGCGCTCCGGTCGGGTACGTCCTGGACTTCCTGGCGATCGCGGCGGCGGACCTCGCCTCGATCGCGGAGCGGCGTACCGACCGGATGCTCGACCGCGCCCGGTCGCACGGCCTGCCGCCGTTCCTCGCCGGCGAGCCGGGCGTCGACTCGGGCCACATGATCGCGCAATACACCCAGGCCGGGCTGGTCAGCGAGTGCAAGCGGCTGGCGGTGCCGGCGAGTGTCGACTCGATCCCGTCATCGGCGATGCAGGAGGACCACGTCTCGATGGGATGGTCGGCGGCGCGCAAGCTCCGGCGATCGCTGGACCTGGTCGGCCGGGTGCTGGCGATCGAGATCCTCACCGCCGCCCGAGCGCTCGACCTGCGGTCGCCGTTGGAGTCCTCGCCGCCGATCGTCGCGGTACGCCGGCGGTTGCGTGACGTCATCGACGGGCCCGGACCGGATCGTCATCTCGCGCCCGAGATCGAGGCCGCCGTCGGCCTGGTCGCCGACGGCTCGCTCGTCCGGGCCGCTGCTGAGCAGGTCGGCGACCTAGGCTGACCATCACCACATCACAACGGAAGGGGAGCACGATGTCTGTGTCCTTCAAGCGCCGTCCCCGTTACGCCGACGTGGCGGCGACCGCGGCGCTGCTGCTCGCGTTGGGTGGCACGGCGTACGCTGCGACGTCTCTCGCGCCGCACTCGGTCGGCACCGGCTGATCGCGCTGAAGTAAGCACGCGCATCACCGCCTTCGAACGACTCGGGTGGGCGTAGGGTCCGCTGTCATGGATGGTGCACGCGAAGTCCGCGCCCCGCGCGGCACGAAACGGTCAGCGCAGTCGTGGGGCGCCGAAGCGGCGCTGCGAATGCTGCAGAACAACCTCGACCCCGAGGTGGCGGAGCGACCCGACGACCTGGTGGTGTACGGCGGGTCGGGGCGGGCCGCGCGGGACTGGCGCAGCTTCGACGCGATCGTCTCTTCGCTGCAGACGATGGCGCCCGACGACACGTTGCTGGTGCAGAGCGGCAAGCCGGTCGGCATCGTCCGGACCCACGACATGGCACCGCGGGTGTTGATCGCGAATGCCAACCTGGTGCCGAAGTGGGCGACGCCCGAACATTTCCGTGAGCTGGAGGATCTGGGTCTGACGATGTACGGCCAGATGACGGCCGGCTCGTGGATCTACATCGGCACCCAGGGGATCCTGCAGGGCACGTACGCGACGTTTGCCGAGGTCGCCAACCAGCACTTCGGCGGCACACTGGCCGGCCGGTTCGTGCTGACCGCCGGGCTGGGCGGCATGGGTGGCGCACAGCCGCTCGCAGTCACCGGCAACGGTGGCGCGGCGCTGTGCATCGAGGTCGATGCCAGTCGCGCCCAGCGCCGACTCGACCACGGCTACCTCGATGAGATCGCCGACTCGCTCGACGATGGGCTGGCCCGGGTGCAGGCTGCCGCTCGCGACCGCCGGGCGCTGTCGGTTGCGGTCGTCGCCAACGCGGCCGACGTGTTTCCCGAACTGGTCCACCGCGGCGTCACCCCGGACATCGTGACCGACCAGACCAGCGCGCACGACGCGCTGCACGGTTACGTCCCGAACGCCATGACCTTCGACGAGGCGCTGGAGCTGCGCCGGGTGAAGCCCTCGGAGTACGTCGAGCGAGCACAGCAGTCGATGGGGGTCCATTGCCAGGCGATGCTCGACCTCCAGCGCGCCGGCGCGGTCGTCTTCGACTACGGCAACGGGCTGCGCGGGCAGGCGCGCGACGCCGGTGTGGCTGACGCCTTTGGCTATCCCGGCTTCGTGCTGGCCTACATCCGGCCGCTGTTCGCCCGCGGCTCGGGGCCGTTCCGGTGGGCGTGCCTGTCCGGCGAGACGGCCGACCTCGCCGCCACCGACGACGCGATCCTCGCCGCCTTCCCCGACGACGACCCACTGCAGCGCTGGGTGCGGTTCGCCCGCGAGAAGGTCAAGGGACAAGGCCTGCCGTCCCGGATCTGCTGGCTCGGGTACGGCGAGCGGCATCGCGCCGGTCTCGCGTTCGAGGAGCTTGTGGCGAGCGGGGAGGTGAGCGCACCGATCGCGATCGGGCGCGACCATCTCGACGCCGGGTCGGTGGCGAGCCCGGAGCGGGAGACCGAGGGGATGCGCGACGGCTCGGACGCGGTCGCCGACTGGCCGCTGCTCAACGCACTACTCAACACCGCCTCCGGCGCGAGCTGGGTGTCGATCCATCACGGCGGCGGCGTCGGGATCGGCAAGTCGATCCACGCCGGGCAGGTCGTGGTGGCCGAGGGCACCGACCTCTCCCGCCGCAAGGTTGAGCTGGTCCTCACCAACGACCCGGCCACCGGCGTGATCCGTCACGCCGACGCCGGCTACGACCTCGCGCTCGACGCAGCTCGCGACGTCGGGGTCCGGATGCCGCTAGAGCCAGGGACGCATCCGCCGGCCTGGCAGGAGTGAGCAACCTCGTCGTCCGCCGGATCGGACGGCTGACGACCTGGACGCATCCGCGGCTGGCCGACGCGGCTCTTGCGATCACGGACGGGACGGTGTCGTGGGTCGGTGCCGATCGCGACCTGCCGGCCGGGTTGGCCGACTCGCCGGAGCTCGATGCCGCCGGTGCCGCGGTGCTGCCGGGCTTCGTTGACTGCCACACCCACGCGGTCTGGGCAGGCAGTCGCCGCGATGACGTCGCCGGCCGGCTCTCGGGCGGTGACTACACCCCGGCGGGCATTGCCTCGACCGTCGGCGCTACCCGCGCCGCGTCGTACGGGGAGCTGTTGTCGCTGGCGACCGGCCGGCTCAGCGCAATGCGGCGGAACGGGACGACAACGGTGGAGATCAAGAGTGGCTACGGCCTGACACCGTCGGACGAGACCCGGTTGCTGGAGGTCGCGCGCGAGGCCGCTGTCGACTGTGGCGTCGGCGGCGAGACGACGTACCTGGGTGCACATGTCGTGCCGGACGGCCGCGATCACGCGGACTACGTCGCCGAGGTAATCGCCGGAATGGCGGCGGCCACGGCGGCGGGAGCGCAGTGGTGCGACGTGTTCTGCGATCAGGGTGCATTCACCGTAGACGACGCGCGCCGGATCCTGACCGCGGCCGGCGCTGCCGGACTCGGCTGCCGGATCCACGCCGAGCAGCTCAGCCACACCGGCGCCGCGATGCTTGCCACCGAGCTCGGCTGCGCGAGTGCCGACCATCTCGACCACGTGACGCCGGCCGACGCGGCCGCGATGGCCGCAGCCGGCGTCGTCGGCGTACTGGTCCCGGTCGCTTCGCTCTACACCCGCAGCGGTCGCTGGTCCCACGCCGCCACGCTGCGCGACGCCGGGGTGACGCTGGCAGTCTCGACCGACTGCAACCCGGGTACGGCGTGGTGCGAGTCGATGCCGTACGCGATCCAGCTGGCTTGTCTGGCGATGGCTCTTGATGTCGACGAGGCGCTTGTGGCGGCTACGCTCGGTGGCGCAAAAGCGTTGCGGCGCAACGATATCGGCCACCTCGGCGTTGGCGCCCGCGGCGATCTGGTCGTGCTGGCCAGCGACCACGAGGCCGACGTGGTCGCTCATCTGGGCGCCAACCCGGTCGTCACGACGGTGATCGCCGGCAGCGTCGCCGGCTGAATGGATCAGCACACAACGCGCACGGCAACGAGCGGTACGGCCGAGCGCGGGCGCGCGTAGCCAGCGCAGCCGCCGGACGCGTTGTGTGCTGATCCGGACCCGAGAGAGTCGCGCGCTTCACCGACGCGCGACGCCGTCGGGGAGTCTGGGTGTGTGTCTGGTACGGCCGCCGCGCCAGCGCTAAGGCTCGCTGACGTCGGACCCGGCGATGTCGGACCCGGCGATGTCGGACTCGGCGATGTCGGACCCGCCGAGCAACTCGGCCAGCCCGGCGTCGACGTCGAGGAACTCGCTCTCGCAACCAGTCGGGACCAACGCGTAGGTCTCACTGAGGAACTCCACGATGGCGCCGAGCGGCGCGTCGAACAGCGCCCGGCCGGTCGGGCTCGAGAGCGCGATGCAGATCCGCGGCCTCTCGCCGGATCGCGTCGACCACACCTGGACGTCGCCGATGCCGGCCGGCTGGGTGACGCCCTCGGTCAGCAGGGATCGGGCAAACGTCCACTCGACGAGCGCCGGAGTGCCGGTGTGGAACGCGACGCCGACGGCGTACGGGTCGTTGGGTGCATAGCTCAGATCGGCACGGACCAGCCGGTCCTGGCCGCCGGGCACGATGAGCCGCAGATCAACCGAGGCACTCACGACGTCCGGGCAGGTGCTCATGATCGGGTTCTGGTCCTCCGGCTGGGTCGGCTCGCGCTTGACAGAGATGTCCCCTCGATCGGTGGCTGCCTAACGTCGAACGACGCTTATCTTTGCGATCGCCATGTCGTAGGCTTGCCGCGCTCGGGCGATTAGCTCAGCTGGTCAGAGCGCTCGCCTCACACGCGAGAGGCCACTGGTTCAAGTCCAGTATCGCCCACCGAGTTTCGCCCCTGTTTTGAGCGTGATTTCCCTCCAGAATGTGAGCGCGTGCCAGATACGTGCCAGATCTGAATGGATTCAACAGGCCAATGACCCATCTCCGACTGTCCCGCGCTGAGGTAATAACGCGAGGTCCGGCCTCAGGCGTACAGTCCATCTCAGCAAGACGGGGCCACCCGGAGTTCAAGCTCCGAATGGCCCCTTGATCCACCACCTAGCAGGAGGTGACGGACCCGTGGCTACCTTTTCACGGTCCCGCTCGAGGGCACATGAGCCCCTCGCGGTCGACGTCGAGTTTTCGTCGGATGCCTCCTGCACGATCACGACCAGGAGGACAGCATGGCACTAGAGGACATCAAGCCCACCACGACGTTCGAGGAGTTCTGCGAGATCGTCGGCGAGTTCAACGCCCCGGCGGATCACCCGCGGACCCGCGAGATGTACAGCGAGATGATCGAGCAAGCCAAGAACTTCGCGAAGATCACGGCCATCCCTGAGTGTCCCGACTGGTGCAGCACCGAAGCCGGGCACGCCTACAGCATCATCTCAGATGACCACGAGACCTTCACCCGCATCCATGAACTGAATACCGGCCGTTGCGTCTCGGTCTTTCAGGACGAGCACAACCGCGAGAACGTCGTCACGGTCGGTCAGACCATCATCTGGATCTCGCTGCCCCCGAGCGGCGAGGACTTCGACGGCGACGGCGCACGCGCTCTTGCCAGCGAACTGGTGGCTGCGGCGTACAAGTACGACGAGATCACGGCGGCGCAGCGATGAGCCCGCTGGTCGCTGAGGTCGAGATCCCCAACCACCCGGGATGGTGCACCTCAGACGATGTAGAGCCGTGCGCGATCGTGCACGAGGCGCCTCCCATCCACGCGCACTCGCAACGGTACGAGGTTCTTTTTACCTT
>DATAUK010000058.1:0-26139 GCA_036268295.1 Mycobacteriales bacterium | reverse complement strand
ACCTTGCCGCCGCCGGTCGGCGTCGCCGGCCCGGTCGCAATGTCACCAGTCGGAACCAAAGCCGCCGAGGTGTCGCCATCCGGGTAGGTCAGAAGCGTCCGGTTGATCAGCTGGTGAATATCCCAGCTGAACGCATAGTAGGTACGCGCCGGGTCCAGATAGTCCACGTCAGCCGCGGAGCCGACGTTCAGCGTCCCGCCCTTTGCCGTGCTGGCGTTCAGCGGCGAGCTCGCCGCAAACGGAGCACCGGTGCCCTGGGGGTTGCCCGTGGCGGCCGTCGGTGCCGGACCCGAGCTGCTGGAGCCCGTGCTCGGTGTACTCGCTGAGGGAGCCGCACTTGAGCCGCCACCACCCCCGCTGCTGCTGCTTCCGCAGGCAGTTGCGCCGAGCGCGAGAGCCGCGACAGCGACCCCACCCCGTAGCAACCAACTCTTATTTGGCATATCCGGTCGCGGTTCCTTCCTTGTGAGCAGGTCCGGCGCTGGTCGCCAGTCCGACTGTGCCCGCTGTCCGCCTGGCGCGGATCATCGGTTGCTCCGGGGATCAAGGGCATCCCGCAGCCCATCCCCGAAGAGGTTGAAGGCCATGACCGTGATGAAGATGGCCACGCCCGGGAAAACAGCGAACCACGGGTCAACCTGGTAAAGGTTGCTTCCCGTGGCGTCCGAGAGCATGTTGCCCCACGACGGCGTGGGGATCGGAATCCCGACACCGAGGTAGGACAGCGCCGCCTCGAACAAGATGTTGGTCGGGATGATCAGGGTCGAGTAGACCAGGATCGGCCCGTACATGTTGGGGAGAAGCTCGCGGAACATGATCCGCGCGCTGCTCGCTCCGACGCCTCGTGCCGCGTCGACGAACTCCTTCTCGCGAAGCGAGAGCACTTGGCCGCGGATGATCCGGCCGAAGTACGGCGAGCTGAAAAAGCCGATGATGCCGATCAGCAGGAAGACGTGGGTCCACAACCCGCCGCCACTCGGCGTCGCCTCGAGCACGGCAGCGATCGCGATGGCGAAAATCAGTTGCGGGAAGGCGAGCAGGATGTCCATGATCCGGCTGATCGCGGTGTCGAGGGTGCCGCCGAAGTAGCCGGCCATCGCGCCGAAAAAGGTCCCGATGACGACCGAGAGCAAAGTCGCCGAGAACGCGATGATCAGCGAGTAGCGCGCCCCCACGTCGACCCGGGCGAGCAGGTCGCGGCCGTTGATCGGCTCGACGCCGAATGGGTGGGCGCCGCTGATCCCGCCGAAGTGTCCGACCGGGGTGCCGATCCCGGTGTCGAAGTTCAGAATTCCGACGTTGTCGCTGAGCGGATTGACGCCAACCCACTTGTTGATGAACGAAGCCAAGACCGTGAACAGGACGAGAAGGACGAGGACGCCGACGCTGACCAGAGCGACCTTGTCACGCTTGAAGCGCAGCCAAGCGATCTGACCGAGTGAGCGGCCTTGAATCGCCTTGGCCGAGATGCCCGTGAGAATTGCCTCTGGGGTCGCCTCGGCAGCACTTCCGGAAACGTCAAGCGGTGCGGTCACTGCACCCCTTCCCGTCGACAGGCCGAGCAGTAACCCGGCGGGCAGACTCTAAGCGAACCGGACCGGAACGGGAAGCGTTCCGTCCAACGCGCCGCACAATTGTGATCCCGCCGTTATGCACATCTCAGGTTGAAGTCATCGCGTAGAACCGCACGATCGCCACGAAATCTTCTGGCACCAGGCTCGCGCCACCGACAAGAGCGCCGTCGACATCGGCCTTTTCCATGATTGCGGCGATGTTATCGGGCTTGACCGAACCGCCATAAAGCACGCGAACTCCTCCTGCCAGCTTGGAGTCGTAGGCGCTCGCCAGCGTGCTCCGCAGCGCCGCGCAGACCTGCTGGGCGTCCTCGGGCGTGGCGACCTCGCCTGTACCAATCGCCCATATCGGCTCATATGCCAGCACGATCGAGCGCGCCTGGGCCGCTGTCACGCCCTTCAGCGCCGCGCTGAGCTGCGCGGTGGCGTGCTCAACCTGCCCGCCGGCCTGCCTGACGTCGAGCGGCTCGCCCACGCACAGGATTGGCGTCAGCGAGTTGCGGTAGGCGGCGAGGACCTTCGAGTTGACGACCTCGTCACCCTCGCCGTGGAGCTTGCGGCGCTCGGAGTGACCGACCGTCACGTAGCTGCAGCCGAGCTTGGCAAGCATCACGCCGCTGATATCGCCGGTGAACGCCCCGCTGTCGTGCGGTGAGAGGTCCTGCGCGCCGTACTTGATCCGCAGCCGGTCGCCGTCGACCATCGTCTGAATGCTGCGGATATCGGTGAACGGTGGGAGTACGGCGACCTCGGTCGCGTCGAAGTCCTTGTCATTGAGCGAGAACGCCAGCTTCTGAACCAGCGCGATCGCCTCGAGATGGGTGAGGTTCATCTTCCAGTTGGCCGCCATCAGCGGGACCCGCCCGGAATTCGCCACGTTAGCGCTCCAATGCCGTCATGCCGGGCAGGGTGCGGCCCTCGAGGAACTCGAGACTGGCACCACCACCTGTCGAGATGTGGCTGAACCCCGCCTCATCGATGCCGAGGCTGCGCACCGCTGCCGCGGAGTCACCGCCGCCCACGACCGTCAGCGCGTCGGCCAGGTCGGCCACCGCCGACGCCACGCCGTGCGTGCCGTCGGCGAAGGCCGCGAGCTCGAAGACTCCCATCGGCCCGTTCCAGAACACCGTCCGCGCGTCCGCCAGCCGCTCGACGAACAGCTCGACGCTGCGCGGGCCCAAGTCGAGGCCCATCCACCCGCTGGGGATGGCGTCGACGTCGACCACCTTGGTCTCGGCTTCGGCGCTGACCTGCGCAGCGACGACGACGTCGACCGGCAGCGTCACCTTGCCGGTCTCAATAAACCGTCGGCAGTCCTCGATCCGGTCGGATTCCAGCAGCGAGTCGCCGACGTCGAGACCCTGGGCGGCGAGAAACGTGAAGCACATCCCGCCGCCGACCAGCAGCCGGTCGACGGTCGGCAGCAACGCCTCGATCACCGCCAGTTTGTCCGACACCTTCGATCCGCCGAGCACGACGACGTAAGGCCGGTCCGGGCTCTCGGTGAGCCGGCGCAGCACCTCGACCTCCCGCAGCACCAGGTCGCCGGCCGCGCTCGGCAACAGCCCGGCGAGCTCGTCGACGCTGGCATGCGAGCGGTGCATCACGCCGAATGCATCGTCGACGTAGGCATCTGCATTCTCGGCCAGCCGACCGGCCAGCTCAGCGCGCTCGTCCGGCCGTTTCGAGGTCTCAGCCGGGTCGAACCGCAGGTTCTCCAGCAGTACGACGGCAGGCTCGCCCTCACCAGCCGACGCACCGAATCCGACCTTGCGCCCGAGTAGCTCGGCGAGACGGTCCGCGACCGGCTGCAGGCTGTAGCGCGGGTCAGGCTGGCCGTTCGGGCGGCCGAGATGCGAGACCACGACCACCCTGGCACCGGCGTCGAGCAGCCGCTGCAAGGTCGGGATGCTGGCGCGGATCCGGCCGTCGTCGGTGATTCGGTCGCCGTCGAGCGGCACGTTCAGGTCAGAGCGCAGCAGCACTCGCTTGCCGGTGAGATCGCCCAGCGTGTCGATGCCCGGCAGCTCGCCGCCAAACTCGCTCACGCGGACAGGCGCGAACCGACAAGAACGGTGAGATCTGCGAGCCGGTTGGAGTAGCCCCACTCGTTGTCATACCAGCCGACGACCTTGACCAGGTTGCCGATCACCTTGGTGAGCCCGGAGTCGAGGATGCACGACGACGGGTCGCCAACGATGTCGCTCGAGACGATCGGGTCCTCGGTGTAGGACAGGATGGCTTTCAGCGCTCCGTCAGCGGCCGCCTTCAGCGCCGCGTTGACCTCCTCGGCCGTCGTGTCGCGGGAGACGGTGACGGTGAGGTCGGTCGCCGAGCCGGTCGGCACCGGCACCCGAAGCGCGTAGCCGTCAAGCTTGCCGGCCAGCTCGGGTAGCACCAGGCCGATCGCCTTGGCAGCCCCGGTCGAGGCCGGCACGACGTTGATCGCCGCGGCCCGAGCGCGCCGCAGGTCGCTGTGCGGGCCGTCCTGCAGGTTCTGGTCCTGGGTGTAGGCGTGGATCGTGGTCATCAGGCCGCGTTCGATGCCGAAGCTCTCATTGATGACCTTGGCCATCGGACCGAGGCAGTTGGTGGTGCAGGAGGCGTTGGAGATCACCGTCTGCGAGCCGTCGTACAGGGCGTCGTTGACGCCGAGCACGACCGTGATGTCCGCGCCGGTCGCCGGAGCGGAGATGATGACCTTCTTCGCGCCGCTGACGTCGACGTGTTTGCGGGCGTCTTCGGCCTTGGTGAACAACCCGGTGGACTCGACGACGACCTCGACGCCGAGGTCTCCCCATGGCAGCGCGCCTGGTCCGCCGCGCTCGGCGAGCCCGACGATCTTGCGCTCACCGACTGTGATGCCGTCGTCGGTGACCGTGACATCGTCGGGCAGCCGGCCCAGCACGCTGTCGTACTTGAGCAGGTGGGCAATCGTCTTGGTGTCGGCGAGGTCGTTGTAGGCCACCACCTCGATGTCATGACCGCCCGCGAGGATCGCCCGGAAGTAGTTGCGCCCGATCCGGCCGAAGCCGTTGATGCCGACCCGTGTCGCCACGCTTGTCTCCTCGTGAGGTGATGGACCCTCGCGAGGTTAGTGGATTACGGTCGCCCGTTAAGCGCGGCGTACCCGGCTCGGCGCATCTGGTCGACCGGCGGCGTTTTGCCGGTCATCAGCCGGACCTGTTCGGCTGCCTGCTCGACCAGCAGTTCGAGCCCGCCGACCACCTGCCCGCCGGCTGCCTTCCAGGCCGTGGCCAGGACGGTCGGCCAGCGGGCGTAGACAAGGTCGAAGAGCAGGCCACTGACCGCGGGCAATGTCGCGGCGAGCTGGTCGGTCGCGCCGACCGGTGTCGTGGCGATGACCAGCGGCGCCGAGGTCGCCGCGGCGATCTCGGACCACGGATGGACCGTCAACCTCACCCCGATGCGCTCCGCGAGGATCGCCAGCTCAGCAGTCGCGTCGGGCCGGCGCGCTGCGACGGCGACCCGGCGGAACCCGAACTGCGCCAGCGCGGTCAGCGCGGACGCAGCGGTCGCACCGGCACCGAGGATCCAGGCGGTCCCGTCGCGCGACGCCAGCGACTCGACCGCCCGCAGCACTGCGGTCATGCCTCGCACGTCGGTGTTGGCACCGACCCACTCCCCCGTGGTCGCACCGAAGAGCACCGTGTTGGCGACGCCGGCGGTTCTCGTCGCGTTGTCGGTCGAGGCGAGCATGTCGAGCACCGCTCGCTTGAGCGGCATTGTCAGGCTGACGCCGGCGAGACCTTCGTCGTCAAGGCTCCGGAGCGTGGCGCCGAGGTCGGCCTCGATGCACTCGATCGCACGGTAGGCCCACCCGTCGAGCCCGAGGGCGTCGTACGCCGCCTGATGCAGCACCGGCGAGAGCGAGTGCGAGATCGGCGAGCCGAGCACTGCTGCGCCGCGCCGGTCCGGGCTCACGAGACGCCGTTGGCCTGAGACTCTGTGACGAGCTGGTTGAAGCGGTCCAGGGTGGTGGCGTAGGCGGTGTGGCCGGCTTTGTCGATCGTGACGAAGTAGAGGTACTGGCTGTTCGCGTGATGGATCACGGCGTTGAGCGCAGCGTCGCCGGGTGAGTCGATCGGCGTCGGCGGCAGGCCAAGGTTGTGACGAGTGTTGTACGGCGAGTTGAGGTTGAGGTCGGCACTGGTCAGCGGGCCGTGGTTGGGACCGAGGATGTAGAGCTCGGTGGCGTCGGAGCCCAGCGGCATGTTGGCGTGCAGCCGGTTGAGAAAGACCTCCGCGATCTTCGGGAAGTCGGGCAGAAGCAGCGCCTCGTGCTGCACGATCGAGGCCAGCGTGACGACGGCGTACACCGACATGCCGAGCTGCTTGGCTCCGGCGACGACGTGATCCTGGACCAGCGCCTGGTCGAAGCGGGTCACCATCGCCTTCAGCACGTCGCTCGCGGTCTCACCCGGCTGGATGTCGTAGGTCGCCGGGAACAGGAACCCCTCTACGTGGCCATGGGCGTAGGACGGCAGACCGAGGGACTTGGGTTGCTTCAGCGCCGCCTGCAACGCCGTCGGGGTGATCGGTGTCTTGCTGGCGATCTTCGCGACGATCGACGCGGCGGTCATGCCCTCGGTGATGGTGACCGGGAAGTCGACCCGCGACGACGGTTTGAGCAGCAGCGCAACTGCGAGAGACGCCTGCATGTGGTGGTGCAGCCGGTAGGTGCCGGGCGCGATGCCACGCGAGCGCGGGTTGGCCGCGGCGGCGCTGACGAACGCCGAGCTGCTCCTCACGACACCGTCGCTGGCGAGGGTGTCGCCGATCGCGGACGCGCCGTCACCGTCGTGAACCACGACGGTGACCGTGCCGGTGCCGGCCCCGGTGTAGTCGGTGTTGCTGCCGCCGAGCAGGTTCTTGATCGGCCCCACCAGAACCAGGACAACGACCAGCAGCAGCACCAGCAGCGTCGCCAGCACGATGATGACCGCGCCACGACCGCGACGACGGTCTTCGCGCGACTCATCCGGATGGTTGTCGAAGTCGAACCCGCTCATTTTTGGACCACCCCGACAGCCTCGCCGGGTGGCATCCCGCAGACCCGCTCGGCGTCGAGCGCATGCTGCAGGATCACGACCGCGGCGGCCGAATCGACCACGCTGCGCGCCTCACGAGACCGAATCCCGGCCGCGCGCAGGCCACGAGTCGCCTCGACCGTTGTCAGTCGCTCGTCGACCAGCCGGACGGTGACTGGCGCGACCCGGGCCGCGAGGGCAGTGGCGTAGTCGCGGGCGATGACCGCCGCCGGACCGTCGCCTCCGGAAAGCGATCGCGGCAGCCCGACCAGCACCTCGACCGCCTCGCGCTCGGCCACCAGCGCCGCAAGCTCGGTGAGATCACTGCTGCCACGGGCGTCACGCCGCAGCACCGTCACCGGGGTCGCGAGGATCCCGGCCGGGTCGCTGGCGGCAATGCCGACGCGCACGCTGCCGGCGTCCACGGCAAGCCGGACACCTGGTCTCACCGCGCCCGCCGCGCTGAGCTCCGCGACCTCGGCCACACCGTCATCCAGCGTCGGCGGCGGTGCGACGCCCGACCTTGGCGGGCAGCTCGCGGATGACACCGTCGAGGGCCCGGGCATCGATGCCGCCGCCCTGCGCGACGTCGTCACGACCGCCGCCGCCACCACCGAGCTCGCGAGCCGCCTCACGTACCAGCTCACCAGCCAGCAGACCGTGCTCGCGGGCAGCGTCGTTGACGGTGATCACCATGATCGGGCGGCCGTGGGTGAGCGCACCGACCGCGACGACGGCCGGCCGGGAGGCGTCGAGACGACCACGGACCTCGAGGGCAAGGCTGCGCAACCCGTCCGCGTCAGCATCGTCGGCGGCCCGATGGGCGACCACGACGACGCCATTCTCTTCGGCGGCGGCGCCGACCAGCTCGTCGGCAACTGCGAGCACGGCGACGCCACGCATCCGGTCGAGGTCACGCTCCAGCTCGCGAACCCGGGCGATCACCGCACTCACCCGGTCGACCAGCTCGTCGGGACCGGCGCTGACGATCCCAGAAAGCTGCGAGACCAGCAGGTGCTCACGCGCCAGGTGGGAGTAGGCGTCGGCGCCAACGAGACCTTCGATCCGCCGCTTGCCGGCACCGATCGAAGCCTCGCTCAGCAGCTTGACCATGCCGAGCTGCGACGAGCGTACCGCGTGGGTGCCGCCGCAGAGCTCGCGCGCGTAGTCGCCGACCTCGACGACCCGAACCGCCTCGCCGTACTTCTCGCCGAACAGCGCGAGCGCTCCGATCTTGCGCGCCTCGTCCTGGGTGGTGACGAATGCGCGGACCGCGAGATCGGCGAGCAACACGTCGTTGACCTCTGCCTCGACGTCGGCCAGCACACTGTCGGGGACCGCGGCCGGCGAGGCGAAGTCGAAGCGGAACCGCCCGGCATCGTTCTGCGACCCGGCCTGGGTGGCGTGCTCGCCGAGTGCGCGCCGGATCGCCTGGTGGACCAGGTGAGTCGCGGTGTGCGCGCGCGAGACCGCCTTGCGTCGTTCGACATCGACCGCCGCTATCAGTTCCTCACCGCGCCGGATCTGCCCGCTGACCACCCGGCCGCGGTGCACGATCAGGTCGTTGACCGGCTTCTGCGCGTCGTAGATCTCCACCACCGAGCCATCGCTGAACGTCAGGACGCCGTGATCAGCTAGCTGACCGCCGGACTCGGCATAGAACGGCGTGCGATCAAGGGCAATCTCGACCTCGCTGCCCTCGGTCGCGGTGTCGGCCGGCGTCCCGTCGACGATGAGCCCGCGCAGCGTGCCCTCGGCCTCGATCTGGGCATATCCGGTGAACGTCGTCTGGCCGCTACCGGCAAGCAGCGAGCGATAGACGGTGACGTCGGCCTGCGCGCTCTTGCGCTCAGCAGTGTCGCGTTTTGCCCGCTGCCGCTGCTCGTCCATCAGCCGCCGGAACCCGGGCTCGTCGACCTCGAGACCCTGCTCGCGGGCCATCTCCAGAGTCAGATCGATCGGGAAGCCGTACGTGTCATGGAGCAGGAAGGCCTGATCCCCCGCCACGACGCGGGCGCCCTGGCCACGCATCTCACCGGAGAGCCGGTCGAAGAGCGCCTCACCGGTGCGCAGCGTCGCGAGGAACGCGGCCTCCTCGGCCGCGGCGACCGACTCGATCCGGCTGGTGGACTCGGCGATCCCCGGAAACGACGGACCGAGGATGCCGCAAGCCAGCGAGACCAGATCCGACATCGACGGGTCCTCGACGCCCAGCAGCCGAAGCGTCCGGACGGTACGCCGGATCATCCGCCGCAGCACATAGCCGCGGCCCTCGTTGCTCGGGACGACGCCGTCGGAGATCAGCATGGTGGCGGTGCGGGTGTGATCGGCGACGACCCGCAGCCGGACATCGGACTGGTCGTCGCTGCCGTAGGTCACACCGCAGAGCTCGCTCGCCCACTCCAGCAGCGGCTTGAGCAGGTCGGTCTCGAAGATGTTGTCGACGCCCTGCAGGATCACGGCCATCCGGTCGACACCCATGCCGGTGTCGATGTTCTTCGCGGGCAGGTCACCGAGCAGGTGGTCGACGTAGTCGTAGCCCTCGCCCTCGCCGCGGATGTACTGCATGAACACGAGGTTCCAGACCTCGAGATAGCGCTCCTCGTCGGCGATCGGGCCGCCATCAGCGCCGTACTCAGGGCCGCGGTCGAAGTAGATCTCCGAGCAGGGCCCGCACGGGCCGGGCACGCCCATCGACCAGTAGTTGTCCTCACGGCCACGACGCTGTACCCGCTCCGCGGGCACCCCGACCTCTTCGGTCCAGATCCGGAAGGCGTCGGCGTCGTCGTGGTAGACCGTCGGCCACAGCCGGTCCGGATCGAAGCCGAACCCGCCGTCATCCTGCGACGTGGTCAGCAGCTCCCAGGCCAGCCGGATCGCGCGCTTCTTGAAGTAGTCACCGAAGGAGAAGTTGCCGGCCATCTGGAAGAACGAGCCGTTGCGGCTGTTGGTGCCGACGATGTCGATGTCAGCAGTCCGGACGCACTTCTGCACACTGGCCGCGCGTTCGTAAGGCGCCGGCTCCTCGCCGAGAAAGTACGGCTTGAACGGCACCATGCCGGCGTTGACCAGCAGCAGCGTCGGGTCGTCGACGACCAGCGACGCCGAGGGCACGACGGTGTGGTCGCGGGCCTCGAAGAAGTGAAGGAATCGTCTTGAGATTTCCGCCGATTTCATGCCGCGGGGTGCTCGCGATCGTCATCGATGCCGAGTGCCTCGCGTAGCTCGCGTTCGCGCGCCGCCGCCGACTCCTGCACGATCGACCACCACTCGGTCAGCCGGCCACCGGCACCGCTCGCTTGCGACGCCAGGCCATCCGGGGTCCAGCGCGAGGCCGCTTCGGTGACCCGTCGTACGACGAGAACCCCAACGGTGGCACCAAAAGCGACGTAGAACAGCCGTCTCATTTCTCCGCCTTTCGGCTGGCGCGGCGAGCAGACTTGTCGGCCTTCATCGCCACCTTGACCCGCTTGCGGACGTCCGCCTCGTTCTTGTTGTTGATGGCTCGTCGTACGCCGTAGGAGAACGCGGCGACCTTGATGATCGGCGAGCCGAGGGTCGCGGAGAACAACGCGGTGAGCGCGCGGGCGTTGCCGGAGATCTCCTCGACGTTGGCGGTGATCGAGTCGACCCGGGTCAGTTCGGCGTTGACCTGTACGACCGAGGTGGTGACCTCGCTGAGCAGCGGCACGGTCTGGTCCGCGACGCCGGTCACGAGCTTCGCGGTCTCGCCGATCACCTTGCCGAGCTTGACCAGGACGAAGGCCAGGAAGCAGACCAGGATCGCCCAGAAGACCGCAATGATGAGCCCGGCGACCTGGCCGCCGGTCAACCCGCCGCTGGCAAGGATCACTGCTGGTCCCCATCCTCGTTCGGTGCGCCACGCACGGTCGCACGTAGTGCGGCGAGCCGCTCGGTCGCGGCACGCTCGGCGCCCCTGTCGTAGGGGCGGTAGTAGTCCCGGCCGGTCAGTTCGTCCGGCACATACTGCTGCTCGACGACACCACCCGGGAACTCATGAGGGTATCGGTAGCCCTCGCCGTGGTGAAGTCGCTTTGCGCCCGGGTAGTGAGAGTCACGAAGTGGCGCCGGCACGCTGCCCGCCTGACCGGCCCTCACGTCGGCGGTCGCGGCCTCGATCGCGACGATCACGGCGTTGCTCTTCGGCGACAGCGCGAGGTGGATCGCGGCCTGCGCCAGGTTCAGGCGCGCCTCCGGCAAACCGACCAGGTCGAGCGCATGGGAGGCGGCAACCGCGACACCGAGCGCGCCCGGCTCGGCCAGCCCGATGTCCTCGCTCGCGAAGATCACCATCCGCCGCGCGATGAAGCGCGGATCCTCGCCGGCCTCGATCATCCGGGCGAGATAATGCAGCGCTGCGTCGACGTCGCTGCCGCGCAGGCTCTTGATGAACGCGCTCGTGACGTCGTAGTGCTGGTCACCGTCGCGGTCGTAGCGCACGGCGGCACGGTCGACCGCCTGCTCGAGAAGCTCGAGGTCGATGGTGTCGCGATCCAGTGACCGCGCGGCGGCGGCGGCGGCGTCGAGTGCGGTCAGCGCCCGCCGCGCGTCGCCGTCGGACAGTCGCAGCAGATGGCCCATGCTCTCGTCCGGCAGCAGAAGGGTGCCGCCGATGCCGCGGTCGTCCACGAGTGCCCGCTCGACCAGTGACCTGATCGCGTCGTCGTCGAGCGGCTCGAGGGTCAGCAGCAACGACCGGGACAGCAGCGGGGAGATGACCGAGAAGAACGGATTCTCGGTCGTTGCCCCGACGAACGTGACCAGCCCGGCCTCGACACCGGGGAGCAGCGCATCCTGCTGGGACTTGGAGAACCGGTGCACCTCGTCGACGAACAGCACGGTTCGCTCGCTGTGGAACGCCAGCCGCTCCTTGGCGGCGTCGATCGCCGCCCGCACGTCCTTGACGCCGGCGGTCACCGCCGAGAGCTCGACGAACAACCGGCCGGCCGCGAGCAGCCTGGCAATCGTGGTCTTGCCGCTGCCCGGCGGCCCCCACAGCAGCACGCTGGTCGTGCCGCCGCCGTCGACGAGCTGACGCAGCGGCGCGCCCGCGGCGAGCAGGTGCTGCTGGCCGACCACCTCGTCGAGGCTCCGCGGCCGCATCCTGGCGGCGAGCGGTGCGGCCGCATCAGCCGCCTCGGCCGCCGCCTGCGAGAACAGGTCACCGGCCACGCCGTCGAGCCTATTCCGCCGCGCCGACGCCGCCGTTAAGCCGGTGCGTCGGGGACGGCGTCGATCCCGGCTTCGGCTCGCTGCGCGGGCGTGATCGGTGTCGGCGCCCCGGTGAGCGGATCGCCGCCACTCGATGCCTTCGGGAACGCCATCACCTCGCGGATCGCGTCGGTGCCAAGCACCTCGGCGGCCAGCCGGTCGAGGCCGAACGCGATCCCGCCGTGTGGCGGCGGGCCAAAGCGAAACGCCTCGAGCAGGAAGCCGAACTTGCTCTGCGCCTCCTCGGGAGTCATCCCGATCACGTCGAACACCCGCTGCTGCATGGCCGCCTGGTGGATCCTGATCGAGCCCCCGCCGAGCTCGACCCCGTTGCCGACGACGTCGTACGCGCGAGCAAGCGCATTCAGCGGATCGTCCTCGAACCGATCCGCCCACTCCGCCGTTGGTGCGGTGAACGGATGGTGCACCGCCGTCCATCGTTCGCCGTCGCCGGTCCGTTCGAACATCGGAGCGTCGAAGATCCACAGAAACTTCCACTCGCCCTCGCGGATCAGGCCCTGCTGACGCCCGACTTCGAGCCGCAGCGCGCCGAGCAGCTCCAGCGTCGACTTTCGGGGGCCGGCCGCGAACAGGATCGCGTCGCCGGCCTGGGCGCCGGCTGCGTCCGGCAGCGAGTCGAGCCGGTCCGGCTCCAGCTTCGTGACCGAGCCGCGTGGCTCGCCGTCGGTCGGCACGAGCAACCAGGCGATGCCCTTGCCACCACGGGCCCGCGCCCATTCCTGCCAGCCGTCGAGCTCCTTGCGGGTGTAGGCCGCGCCGCCCGGCACCACGACCGCGCCGACATGCTCGGCCTGGAACACCCGGAACTCGGTGCCGGCCATGTGCTCGGTCAGGTCGACCAGCTCGAGGTCGAGGCGAAGGTCGGGCTTGTCGGAGCCGTAGCGGCGCATCGACTCCCAGTAGGTCATCCGCGGGAACGGCACCGGCAGGTCGACATCGAGCACCTCGCGCCAGATCGTCGCGACCAGCTCCTCGGTGAGCGCGAAGACGTCCTCCTCATCGAGGAACGACATCTCGATGTCGAGCTGCGTGAACTCCGCGGTCCGGTCGGCCCTGAAGTCCTCGTCGCGAAAACAGCGCGCGATTTGGTAGTAACGCTCAAATCCGCCGACCATGAGCAGCTGCTTGAACAGCTGCGGTGACTGCGGCAGCGCGTACCACTCACCTGGCTGCAGCCGCACCGGCACCAGGAAGTCACGGGCACCTTCCGGAGTCGACCGGGTGAGGTACGGCGTCTCGATGTCGACGAAGTCGTGCGCCTCCAAGATGCGGCGGATCAGCGAGACGACCCGCGCCCGGGTGCGGATCGCACCCGCCGGTCCGGTACGCCGCAGATCCAGGTAGCGATACTTCCACCGCAGCATCTCCTCGACGCCGGAGCCGATCTCGTCGACGCCATCGATCGGGAACGGCAGCTCGTCGGCGGTGCTGAGCACCTCGATCGCGGTCGCCACGACCTCGATCTCGCCGGTCGGCAGATTCGGGTTGACGTTGCCCTCGGTCCGCCGCTCGACGCGACCGCCGATGACGACACACCACTCGTTTCGAAGCGCGCGCACCTCGGGCAGGTCACGGACAACGACCTGGACGATCCCGGTCGAATCACGGAGGTCGAGGAACGTCACACCGCCGTGGTCGCGGCGACGCGCCACCCAGCCGGCCAGGGCGACCGTTGCCTGCTCGTCGCTCGGCCGCAGTGAGCCAGCGCCGTGGGTGCGCATCATCGGAGAGCACCGGTTCGCCCAGCACCGGTCGAGTCGGTGCGCCGAAGCTGCGCGGTCACGATGGGTCCTCCTGAGGCTGAGAGCTGATCGTCGGGTAAAGGTCTTCGGCGGGCGGCACCCAGCGCGTGGCATCCGCCTCTACCTGCTCGCCGGAGCGGATGTCGCGGACCTGGCTGGAGCCGTCCGGCTGGAGAAACCACACGTACGGGATCCCCCTCCGCTCGGCGAATCGGATCTGCTTGCCGAACTTCGCCGCCTCCGGCGCGACCTGGCTGGCGATCCGCCGCGCCCGAAGGCTCGCTGCGATCGCCTCGCAATGTGGCCGGGAGTCCTCGTCGGGCAGCGCGACCAGCACGCAAGTCGGCACCTTGCGACTGATCGCGATCAGGTCGCGTCCCAGCAGCCTGGCGACGAGCCGGGTGACCCCGATCGAAACCCCGACGCCGGGGTAGGTCGACGCACCGTCGCTCGCCAGTGCGTCGTACCGGCCGCCGGAGCAGATCGAGCCGATGCCCTCGTGGCCGACCAGCACCGTCTCGTAGACCGTGCCGGTGTAGTAGTCCAGGCCGCGCGCGATGCTCAGATCGGCGAGCAGCAAGCCAGGAAACTCAGCGCCGGCGTCGATGACGCGAGCGAGCTCGTCAAGGCCCTCGTCCAGCAACTCGTCGTCGACGCCCAGCGCCCGGACCGCGTCGACAAACGAGTTGTCACTCGCCGAGATCTGGGCGAGCGCGAGACAGGCGTCGGCCTGCGGGGCGGAGCACCCGGCGGTCTCGGTCAACATGGTGTGGACCCGGCCAGGGCCGATCTTGGCCAGCTTGTCGACTGTACGCAGCACCGCGGTGAAGTCCTCGATGCCGATGCCGCGGTAGAAGCCCTGCGGGATCTTGCGGGTGTTGACGTGAATCCTGATCGGCGGCACCGGCAGCCGCGTCATCACCTCGGCGACGACCAACGGCAGCTCGACCTCGTAGTGAAACGGCAGCGAGTCGCGATCGATGATGTCGATGTCGGCCTGCAGGAACTCGCGGTAGCGGCCCTCCTGGGGTCGCTCGCCGCGCCAGGCCCGCTGAATCTGGTAGCGCCGCAACGGAAACTCGAGCTTGCCGGCGTTCTCCAGGACGTAGCGCGCAAACGGCACGGTGAGGTCGAAGTGCAGGCCCAGCTCGGAGTCCGACTCGTCGGCGTCGGCCTGCAACCGCCGCAACAGGTAGATCTCCTTGTCGGTCTCGCCCTTGCGCAGCAGCTGGTCGAGCGGCTCGACCGATCGGGTCTCGATCGGCGCGAAACCGTGCAACTCGAACACTTCCCGCGCGGTGTCGACGATGCGTTGCTCGATCATCCGCTGATGCGGGAGCCACTCCGGGAACCCCGACATCGCTGCGATCTTTGCCACCTCAGATCCCGCGCTTGACCGGCGGCGGCGCCGGTAGCTCGGTAAGGAACGGGTTGGCCACTCGCTCCTGGCCGATCGTGGTGTCGGGACCATGGCCGGGGCGTACGACGGTCTCGTCCGGCAGGTTTAGCGGCACTCGGGCGAGCGAGGCCAGGATCTCCTCATACGAGCCGCCTGGCAGGTCGGTGCGTCCGATCGAGCCGGCAAACAGCAGGTCGCCGGAGAAGAAGTCAGTGCCGGTCGTGAAGGTGACTGAGCCACGGGTGTGACCGGGCGTCCAGTCGACGACGAGATCCATGCCCGCGAGCGACACCGTCTCGCCGTCGGACAGCTCACGCACATCGGCCGGCTCGGCCCATTCGAAGCGACCCATGATCGGCGTACCGATAGGGAGTCCGAGGCCGATGTTCGGGTCGGTGAGCATGATCCGGTCCTCGGGGTGGATCAGCGCAGGCACGTCCTTGGCGCCGCACACCGGCGTTACCGACCAGGTGTGATCGACGTGACCGTGGGTGAGTAGCACCGCGACCGGCTGGAGCCGGTGCATCGCCAGCACCTCATCGAGTGGACCGCTCGAGTCGTACCCGGGATCGATGACGACACACTGCTCACCGCGATCCGGCGCCACTACCCAGCAGTTCGTCTCCCACGGCCCAGCCGGAAACCCGACGACTAGCACTAACAGTGCCCCGTAACAGGCCGCCGTAGGGCCGCCCAGCCGCGCCGGTTGCCGGTCACTCTTAGGATCCTTTCAGGTGGGGTTCAGGTCAGACTAGCGAGCGATTGCCTAGACTCAGCGCGGTTATTTCCGCCAGCCGATCATGGAGGCCTACGTGGCGACAAGTCGCCGACGTGAGCGCGAGCTCGCCCGCCGTCGCTTTGAACGACGCCGTCAAGCCGAGCTCGAACGACGTGCCAAGGCCAAGAAGCGCAACACCGTGGTCGGCGCGGTTGCCGGCACTGCCGTGGTGATCGCGGCGCTGGTCGGCGGCGGCATCTGGCTCTTCGGTGGCTCGAACAGCAAGCCCACCGCGGTGAAGGCCGGCGCGACCACAAGCTCGGGAGTCACCCCGAGCGCGTCGCCCACGACGACCGCGCCGGTGCCGGCGGCGCCGAAGAAGTGCGCGAAGATCTCGCCGAACCCGCCGGCCAAGGGCGACCCGATGGTGCCGGATGTGACCGGCAAGGCCCCGACCAAGCTGGTCACCAAGGACCTCAAGGTCGGCAAGGGCAAGGCAGCGAAAAGCGGCGACGAGATCACGGTGAAGTACGTCGGCATCTCGTGCAGCAGCGGCACGGCGTTCGACGCCTCTTACACCGACGGCGCGAAGAAGCAGGAGTTCAGCTTCAGCCTCGGCAAGGGCTCGGTCATCCCGGGCTGGGACCAGGGCCTGGTCGGCATGAAGGCCGGCGGCTCGCGAGAGCTGATCATTCCGGCATCGCTCGGCTACGGCGCCAGCGGCTCGGGCTCGACGATCAAGCCGAACGAGACGCTGATCTTCCTCGTCGACATGGTGAAGGTGTGATCGGCCGGATCGCTGCAGGCGTCGGTCTAGCGGTCACGGCCGTCCTGGCGACGGCCTGCGGCTCGAGCAGTTCTGGCGGCTCGCAGGGCGTCACGGTCAGCCCGGCAGGCGTGCAGAACGCCAACGGCTGCACGAAGGGGCCGGCGCTGCAGACCAAACACCTGACCTTCGGGCACGAGCCGGCGATGACCATCTCGCACACGGCGTACACCGCCCGGGTAGTGACCAACTGCGGGACGATCATCGTGGCGCTCGACGGCAAGGCAGCGCCGCACACCGTGAACTCGTTCAATTTCCTTGCCGGCAAGGGCTTTTTCACCGACACGCCATGCCACCGGCTCACTACGAGCGGCATCTTCGTGTTGCAGTGCGGCGACCCGACCGGCACCGGCACCGGTGGTCCGGGTTACACGATCCCGGACGAGAACCTCAGTGGCGCGACCTACCCCGCCGGCACGCTGGCGATGGCCAACACCGGTCAGCCGCACACCGGCGGCAGCCAGTTCTTCTTCGTCTACGCCAACACCTCGCTGCCGCCGCAGTACACCCCGTTCGGACATGTCACGTCAGGGCTTGGTGTGCTCACCCGGATCGCCAAGGCCGGCACCGATGACAGCAACGGGCCGGGCGACGGTAGTCCCAAACAGCCGGTCGTGATCGAGTCGTTCACGGTCACCAAAGGCTAAAAGCCGGAGGTCACCCGATAGGCGTCGTAGACGCCTTCGACGCCGCGTACGCCGCGAAGCAAGTGGCCGAGGTGCTTGGGGTCACCCATCTCGAAGGTGAACTTCGAGATTGCGACCCGGTCCCGCGTTGTCGAGACCGACGCCGACAGGATGTTGACATGGCCGTCAGAGAGCACGCGGGTCACGTCGGCGAGCAGCCGGCTCCGGTCGAGTGCCTCGACCTGGATCGCGACCAAGAACACCGATCCCGCGGTCGGTGCCCACTCGACCTCCACGAGTCGGTCGGGATCGGTCGAGAGGCTGTCTGTGTTGGTGCAGTCGACGCGGTGCACGGACACACCATGACCGCGGGTCACGAAGCCGAGGATCTCATCACCCGGCACCGGAGTGCAGCACCGCGCCAGCTTCGCCCAGACGTCCGAAGCGCCCTTGACCATGACTCCGGGATCACCGGCCGACCGCGCCCTGGTGCCGACCCGCGTAGCCGTCTCGGTCTCGGCGATGTCCTCGACCGCGCCGTCCGGGCCGCCGAGCGCCTGAACCAGTCGCTGCACGACCGACTGCGCCGAGATGTGCCCTTCGCCGACCGCCGCGTACAACGCCGAGACATCGACGAGCCGCAGATCCTGCGCGAGCGTCAGCAACGCGTCGCCGCCCATCAGTCGCTGCAGCGGCAGACCGGCCTTGCGCATCGAGCGGCTGATCGCCTCCTTGCCCTCGTCGATCGCGTCCTCGCGCCGTTCGCGCGCGAACCACTGCCGGATCTTGTTCCTGGCGCGGGGTGACTTGACGAAGGAGAGCCAGTCGCGACTCGGACCCGCGGTCTCGGACTTCGAGGTGAATACCTCGACGACGTCGCCGTTGTCGAGCACCGACTCCAGCGGCACCAGCCGGCCGTTGACCCTCGCACCGATGCATCGATGGCCGACCTCGGTGTGCACCGAGTAGGCGAAGTCGACCGGACTGGCGCTCGCCGGCAGCGCGATCACGTCACCCTTCGGCGTAAAGACGAACACCTCCTGGGCATGCAGGTCGAAGCGCAACGAGTCGAGGAACTCCCCCGGGTCCTGGGTCTCCCGCTGCCAGTCGACCAGCTGCTTGAGCCACGTCATGTCCTGATCGCCGGCCGCGGACTCTTCCTTGTATTTCCAGTGCGCCGCGATGCCGTACTCCGCGCGACGGTGCATCTGCGCGGTGCGGATCTGGACCTCGACCGGTTTGCCCTCCGGCCCGATCACGGTGGTGTGCAGCGACTGGTAGAGGTTGAACTTCGGCATCGCGATGTAGTCCTTGAACCGGCCCGGCACCGGTGACCACATGGTGTGGATGACACCGAGCGCGCCATAACAGTCGCGCTCGCTTTCGACCGTGATGCGCAGCCCGACCAGGTCGTATATGTCGTCGAAGTCGCGTCCGCGCACGATCATCTTCTGGTAGATCGAATAAAAGTGCTTGGGCCGGCCGGTGACACTGGTCTTGATCTTCGCGATCCGAAGCTCGGCCAGGACCCGCTCGGTCACGCCGGCGAGGTACGTGTCGCGCGATGGTGCCCGCTCGGCGACCAGCCGCACGATCTCGTCGTACCGCTTCGGATAGAGCGTCGCGAACGACAGGTCTTCGAGCTCCCACTTGATCGCGTTCATGCCGAGCCGATGGGCCAGCGGGGCGTAGATCTCCAGGGTCTGCTTGGCGATCCGCTCCTGCTTGTCCGGTGGCAGCCACGACACGGTGCGGATGTTGTGCAGCCGGTCGGCGAGCTTGACGATGAGGACCTTCGGGTCTCGCGCCATCGCGACGACCATCTTGCGGATCGTCTCGGCCTCGGCCGATTCGCCGTAGCGCACCTTGTCGAGCTTCGTCACGCCGTCGACCAGCCGGCCGACCTCCTCGCCGAACTCCCGGCTCACCTCTGCAAGCGAGAGCGCGGTGTCTTCGACGGTGTCGTGCAGCAGCGCCGCGCACAACGTCGGCGGCTCCATCCCGAGCTCGGCGGCGATCGTCGCGACCGCGAGCGGATGGGAGATGTACGGGTCACCGCTTCGCCGCTGCTGGCCACGATGACAGCGCTCGGCGACCTCATAGGCGCGGACCACCAGCCGGCTGTCGGCCTTGGGATGGTTGGTGCGAAGCGTCTTCAGCAGCGGCTCGAGCTCCGGCGGCGGCGTCGCTTTCGAGCCACCTAGCCGGCCGAGCCGGGCCCGCATCCGCGCAGCGGCGGCCGGCTCGGCGCTCGGTTCGAGAACCGGCAGGACGGTGTCGGTCGCGACCGGATCGTCAGCGACCGGGACTACGTCGCTTGCCACGCCTCACCACCCTTCGCAAGACTCGTTGCCAAGTCTAACGATTTCGGCGTCCCGGGCGTTCCCGATCGACGATCCGGCGAGGCCTGTCAGTAGGTCAGCAGCGAGTGGACGTCGAGGTCGGCGAGGCGATCGCGGCCGTGCAGGAAGCTCAGCTCCAGCAGCACGCTGCAGCCGGCGACCTCCGCACCGGCGCGTTCGACCAGGTTGACCGCGGCGGCAACCGTCCCGCCGGTGGCAAGTACGTCGTCAACGAGCAGCACCCGCTCGCCCGGCACGAAGGCGTCGCGGTGCACCTCGATCGTGGCCTCGCCGTACTCCAGGGAGTAGGACTCGGAGTACGTCGAGCTCGGCAGCTTGCCGGCCTTGCGAACCGGCACGAAGCCGGCCCCGAAATGGTAGGCAACTGCGGCCGCGAGGATGAACCCGCGCGCTTCGATGCCGGCGACCTTCTCGATCGTGCCACGGCCGTGATGGCCGACGATCGCGTCGATGACGCCGGCGAACGCGGTGTGGTCGGCCAGCAACGGCGTGATGTCCTTGAAGCTGACTCCCGGCTCCGGGAAGTCAGGAATCTCGCGGACCCGCGACCGCAGCAGCGCGTCGAGGTCGAGCGGGCTCACCGGCGTTTGCGTGACTTGCCGCCGCGACCACCCGGCCGGCCGCCACGAGTGGACCTGCGGCGTTGCTGGGTAGGTCTGGCGCCGGTTCGCGGTGGCACTCCCTGCCGGCGTTCGACGACTGGGACGTCCAACAGCTCGTCATCAGCCGGCTCGAGACGATCTTCGGCCGGCTCGCTCGGTCCGGAGTCTCCCGCTTCGATGGGACGGCGTACCTCGGGCGCAGGCGCGGCCGGCGCAACACTCGACGTCCGGACGGCGAGCGGAGCGCCGACGGTTGCCGGCTCGAGCGCCCCGACCCCGCTTGCTTCCTTGATCCGGCGGCTGGCGACCCGTTTCGCGAGCTGCTGGTAGGTCGGCTCGCGCTCCTTGAAGTCGCACAACAGCGGCGAGGCGATGAAGATCGAGGAGTAGGCACCGGAGGCCAGGCCGATGAAGAGCGCGACCGAGAGGTCGTCGAGCGAGCCGGCACCGAGCAGCCCGGCACCGATGACGAGCAGGCCCAACACCGGCAGCAGCGCGATGATCGAGGTGTTGATCGATCGGACCAGGGTCTGGTTGACCGCCAGGTTGGTCGCCTGGCTGAACGTCATCTTGCTGCCACCGGCAATTCCCGCGGTGTTTTCCCGGACCTTGTCGAAGACGACGACCGTGTCATAGAGCGAATAACCCAGGATCGTGAGCAGCGCGATGACGGTCGACGGGCTGACCTGAAGGCCGGACAGTGAATAGATCCCTGCCGTGATCACCAGGTCGTGGAGCAGTGCGATCATCGCCGCGAGCGCCATCTTCCACTCGAACCGGATCGAGAGATAGCCACTCACGGCAACCAGGAAGATGATCAGACCCTCGACTGCCTTGTGGGTGATCTCGCTTCCCCAGGTCGAGCCGACAGTCGTGATATCGATCTTGGCGTTCGCAACGCCGACCTCGGTAGCAAGCGCCTGCTCGACCTGGGCGATCGAGTCATTGGTCAGGGTCGCGGTCTCGATGTTGAACCGCTGGTCCGAGCCGCTTCCGGTCACCTGGGAGACATCGGGGTTGACTCCGATGCCGCTCACCACCGACTTGACCTGAGTGATGCTGTGACCGTTGAGCGGGCCTTGGAACTCCGCGCCGCCCTTGAAGTCGATCGACGGGTTCAGCCCCTGGATCGCCAGGCTGAGGATGCCGATGAGCATCACCAGCCCGGACAACGCGTACCACCGGCGCCGGCGCCCGATGAAGTCCCAGGACACCTCGCCGCGATAGAGCCGGGTGGCAAGCGACTCGCCCTTGCCTTTGCGCGCCATCTCAGGCCTCCCTGGTCCGCGGCCGACGGCCGGGTCTGGCAGGTCGATCCGGCTCGGCGTCACGGGCGACACCTGCGCGTGCCTTGCCGACGCCGGTCCAGGTCTTGCCTGAGTCGAACGCGGGCACCTTGGCGAGCACCATCAGCAGCGGCTTGGTGAAGAAGAAGACGATGAACAGGTCGGAGATCGTCGACAGGCCGAGGGTGAAGGCGAAGCCTCGGACGTCGCCGATCGACACGGCGTAGAGGATCACCGCGGCGAGCAGCGACACCGTGTCGGCCGACAGGATGGTGCGCCGAGCCCGCGGCCACGCCCGGTCAACGCCACTGCGTAGCCGTCGGCCGTCGCGGATCTCGTCACGAAGTCGCTCGAAGAACACGACAAAGCTGTCGGCGGTGATGCCGACCGCCACGATGAATCCGGCGATACCGGGCAGCGACAGGGTGTAGCCGACCGAGGAATGACCCAGTAGCACCGTCGCGGCGTACAGAATCAGCCCGGACACCGCGAGGCTGCCGACCGTCACGAGGCCAAGCGCGCGGTAGTAGAGCAGCGAGAAGATGACGACCAGGCCGAGGCCGATGATGCCGGCGATCAGGCCGCCGCGAAGCTGTGCGGCTCCGAGCGTCGCGGACACCGTCTGGACGTCGGAGTCGCTGAACTTCAGCGGAAGCGCACCGTACTTGAGGGTGTCAGCGAGGGTGTTCGCGTCCGACTCGGTGAAGCTTCCGGAGATCTCGGCGCTGCCGCCGGGAATGCCGTCTGTCTCGCTGTACGGCGCGGACTGCACCACACCATCGAGGACGATGCCCACCGCGTCGCAGCCCTTAGGCGGTTGGCACGACCCTTCCTGGCTGGGCTGGCCGTTGTTGACCTCGTAGGTCTTCTTCGTGATGGCGTACCACGCGCTCGAGCCCTTGCCGTTGAACGTCAGGTTGACCACCCACTGGGTCCCCGATGTCGGGTCGAGACCCGAGCTAGCCGACTTCACGTCGGTGCCCTCGATCACCGCTGGCCCGAGCAGGTATTTCGTGCCGGTGCTGTCGCACGCGATGATGTAGTCCGCCGGATTATCCGCACCTCGAGTGGGATTGTTCTGCGTCAAGCAGTTCCAGTTGGCGAAGGACTTCCCGAACGCCGAGGTCAAGGTCGCTGACTGGCTGCCCGGCAGCGGCGTGTCGGTCGTCGCGTTCGTCGCCGCCGAGGACGATGTCGGGTTCGGTGAGGCCGCTGGAGTAGCGGACGAAGCCGCGGCCGGCGCCGATGAAGTTGCCGGTGCCGGGGTCACGGTAGGTGTCGGCGTTGCCGAACCGGTCGCGGCCGGCTTCTCGAGCACCGATGCCAGCGCATCGCCGGAGGACGACTTCGCCTTGCTGCTCGAATTCTTCGGTGACTTAGACTTCTTGCCACCCGACTTCTTGCCGCCGGACTTAGCCTTGCCGCTCGCCTTGCTGCTCGGAGTGGCTGAGGGAGACGCCGAGGTTGACGCCGCAGGGGCCGGAACCCCTGCTTCGAGCGCCATCACCTGGCGGAACCGGAGCAGCGCGGTCTGACCGATCGTCTTGACGACCTGGTCATGGGTGCCACCCGGCACCGCCACCACGATGTTGTCATTGCCCTGGGTGCTGACGTCGGCGCCGCCGACGCCGAGCCCGTTGGCACGCTTACGGATGATTGCGACCGCCTGGTTGAGCGCGCTCTTGGTGACCTTGCCGCCGGCGATCGGCTGAGCGGTCAGCGTGACCTGGGTGCCGCCGCGCAGGTCGAGCCCGAGCTTCGGCGTCGAGGCCGGCCCGAGGAAGACGCCGAGGTAGAGCGCGACGAGGACCAGCGCGACGAACCCGAGATAACGCCCCGGACGCTGCTTAACCGGTGCTGCCACTGCGATCTGCCTTCCAACTCGAAAACGGTGCGAACCTGCCGAGGTCCGGCCTCGTTACGCCGGTGCCGCCTCGTCAGGGGTCTGTCTTGTCGGTTGCTGTCTTGTCAGTCATGGTCGGGTCCGTCGTACCGTCGGTCAGGTCCGGGCTGACGTCGGGGGGCTCGGTGTTGCTGTCTTCATCGATATCACTGTGCTGGGCGGTGCTGGGTTCATCCGCGTCTGGTACGTCGATGACCTCGTGGGTTGAGACATCGCGCTCGGTCTCGGTGTCTTCGGGCTCGTCATCGCCGCCGTTGACCCGCAGGATCGCCGCCGGCACATACCGGCAGTTCACCCCTGGCGCGATCTGAAGAGTCAGGAAGTCGTCCTCGACCGCGATCACGGTGGCGATCAAACCTGAGGTTGTCGTCACCTCGTCGCCGACGTCGGCCTTGCGGCGCTGCGCCGCGGAGGCGCGTTGCCGATTGCGCTGCGGACGGAGGAAGAAGACGTAGACGAGCGCGAAGATTGCGACCAGAAAAAGGATCGAGTAGGCGCTGCTGCCCTTCTTCTTCGTGGGGGTGGTCGACGCACCGAGCGCCAAGGCATGGTGAATCAGCGTGAGGCTTGTGTGCACCGGTTCTGGTCCTCCATCACTTGAGGTCAGCCCGGCGAGGTGGGCCGGTCAGCCGGAACGCGAGTCTACGTGTCACCGCCGCCGGAGGGGCCCGGTTCGTCCTCACCGACACCGTCGATGATGACCGCACCATCGGCGATGCCAGCGTCATAGGCGTCGAGGTCGAACAACGCGGGGCTCACCCCAGCCACGGCCGGTGGCCGCAAACCGAGATGGGCCCACGCTGCCGGCGTCGCGATTCGACCGCGCGGGGTTCGTGCCAGTAGGCCCGCCCGCACCAGGAAGGGCTCGGCGACAGTCTCGATCGTCTCCGGCTCCTCCGCGACCGCCACGGCCAGGGTTGACAGCCCTACCGGGCCGCCGCCGAACCGGCGCATCAGGGCCTCGAGCACGGCGTGGTCGAGCCGGTCGAGGCCGAGCTCGTCGACCTCGTAGACCTGCAGCGCCGCCCGCGCGATCTCGCGGGTGACCCGGCCATCCGCGCGGACCTCGGCATAGTCGCGGACGCGGCGAAGCAGCCGGTTGGCGATCCGCGGTGTGCCGCGGGCCCGGCGAGCGATCTCCGACGCACCCTCTGGGGTCAGATCGACGCCGAGCAGCGTCGCGCTTCGGGTGAGGACCTGCTCGAGCTCGGCCGGACTGTAGAAGTCGAGCCGCGCGACGAACCCGAACCGGTCACGAAGCGGCCCCGGCAGCATGCCTGACCTCGTCGTCGCGCCGACCAGCGTGAATGGCGCGACGTCCAGCGGGATCGCGGTCGCGCCAGGCCCCTTGCCGACGACGACGTCGACCCGGAAGTCCTCCATCGCGACGTAGAGCATCTCCTCGGCCGGCCGCGCCATCCGGTGGATCTCGTCGAGGAACAGCACCTCGCCCTCGGCGAGCGTGGAGAGCAGCGCGGCAAGGTCACCGGCCCGCTCAATCGCCGGACCGCTCGTGATCCGCAGCGGAGCGCCGAGCTCGGCGGCGATGATCATCGCCAGCGTCGTCTTGCCGAGCCCGGGCGAACCGGCCAGCAGCACGTGGTCGGGCACGCGGCCCCGGCCCTTCGCGGCGTCGATGACCAGCGAGAGCTGCTCCCGGACCCGTTCCTGGCCGACGAAGTCCGCGAGCCGCTTGGGGCGCAACGCCGCGTCGACGACCTCGTCGTCGTCGTCGGCCAGCGCCGAGACGATCTCGCCGTTGGCTCGTGGGTTCATGCCCGGCTCAGCATCTGCAGGCAGGTCTTGAGCAGCGCCGCCACGTCGGGAGTGTCACCGACCGCAAGCGCCGCCTCTGCCTCGGGGCCAACCGCGGCGAGGGCGTCATCGACCTCGCGGCCGGCCCATCCGAGCCCGATCAGGGCGGCGCGGAGCTGGTCACGCCAGAGACCGGGGCCGTCCCGGCCGGGCAGCCGCAGGATGGTCGCGGAGGTAGCCGTCGTACCCAGCTTGTCCTTCAGCTCGAGGACCAGCCGCTGCGCGCCCTTGCGACCGACCCCGGCCACCAACATCAGCGCGCCGACGTCCTCGGTCGCGACAGCAGCGCGGACCGCATCCGGTGAGTGCGCGGCAAGCACCGCCTGGGCCAGGCGCGGCCCAACTCCGCTCACCCCCTGGAGGGTCTCGAAAACGCCGCGTTCGTCGTCACTGGCGAATCCGAAAAGGGTCAGCGAGTCCTCACGGACGACCAGGCTGGTCGCGAGTCTCGCCCCGGCGCCAGCGCGCAGGGTGGCGAGGGTCGCGGGGGTGCACTGCACCGCGAGTCCGACGCCGCCCACCTCGATCACCGCCGCCTCGCCGGTGATGGCGAGGACCATCCCCGACACGGACGCGATCACGTCGCCACCCGCACCGGCGAGCGGCTCGCCGCGCTCGCCTGCTCGAGCCGGACCAGTGCGCTTCCACGCCAGATCTGGCAGATCGCGAGGGCGAGCGCGTCGGCGGTGTCGGCCGGTCGCGGGACGGTGGCCAGGCCGAGCACCCGTCGCACCATCGCGCCGACCTGCGCCTTGTCGGCGCGGCCGGATCCGGTCACCGCGGCCTTCACCTCGCTGGGCGTGTGCAGCGCGACCGGGATGCCGGCCCGAGCGGCCGTCGTGATCGCCACCGCGGCTGCCTGCGCGGTGCCCATCACGGTCCGGACGTTGTGCTGGCTGAACACCCGTTACACCGCGACGACGTCCGGCCGATGCGCCTCGATCCACCTGCCGATCTGCGCCTCGAGGGCGAGCAGGCGGG
>DATAUK010000057.1:0-66073 GCA_036268295.1 Mycobacteriales bacterium | reverse complement strand
CGCGCTTGGCTTCACCCTTGCTGCCGGCGGCGTCGCGTTCGAGCAGGGCGATGCCGGCGTTGACGACCTCGGTGAGATTGTGGGGCGGGATGTTGGTGGCCATGCCGACCGCGATGCCCGACGCACCGTTGACCAGCAGGTTCGGGAATCGGCTGGGCAGCACCAGCGGCTCTTGCGAGCGACCGTCATAGTTCGCGGTGAAATCGACGGTTTCTTGCTCGATATCCCGTAACATTTCGATCGCAACGGGAGTAAGCCGACATTCCGTGTAGCGCATCGCGGCTGGAGGGTCGTTTCCCGGCGAGCCGAAGTTGCCCTGGCCGTCGACCAGCGGCAGCCGCATCGACCAGGGTTGGGCGAGGCGGACCAAGGTGTCGTAGATCGCGGTGTCGCCGTGCGGGTGGTACTGCCCCATCACGTCGCCGACGACCCGGCTGCACTTGGAGTAGCCGCGGTCCGGGCGGTAGCCGCCGTCGTACATCGCGTAGAGCACCCGGCGATGGACCGGCTTGAGGCCGTCTCGTACGTCGGGCAGCGCGCGGGAGACGATGACCGACATCGCGTAGTCGAGGAAGCTGCGCTGCATCTCGACCTCGAGCCCGACCGGCTCGACTCGCCCGCCCGGGCCTGGCGGGAGATCGGTGGTGTCAGACGTCAAGACTGCTCCTCCTTGAGGTTCCTCGATCAGATGTCAAGGAAACGCACATCCTTCGCATTACGGGTGATGAAGCTGCGTCGAGCCTCAACGTCCTCGCCCATCAGGACGCTGAACATCTCATCGGCGGTGGCCGCGTCGTCGAGGGTGACCTGGAGCAGCACCCGGCTGGCCGGGTTCATCGTGGTCTCCCACAACTCCTCGGCGTTCATCTCGCCGAGCCCCTTGTAACGCTGGATGCCGTCGTCCTTCGGCAGCTTCTTGCCGGCCGCGTTGCCGACCTCGATCATGCCGTCGCGCTCGCGGTCGGAGTAGGCGTACTCGGCCGGGTTGGGCTTGTTCCACTTCAGCTTGTAGAGCGGCGGCTGGGCGAGGTAGACGTAGCCCTGTTCGATCAGCGGCTTCATGAACCGGAACAACAGCGTCAGCAGCAGGGTGCGGATGTGCTGGCCGTCGACGTCGGCGTCGGCCATCAGCACGATCTTGTGGTATCTGAGCTTGTCGATGTCGAACTCGTCGTGGATGCCGGTACCGAGCGCGGTGATCAGCGCCTGGACCTCGGTGTTCTGCAGGACCCGGTCGATCCGCGCCTTCTCGACGTTGATGATCTTGCCGCGGATCGGCAGGATCGCCTGGTACATCGGGTTGCGGCCACCTTTGGCCGACCCGCCGGCGCTGTCGCCCTCGACGACGTACACCTCGCACTCTTCGGGGTTAGTCGACTGGCAGTCGGCGAGCTTGCCCGGCAGGCCACCGGACTCGAGCAAGCCCTTGCGGCCGCGGGCCAAGTCGCGCGCCTTGCGGGCCGCCAATCGGGCCGAAGCGGCTGAAAACGCCTTCGACACGATGATCTTGCCCTCGCGGGGGTTGCGCTCGAACCAGGAGCCCAGCCAGTCGTTGCACGCCTTCTGCACGAACGACTTCGCCTCGGTGTTGCCGAGCTTGGTCTTGGTCTGGCCTTCGAACTGCGGCTGCGCGAGCTTGATCGACACGATCGCGGTCAAGCCCTCGCGGACGTCGTCACCGGTGAGGTTGTCGTCTTTTTCCTTGAGGATCTTCTGGTCGCGCGCGAACTTGTTGACCACGGTGGTCAGCGCCGCACGGAAACCCTCCTCGTGGGTGCCGCCCTCGTGAGTGTTGATCGTGTTGGCGAAGGTATAGACCGACTCGGAGTAGGTCCCGTTCCACTGCATCGCGACCTCGAGCGCCATGGCGCCGTTCGCGCCCCTGACCTCGCTGTCGAAGTGGATCACGGAGTCGTGGACCCCCTGCTTCGTGGCGTTGAGGTGCTTTACGAAGTCCTCCAGGCCGTCCTTGTAGTGGAAGCGGGTCTCGCTTGGCACCTCCTCGCGCTCGTCGCGCAGCGTGATCGACAGGCCGGCGTTGAGGAACGCCATCTCCTGCAGCCGGCGGCCGAGGGTTTCGAAGGAGTACTGAACCGTCTCGAAGATCGTCGGATCAGCCCAGAACGTGGTCGTCGTGCCCGTGTCGGTGGTGGCCGCCCCCTTCTCGAGCTGGCCGACCAGCTTTCCGCCGGCACCGTACTCTCGGTACCAGGTGAAGCCGTCCCGCTTGATCTCCATTACGAGCTTGCTTGACAACGCGTTCACTACCGAGGCGCCGACGCCGTGTAGACCACCGGACACGGCATATGACTTGCCGTCGAACTTTCCGCCGGCGTGCAGCGTGGTCATGATCACGTCAACGGCAGGTCGCTTCTCGACAGGGTGTCGGTCGACCGGCATGCCGCGACCGTTGTCGGAGACCCTTACCCCACCGTCGGCGAGCAACGTGCAAACGATGGCGTCGGCGTGACCGGCCAGCGCCTCGTCGACCGAGTTGTCGACAATCTCGGAGACCAGGTGGTGCAGGCCGCGCTCGCCGGTCGAACCGATGTACATTCCGGGGCGTTTGCGAACTGCCTCGAGGCCTTCGAGAACGGTGATTGACCGCGCGTCATATGACAACGAATGTCTCCTGCTCCAGCGCACCGTGCGACACAGCGCCGTACGCGCTCAGTGGTTCGGGGTTTCGCTGTCCATCTTACCTGTGTCGCCTACCTACAAGGGCCATTTGGGGCCCCTGTGGATTAGCGTGGCGCGCGAACACGGGTGGACGTTAGTCCCCCCACGCGGGGGATAGCCGCTCAGAGCGCTGTGGCGCGATCAGCCGTAGGTATCGCCCTACTAGCCAAGCGCGATCAGCCGTAGGTATCGCGCGGCCCCCGACCGGTCACTCGCAGCGGACCATGCCGCCAATCCGGTGCGGTCGGGCCGCGCACCCGCAGCTTCGACACCACATCCGATCCGACCTCGGCGGCGATCCGGGCGAGCACTTGCGGCGTCATCAGCCGCAGCTGGGTCGCCCACGCCGTCGACTCCGCGATGCAGGTGAGCTCGCCGGCCTCGAGTCGCTCCGGTCGGCAGTGCGCGGCGATGTGAGCGCCGACGATCTGCTCCCAGCGCGGTAGCAGGCCTGCCGCGATCAGCGTCTTCGACCAGTCACGCTGCTCGACCAGCTCCGCGACGGCATCGCCCAGGCCGGCCGGATCACGGCCGTCAGGTCCGGCACCGCTCCACGGCTGGTCGACCGGTGACGCGCGGCGCTGCCGTCGCGCCGGTGCGGGTTTGGCCCGTCGGGCCCGAGCCAGCAGTTTGCGTGCCGCATCGGTGGGCTCGGGCGCCGGATCCGCGGGCCTAGCGCACACGGTGAGCCTCGCCTCCCGCGATGTCCCAGCGGGCGCCGCTGAGCTGCGTGGGCACGTCGCCGGCGACCGCCGCGGTGATGAGCACCTGGTCAGCCGGTGCAACCAGCTCGGCGAGTGAGGACCGTCGAGTGTCGTCGAGCTCCGCGAACACGTCATCGAGCACTAGCACCGGCTCGCCGCCGTCGCTGCGCAGCAGGTCATAAGCCGCGAGCCGGAGGGCCAGCGCGAACGACCACGACTCACCGTGACTGGCATAGCCCCTGGCCGGCAGGTCCCCGATCGAGAGCGTCAGGTCGTCGCGATGCGGACCGACCAGCGTGACGCCGCGGTCGAGCTCGTGCGCCCGGCTCTCGGCCAGCGCCGCCAGTAGCGCGGCTGCCAGCAGCTCACGATCTCCGGTCTCGGTGACGTCGTCGGCCAGTGCCGTCTTGTACTCGATCAGCGCGGGCCCGCCGCCGCGGCTGACCGAGCTGTAGGCCTTGTCGACCAGCGGCCGCAGCACTTCGATCAGCTCGTGCCGCCCGGCCAGCACTGCCGCGCCGGCGGTCGCGAGGTGGGAGTCCCACACGTCGAGGGTGTTCAGCGCAGCGCCCGACCGCCGGGCCTGGCCGGCGCTCTTCAGCAAGGCATTGCGCTGCTTGAGCACCCGCTCGTAGTCAGAATGGACTGCGGCGTACCTCGGTGATCGAGCGACCAACAGGTCGTCGAGGTAGGTACGCCGCCCGGCTGGGTCACCCTTGACGATCGCGAGGTCCTCCGGCGCGAACAGCACTGTGCGTAGCACCCCGAGGACGTCGCGCGGGCGGGTGACCGGCGATCCGCCGAGCCGCGCCCGGTTGGCCTTGCCAGGCGTGATCTCGACCTCGATCAGGGTTTCGCGGTCATCCCGGACGACGGTTCCCCGCACGATCGCGCGATCGGCGCCCTGTCGCACCAGCGGCGCATCCTGGGCCACCCGGTGGCTGGCGAGCGTCGCGAGATAACCGAGCGCCTCCGCCAGGTTGGTCTTGCCCTCGCCGTTCGGACCGACCAGCGCGGTCACACCCGGTTCGAACTCCAGCTCCGCGGCGGCGTACGAGCGGAAGTCGATGACCGACAGGGTTCGGACGTGCACGAGCGATCTGCGGTTAGGGCTGGTAGCTGTCAGCGGCCGAGACCGGCGACTCGACATCGGCGCCAGGTGAGTCCGCGCCGGTTGCAGACTCCACCGCATGCCCGCCGAACTGCTGGCGCAACGCGGAGACCATCTTCATCGCCGGAGAGTCCTCCTGGCGCGAAGCAAACCTCGCGAACAGCGCCGCGGTGATGACCGGTAGTGGGACGGCGTGGTCGATCGCGGCCTCGACGGTCCAGCGCCCCTCGCCGGAGTCCTGGGCGTAACCCTTGAGCTTGTCGAGGTGCTGGTCCTCGTCGAGTGCGCGCACCGCGAGATCGAGCAGCCACGAACGTACGACGGTCCCCTTCTGCCAGGCCGCGAACGTCGCCCGGACATCGGTAACCAGCTCGGTCGTCTCGAGCAGCTCCCAGCCCTCGGCGTAGGCCTGCATGATGCCGTACTCGATGCCGTTGTGGACCATCTTCGCGAAATGCCCGGCGCCCACCTGGCCGGCGTGGACGAACCCGGTGCTGCCCTCCGGCTTGAGTGTGTCGAAGACCGGCTGCAGCATCGCGATGTTCTCGTCGGTCCCGCCGGCCATCAGGCCGTAGCCCTCGGTCAGACCCCACACCCCGCCGGAGACGCCGCAGTCGATGAACCCGATCTTCTTCTCGGCCAGCGCGACGGCGTGCAGCTGGTCTTCGGTGTAGCGCGAGTTGCCGCCGTCGATCACTACGTCGCCTGGCTGGAGCAAATCACCGAGCGCCTTGATGGTCTCGGTCGTGGGCTTGCCGGCCGGCACCATCACCCACACGGCCCGCGGCGCGGTCAGCTTCGACACCAGGTCCTCGAGGCTGTCGGCGTCGCGATGACTGTCTGCCGACTGGTCGTAGCCGACAATGGTGTGGCCGGCGCGGCGCAGCCGTTCGGCCATGTTGCCGCCCATCCGGCCAAGTCCAATCATGCCGAGCTCCACGCCCGCCTCCTTCGCCGTTCAGCCTTGCCAAAGTCCCTCGACGCTACGACGCTAGACGCCCATCGTGCGGTGGCGGTCGTGGCCCTATGACGCCAGGCGTACCGGCATCAACAGGTAGCGATGGTCGGCACCGCCGTCCGCCCCTGACTTGCCGGTGAGGACCGCAGGCTTGGTCGGACCGGTGAAGGCCAACTGCGCCTCATCGGAGTCCAGCGAACCCAACCCGTCGAGCAGGTACGTCGCATTGAACGCGATCGTCAGCGGCTCACCCTCGAAGTTCGCCGGGATCGACTCCTGCGCCTCGGCCTCGTCGAGCCCACCGGCTTCGAGCCCGATCCCGTCGGCCGAGAACGACAACCGGATCGGTGAGGTGCGTGAGGCAACGAGGGCCACCCGGCGTACCGCATCGGTGAGCGCCGCTGAGTCGACCACCGCCGCGGCAGACGAGGCGTCCGGAAACAGCGAGCGGTATTTCGGGAACTCGCCGTCAAGCAGCCGGCTGGTGGTCGACCGTTGGGCGCCGGACAACCCGATCAGACCCTCGCCAGGCCCGCTGCTGGACAGCGAGAGCGTGACCTCAGCGCCGGCGGTCAGCGACTTCGCGGCCTCAGCGATGGTGCGCGCCGGAACCAGCGCAGTCGCCTGCATCGCCGGATCGACCGGAGCCCAGCGAAGCGTCCGGACCGCAAGCCGGTAGCGATCGGTGGCAGCGAGCGTGACCTGCTCGCCGTCGATCTCGATCCGGATGCCGGTGAGCACCGGCAAGGCATCATCTCGGCCGGCGGCGATCGCGACGGCCGACACGGCTGCCGCGAAAGCATCGCTGCCGATCGTGCCAGCGACTTCTGGCAACGCCGGCAGGGTCGGATATTCGTCAAGCGGCAGGGTGGGGAGCGTAAAGCGAGCTGAGCCGCACGTCACGACGACCCGCGAACCGTCGGTCGCGAGGTCGATCGGCTGCGGCGGGAGGCTCCGGGTGATCTCGGAGAGCAACCGACCTGGCACCAGGATTGCCCCGGCCTCGGCGACGGTCGCTTCCAGCTGCGCCTGTGCCGACACCTCGTAGTCGAATCCGGAGAGCTCAAGCATGCCGTCGGATCCGACCTCGAGGCGTAAGCCGGCGAGCACCGGCAATGCCGCCTTCTGAGGCAGAATCCGCGCGGCCCAGGCCACCGCGTCGGCAAATCCGTCGCGCTCAACCCGGATCTTCATCGGGCACCACCTCTCGCCTGTATTCCAGCCGGCGCGGTACGCGGCGCTGGATCCACAGTGTTCGTTGAAGGTCTGACAAGTTTCTTTCGAGCAGTTGTCGTCGTATGTCCGGTGGATAGTGTCGACAACCACTGAAACCGCAGGTCAGCGCCACATTGATGACCATCTGCCATTGTGGATGACCGGTGGTGCGAGCGGGCCCGGCGGTGGATAACGCCACAATAGGTCGGGATTGGACGATCCAGCACCGGAACGTCCACAGAGTTGTCCCCAGCCTGTGCATGACCGGTGGATGGGTTGAACCTGAGCCTCGCCGGGTGTCCTGACTGCGGCGTTCGCACAGCGGTGCTGCACCTCACCCGCGAGCCTGGCTCTTGATCCGGTTGGTGAGCTCGCTGACCTGGGTGTAGACCGATCGACGCTCGGCCATGAGCGAGCGAATCTTGCGGTCAGCGTGCATGACGGTGGTGTGGTCACGGCCACCGAACGCCTGCCCGATCTTCGGCAGTGAGAGCTCGGTGAGCTCGCGGCACAGGTACATCGCGACCTGCCGTGCCTGCACCAGCACCCGGCTGCGCGACGAGCCGCATAGGTCTTCCATCGAGATCGAGAAGTACGCCGCGGTCTGCGCCATGATCGTCGGCGCGGTGATCTCCGGACCGGCGGCGTCGGCGATCAGGTCTTTCAGCACAATCTCGGCGAGCGCAAGGTCGACGGTCTGGCGGTTGAGGCTGGCAAAGGCGGTCACCCGAATCAGGGCGCCTTCGAGCTCGCGGATGTTTGAGGAGATCTTGCTGGCGATGAACTCCAGCACGTCCGGTGGGGCGTCGAGGCGCTCGGCCGCGGCCTTTTTGCGAAGGATCGCGATGCGGGTCTCGAGCTCCGGTGGTTGGACGTCGGTGATCAGGCCCCATTCGAACCGGTTCCGCAGCCGGTCCTCGAGCGTGACCAGCTGTTTCGGTGTCCGGTCCGAGGAGATCACGATCTGGGAGTTGGCGTTGTGCAGCGTATTGAAGGTATGGAAGAACTCTTCCTGGGTCTGTTCCTTGTTCTCCAGGAACTGGATGTCGTCGACGAGCAGGACGTCGATGTTGCGGTATCGCTTGCGGAACAGCTCCCCGCGGCCGTCCCGGATCGAGTTGATGAAGTCGTTGGTGAACTCCTCCGAGCTCACGTACCGCACCCGGCAGCCCGGCACCAGTGCGCGGGTGTAGTGCCCGATCGCGTGCAGCAGGTGGGTCTTGCCCAGCCCGGACTCGCCGTAGATGAACAACGGGTTGTAGGCCTTGGCGGGTGCCTCGGCGACGGCAACCGCCGCCGCGTGGGCAAACCGGTTGCTCGACCCGATGACGAAGGTCTCGAACTGGTACTTAGGGTTGAGCCGGTCCGGCTCGGTCGAGCGCCGGATCGGGCTCACCGGCGCCGGTTCGAGCTCATCCGCGGGGTACGGCTCGTCGACAACCGGAGCTGCGGCGACTGCATCAGCGACCCCGGTCTCCGGCTCGACGGTCACCGCGACTCGAACATCGCGGGCCAGCTCGCGCGAGAGCGCTTCGATCACCAGCGGTCGCAACCGGGTGTCGAGCACGTCGCGGGCGAAGTCGTTCGGGGTGGCGAGAACGACGGTGTCCTGAACCAGGGCGAGCGGTTTGGTCAGTCGCAGCCACGCTCGTTGCTGGGCTGAAACCAGATCCTCACCAAGCCCAGCGATGGCCCGTGTCCACACTGAGTCGAGGTCGAGGACCTGATCTTCCACAGACACTCCCTGCTTCGCTAGTTCCTGATCCCGGTGAGCCCGAACGGTGCCTCGTCCACACCTCCATCCACAGACTGTGGATCAACGGGCGGATTTCGACGTTAGGCCAGACCCCACCGGCGTCGCCACAGCGGCATCGCCCGCAGAAACAGGCGATCAGGGAAGGCCAGCGGCGGAACGCTAACAGCACTCGCTCAGGGCTACAACCGGAACCCCACATTCGTCGCGATCGGTACGGCGTGTCGGCTTGACGTTGTACTTTTTGCCGACGAATGACCACTGAACTCGGCGCGTCATCGTTTGACCTGGCTTCGCGTCCGCCCGTACCGTGGCAGACGCGCCCCTTGTGGGTCGCCTGAGCGTGCCAAGAAGCGCGGTCCGACGCAGGAAGATCAATGCACCCGTGGGTGGGAGTTTGTTGTGAGCAAGCGCACGTTCCAGCCGAACAACCGTCGGCGTGCCAAGACGCACGGCTTTCGGCTGCGGATGCGCACCCGCGCTGGCCGCTCGATCCTGTCGTCGCGTCGCCGCAAGGGACGCGCCGAGCTGTCGGCTTAGGTCCCCAGCCTTGTTGCCGGCCGAGCGGCGGGTACGTCGGCGCGGGGACTTCGCCGCGACGGTCCGCGACGGGCGCCGTTCCGGTTCCGGCGGCTTGGTCGTGCATCTCATCAGCACCCCGGAGTCGACTCGATCCGCAGCCGCCCCGTCCCGCGCCGGGTTCATCGTCGGTCGGGGCGCTGGACCGGCGGTGACCCGCAACCGGATTCGTCGTCGGCTTCGTCATCTGATGGCGCCACGCCTCGACGCCCTGCCCCACGGCACCACGGTGGTCGTGCGCGCTAACGCGAGCGCCGCGAACTGCACCAGCGCGGAGCTGGCCCGCACGCTCGATCGCCTGCTCGAGCGCGCCGTGAGCCCGCGGCGCGCGCCGGCGGCAGGGGGATCGCAGTGAGCCGGCTGCTGATCGCCGTGCTCAGCGCGTATCGCCGCTGGGTGAGCCCATTGCTGGGTCCACACTGCCGGTTTACGCCGTCATGCAGCGCTTATGCGATCGAGGCTGTCGTCACGTATGGCGCAGCCCGGGGAACCTGGTTGGCGCTGCGCCGGCTGGCCAAGTGTCAACCCTTCTTTACCGGTGGCTATGACCCGGTCCCGATGCCTGCCAGAGGAGCCGTCCGGTGAAATTCCTCGATCCGCTCTACAACGCAGTCGCGTACTTGATCGTGGGCATCCATGCCGGCCTGGCGCCGATCTTCGGTGCTAACAGCGGCTCGTCCTGGGCGCTGGCGATCGTCCTGCTCACCATCGCGATGCGCCTCGTGCTGTTCCCGATCTTCGTCAAGCAGATCAAGAACCAGCGGGCGATGCAGACGCTGCAGCCGAAAATGAAGGAGCTGCAAGCGAAGTACAAGAACGACAAGGAGAAGCTCAACCAAGAGATGATGGCGCTGTGGAAAGAGCACGGCGCCAACCCGCTATCCGGTTGCTTGCCGCTGATTCTGCAGATCCCGATCTTCATCTCGCTATTCCACACCCTTCGCGAGATCAAGCCGCAGAAAGGCTGCGCCAACGCTGATTCAATAACGTGCTTCAAGGGTGTGCCGAACTTCAATGCCGCACACATCTACAGCGCGGCGCACGCGAAGATCTTCGGAGTTCCAATCTCTGCCTCGTTCACCTCGAGCTCGACCTACCTGCACGCTCTCGGCGGCTCACACACCTCAACCCGGATCTTGTGCCTGGTGCTCACGGTGCTGATGGGCGCGACAACGTTCATCACCCAGCGCCAGCTGATGGCGCGCAGCGGGCCGGCGGCAAACTCCCAGATGGCGCAGCAGCAGAAGATCCTGCTGTACGTCTTCCCGCTGGTGTTCTTGTTCTACGGCTTCAAGTTCCCGATCGGTGTGCTGCTGTATTGGCTCACGACCAACGTCTGGAGCATGGCCCAGCAGCGCGTCGTCATCAGGCGGATGGAGCCGGTGGCCGCCGAGCCGACGGCCGCCCCAGCCGGACCCGCGCCGGGCGCCAAGCCGGCGCCGCGCCAGGTCCCGCCGAAGCCTCCGGTAAAGCCGACGCCAAAGACTGCATTACCCGGCGGCGAACTTACGCTCCCGCCGGGTGGCGCGATACCCCCGACAACCCCGCGCCCTGGTGGCGCTCGACGCCCGGCTGGGCGATCGAAGAACCGCAAGCGAGGGCGACGATGACCAGCGAGCTCCCGATCGACGAGCAGCCGAGCGAGGACCAGGCGGCGGGTACCCACGACGAAGCGGAACCGAGCGCCGACGCCGGCGACCCGGCCGAAGACGGCGGCACCGAGAGCAGCGGCACCGAGAGCGGTAGCGCAGAGACCGACAGCGCAGAGACCAGCGGTCACGGGGACGAGGCCAGCCTGCTCGAGCGTGAGGGCGACATCGCCGCTGACTACCTCGAGGTGCTGCTCGACATCGCCGATCTCGACGGCGACATCGACATCGACGTCGAGGGCGATCGCGCTGCCGTCTCCGTGGTCGGACCTGGTCTTGACCGGTTGATCGGCACGAACGGGTCCACCCTTGATGCTTTGCAGGAACTCACTCGACTTGCGGTGCATCGTGAGACCGGGGTTCGCAGCCGGCTCATGCTCGACGTCGGCGGCCATCGAGCCCAGCGGCGCGAGGATCTCACCACCGTTGGCACTGAGGCCGCGCAGCGGGTTCTTGCCAGCGGCGAAGTTGAGCGGCTGGCCCCGATGACCCCGTTCGAGCGAAAGATCGTTCACGACGCGGTCGCAGCAGTCAATGGCGTGGACACCGAGTCCGAGGGTGATGAGCCGGATCGCCGGGTCGTCATTCGGCCGGTGTGAGCACCGCTTTCCCCCTTGCTGAGCGCGATCGTCCCGATGTCGCGGCGGCGATCATCGAGACCTTCGGCGATCGAAGCGCCGTCGCGGACGCCTACGTCGAGCTGCTGAGAACAAATGGCATCGACCGTGGTCTCGTCGGGCCACGGGAGGCGGACCGGCTTTGGCGCCGGCATATCCTGAACTCCACGGTGCTCGCGCCACTGATCTCACCGGCCGCGCGCGTTGTCGATCTCGGGTCAGGAGCTGGGCTGCCTGGCATCCCGCTCGCCATCGCACGGCCTGACCTGAGAATGGTCCTGCTCGAGCCGATGCACCGTCGGGTGAGCTTCCTGCGGGACTGCATTGCGGCACTCGGGCTGTCGAATGTTTCCGTCGCGCAGGGCCGTGCGCAAGACGGACTAGCCCCCTTGGCCGACTTCGTGGTCGCCCGGGCTATTGCGCCACTGGAGCCGCTCATGAGACTTTCATTTGGGCTGCTGGCAGACAATGGGGTCTTGTTGGCCCTCAAAGGCGCGAAAGCGGCGGGAGAACTCGACACCATGCAGCGTGAATCGACCGTCAATGCCCAGCTTTTGACGCTGCCGGCGCTCGACCAGCCGGCGACCGTCATCCGGGTGATACACCCGGCTCGCGCCTCGCAGTCACGCCCACGCCGAGCGAGAAAGGGATCGCGATGAGCTCCGATGTCGGCTGGCCGCCTCGAGATGACGCCGGGCGTGGCCGAGTGGGTTGGCCATCGGTCCGTCGGTTGTTCGGCAACGCCGCCGAGCCGGCCGCAACCGAGGCCGAAGATGACGCGCAAGCGTCCGTCGATCAACCACAGGCGGAACCAACGCCGGAGCCGGCTGTTGACTCGCCGCGGGAAAGCGACTCTTCCGGCGCGGAGGACTCCGGACGTTCCGCCGCGCAAGCCGCGTCCGACGCCGTTATTGAGTCCGAGACCGAGCCTGCGGGCCGGCCCCCGGTCGAAGAATGGGATGCCGAGGGCATCGTGGCCGAGACCGAGCCGGCCGTCTCGATCGCTGTCCCGGTCGGCGACGCTGCGTCATCGCGGCTAGCCCCAGCGATCCCCCCGGCACCGCCGATAAGCCCGTTGGTCACAGCGCCGCGGCCGCCTAGCCCGGCCTCCGTCGCTGAAACCAAGCAGGCCGCTGGTGCGGCACACGGTGTTGCGTCGCCGGCACAAGTGACGCCACCCGCAAGCGGGACGCCCAGCCCGACCGAGCCATCGGCAAGGGTGAACCAACCGCCCAGCGTCCCGCGTACCGGCCCGCCCGCTGTCCCGCCCGCGCACTCGGTCGCTCCCGCGCCGACCGCTTCGTCGAGTCCGGGATCGGTGAGCCCGGGCTCAGTGAGCGGTGCAGAGCCGAACTCCATGCCAGCCGACGTGGGTACGCCTGCCACCACCGTGCCGGCCGTCAGCCTGCAGACCGATCAGCCAGCTCCAGATGACGAACCGGCGGCAACGCAGCAGACAGGGCCATCCACACTTCAGTCACCCTCTGATGGTCGGCAGGCAGGCGACGGGGCTAAACCATCGGCAGTGCCTGGATATTTGGCGAATGTCGAGAGCTCCACCGGGGATCGAACCGATGTGCCGCGGCCGGGCGGCCTAGCCCAACCAGCAGCGAGCGCACCGGGGCCGAGCGCTGAGGCTGTTTCACGTGAAACGTCACCGTCGAATGCCCACGACGATGTTTCACGTGAAACTAGCGTGGCGGAGTCCGGCAGCGGCCCGCTGTCCACCTCATCCGCGACCTGGCCCGCCCCGGCGCGCTGTCGCGTGATCGCTATTGCCAATCAAAAGGGTGGCGTCGGCAAGACAACCACCACCGTCAACCTCGCGGCGGCGCTTGCCCAACACGGCCTTCGAGTCCTGGTGGTTGACCTGGACCCGCAGGGCAATGCGTCGACGGCGCTCAGCGTCGCGCATCAGGGCCAAATGCCGTCGGTGTACGACGTGCTGATCGGCGATCGTTCGATCGCGGAGGTCTCGGTCGCGGTCGAAGGCGTGCCGAATCTCTGGTGCACGCCGGCCACAATCGACCTTGCGGGCGCTGAAATTGAGTTGGTGTCGGTTGTCGCGCGCGAAACTCGGCTGCGGCGCGCCCTCGAGTCGATCAGTGAAGAGGTCGACTACGTGTTTATCGACTGCCCGCCGTCGCTGGGCCTGCTGACGCTCAACGCCATGGTCGCGGCCGGCGAAGTCTTGATCCCAATCCAATGTGAGTTCTACGCGCTTGAAGGGTTGAGTCAACTGCTCAGCAACGTGGAACTAGTCAAGAACCACCTGAACCGCGATCTCTATGTGTCAACGATCTTGCTCACGATGTTTGATGCTCGTACCCGTTTGGCCGATCAAGTCGCCGCAGAGGTGCGTTCGCACTTTGGCGAACTCGTGCTCGAGGCGGTGATTCCTCGCAGCGTACGGATCTCAGAGGCCCCAGGCTTTGGTCAAACTGTCGTGACGTTCGATCCGGCCTCGCGCGGTGCATTGGCCTACATCGCCGCGGCGTACGATCTCGCCAAGCGAGGAAAACCGGAACTTGCTCGGCTCGATGAACCGCACCTGACCGATGAATCGCATTCGATAGATGAACCGCACCTGACCGATGAACCGCACTTGGGAGGATCTGCATGAATGTTCGACGAGGCGGTCTGGGACGCGGGCTGGGCGCGTTGATCCCGTCTGGACCTATTGAAGAGGAAGAAGGCGCCGCCGGTGCGAGGTTCGAAGAGGTCCCGATTGACAGCATCGAGCCCAATCCGCGTCAGCCACGGGAGGTGTTCGACGACGATGCGCTCGCCGAGTTGGTCACGAGCGTGCGGGAGGTCGGCGTCCTGCAGCCGGTAGTGGTTCGTGAGATCGGCCCCGGGCGTTATCAGCTGGTCATGGGTGAGCGCAGATGGCGGGCCTGCCGCGAGGCTGGCCTGACGACCATGCCGGCGATCATCCGCGACACTCCGGACGATGCGTTGCTGCGAGACGCGCTGCTGGAGAACCTTCATCGTCAACAGCTGAACCCGCTCGAGGAGGCCGCCGCCTACCAGCAGCTGCTGCAGGAGTTTGGCGCCACGCACGACGAGCTCGCCGACCGGATCGGGCGATCGCGTTCGCAGGTGAGCAACACCATCCGACTGCTTGGGCTCCCGCCGACGGTTCAGCGTCGAGTAGGTGCCGGCGTGCTGAGCGCCGGGCACGCTCGAGCGCTGCTTGGCCTCGCCGATGCCGAGACCCAGGAGCGCTTCGCCGCCCGAATCGTTGCCGAGGGCCTGTCGGTGCGGGCCACCGAGGAGCTCGTCGCGACTAGCGAGCGGCCGGCTCAGGCTCGCGTCCGCGCTCAGCACGCCCCAAAGGCGCCGGCGCTGGCGCGATTGGAGGCATCGCTGTCCGACCTGCTCGAAACCCGCGTCACGGTCGAGTTGGGTCGCCGCCATGGCAAGCTCATCGTGGCGTTTGCCTCACTGGAAGACCTGCAGCGAGTGTTGGGCGTGTTGGCGCCGCAGGTTCTGAGCGAGGATTCCTTCAGCGACGACGCGCTCGACCTGACAGGTGCTTTTGTCACGGACGCGACGGACGGGATGGGTTCGCCCGGTACTGCCGAGTAGTCGGCACGCCGCTATCGGTTTCGGGCACAGTGAGATCCCCAGGCTCCTGTGATCGCGCGGTTGGAAGGGGTGCGGATGGCTCGTCGGCTCGCCACTGTGACCTTGGACAACCTCGATGATCTCCCTACCCGCTGTCGGGGGTGCGTGTTTTGGGAGCTCGACCCGGTCGCCGGTGACCGGGCGACCGAGCATGGCGACACCGCATTCGAAAAGGAATCCTGGGTGTCGGCGGCCTTGCTCGAGTGGGGGAGCTGCGGCAAGGTGTTGTACGTCGACGACGTGCCGGCCGGCTTTGTACTGTTCGCACCACCGAGCTATGTGCCTCGATCGGTCGCGTTCGCGACCTCGCCGGTAAGTGCCGACGCGGTGTTGCTGATGACCGGGGCGGTTCTGCCGGAGTTCGCCGGCGGTGGCCTGGGGCGGATGTTGGTCCAGGCTGTCGCGAAGGATCTGATCCAGCGCGGTGTCAAGGCGATCGAGGTGTTCGGCGACGCCCGCTGGAGCGAGCGCGGCCATTGCCTGCTCCCGGCCGATCACTTACTCGCGGTCGGGTTCAAGACGGTGCGTCCACATCCTCGTCATCCCCGGCTGCGGCTGGAACTAAAAGCCGCTGCGTCGTGGCGAGAAGACGTCGAGGTGGCGCTGGAGCGGCTGCTTGGCTCGATGTCGCCCGAGGGTGCTCTGCGCCCGGTGTAGGGATCGGCGCCGGACCGGCGGATCTTTAGAGCTTGGCGGCAGCCAATCGGAACTGTCCGGTCGGCACATCGAGGTGCTCAGGCAGGTAAAGCCGTTGAACCGCAGCGACGACAGCTTCGGCGACCGCGTCGCGAAACTCCGGGGTCGCCAGCCGGGCGGCGTCGCCCGAGCTGGTGACGTAGCCGGCGTCGAGTCGCACAGCCGGCATCCGGGTCAGCCGTAGCAACTCCCACGACTTGGGGTGGGTCCGGCCATCGACTAAGTCGGTGCGGGTCGAGACCTCGCGGGCGATCAGGTCGCAGAGTCGTTCGCCGACCGCGGAGCGCACCTCGCGGGTCGCCAGGCTGGCACCGTAGAAGAAGCAGGCGCTCCCGCTGGGCGCCGTACTGGCGACCGCCTCGAGATGCAGCGAGATGAAGATCTCGGCGGACATCTGGTTGGCGAAGGCGGCACGCTCGGCGACTGTCGGACAGGTGTCCGCGCTGCGGGTCAGGTAGGTCGCGACGCCGAGTGCACCCAGCCGTCCTTCGATCCGGGTGGCGAGGTCGAGCACGATCTCCGCTTCGACCAGGCCATTTGCCTCGACACCCGGGTCAATGCCGCCGTGACCGGGGTCGAGGACGACTACTCGGCCGGCGAGCGCTCCGACACCGCGGCGCAGCCGCTCCTCCTCGCGACGCTCCGATGGGGAACCACCGGTCACAGTGCGTCGCAGCTGTTCGAGCGCGCGCAACGTGCCCGGCCCGAGCGCGCCGTCGACACGCAGGCCGATGTTGCGCTGGAACTCCTGGAGCGCCGCCTCGGTTGCCCGGCCGAAGATCCCGTCACAGCGGCCGGGATCAAAACCCATGTCGAGCAGGCGCTGCTGCAATGCCGCGACGTCGTCACCGATGAATGGCCGGCTCACGGTGTAGGACAGCAGTCGATCCCCGAAGCGCCAGTGCGCTTCATCGAGGGCACGATAGGTCTCAGGCCCGACCACGCCGTCGACGCGCAGCCCGCGCTCCTGCTGGAAGCCTCGGACGGCACGGTCCATAGGCTCGTCGAACACCACTTCGGCTGTGGCGTCTGACCGTGAGGCGTGCTGGCTCGCCGGTGACTCGAACCGGTCGAGACTCACCAGCTTGCGACGGATCTCTGCGACCGCAGGCCCGCGATCGCCGCGACGGAACAACGCCATGATCTCCCCGATGGTAATGCCGAGTCTGGGGTGTGACCACAAATCGCCGGCCCGACTGGGTCGGGCCGGCGATCTTGGACGGTGCGGGCCGCTGGGGCTTGCCGAAGATCCTTAGAGGTAGGGCTCGAGGTCGCGGAGCAGCGCAGCTTTCGGCTTGGCGCCCACGATGCTCTTGACTACCTCGCCGGAGCTGAAGACTGACATAGTCGGAATCGACATGATTTGGTAGCGCCGCGCGATCTCTGGGTTCTCATCGATGTTCACCTTCGCGATCGTGATCTTGTCGGCGTGCTCTGCCGCGATCTCCTCGAGCACCGGCGCGACCATCTTGCACGGCCCACACCACTCGGCCCAGAAGTCGACGAGGACCGGAACGTCGCTGCCGAGGACGTCGGCGTCGAAGCTGGCATCGGTCACGGTTTTGGTGTTGGCGCCCATGTGCGATCTCCCTGATCTACCGCGGATCTACTCGTCGAGGTGTTAACGCCGTCGTGTTCGGTGGTGTTCCCGGCGGGTCAGCCCGCCGCGATCCTCACTCAACAGGCAGGCCGTCGAGGTAGTGCTCGACGTCGAGCGCTGCCGCACAGCCGGTGCCGGCTGCGGTGATGGCTTGACGATAGGTGTGGTCGACCAGATCACCGCAGGCGAACACGCCGGGAAGATTCGTCCGAGTGTGAGGCGCCTCGACGATGACGTAACCCTCGTCATTGAGATCGACCTGGCCGCGGAGCAGCTCGTTGCGTGGGTCGTGGCCGATCGCGACGAACACGCCGCCGACTTCCAGTACCTGGGTATCACCGGAGTCGACGTCGCGCAGCCTGATCCCGGTCACATTGGTGTCGCCGAGGATCTCCTCGACCACGCTGTTCCAGGCGAAGGAGATCTTCGGATTGCTCATCGCCCGTTCCGCCATGATCTTTGAGGCGCGCAGCGAGTCGCGGCGGTGCACCATCGTGACGGACTCCCCGAAGCGGGTCAGGAACGTCGCCTCCTCGACCGCCGAGTCGCCGCCGCCGATCACCGCGATCGCCTTGTCGCGGAAAAAGAAACCGTCGCAGGTGGCGCACCATGACACGCCATGCCCGGATAGCCGCTTTTCACCGGGAAGTCCCAGTTCGCGGTACGCCGAGCCCATCGCGAGGATGACCGCTCGGGCGTGGTGCGTCTCGCCGCCCACGTCGACGCGTTTGATCGCGCCGCTCAGGTCGACCTCGGTGGCGTCATCGCTGACGATCTCGGCGCCGAACCGCTCGGCCTGCTTGCGCATCAGGTCCATGAGCTCGGGGCCCATCACGCCGTCAGGGAAGCCGGGGAAGTTCTCGACGTCCGTGGTGTTCATCAGTGCGCCGCCGTACTGCACGCCCTCGACGAGCAACGGCTTGAGCCCGGCCCGCGCGGTGTAGACGCCGGCGGTGTAGCCGGCCGGTCCCGAACCGATGATGATGACGTCGCGGACGGTGTCCGTCATGGCAACTCCTGGCATTTCGTTGGTGTGGCGGCTACAGAACAGGAGTCTAGGGACCGGAATTCCCGCGCTACTCATCGGCGGCGCCGTGTCCGGGCGTCCGATAACCGCTAGTTTGGCAGGGTGACCTGCTGGAACTGCCGGATCGAGCTGTCGTCGCAAGCCGGGGCAACGATGTCCACGAGATAGGTGTTGCCGCTGTAGGGAAATACCACGATCAGGGATGGCGCGTCGCGGACCGCGGGCGTCGTACCGATTGCGGGCGCGGTCCAGCGGGCGAAGTCGATGGCGATCGGGAACGTGCCAACGGCTGGCGCCAGGTGCTCGGCGCAGGCGAGCAGACTCGTCCTGGACGCAGCGAGCGGTCGGAGCGCGGCCGGCAAGGTAGCCGGTGCCTTGACGATTCCCTCCGTGGCGGCGCTGAAATGGCCGCCACTCGACTTTGGCTTCGGCTTGCCACCCAGGTGCGTTCCGGACGACGTCGTCGATGGGGCTGACGCTTTGTGCGACGCGGTCGCCGTTGGGACCGGGAGCGTGGTGGCCGGCACGCCGGCTGGACCGGCGGAGGCGTGACCGGCCGTGTTGAGCAGGTCTTCCACGTCGGCCGGCAGCGAGGTGGGGGTGTAGGTCACTCCACTCGTGCTGGTGGGGAAGTTCGGGTTCCCGACCTGGTTGCTGGGGACTTGAGCCAGTGCGCCGGCAGCTGACGTTCCGGCGTCGCCCGATCCAGCGCCGTTGGAGTGGTGGTCCACCTTCGCCACCACAATCGCGCCGATGATGAGCACGACGGCGGCAGCGGCAGCGCTCGCTGCCATGGTCGGGCGCCCGAACCGCCGCCGTGGTAGGTCGACGACGTTGGGAACGATGGTGGTCGACCGCGCGGGGCCGGTCGCCTCGTCGGCGAGTGCTTGTTCCAGGCGGGCTTGGACCTCGGCCGGCATGGTGACGGCCGGCAGCTCGCCCAGCGCGGTGCGGGTGACGGTGATCGACTCGGCGCCGGCCTGGCACTGGGCGCAGCCGTCGAGGTGCGACCGGGCAGCGGCGGCGCGCTCCGGTGGCAGTAGGTCCTCATCGAGCTCGGCGAGCTCATTGAGGGAAAGGTGGTCGTCGCTCACGCGGGCTCCTCGCCGTTTCGTGCTCTCGGTTGGACGCGCGGCGGGTTGGCGTCGTTCCATCCGGTTGCGCCAGGCGCAAGATCGCGCAGCTGCTCGGCCAGGCGGGCGCGGGCTCGGGCACATCGGCTCTTGATCGTTCCTGCCGGCACCTCGAGCATCTCGGCGACCTCGTTGACCGGATAGCCTTCGATGTCGACCAGCACGACCGCGGCGGCTTGTTCGGGCGGCAGGGTACGCAGCGCGCTCATCACCGCCAGCGAGGTCTCACGCTCGCCGACCCGATCCCGTTCCGGTCGGTCGCTGGCTGGATCCACGAGCAGCGGCTCGGTCGGCCGGACCGCCTTGCGTCTAGCGAGGTCGAGACAGGCGTTGACCACGATTCGGTGCAGCCAGGTCGTCACCGCCGAGCCACCGCGGAATCCCGCCGCACCGCGGTACGCCGAGAGCATGGCGTCCTGAAGGGCGTCCGCAGCGTCCTCAGGGTGGCCGAGGGTGCGTAGTGCGACGGCCCAGAGCCGGTCACGGTGTCGGGCGAGTAGCTCGTTGAAAGCGTCCGGATCGCCGCCGACGTGACGGGAAAGCAGCTCGTCGTCACCGAGAGTCGCGGCGCTCATCGATGTCAGGGTAGAGGCCGAGCGGTGCGCAGCCGGTTGTGACAGGCCCGGTCGCGGCCGGGGATGTCGGCGGTCATGATGCCGGGGCGAGGTTGCCCCATGGCCGCATCGCGCCGATGAACCCGGCCATGTAGACCGGCTGGATCTGGACGTTCTCGCCGGTGTGCGGCGCCGCGAGCATCAAGCCCTGACCGATGTACATCGTGACGTGGTGGATCGTGGCCGGGTCTGAGGTGTTCAGCGCGTAGAACAGCAGGTCGCCCGGCTCCAGATCGGTCAGGGCCGGGTGCGGACCGGCATTCCACTGCTCAGCGGCAGTGCGTGGCAACGCGATCCCCGCGTGAGCGTAGGACCACTGCGTCAGGCCGCTGCAGTCGAAGGAGTCCGGTCCGGTCGCCCCCCAGACGTAGGGAACGCCGATCCTGCTTCGCGCGGCCGCAATAGCCTCGGCTGCGATGTTGTTGGGTGCGGCGATGGTGCCGGTGAAGTTGACCGCGCCACCGGCGGCCTGCATCGCGCTGGTGAAGTCCGCAGCACTCGCCGCGGCCTCCGCAGCCTGGTCGGCGCGCATGATCCGGCGTACCGTTCCGTTGGCGTCGGCGAGCGCGCGCCGTTGCGTGGCGAGCAGTCCCTGCACCTGCGAGGCTTCGGTCTGCCGCGCGCCCTGGAGCTTGATGACCCGGCGCGAAATCGTTGCATCGCGACCGTCGAGCACCTGCGCATGGGAAACGGTGGCCGCTGCAGCGACGGCGGTGTTGTGCTCGCTGTCGAGGATGACCGTGGCCATCCGATCGACGTCGAGTGCCTCGTTCGGGCTCTGCCCCGACAGCAGCGAAGCGATGAGGGTGGGGGCGCCGCCGGTCTCATACAGCGCAAGAGCGTGGTTGCTGACCGTCGTCTGCGCAGTGGCCGCGGTCGCCTGAACGGCGGTGAGGGCCTGCTCGGCGCGTCCCTGTTCCGCGACGGCGAGGTTGAGCTGGCTCTCAGTGGCGTCGTACCGCTCGGTCGCGACCTCGGCCTGGGTGTTGAGCCGGTTGACGGTCTTGGTCAGCGCCGTGGCCTCCGCCTTCGCGTTGGCCAGCGGGTCGGCGGCAGCACGCGGAAGTGCGCCGGCAGTGAGGATTGTTGCCGCGGCCGCAATCAGGGCCGTTGCGGCGCGAGTGGGACGCACTGTCACTCGACCGAGTTTGCGTTGCCGTGCTCGGTCGCGACGGTGTAGTGGCGAAGCGAGCTCACTCGGCTCAGGATCAGCGTATGCGCAGTGTGGCGGACCAGCAGGTGGATGGTGCCGTCGGGGTCGACGGTGAAGTCCCTGGTCAGGACCTTGTCATCGGTGCCGGCGAGGGAGGTGACGGCCGCTTGGTAAGCCGCGTTGAGGTTCGGGGTCTGATGCCATGACGTGCTCGCGGCGAAGGCTGCGGTCTGGGCGTCGTTCTGGGTGGAGACGTTGTTCGACATGACCGAGAAGCCGTCATACCCGCCCACGCCGAGGACGGCGAGTACGACGATCACCCAGGTCATGGTTGCCAGTCGTACGGCGCCACGGTCGGTCCCGATGGTCCGCATCATCACTCCTTCACAGGAGATGTCGGTCCGACCCGGTTCAGCCTTGAGCCCGTGAAGCCCTCGGCAAGCGAGCGGCCCGCCGCTCAGCAGCCGCTCAACGACCGGGGAGCAACTGGCGGAACTGCTGGAGCTCACGGACTCGTAGTCGTAGCGCAATCAGGACGTACACCGTGATCCCGACCGCCGAGGCCGCAATGATCGTTGCGAAGGCGCCGGCCGGCTTGGCCTGGGCGGTGTGGCTGATGAGGTGGGTGATGAGCTCGATCGGGATGGCCGCGATCAACGCGGCGAGGATCAGCCGGACGTGGGTGCGGATGACGAAAGTCCGTCGCGTCGCAACGAGTCGTCGTCGCAGCTTGATCGTGAAGATCACGGTGCCCATCAGGTAGGACAGCGAGTAGCCCAGCGCGAGGCCGATGACCTTGTGCTCGGTGGACAGGGTGAGATAGAGCACGACGTCGAGCGCCAGATTGATCGCGGTGGCCACGACGTTGATAAGCATCGGGGTGCGGGAATCCCGGACCGCCAGCCACGCTCGCAGCTGCATCTGGAACGCCGAGAACGGCAGCAGGCCGATACCGAACGCGGCCAGCGCCTGGCCGGTCAGGTGCGCTTCGCCTGCGGTGGTCCGGCCGTGCTGAAAGAGCACGACGGCGATCTGCGGACCGAGCGCGACGAGCAACAGCGTGGCAGGCACCAGGACCACGCCGGCCAGCGAGAGACCCTGCGCGAGCGAGTGCGACACCGCGGCGTCGTCCCCCTCGGCGCCGCGCCGGCTCATCCCGGGGAACAGCGCGGTGATGACGGTGACCGCCACTACCGCGTAGGGCAGCGAGAACACGATGTAGGCGTAGGAGTAGATGGCGTAGACGCCTTTGCCCCGGCCCTTGCCAACCGACTCGGAAAGCGCGACGACCACGAGGTAGCCGAGTTGGTTGGTGACGACGTACCCGAGGACCCAGCCGGCGAACGGGCCGGCCCGCCGTAAGCCGACCCCGCGCCAGTCCCAGCGGGCCTTGAAGACGAACCCGATCCGGCGCAGCGCCGGCAGCAGCGCGATTGTCTGTGCGATGACCCCGGCGGTGGTGCCGATCGCGAGAACCAGGATCTGGGCGTGGCTCAGGTCGCCCGGGTGCGGCGCGGTGTGGGTGATAACTGCGAACGTGACCCCGGAGGCGATCACGACGACGTTGTTGAGGACCGGTGCCCACATCGGTGCCGCGAAGCTGCCCCGCACGTTGAGGATCGCGCCGAACGTCGCGCCGATGCCGTAGAAGAGCAGCTGCGGCAGGAAGAACCTCGCGAACGTCACCGCCAGCGTGCGTTGCGCCGGCGGCGAGCTGTGGGCATACGCCGCGATGATCAATGGCGCGAGCAGGACGGCCAGAACCGCGACGAGGGTCAGCGCGACGATGACCATCGTGACGAGGCGCTGCTCGTAGGCTTCGCCGCCGTCCTCGTCGTCGTGGGCCGCCTGCACCAGCAACGGCACGATGACCGCGCTCAGGATCCCGCCGAGCAGCAGGTCGTACAACGCGTTCGGCACCGTGTTGGCCACCGCGTAAGAGTTCGCGACGCCGGCCTCACCGATCGCGTACGCGATTACGATGGTGCGCAGGAAGCCGGTGCCCCGGGAGGCGACCGTCCCGATCGCCATCGTCAAGCCGCTGCGGGCCAGCGATGGCGGCGCTGGTTCCGGCGGCGGTGGGACCAGCAGCGGGATCGCGTCCGGCCGGATCGAGATCGGCTCCCTCATGCCAGCGCGCCCGCCGGGCTGTCGGTGCTCGGGCTTCCGCCGCCGGTCGAGCCGCCGCCAGTGCCACCGCCAGTCGTGCCACGCCGAGCGGCAAGAGCTCGGCGGACGAGTCGGATCGCCACCGCGACCATCAGGGCGGCGGTCGCGGCGCCCGTAATGATCAGCGTGATCGTCCCGTACGCCGTCGAGCGGACGAACAGGTTCACGATCACGCCGTATTTAGTGCCCGAGGGGGTATAGAGCTGGACCGACACCGGGAACACGCCTGAGGTCTTGGCGGCCGCGTGGATGTTGACGACGGTCTGCTGGTGCGCCGGCACGGAGACGTTCACCACCTCGCCGTGATGCGAGAGGACCAGACGGTCACCGGTGAGCTTGACCGTGACCCGGACCGGCGTCGGCAGATTGTTGGAGATCGTGACCGGCACCTTGCCGTTGTGGCTGGTCAGCGTGACGTAGCTGCCGGCGTTCGAGGAGATCCGGACCTGGCGCATCTGGGCTCTCAAGCTCGACGACAGCGCGCCGACCTCCTTGTCGGCAAGTGGTGGATCCTGGCGCCATCCGGAGGACAGCGCCTGTTGCTCGGCGAAGGTGTAGTCGCGGATCTCGCCGTTGCCGGTCGGCAGGATCGATGCGAACGTGCTCACTTGGTCACGCAGCCCGGCGACGCCGGTGAGATAAGGCGGTGCGAGCTCGTTGTGGCGCGCAGCATCGGGGTAGGTCAGCGGCTTGCGTTGCACAGAGGTATCAGGCGTGGAGGCATCCACCTGCTGCAGGCTGACCGGCTGGATCCACGGCACCCTGCCGGTGTCGGACAATAGCTGTGCGGCATAGGCCGGCGCCGGGTCCCAGCGACGGCTGGGGGCGACGACGACCTGTCGCGCCGTGTTCGGCTGCTCGGCCTGGATCATCAACGCCTCGGCGAGGAAGTGCTGAACCGCGAGCCGGGTGCCTTGCGGGCTGTTGACGCCGCTATCGACGTCTGACGAGAGACCGGAGTCGGCCAGCAGCGCGTCGACCGGTCCCTCGTTCGTCGCGACGTCGACGTGCGCCGAGGGCGTCACCGACGGCTCGAGGCCGAGTACGGGTACGGCGGTCCCGGCGAGCACCACGGTGTGGGCGCCGATCGCGCTCAGCAGGTTCAGCGTGCGTTGGTTACCTGCGCCGCCGGGCGGCCACGCGTAGGTGCTCAAGATGTCAGCTGTGTCGTAGGTGTGCTGCATCAGGTTGCGGCCGTTGGTGGCGGCCAACCCGACCGCGGTCGCAAAACCGCCGTACCTCGCGGCGGCGGTGACGTCGGGGTCGCCGTAGGGCAGCGGCAGGATCGACGCGGACGCGCTGGTCACCGCCTGATCGAGCTGGCTCAGCCAGGCTTTCGCGGCCGTCGTGCCATTGCCGGTCACGGTGCCTTTCGGTGTCGAGATCCGATAGCCAGCGGCCATTGCCTGTACGTCGCTCACCAGCATCGGGTCGATCGCCCAGGTGATCGGGACGTTGACGGTCTGCGGACGGCGGGCCGGACCGCGCTGGTTTTCGGCGGCCAGCCCGGCTGCGAGCAGGCCGCTGAGTCGACCGGTCGATGCGCCAGAGCCACTGATCTCGGGCTCGAGCGCGTTGTCGAACCAGGTGGCGGCGAGAGTGCGATGCGGCCGGTCGGTCATTGGCCAGACCCAGGCCAGCTGGGTCGGGAGACCGGTCCCGCTCACGTTGCGCGGCGCCCACGGCAGGAACGTGCGCAGCGCGCCGACCGGCTCCGACACCGGGTTGGACGGCGTAGTGCCGGTCACCGAGACGCCGAGTTCGCGCACCTGCCATTGGTTGGGGAGAAGCGCAAACTGCGCGATCGTGGTCGCGTCCAGCGTGACGCTCAGCCGGAACGGCTCGACCTGACCGGGCGCGAGCGTCTGCGGGTCACCGAGCACCACGTCGGTGGCCGGGATGAGTTGGGTTTGGTCCGCGAGGGTGGCGTCGGGATCGACGGCGTACTCATAGAACTCGCTGCGCGAGCCGACCGATCCGGGGCTCAGCTTGAGCTCGTAGGCCACGCTGCCGATCGGGGTCAGCGAGGTGTTGCGGAACGTGCCGGTGAGCGTCAGTGTGTCGCCCGCCTGCGGGGCGAGCGGACGCAGCGTCGACAGCGTCACAGCGATCGGGAGTGACGGGGTGTCGGCGCGGGCTGCCGTCGCAGGGAGCAGTGCCGACGCCAGCGGCGACAGCGCGAGCGCGATCAGCAGCAGCGGCGTGGCGAGCGCGAGGCGAGCGCGGCGTCGCACCGTGCTCATGGCCCGGTCACGGCGCCGTCACGCGGAGTCCGCGAGCAGCGCCGGCACCTGCTCCACGAGCCTGCGCTCGTCGTCGTAGGCGAGCCGGTCAGCCAGCTGGCCGAGCGGCACCCACTCAACCTGCTCGACCTCGATGTCCTCATCCGAGAGCTCACCGCCGGACGCGAGCATCAGGTAGTGATGCACTGTCTTGTGGACCCGCCGGCCGTCGGCAACGAACCAGAAATCGATGGTCCCGAGCGGCGCGACGACGCGGCCGGTGATGCCGGTCTCCTCGGCGACCTCGCGAATCGCGGCGTCCTCGTTGGTCTCGCCGGCCTCGACGTGCCCCTTCGGGAGTGACCATCGCAGTCGACCGCGCCGGTCGAGTCGGCCGATCAGCGCAGCCTTCGCCCCGCCGCCAACGCCGTCGAGGACCAACCCGCCGGCCGAGGTCTCCTCGACCCGCCGTAGCCGGTCGCGAGAGGTCGGGGACATGACCTGATCGTAGGCGCCGGCGCCAGCTCGTAGCCGCTGCCCGGCCGCGCCTCGCTCGTCCGGCCGCCGATCGCTCGTAGTCTTCAGCCCGTGCCTTCGCAAGATCCAAGCTCGTTCAGCGAGGCGGCTCGCCGGGCGATTCGCGAGCTGCTGCGGATGAGCGCGGTCACCGATCGACTCGCCAAACGGTTCGGGCTCGCCGGCCACCGGCTCTACCTGGTGGGGGGTCCGGTACGCGATGCGCTGCTCGGCCGCGAGTGCAACGACCTGGACTTCACCACCGACGCCCACCCGGAGGCCATCCTGGCGGCCGTCGACTCACTCGGTCCGACCTGGACGACGGGGATCGCGTTCGGCACCGTGGGGGTGCAGGTCGACGACCACCGCTGTGAGATCACGACGTTCCGCAGCGACTCCTATGATTCCGCGTCACGCAAGCCGTCGGTAGCGTTCGGGACGACCATCGAGGGCGATCTCGGTCGACGTGACTTCACCGTGAACGCGATGGCGGTCGCGCTGCCGATCGACGCGGCGCAGCCGATCGTCGATCCGTACGGCGGATTCGACGATCTGCTTGCGGGTCGGCTCCGTACGCCGATCTCGCCGGAACGCTCATTCGACGACGACCCGCTGCGGATGTTGCGTGCCGCCCGATTCGCCGCGCAGCTCGGTTTCAGTGTGGCGCCTGATGTCGCGACGGCCGTGCGCGAGATGGCTGCGCGACTGGACATCGTCAGTGCGGAGCGAATCCGCGACGAGTTGGTCAAGCTGCTGCTCGGGTCTGACCCAAGGCGCGGACTCGAGCTTCTCGTCGAGACCGGGCTGATCGAGCAGTGCCTGCCGGAGGTCGGTCGGCTGACTGCCACAGTCGATGAGCATCGCCGCCATAAGGATGTCTACGCCCACACGCTGACCGTGCTCGAACAGGCCATCGGGATGGAGCCGGCCGGCCCTGACCTAGTGCTCCGGCTGGCCGCGCTGCTCCACGACATCGGCAAGCCGAAGACGAAGTCGATCGAGGCAGACGGCAAAGTCTCGTTCCACCACCACGAGGTCGTCGGCGCTGCCATGGCGCGTTCGCGGCTGACCGCGCTGCGATTCCCCAAGGAGATCGTCGACGACGTCTCGCGGCTGGTCGAGCTGCACCTGCGATTCCATGGCTACTCCGGCGGCACCTGGACCGACTCCGCGGTCCGCCGCTACGTCCGGGACGCCGGGCCGTTGCTTGATCGACTGCACCGGCTGACCCGCTCGGACTGCACTACCCGAAACGCCCGCAAGGCGCGGGCGCTCGCCGCGGCGTACGACTCGCTCGAGCAGCGCATTGTCGAGCTGCAGGCGCAGGAGGACCTCAATCGGATCCGTCCTGATCTCGACGGCAACGACATCATGCGGGAGCTCGGAATCGCACCCGGCCCGCTGGTCGGTCAGGCGTATCAGTATCTCCTCGGCGTACGCCTTGATCGCGGACCCCTCAGCCACGAGGAGGCCCTCGCCGTACTCCACGAATGGGGCGCCTCGCAACAGCTCGGCTAGCTTCCCGCTCGCCGTCAAGATCACCGAGGGAGTACCTCGGTCCGGGCTGGTTGTCAGCGCATTTGGAGTTGATACTCGCGACGAACTTGCCCGGGCGTCAATCGCTGCCGATAATGGGCAGATGGTACGAAACGGGCGGGCAATCGCCTTGGGGGTTGCGGTGGTGCTCGTTGCCGCGGTCGACACCGGGCTGGTGCTGACCCATGGCGACGGCCCGGTCGGCAAGGCGACGACGACCCTGGCCGCCGCCCATGACGCGACCCTCGTCGCGCCCGACGGTGCCTCGTCCCCGGCGAGGGCCGGCGAGCGGGTGCCGGTCGGTGATGTGGTGCGCACCGGCCGTTCGGGCAGCGCCCAGCTTGCAACTCGTGGCCGCGCGGTCTACCTCGGCGCAAGCGCCGTCCTTGCCGTGATCGACGGCGACCATCAGCAGCTGCGAACCGGACGGGTGGTCATCGACGCGCTGCACGGCCCCGGGCTGCAGCTGGCGCTGGCCGGCGACCAGGTCGTGGTGCCGGCCGCTTCGGCGACCGAGGCGCAGCGCTCGGTGTCAGTGCGGGTCGGTTCGCTGTCGGGCCCGGCCCAAGCCATCGGCGCGAGTGCCCAGCGGCTCACGATCCGGGGGCTTGCGCAGGCGGTCATCGACGGTGATGCGCTTCCATCGACAACGACGCCCCTGCATCTCAACGACGACGCCGGCGAGGCAGCGGCGGTGCCCGCGCTGGTCAACGACGACCTCGCCCTGAACGAACTGGCGGATGGCATCAACTCGAGCGGCCGCAGCACTGCGGGGGCGATCGAGACCGCTTGGACCGGTTCTACGTCGAGGTTGCCGCGCTCGTCTGCGAGCAGCGAGCGGGTGCTTCCGATGGTGATCGCCGACGCAGCCCACGGCGACGGTAGCGCCCAGAGTCGCTACGACCGGATCGTCCGTTGGCGGCGGGCCGGCGGATCGTGGGGCGTCGTCGCTGCGCTGCTTAACACCGACGCGGGCGCCGTTGAGGCGGTGTTCGACACGTTGCAGCATCACCAACCGGGCGGTCAGATCGGCACTGTGTCGGTGAAGGCGCTGGCAAACGCGCCGGTGTCCGGCGTCCGACCAGCCCACAAGGCAAGCAGCGGTTCGCGGACCGGATCCGGCTCGACCGGTACCGGTGGCTCCGGCACGAGTCATCCCAGCTCGCCGCCGGCCGGGTCTGGCGGCGGTCATCACGGTGGTAGTCCAACTCCGAGCCCGACGCCGACGCCCGACCCGGTAAAATCTGTGGTCGGCAGTGTGACGGGTGTCCTCGGCACGGTTGTCGGCTTGTTGCCTGTCAAGGTGCCGACCAAGCCGTTGCCGCTCCCGACGCCGACCGGTGGCCTACTCGGTGGTCTGCTCGGCGAGCGCTGAGATCGTCGCGTGCTCGGAGCGGGGGTAGATCGCTGCGATCGCGACGTACCCGACCGACATCGCGATGAGTGCACCGAGTGACCGACCGTTGGTCGGCAGAACGAACGCGGCCAGGATCGCCGCGCCGACGAAGCTCAGGTTGTAGATCGTGTCGTAGAGCGAGAAGACGCGGCCGCGGAACTCGTCGAGGACGCTGGTCTGCACCAGAGTGTCGACGCAGACCTTGGTCGCCTGCACGCTGAAGCCGAGTGCGAACGACGACACGATCAGCAGCGACATGGAGAACGGCGCGCCGAGCGCTAGCTCGGTCGCGGCCACTCCGAGGGTCACCGTCACGATCCAGCGTTGCTTGCCGATCCGCGCTGTGACCCATGGTGTGACAGCCGCGGCGAGCACCAGTCCGACGCCGGCCGCGCTCACTGCCTGGCCGACTCCGACCAGTCCGGCCCGCAGCACGCCGTGGCTGTGGAAGGCGTTGCGATAGAGCAGCAGTGTCATGATCGACCAGATCCCGAACAGAAATCGCTGGGCGAAGATCACACCGAGCGCGTGGGCGGCTGCCGGCCGCTGCCGCAGATGACGGGCTCCGGCGACCAGGCCGCGGACGATCCCGGTCAGCTGCTCGCGCAGTGGCGAGATGCTCGGTGGGTGCGGTCCGAGCATGCCGGTCGACATTCGCGCGCTGACCAGCGCCGCTGCGACGTACCCGATCGCGGCACCGAGGGCAGCGAGCGCATCGCCGTGGTCGGCGCCACCACCGGCCGAGCGAAGGATCAGCCCGATACCGGCGCCGGCGATCGTCACGGCGGTGCCGGCGGTCGGGCAGATCGCGTTGGCGAGGACGAGCCGCTCGGTCCTGACCACACTGGGTAGCGCGGCCGAAAGCGCGGCGAGGTAGAACCGGTTGATGGCGAGCGCGGCGAGCGCCGTCAGCGCGGCGGCGCCGCCCGGGCCGTGGCGCGCGACGATCGCGGCGGTGGCGAGGACCAGGACCGACTTGACCGTCGCGCCGTACATCAGGACCCGTTGTCGGTGCCAGCGGTCCAGAAAGACGCCGGCGAACGGCCCGACCAGGCTGTAGGGCAACAGCAGGACGACGAAGCCGGCCGCGACCGTGGTCGGTCCGGTGTGGTGCTCCGGGTTGAACAGCACCGCGCCGGCGAGCGAGGTCTGGAACAGCCCGTCAGCGGTCTGCGAGGTGAGCCGGGTGGCGAGCAGCGTCCGGAAGCCCGGCTCGGCGAACAGCTCCCGAATCTCGGTGGCCCGGCTCACTGCCGCAGGGTACGGCGGCCGAGCCCGGGCAACCCCGCCGATGGCACATGCGTGGGCCTATGGCCCCGCGTATGGCACACGCGTGGGCGTATAGCCCCACCAATGGCACATGCGCGGGGTATGACAGGTGCGGGACTAGGTGTTGATTTCGCCTTTGATGAAGGCGTCGACGGCGTCGCGGGCCTCGTCGTCGCTGTACTGCACCGGCGGCGACTTCATGAAGTACGACGATGCCGAGAGCACCGGACCACCGATGCCGCGGTCCTTGGCGAGCTTCGCCGCGCGGATCGCGTCGATGATGACGCCCGCGGAGTTCGGCGAGTCGTGGACCTCGAGCTTGTACTCCAGGTTCAGCGGGGTGTCGCCGAACGAGCGGCCCTCGAGACGGACATAGGCCCACTTGCGGTCATCGAGCCACGGCACGTGGTCCGACGGCCCGATGTGGACGTCGGCGCCGCGCATCTCGTGCGGGATCTGCGAGGTGACCGACTGCGTCTTGGACAGCTTCTTCGAGGCGAGTCGCTTGCGCTCGAGCATGTTCTTGAAGTCCATGTTGCCGCCGAAGTTGAGCTGGTAGGTGCGCAGCAGCTCGACACCACGGTCCTCGAAGAGCTTGGCGAGCACCCGGTGGGTGATCGTTGCGCCGACCTGGCTCTTGATGTCGTCACCGACGATCGGCACGCCGGCGTCGGCGAACTTCTTCGCCCAGGTCGGGTCGCTCGCGATGAACACCGGCAGCGCGTTGACGAACGCCACACCGGCGTCGATCGCGCACTGCGCGTAGAAGCGGTCAGCTTCCTCACTGCCGACCGGCAGGTAGGAGACAAGTACGTCGACCTTGGCGTCGGTGAGGACCTTCACGACGTCGACCGGCTCGTCGTCGGACTCCTCGACCAGCTCTCGGTAGAAGTCACCGAGGCCGTCGTAGGTGTGACCACGCTGGACGATGACGTCGGTCGGCGGCACGTCGGCGATGTGCACGGTGTTGTTCTCACTCGCCACGATCGCCTCGGACAGGTCGCGCCCGACCTTCTTGCCGTCGACGTCGAACGCGGCGACGAACTGCACGTCCCTGACGTGATACCCACCGAAGTCGACGTGCATCAGGCCCGGCACGCGCGCCTGCGGGTTGGCGTCCTTGTAGAACTCGACGCCTTGGACTAGGGATGAGGCGCAGTTGCCGACGCCCACAATGGCGACTCGGATAGAACCCATTATCGGTGGTCTCCTTCAGTTGCTGAACTCAGCGTTGCTGCGGTCGTTGGGACGACGGCGGGTCGGGTGCGGTGCGGCCGGGCGGCAGCGCCTTTAGCACCAGTAGGGCCGTCTCGTTCGGTGGCGATCAGTTCGTTGAGCCAGCGCACTTCGCGCTCGACTGACTCGAGCCCGTGGCGCTGCAGTTCCAAGGTGTAGCGGTCGAGCTTTTCCCGCGTGCTCGTGATCGACGTACTCGCGTTGGCCTGCCGCTCTTCGAGGCGGCTGCGCCGGCCCTCGAGGATCCGGAGCCGGACGTCGGCGTCGGTCTGGGAGAAGAACGCGAACCGGACGCCGAATGCCTCGTCGTCCCACGCCGACGGGCCACCTTCGGCGAGCTGCTCCTGCAGCCGCTCCTTGCCCTCCGCGGTGAGCTTGTAGACATGCTTCTTGCGCCGGCCAGCACCGGATTCACTCGCCGAGTCGTCGGCGGTGATCAGGCCCTGGTCCTGCAGCGTGTTCAGGCAGGGGTAGAGACTGCCGTAGGAGATCGCGCGCAGCGGGCCGAGCACGCCCTTGAGTCGTTTGCTCAGCTCGTAGCCGTGCAGCGGAGACTCGTGGAGCAAGCCCAGTACGGCGAGATCGAGCACGCCGGACTTTCTGCTCACGCATTCTCCTGACTCGATGTATCGACTTGATACATCGCAGAACGTACATGGCAGATGGCCAGAACGCAAACAGCGGGTATCGATTACGTGCCGTTCCCCGGTTACTGATTTGGTTGGGTATGCGGCGTACGCTGACGCGCGTGTTGACCCAGCGGTCACTCGTCGAGGACGCCAGCGCGCGCTGCGTCGTCGACTATTCGCTGGCCCGCCGGGCCGCGCTTGCGGCGCTGCGATCCGGGCGAATGCGACCGGAAGAGGCCTGCGACGCGCAGGTCTATCTGCGGCGTGCCGCGCGCTATCACGGCCGACGCACCGACGAACCGTGCCCGGTGTGCGAGTCGGAGCGCCTCGTTGTGGTGACATACGCCTATGGCGACTGCTTCCCCAGCGGCGGCAACGGCCGCGCGCGCGCCCGCAAGGAGCTTCGCGAGCTCTCCGAGGCGCTGCCGGACTTCTCGGTGTTCGCCGTCGAGGTGTGTCTCGGTTGCGGCTGGAACTACCTCGTGACCTCATATGTCCTCGGCACGGGTGAGCCGGCACCGCGCCGACGCTCCCGGTCGACCTCGGGATCGCGCGCGTGAGATTTGGCAAGCTCGGGGACTACGCGCCGAGTCCCAAGCAGATGCTGTGGGGCACCGCCGGCGCGGTAGTCGTCTGCGGCGTCCTCGCCGGCGTCGCCTATGCCCGTACGACGATTCCGACGCCCAGCGCGATCGCGTCGGCTCAGACCACGACGATCTACTACAGCAACGGTCAGCCGATCGCGACGATCGGATCGACCAACCGCACCGATGTGCCGCTCTCCGCAGTGCCGCTCACCGTCCAACATGCGGTGCTCGCGGCCGAGGACCGCCACTTCTACTCCGAGCCCGGCGTCTCGCCGACCGGCATCGTTCGGGCGCTCGCAGTGGACGTGCGGGGTGGTGACATCTCTCAGGGCGGGTCGACGATCACCCAGCAGTACGCGAAGAACGCCTATCTGAGCGCCCATCGGTCGCTGACCCGCAAGCTCAAAGAGATCTTCATCGCCACCAAGCTCGGCCAGACCAGGTCGAAGTCGACGATCCTCGACGACTACCTCAACACGATCTACTTCGGTCGCAACGCTTACGGGATCCAGGCTGCGGCCAAGGCCTACTTCCCGAACGTCCAGAAGGCCTCGCAGCTCTCCACCGCTCAGGGCGCCCTGCTCGCGGCCGTCGTCCGCGGTCCGAGCCTGTACGACCCGCAGATCAGCAAGACGACTAGGGCGAACGCGGTCGCTCGCTGGCACTATGTGATCAGCGGCATGGTCAGCCAGGGTTGGCTCAGCTCGGCGCGGGCGGCACACCTGCATTTCCCTATCACCAACAAGCTCGACGCGGCGGTCCAGTCGGCATGCACCGGGACGCTGTGCTTCATCCGTGACGACGTCGAGCACGAGCTGATCGATTCCGACGGGCTGACCCAGGCTCAGCTCGACCTCGGCGGCTACAAGATCCTCACCACGATCCACGAGAACGCCGAGACCAACCTGATCGACGCCGAGCACGCCGTCCTGCCGAAAAACGACACCGGCACCCCGGAAAGCGGCGCGACCTCGATCGTTCCCGGCACCGGCGCGATCTGGGCGTTGTACGGCGGGCGAACCTACTGCCACAAGCCGAAGAAGAACCACAACGCCTGCATCGACCTGTCCGGGTTCACCGGACAGTGGGCGCGACCGGGCGGGTCGTCGTTCAAGGCCTTCACCCTGCTCGCCGCGCTGGAGCAGAAGATCGCGCTCACGAGCACGTTCAACGGACCGGCGACCGTCGAGGTCGCCGGCACCCAGATCCACAATGCCTCGCCCGGTGAGACCTGCTACGGCTGCACGCTGCTGAAGGCATTCGCCCAGTCCGTGAACACGATCTTCGTACCGCTCGCGAAACAGGTCGGCCCACAGAACGTGGTCAAGGCGGCGTACGCCGCCGGCATCCCGACCGGTCGCCAGCTGGCCAAGGTGCCCGACATCTCACTCGGTCCGAACAACATCTCGACCGTCGACCTCGCCGATGCCTACGCCACGATCGCGGCCCAGGGCGTTCACGCCAAGCCTTACCTGGTGACCTCGGTGACGACGACCGCCGGTCAGCAGGTCTACAAGGCGCAAAAGGACACCGACACCCCCAAGGCGTTCACCTCGGGGGTGATGGCCGACGCGACCTACGCAATGACCAAGGTCCTCCAGCCCGGCGGGACGGCCTACGGTCGTGCGCTGACCGGAAGGCCGTCGGCCGGCAAGACCGGGACCACCGACCTGAACCAGAACGCCTGGTTCACCGGCTTCACGCCGCAGCTGTGCACCTCGGTGTGGATCGGCAACGTCAACCCGAAGCAGACCGTCGAGGGCGCCGGGACCGGCGAGGTGTTCGGCGGCACGCTGCCGGCCGAGATCTGGCAGCAGATGATGAACGCGACGCTGGCCAACGCGCCGGTCGAGCAGTTCCCGCCGGCCGCGAACATCGGCACCCCGGAGAACAGCGCAACGCCCACCACCACGACGACCCCGACGGCCACGGCGACCGCGACAGTGACTGCGACACCTACCATCACGCCGACGGTGACGCCGACGATCACTCCCACGGTGACGCCGACGGTGACTCCGATCATCACGCCGACGGTGACGCCGACTGTCGGGACTACCGGTACGGCAAAGGCAAAGGCAACACCCGCCGAGCGGCGACGGCGGCGAAATCGCCATGACCGACGCCGTCACCGCTGACGGGCCGGCGATGCCATCAGTCGAGTCGCCGAACGCTGCGATCAACGCGCCGTCGACGCAGGACCCGGCGGTGGCGGGGGCCAGCCGGCTGATCGGGGGCCGCTGGGGCCGTCACGCCGGTGAGCCGACATCGTGGTGGTGGACGCCGATTCGAGTCGCACTCGCGCTCACAGCCCTGGTGATCGTTTTCGGCTACCTGCAGAAATCGCCCTGCCTGACCCACTCCTACACCGGCGAGTATCAGTACACCCGGCTTTGCTACACCGATACCTACGCGCTGTATACCGGCGAAGGTCTCAACGCCCAGGTCAACAAGTCCGGCCAGGTGACCGGCAAGGTGTCGGTCCCGTACCGCGATCATCCGGTGGAGTATCCACCGGTGATCGGCGGCCTGATGTGGGTCGCCGCCGAGGCCACCACGTTGGTCCATCACGGCCAGGGCGCCGACGTGGACGACACTCACAACACCACCTTCTTCAACCTGACCGCGCTCGGGCTGGCGATGTGTGCGCTGGTCTCGACGTGGACCGTGGCGCGCATCGCCGGCCGGCGCCGGGTCTGGGACGCGGCGATGGTCGCGCTGTCCCCGGTGCTTTTGATGCACGCCTTCACGAACTGGGACCTTGCGGCGGTCGCACTCACCGGGCTCGGCCTGTGGGCGTGGAGTCGCGGCTCCCCGATCTGGGCCGGGCTGTTGCTCGGCGTCGGGATCGCGACCAAGCTCTATCCGGTCTTCGTACTGCTGGCGCTGATCATGCTGTGCGCCCGGGCCGGTAAGTGGCGGGCCGCCGCGAAAGCCACGGCGGCCGCCGCCGTGGGTGTCGTGGTCTGTTATGTGCCGGCGATCCTGGTGTCGCGCTCGTTCCTGTTTCCCAGCGACTGCAAACCCCAGCACAGCTTGGCCGGTTGGCGCTGGTTCCTCTCGCTCAGTCAGACCCGCGGCGCGGACTGGGGCAGCGTCTGGCTGGTCGGCCAGCACCTGTTCCGAAACGACGGGTTCGGCCGTTCACTCAACACGGTGCCGGCCTGCGGTGCGTCGCCGACCACGCTCAACGTGCTGTCAGCGGCCTTCGTGCTGATCGTGATCACCGGCGTCGCCGCACTCGTGGCATTCGCGCCGCGCCGACCTCGGGTCGCGCCGATCGCCTTTTTGCTCGTCGCCGGATTCATCGTGTTCAACAAGGTCGACTCGCCGCAGTACGCGTTGTGGCTGGTGCCGCTCGCCGTGCTGGCGCGGCCGCGGTGGGCCTCGCTGCTGGTCTGGCAGGCCAGCGAGGTTGTGCTCGGCGCGGCGAACCTCTATGCCCTGATCTCGCTCGACCACAGCGACCAGGGGCTGCCGCTGGATACATACCTGATCGTCGTGGTGTTCCGCGATCTGGTTCTCGCCGGCCTGGCAGCGCTCATCGTGCGCGATGTGCTCGTGCCGCGAGGTGACGTCGTACGCCTTGACGGGGTCGATGACCCGGCCGGCGGCGTGCTCGATCATGCTCCGGACGGCCGAATTGGTGCCCTCGCTGCCCGTTACTAGTCAGATGGTGCGTCGTTAACAGGTGCATGACGGCGAAAATCGGGCACCATGGTGTCGTGCGCAGGACAGGACTGATCGCGGCCGCAGGGTTGCTCGTGGGTTTTAGCGGCGCGGTGTTCGCTCCCGTCGCGAGCGCATCGTCGTCGTGCGCGTCCACTTCCACGATGAGCATTTCCTCAACCGGGAAGGGCCTGCTCAATCTCGCGCTGATCGTCTCGCCCGCCGTCCTGAGCGTGCATGTCGGTGACTGCGTCTCGTTCCACAACTCGACCTCACAGACCGTGACTGTCTCCGCCGGCGGGTCGGACTCGTTCGGGAAGGTCGACCTGACGCCCGACTCGACCACGCCGGGGGCCGCGCAGCTCGACGCGAAGTCTGCCGGTGTGGACCACGTCAGCGCAACGGTGTCGGGCGTTCCGGTTCCTGGCACCGGTCTCGTCACAATCTTGCCGGCGCTGCCGATCCCCTCATCCCCAGCGGCCCCGACCCACAGCCCGAACCCCAGCCACTCGCCCAAGGGTGGTTCACCGAAGCCGTCCGGTGGGCACTCCTCGACGCCGAGCGCCGGCGCCTCATCGGCACCGACCTCTACCGCATCGACGCACGCCAAGCACGCGAAGCACGAGAGGCACACCGGCCTGCTGCTGACCGGGGCCTCGCTGCCGCCGCTGCCGCCGCTTCCGTCCCAGCTCAGCGCCGTGTCGCTCGGCACGAACCCGTTGGTCGCGCCCGGGCTTGCCGGCGCCACCCCGGCTCCGACCTCAACGGCCAGTGAGGCGGCGATGGTGGTCGGCGGTCCGATCGAGCCGCTGCGGGGCGACGGCCGTGGACTGCCGGCGGCGATCGCGATCCTGCTCGTGCTCGGGCTCATCACCGGCTGGGGCCGCGTGTTGCTCGCCTCGCACGAGGCTGTGGATGACCTGCCGCGCGTCGGTCACCGGCTCTAGGCTGAGCCCCGACCACTGCTAACCTGGGCGGCGCTCGACGCAGAGCAGCCTCCTGTCACGTCTCCCTAGGCGAAACGCTTCGGCTAGGGCGGCCGTGACCGCCTCGTCACCACCGCGGTGACGTGCACCGAGTCCAAAGGGGGTGGGTTGCACGCATGCGTCATTACGAATTGATGGTCATCCTCGATCCTGATCTCGAGGAACGTACCGTCGCTCCGTCACTCGACCAGTTCCTTGGCGTCATCCGTCAAGGCGGTGGCACCGTGGAGAAGGTCGACGTCTGGGGCCGCCGCCGGCTGGCCTACGAGATCGCCAAGAAGGTAGAGGGCATCTACGCCATCCTCGACGTCACTGCCGAGCCGGCGACCGTCAAGGAGCTGGATCGCCAGCTCAACCTCAACGAGGCCGTGTTGCGCACCAAGGTGCTGCGGCCGGACACCAAGTAGGGCCGGGCCATGGCACAAGGCGATGTCACGATCACCGTCGTCGGCAACCTGACCGACGACCCCGAGCTGCGGTTCACACCGAGTGGCGCGGCGGTGACCAACTTCACCGTTGCCTCCACTCCGCGGATGCTGGACAAGGCCACGAACGAGTGGAAGGACGGCGACTCGCTGTTCCTGCGCTGCTCGATCTGGCGGCAGGCTGCCGAGAACGTCGCAGAGTCGCTGCAGCGGGGCTCTCGCGTGCTGGTGACCGGCCGGCTCCGGCAGCGCTCGTATGAAACCAAAGAGGGCGAGAAGCGCACCGTCGTCGAGCTCGAGGTTGACGAGGTCGGCCCGTCATTGCGCTGGGCGACCGCCAAGGTCACCAAGGCCGCACGGGGCGGTGCTGGTGGCGGTGGATCGTCGTACGGCGGCGGTGGTGGTGGCGGCGGCGGGTCAGCCCCTGCTGCAGATGACCCGTGGTCGACGCCGGCCGCATCCGCCGGAAGCGGCACCTCCGACGAGCCACCTTTCTAGGTCACATTCCCCTGTTCGTCTCGACCATCCCCTCCAACGTTTGAGGGGCTCGCACCGACTGGAGCACCACGATGGGCAACAGCAAGCCAGTAGTTCGCAAGCTGAAAAAGAAAGTCTGTCAGTTCTGCAAGGACAAGACCGCATACATCGATTACAAAGACACCAACCTGCTGCGCAAGTTCATCTCCGACCGCGGCAAGATCCGCGCGCGCCGGGTGACCGGCAACTGCTCGCAGCATCAGCGCGATATCGCGATCGCGGTCAAGAACAGCCGCGAGGTGGCGCTGCTGCCGTACACCAGCACGGCGCGCTGAGAGGTCTGACGATGAAACTCATCCTTACCCAGGTGGTCAGCGGGCTCGGTGAGCCGGGTGACGTGGTCGAGGTCAAGGACGGCTACGGGCGTAACTTCCTCGTGCCGCGCGGCTTGGCGATGCTGTGGACCAAGGGCGCCGAGAGCCAGGTCGCGGCCCTTCGCCGTGGCCGGGATGCCCACGACGTCCGCTCGCTCAGCGAGGCCCGGGAGATGGCCGGCCAGCTAGCGGCGCTTTCGGTGACGCTGTCGTCGCGGGCCGGCTCCGGTGGCCGGCTGTTCGGGTCGGTCACGACTGCGGACGTCGTCGACGCGGTCGCCGCCGCCGGCGGTCCGAAGCTAGATCGTCGTCGCCTCGAGTTGCCGAGCGCGCACATCAAGACCGTCGGCTCACACCCGGTCGCGGTGCGGCTGCACCCCGAGGTCAGCGCGACCGTCACGGTCGAGGTCGTCCCCGCCTAACCCCGCGCATGTGCCATCGGTGGGCCTATCGCCCCACCGATGTGCCGTAGGTGGTGGCCTAGGCCCACGCATGTGCCATGCGCAGGGTTCGGCTAGGAGCGGGGCATGTCTACGAAGCGGGAGTAATGCAGCTGCGAAGACACCACGACCTCCTTGGTGGGGCCGTTTCGGTGCTTTGCCACGATCAGGTCGGCCTCGCCTGCCCGCGGCGACTCCCGCTCGTAGGCATCCTCGCGGTGCAGCAGGATCACCATGTCGGCGTCCTGCTCGATCGCGCCGGACTCCCGAAGGTCGGAGAGCTGAGGCTTCTTGTCTGACCGCTGCTCGGCGCCACGGTTGAGCTGGCTGATCGCTACCACGGGCACGGCGAGCTCCTTGGCCAGCAGTTTGAGCGACCGGCTCATCTCCGCGACCTCCTGCTGGCGACTCTCGACCCGCTTCGGGCTGGTCATCAGTTGGAGGTAGTCCACGACGATCAGCCGGAGGTCGTGACGCTGCTTGAGCCGCCGCGCCTTGGCGCGGATCTCCATCATCGTGAGGTTCGGCGAGTCATCGATGAACATCGGCGCCTGCGCGACCTCGCCCATCCGGCGGGCCAGCTTGGTCCAGTCATCGTCGGTCAGCGTGCCGGTGCGGATCCGGGTCAGCGGAATCCGGGCCTCCGCGGAGAGCAGCCGCATCGTGATCTCGCTCTTGCCCATCTCCAGGGAGAACAGCACGCCGGCCTGGTTGTGCGTGATCGACGCCGACCGCAAAAAATCCATACCTAGCGTCGATTTTCCGAGGCCCGGCCGGCCGGCTACCACGACCAGCTGGCCCTCATGGAGCCCGTTCGTCAGCTCGTCCAGATCGCGGAACCCGGTCGGCACCCCGAACAACTCACCGCCGCGGTTTCCGATTGCCTCGATCTCGTTGTAGGTCTGCCACATCGCGGCTTCGAGACCGACGTAGTCCTCGCTGGTACGTCGCTCGACCACCTCATAGACCGCCGCCTGGGCCCGGTCGACCACGTCGTCGACGTCGCCGCCCATCCCACCGGCCGCGCCGTAGCCGAGCTGCACGACCTTGGTGCCGGCCTCGACAAGCCGCCGCAGGATCGCGCGCTCCCGCACGATCTCGGCGTAATAGCCGGCGTTGGCAGCGGTCGGCACCGAGGCGACCAGCGTGTGCAGGTAGGGCCCGCCGCCGATCCGCTCGAGCTGGCCGTCGCGGGTCAGGTCGGCGGCGACCGTCACCGGATCGGCGGGCTCGCCCTTGCCGTACAGATCGATGATCGCGTCGTAGACGGTCTGGTGGACCGGCTTGTAGAAGTCGTTCGGGCGAAGCACCTCGACGACGTCAGCGATGGCGTCCTTGGACAACAGCATGCCGCCGAGCACGCACTGCTCGGCGAGAATGTCCTGCGGCGGGGTCCGGTCGATGTCCACCCGGCCGCTGCCGCCGGGCATCGACACCACATCGGCCACACTCACCGCTGGACTACCTCCCGATCCGCCACCTCATCAGCTGACAGCGAACCTGCCGGCTACGACACTTTCGGTGACGCTAGGCCGCGATCCCGCGCTGCGATACGCGTACGGCGAGGTCATTTTGACCGCCGTGTGGACGGCGATGTGAACACGGTGTGCATCGCCCGCTGCGTGGCTGTGCACGACCATGTGCACAGCTGTGGAAATCTCTGTTGATCATTACCGCGACACGCTGTCTGACCTGCGTACTCGCACGCTCACAGCTGTGCGCAGCGGGTTTGTCCGCCATATCTGGCGGCGACGCTACGGCAAACGGCAGGCAAACGACGCATGTGCCATGCATGGGCCCAGGGCCCCACCGATGGCACATGCGTGGTGCGATAGCCCCACCGATGGCACATGCGTACGGATTGGCGGGGCACCGAATATCGTTCTAATGTGGATCGTTAACATCAAGTGACCGAGCGCGCACTCCTGACGCGCCAGCGTGGTGAGGTGCGGCAGCGGCGTGGTCGATCATTCCCCGAACGATGCTCCGCTGCGGATTGCGCTGCTGTCCTATCGCAGCAAGCCCCACTGCGGCGGCCAGGGCGTCTACGTCCGGCATCTGTCCCGTGAGCTTGCCGAGCTCGGCCATCACGTCGAGGTGATCAGCGGCCAGCCCTACCCGAACCTCGATCCAGGCCCCGAGCTGCTGGAGCTGCCGAGCCTTGACCTCTACCGCGAGCCGGACCCGTTCCGAGTGCCGAACTGGCGGGAGTTCCGCAGCTGGATCGACGCGCTCGAGTTCGCGATCATGGGCACCGGCGGGTTCCCGGAGCCGCTGACGTTCTCGTTGCGGGCTGCGCGGTTGCTCAAGCGCCGACGCGCGGACTTCGACGTCGTCCACGACAACCAGACTCTTGGGTACGGCATGCTCTCGCTGGCCAAGGCCGGCCTGCCGCTGATCACCACGGTGCACCATCCGGTGAGCGTCGACCGGATGGTCGAGATCGAGAACGCACCGAACCTGCGGCAGCGCCTGGGCAAGCGCCGGTGGTACACCTTCACCCGGATGCAGGGCCGGGTCGCGCGACGGATGTCGTCGGTGGTGACCGTCTCGACCAACTCCGCCGCCGACATCGGCCGCGACTTCAAGGTCGCGCCGGAAGTGCTGCGGGTGGTGCCGATTGGGGTCGACACGCTGACGTTCCGGCCGCCGACCACGCCACGCGTGCCGGGCCGTATCGTCGCGGTCTCGAGCTCGGACAGCCCGATCAAGGGCGTCAAGGTGCTGCTCGAGGCGGTCGCGAAGCTGCGTACCGGGCGTGAGGTCGAGCTGGTTGTCGTCGGCAAGCCGAACCCCGACGGCCCGGTGTCACGGGCCGTGGTCGACCTCGACCTCGGTGACGTGGTGCGGTTCGTCTCGGGCCTCACCGACGACGGCATTGCCGAGCTACTGGCCTCGGCCGAGATCGCAGTTGTGCCCTCGCTCTACGAAGGGTTCTCGATCCCGGCGGTCGAGGCGATGGCGTGCGCAACCCCGCTGATCGCCTCCCGTGCCGGCGCGCTGCCCGAGGTCGTCGGGGATGACGCGGTCCTCGTCGAGCCGGGCGATCCCGCCGAGCTGGCCGACGCGCTCGGTGCGCTGTTCGACGATGACAAGCGGCGCAACGCGATCGGTCTGGCCGGCCGGGCGCGGGTCGAGTCGTCCTACACCTGGCGCCGGGTCGCGGAGGCGATGGTCGAGGTCTACCGCGATGCGATCGAGCAGAACGCGAACCGCGCTGCTGATTCGGCGCAGCGCTCGGCGTGAGGGGGCGGCATGCTGACGGTTGACTTCTCGCAGTTCCAGGTCGCACCCGGCGACCGGGTGCTCGATCTCGGCTGTGGCGGTGGCAGGCACGCTTTCGAGCTCTACCGCCGTGGCGCTCACGTGGTCGCCTTCGACCACGACGGTGACGAGCTGGCCGGGGTCGAGAAGATGTTCCGGGCGATGGACGCGGCCGGCGAGCCAGCGGCCGGCGCGACTGCGACCGTGGTGCAGGGTGACGTGCTGTCGCTTCCGTTCCCGGACGCCTCGTTCGACGCGGTGATCGCCGCTGAGGTGCTCGAGCACATTCCCGACGACGAGCGAGCGCTGGCCGAGATCGCCCGGGTGGTGCGTCCGGGTGGCCGGGTCGCGGTGACGGTCCCACGCTGGTGGCCGGAGCAGATCTGCTGGGCGCTCTCGCGCGACTACCACGACATCCCGGGCGGTCACATCCGGATCTACCGCGGCGACCAGGTCACGTCGCGGCTGGCGGCCACCGGGCTCGAGCCGCGCGGGGGGCATCACGCGCACGCGCTGCACTCGCCGTACTGGTGGCTCAACTGCGCGCTGGGCCGCGAGAGCCTGCCCTCACGCACCTGGAACCGGATGCTGGTCTGGGACATCATGAAAGCCCCGAAACTGACCCGCACCGCGGAGCGTTGGCTCAACCCGCTGATGGGTAAGTCGCTGGTGGTGTACGCCGACAAACCGCTCGCCCGATCCGGTCGAACCAGTGCAGCCGCCTGAGATGTCGACCATGCCGACGATGCCGGCCGTCCCCGGGGTGCTGGACGCGGCCGCGGTTGACGCGACCGCGGCCTCGATCGCCTGGGCCCAAGAGCCGTCCGGGGCGATCCCGTGGTTCCCCGGCGGCCACACCGACCCGTGGGACCACATCGAATGTGCGATGGCGCTCAGCGTCGCCGGCCGCCGCGACGAGGCTCACGCGGCGTATGAGTTCCTGCGCCGGACCCAACGCCCCGACGGCTCGTGGCCATCGAAGGTGACCGAAGGCGTCGTCGTCGATGCATCGTTCGAGACCAACCAGTGCGCCTACCTCGCGGTCGGTGTCTGGCATCACCTGTTGGTGACCGGCGACGAGAGTTTCGCCGCCCGGATGTGGCCGACGGTGCGGGCAGCCCTTGATCTCGTCACCAGCTTTGCGACCGATCGCGGTGAGATCGCCTGGTCGGTCAGCGCCGACGGCACCGCGCGGGACGAGGCGTTGCTGACCGGATCATCCTCGACCTACCACGCGCTGCGATGCGGGCTGGCGCTCGCGGATCGCTTCGATGCCCCGCAGCCGGAATGGGAGCTCGCCACCGGCCGGCTTGCCCACGTCATCGCCGAGCATCCCGAAGCGTTCCTCGACAAGGCCCGGTTCTCGATGGACTGGTACTACCCGGTCCTCGGCGGAGTCGTGCGTGGCGCGGCGGCACGCGCGCGCTTCGAGGGACGCTGGGAGGAGTTCGTCGTGCCCGGCCTTGGGATCCGCTGCGTCGCGGACGAGCCGTGGGTGACCGGCGCGGAGTCGGCCGAGCTGGTTATCGCGCTGGACGCCGCCGGGATGACCGACCGCGCCCTCGAGCTGTACGCCGACATCCAGCACCTGCGCACCGCTGACGGGTCCTACTGGACCGGCTGGCAGTTCGCCAATCAGGTCAACTGGCCGGCCGAGCACTCAACGTGGACCGCTGCGGCGGTCGTGCTTGCGGCCGACGTGCTCTCGCGGACCACGCCGGGTAGTGGCATCTTCGGCACCGACGACCTCCCGGTCGGGGTGCGACTCGGCGAGCCGGCATGCGGCTGCGCCTCAAGCGATACCGCAGCGATGCGTCGGTAGCCTGCGCTGCGAGTTGTCCGGTTCTCCTCGCCGATCATGCGCGAGTCAACCGTTTTCGCCGCCAGAACGGTTGACACGTGCAAGGTCGGCACAGGAGGGCATGGAAAGCGAGCTAGTTGCCGAGACGCAGCCCGCTCAGCGGGCGGCGCAGGATTCGCAGGCTCCCGACCTTGCGGACTTCGATGAAGCCGTCGTCCACTGCGCGTTGATAGACATGGAACGGCGCCTGCCCGCCGTCGGCGGGATCCGGGAAGACGTCGTGGATCGCGAGTACGCCGAGCGCTGCGATGAACTTCGCCCATCCGGTGTAGTCGTTCTGGGCGTGCTCCTCGGCGTGGCCGCCGTCGATGAACAGCATCGCGAGCGGCGTGCCCCACATCGACGCGACCGTCGTACTGCTCCCGACGATCGCGGTCACGACGTCCTCGAGCCCGGCCGCGTGCATCGTCTTGCGGAACGACGGCAGTGTGTCCATCAAGCCGATCTCGGGGTCGACCAGCGTCGGGTCGTGGTGCTGCCAGCCGGCTTGGTTCTCCTCCGAGCCACGATGGTGGTCGATCGTGACGACCCGCCCGCCGCGAGCCTGCGCCGCGGCGCCGAGCCAGGTCGCCGACTTGCCGCAGTAGGTGCCGATCTCGGCGACCACCCCGTGCGGTGCCATCGCCCAGGCGGCATCCCACAACGCCTCGGCCTCGTCGGCCGGCATGAACCCGGCGGCGTCATCCGCGATCTTCTTGATCAGCGGATCGATGCGCTGCGGCGCGGGCGAAGCTGGGTCATCCACCCGTTGACCCTACGGCTCAGCTGGGTCGGTTCTGAAATGCCGCATCGCCCCCGACCTACGAGGGCCGCGCCTAACCCCACGCATGTGCCATGCGCGGGGTCAGGCACTGCGTCTGCAGCTCAGCCGTGACCGGGCAGCGCGTTGCCGGTCGCATGGACGCCGTCGGCGAAGTCGGCGAGCTGCTGGTCGGTCCAGTTCAGGCTGGCGGGTGCCTGGATGACGACGCCGAAGCCGCCGGCGTCGTTGTAGGTCAGGCTCAGGCCTGACTTGCCATGGTCGCTGATGACACCGGGCTGGCCGTTGACCGTGACGTGGTCGCCCTTGCCGAGCCCGTGTACGTCGGTCGACTGGGTGAGCACGGCGAGCTTGCCCTCGAAGGCGTCCGGGTTGTTGTTGGTGTCACCGTTCGCGTCGATCAGCAACGCGTATTGCGTGGACGTCGACAGCGCCCAGCCGGCCGGCACCTTCTCGACCGTGAAGCCGGCCAGCTGTTTGCCGGTGTAGGCCACCAGCTTGATCGGCTTGATGGCGGCGTGGGTGGCGGCCACGTGTTGCTTGGTCTGCTGGTGGGCCTTGACGGCCGTCGGCGGCTGGCTGAGCGCGGCCGCGTGACGGGGAGTCGAGCCGCCGACCTGGGCGATGATCACGGCGAGCACCGCGGCCGCGGCGATCGTCGATGTTGCTGCCATCGAGCGGCGGATCGTCCGCCGGCGGTGGTCGCGGATCAGCGCCTGCCGGCCACGGGCGAGGTCGGCCTCGACGACGTCCGGAGACGGGCCGGCGTCGTCGACCGGCGCGATGCGGTGGAACAGATCGGTGATGTCACTCATGCGGAACCTCGCTGGTTGGCGGTGCGGAGGATGTCGTCGGCGTGACGGCGATCAACCGGCGCCTCGGCGTCGGTGGGCAGGCCGGAGGGATGCAGGACATTGGGAGTCAGCGCGTCGCGAAGCTGGATCAGCGCGCGAGCCGTCTGGCTCTTGACGGTGCCTTCGCTGCAGTTCAGCGCGTCGGCGGTCTCGGTGACGCTGAGATCGCAGAGGTGGCGAAGCACGACCGCGGCTCGCATCCGCGGTGGCAGCGCGGCGAGCGCCTGGAAGACCTCGGCCTCCGGATCGGTCGATATCTCATCGGAGATGCCGCGTTCGGGCACCTCGGCGTGGGCGCGTTCGTGGCGGGTGAAGGCACGACGCCGGTCATCGATGAGTGCATTGAGCAGCGACTTGCGCGCGTAGGCGTCGATGGTCTCGGAGTTGACCCGCGGCCACGCGACGTACAACCGCATCAGCGCGGTCTGCACCAGGTCCTCGGCGGCGAACCGGTCACCGGACGCGAGGAAGGTCGCGGTCCGCATCAGCGCGCCGCGCCTGGTCAGGACATACGCCCGGAACTCCTCGTCCCGCGCGCTTCTCACGTCGCCTGGCACTCTGCGCCTTCCCGGTTGCCCCGCACTTGTCTGTTTACGGGCTGGCCCGCGCCGGGGTTGCATCGGCCGGGGATCAGTCAGCCGCGAGCGCGAGCTGCCTGGCCTGCGCGACGAGCCGGCCGGTGGAGTCCCAGACCGAGGCCTGTTCGTCGAACCAGCCGCCGGCGAGCAGCCGCGCCTGCGATTCGCACAGCAGCCAGCCGGGCGCCGGCAAGCCGCGCAATAAGACGGTGAGCTCGACGGTCGGTGACCAGCCGAAGACCCCGAGGTTGAACACCGTCGGTGGTCCGGTGTCGGGTGCCAGCAGCAAGGACAGTACGTCGGGCGGGCTGCCGTCGCGCAGCCGGAACCAGAACCTGATCCGGGGATCACCGGATGGCTCTGGGAACGGTGCGGTCACCGGGTCGAGCAGTAGCTCGACGTGCCCGAACAGCTCGACGTCGAAGCGTGGGGTGCCGGCCGCGACGCAGTCTTGCGGCGCAGGCATCGCCGGTGCCGGCTCGGCGTCCCAGACGGCCTCGTCGGCGTGCAGCTCGCCGCTGGTGATGAGCGCGTCGATGCACGGTTTGCCGGCCTGCCAGAGCGTGGCTCGTGAGGTGCAGACCCGCCGCCCGAGGCGGACCACCTCGGTGTGGACCTCGGCGGGTCCGGCGGACGGCGCCCGCAGGTAGTGGGCCGAGACCGCAAGCGGGTGGACGGTGCCGACGACGTCGCAGCCGGCGCGGGCCAGCGTCGCGAGCAGGTAGCCGCCGTTTGGCTTGCCGCCGATCGCCCACCCCGGGTGGAGATCTGCGTCGTAGATCTCGCTGTCCGGCCGGCGGCGTACCGCGGTCACCGCTTCGAACTCACTCACCGTCGCGAATCCTCACAGCGCCAGCAGCGCCGGTGCCAGCTCCGCCCATTCGCGTCGCGGCAGTCCGGTGCGGTCCTCGATCAGGACCTGCACCGCGACGTGGTCGGCTCCGGCGTCGAGATGCGCCTGTACCCGGGCGACGACGGCGTCGAGCTCGCCCCAGGCGCAGATTGCGTCGACCAGCCGATCGTTGCCGCCGTCGGCGAACTCGCTCGCCCCGAAGCCGAGCCGCTCGAGGTTGGTGGTGTAGTTCGGCAGCCGGAGATAGGAAGCGGTGTGGCGTCTGGCGATCTCGCGCGCAACCGAGGGATCGGCGCTGAGGACGCAGACCTGCTCGGGCACCAACAGCCGGTCCGGGCCGAGGATCTCGCGCGCGCGGGCGGTGTGTTCCGGCGACACGAAATAGGTGTGGGCGCCGTCGGCGCGGTCGCGGGCCAGCTCGAGCATCTTCGGTCCGAGTGCGGCGAGCAGGCGTGGTGGCGTGGTCTCCGGCTTGACCGCGCGGTAGAGGTCGACGCTCGCGTCCATCCGGTCGAGATAGGAGTGCATGAACGCCAGCGGCTTGTTGTAGTCGCCGCCACGCACGTCCATCAGCAACTTGTGAGACGCGCCGATGCCGAGGACGAAGCGCTCCGGGAAGGCCTCGCCGAGTGCGAGCTGGGCGGCAGCGGTCGCGGCTGCGTCGCGGGCCCAGATGTTCGCGATCCCGGTCGCGACGATGAGCGAGTTGGTCGCGGCGAGCAAGAGCTGGGCGGCGGTCATGACCTCCCGGCCGACCGCCTCGCCGGTCCACAGCGCCCGGTAGCCGAGAGCCTCGACCTCGCGGGCCGCGTCGCGGACCTCGGCGGCCGGCGCGAAGTCGAGCTGGCCGGTCCACACCCCGACCCGACCCAACCGGGCCGACCACTGAGCGGCCGGGGACTGCTGCGTGCTCACGGCTCCGACGTTACCGGGGAGCGCCGGGCAAGCTACTTCGCCGGCTTCCGGAAGCCTTCCGAGATCGACTGCATCGCGGCGGTAAGCTCGCTCGGCACGACGACGACGGTCGAGCCGTACGACGCGACCTTCGGCAGCGCCTCGAGGTACTGGTAGGCCAGCAGAGCTGGATCAGGGTTGCCGTCGTGGATCGCGGCGAAGACCGTCGCAATCGCCTTGGCCTGACCCTCAGCCCGGAGAATCTCCGACTCCCGCGCGCCCTGTGCGGTGAGGATCGCCGACTGCTTCTCGCCCTCGGCGGTGAGGATCGCCGACTGCTTGACCCCTTCGGCGGTGAGGATCGCCGCGCGCTTGTTCCGGTCGGCACGCATCTGCTGTTCCATCGACTCCTTGATGCTCGCCGGCGGGTCGATCGCCTTGATCTCGACCCGGTTGACCCGCACCCCCCACTTGCCGGTCGCCTCGTCGAGGACGCCACGCAGCCCGCTGTTGATGGTGTCGCGGCTGGTCAGCGCCGACTCGAGGTCCATGCCACCGACCACGTTTCGCAGCGTCGTCACGGTGAGCTGCTCGATCGCCTGGATGTAGTTCGCGATCTCATACGTCGCGGATCGCGGCTCGGTCACCTGGAAGTAGATGACGGTGTCGATGTTGACGACCAGGTTGTCCTCGGTGATGACCGGCTGCGGCGGGAAGCTGACCACCTGCTCGCGCAGGTCGATCAGCGGCCGCATCCGATCGATGAACGGGGTCAGGATGTTGAGTCCAGCCGTGCAGGTCCGCTGGTAGCGGCCGAGTCGCTCGATCACCCCGGCCCGGGCCTGCGGCACGATCCGCACCGCCCGCACCACGATCACGAGTACAAGAACCACGACGACGATGACGACGATCAGGGCTGCATTCACGAGCGCACTCCGTAGGTTGTGTGCCCGTCCCGGGCAATGGTGGTCTGGTGCCCGTCCCGGGCAGTGGTGGTCTGCTGGCCGTCCCGGGCAGTGGTGGTCTGCTGCCCGTCCCGGGCAACGTGGCTCATATGCCCGTGCCGGGCACGGTGGTCGGATGGACGACGGCCGTCACACCATCGATGGCGAGCACGTCGACCCACTCGCCCGCGGGGATGCGGAGGCCTTCGTCGTACGGTCTGGCGGACCAGGTCTCGCCGCCGATTCTCACCCGGCCCCCGTCCGCGGTGTTGATATCGGACAGCGCCATCGCCCGGGTGCCGATCAGTTTGGCGGTGCCGGTGCGGATCGAGGCCGGGGTGTGCCGGTGCCGGCGGGCAGCCGGCAGGACCAGGCCGAGCAGCAACGCGTCGACGACCCCGAACGTGATGACCTGCGCGACGATCGGTGCCCCGAGCGCACCGATGATTCCGGCGGCAGCGGCGCCGCCGGCGATCATGCCGAGGACGAGGGTGAGGGTCAGCACCTCGGCGATGGCGAGGACCACCGCGATGATCAGCCAGACCAACCAGGCGTCCACAGGCCGAAGCGTAATCCTCGGCGTCCGCTGATGGGTCTGCTTGACCGAAGGATGACCGGTTCGTCCTACCCGCGGCTGGGACGAAATGGCGGGCGGCGGCCGGGTCTGCAACGATGGGGTGGCGTCGCGGGACGCCAGCAGGAGCGATTGCGCCCACCCAGCGCGGTCGAGGTCATAGCTGCTGCCGCTGGCGATCCCAGCTGTAGTGGTGAGACGACGAGGAGTGATGAATGGCGTCGAATGCGCGTTCCGAACCAATCGACCCGGCCGAGGTCGCCGCGTTGTTGCCGCCGGTGCAGCCCTCGGAGGGCCCCGAGTTCGTTCAGCTGCTGACGCCGGAGGGTGAGCGCCTCCGCCACCCCGACTATCCGCTCGAGATCAGCGACGCCGAGATCCGCGACCTGTATCGCGACCTCGTGCTGGTACGCCGGATCGACAGCGAGGCGACCGCGCTGCAGCGCCAGGGTGAGCTGGGCCTATGGGCCAATCTGCTCGGCCAGGAGGCAGCGCAGGTCGGCGCGGGCCGCTCACTCACCGACCGCGACTTCGCCTTCCCGACCTACCGCGAGCACGGGGTGGCGTTCTGTAAGGGCGTCGACCCGGTCACGCTGCTCGGGCTCTTCCGCGGCACCAGCCAGGGCGGCTGGGATCCGCAGGAGCACGGCTTCGCGCTCTACACGATCGTGATCGGCTCGCAGACTCTGCACGCGACCGGCTATGCGATGGGAATGCAGCGCGACGGCGGCGAAGGCGCGGCGATGGCGTTCTTCGGCGACGGTGCCTCGAGTCAAGGTGACGTCAACGAGGCGTTCGTCTGGGCGAGCGTGTTCAACGCGCCGGTGGTGTTCTTCTGCCAGAACAACCAGTGGGCGATCTCCGAGCCGCTCGAGCGCCAGACCCGGATCCCGCTCTACCAGCGGGCGCGCGGCTTCGGCTTCCCCGGTGTCCGGGTCGACGGCAACGACGTTCTCGCCGTGCTGGCGGTGACCCGCGCCGCGCTTGCCCGGGCCCGCGAGGGCAGCGGGCCGACCCTGGTCGAGGCCTACACCTACCGGATGGGTGCGCACACCACCTCCGACGACCCGACCCGCTACCGGCTCGCGGCCGAGCTCGAGACCTGGAAGCTCAAGGACCCGATCGAGCGGGTGAAGGCATACCTGTCCCGTGGCGGCGCGGCCGACGCCGCGTTCTTCGACAGCGTCGACGCCGACGCCGCCGAGCTCGCCGCGCACCTGCGCGCCGGTTGCCTCGCGCTCGCTGACCCGGATCCGGTCACGTTGTTCGACCACGTGTACGCCGAGGGATCGTCACTGTTGGACGAGGAACGCGAGCAGCTCTCGACGTACCTCGCGTCTTTCGCGGAGGCGAGTCACGCATGACCACTCTGACAATGGGCAAGGCGATCAACGAGGGCCTGCGCAAGGCGATGGACGCCGACCCGAAGGTGCTGATCATGGGCGAGGACGTCGGCCGCCTCGGCGGCGTCTTCCGGGTCACCGACGGGCTGCAGAAGGACTTCGGTGAGGACCGGGTGATCGACACGCCGCTCGCTGAGTCCGGCATCATCGGCACCGCGGTCGGGCTCTCGATCCGTGGCTTCCGGCCGGTGTGCGAGATTCAGTTCGACGGCTTCGTGTTCCCAGCGTTCGACCAGATCGTCAGCCAGGTCGCGAGGATGCACTATCGCTCGGCCGGCAACGTCAAGATCCCGATGACGATCCGGATCCCGTACGGCGGCGGCATCGGCGCTGTCGAGCATCACAGCGAGTCGCCGGAGACCTACTTCGCGCACACGCCCGGGCTGAAGGTCGTCACCTGCTCCAACCCGGCCGATGCCTACTCGATGATCCGGGCAACCATCGCCTGCGACGACCCGGTGGTGTTCTTCGAGCCCAAGCGCCGCTATTGGGACAAGGCCGAGGTCGATCTCGACGCCGCGCCCGCACCGCTGTGGCAGGCGCGGGTCGCGCGGGAAGGCAACGACGCCACGCTGCTGACCTATGGCCCGAGTGTCCGGACCTGCCTCGAGGCGGCGGCGGCGGCCGAGTCCGACGGCCACGACCTGGAGGTCATCGACCTGCGGGCCTTGTCACCGATCGACTGGGACACCGTGTTCGCGTCGGTGCGCAAGACCGGTCACGCGATCGTGGTTGCCGAGGCGCCGGTTTTCGCCTCGCTCGCCGGCGAGATCGCGGCTCGGATCGCGGAGAAGTGCTTCTACTCGCTCGAGGCTCCGGTGCTACGGGTCGGCGGGTTCTCCACGCCGTACCCGACCTCGCGGATCGAAGAGGACTACCTTCCCGACCTCGACCGGATCCTCGACGCCGTCGACCGCTCACTGGACTTCTGAGGAGATCGATGCCGACCTTCAAAGACTTCGCGCTCCCCGATCTCGGCGAGGGGCTGACCGAGGGCGAGATCCTCAACTGGTTGGTCGCGGCCGGTGACGTCGTCACGCTGAACCAGCCGATCGTCGAGGTGGAGACCGCCAAGGCGGCGGTGGAGATCCCTTCGCCGTACGCCGGGGTGGTGTCGAAGCTTCACTTCGCCGCCGGCGAAACCGTTGACGTCGGCTCGCCGATCATCACCTACGATATCGACCCGGAAGGGGCAGCCGACGCTGGCGCTGCGAAGACTGATCCGGCGGTGGAAGACGACGCCGACGAGCCGTCGATCCAGGGCGGTGACCTGGTGCCGGCCGAGCCCGGGCTCGTCGGCGGGCCGGCACCCAAGGCCGCGACCGAGGAGAAGATCGCGGTCCTGGTCGGAAGCGGCCCGAAAGCCTCGAAGCTCACCAGGCGGCCGAGGACGGCAGCGGTGGCGCCGGAGTCGCCGCTGGTCGGTCAGTCGGCTCGGCCGCAGCCGGCCCGGGTCTCGGCGGCGGCGGTCGGTGCCCGCGCGGCGCAGCTGGTCGGCGAGGTACACGTGCTCGCCAAGCCGCCGGTCCGCAAGCTGGCCCGCGACCTCGGGGTCGACCTGACGGTGATCGGTGGCAGTGGCCCGGACGGCACGGTGACCCGCGAAGACGTGCAGGCAGCCGCGGCCGCGCCGGCCGACGGTGGCGCGCGCGCGTTGCGGGTCGCGCCGCCGGCACCGGAGTACGACCCGGTCACCCGGGAGCAGCGGATCGCGATCAAGGGGGTCCGCAAGATGACCGCGGCGGCGATGACCGCCAGCGCGTTCACCGCGCCGCACGTGACCGAGTTCGTGACCGTCGACGTGACGCCGATGATGGAGCTGGCCGGGCGGCTTCGCGGCCATCCAGACTTCGACGGCGTGAAGGTCTCGCCGCTGCTGCTCGTCGCCCGCGCCCTGATCCTCGCGGTAGGTCGTCACCCGATGGTCAACTCGTCGTGGGACGAGGACGCGCAGGAGATCGTCGTCAAGGACTACATCAACCTCGGCATCGCGGCGGCGACGCCGCGTGGCCTGATCGTCCCGAACATCAAGGACGCCGCCAGGCTCTCGTTGCCGGACCTGGCGCGGGCGCTCGAGGCATTGGTGGGCGTGGCGCGCGACGGGCGGACGACGCCGGCGGACATGGCACAGGGCACGATCACCATCACCAACGTCGGTGTGTTCGGGGTCGACACCGGCACGCCGATCCTCAACCCGGGCGAGACTGCGATCCTGTGCTTCGGCGCGGTGCGCGACACGCCGTGGGTGTATGAGGGTGCGATCGCGATCCGCAAGGTCACCCAGCTCGCGCTGTCCTTCGACCACCGGATCGTCGACGGTCAGCTGGGCAGCGAGTTCCTCGCCGATCTCGCCGGCATGCTTGCCGATCCGTGGCAGCTCGTGAGCTGGGCTTGAGGGGCGGCACCCTCGCTTCGGTTGCGCTCGTAGGAGTTCTGGCCGCCGGTGGTGGCCAGGCGCTGGCAGCCGTCGGGCCGTCGTACACCGCCGGGACCTCTCACCCTCGAGTCGACCCGTATTACCCGGCCGAGGGCACAACCGGCGTCGACGTGCTGCACTACGGGCTGAACCTGTCGTGGAACGGCGACACCCGACGGCTTCGCGGGACCGCGACGATCCGCTTCCGGGCGACCCACCTGGAGTCCGCGGTCGTTCTCGATTTCGCTGCTCCGCTGGACGCGACCTCGGTCCGTCTCGACGGCGTCGCCCGTCACACGACGCACTCCGGGCACAAACTCGCCATCGAAACCGGTCACTTGGCCGCCGACAGCCGGCACACCCTCACGATCACCTACCACGGCAAGCCCAAGCCGGTCACGGCGCCGACCACCCGCAGGGACATCCCGGACCTGGGCTGGACGGTCCAGCCGACCGGGCAGGCTTGGTCGATGCAAGAGCCCTACGGTGCGTTCACCTGGTTTCCGGTCAACGACCAGCCGTCGGACAAGGCGTTCTACGACATCAGCTGGCACACCAAGGCGGCGTGGCGCGCGATCAGTAACGGCCGGCTGGTCAGCAGCACCGTCGCCGGTGGGCGGCGCACCATGCACTGGCGGCTCGCCTCGCCGACCGCGAGCTACCTGGTGGCGGTCGCGATCGGGCCGTACCACCGTTATCGCGACGCCGGCCCGCACGGCCTGCCGATCGTCTACTGGGTGCGCGACGCCGACCGCGACGTGCTACCCGATCTGCGGCGTACCCCAGCCATGATCGGCTGGCTGGAGGCTCACCTCGGCCGGTTCCCGTTTAAGCGAATCGGAGCGGTCGTCGTGCCGACGAACTCGGCCGAGGAAACCCAGACGATGATCACGATCGGCCCCGCCGTCCTGCGCGAGCGGCATCGCGGCGGCGTTGTCGACCTGCTGCACGAGTACTCCCATCAGTGGTACGGCGATGAGGTCACGCCGAACAACTGGAAGGACCTGTGGCTCAACGAGAGCTTCGCGACGTATCTCCAGATGCGCTGGGAGGCTGATCACGGGCTCGGCTCGATGAGGCAATGGCGGCGCCAGATGAGCGACGACGATCAGTACCTCAGGAGCAAGTACGGTCCGCCCGGCGACTACGACCGGCGGAACTTCGCCGAGCTCGACGTCTACTACTGCGGTGCCCGGATGCTCGACCGGCTGCACTCGATGCTCGGGACGATGCTGTTCGCGAAGGTGTTGCGCGACTGGCCGCGACGGCATCGGTTCGGCAACGGCGATCGCCGTGCCTGGATCAACTACCTCGACCGGGTGACCGGTGAGAACCTGCGGCCGTTTGTGCAGCGGTGGCTGAACTCGACGTCGTCACCGAGCTGACGCGACGGTTGTGAATCGCGGCTAACCGCGGCGGTCAGTGGCGGTTCACAACCCTGACGGCTAGAACGCGGACTCGGGGAGTTCCATGATCTCGAGGTTGGTGCCCTCGACGGTGACCCGCTCGGCCGCGAGCAGCGGCAGCCGGGTCTGAGCGAAGAACTTCGCCGCGACGACCTTGCCCTCGTAGAAGTCCTTGTCGCGGTCCGAACCAGGCCCCGCGGTCAGCGCGTTGAGCGCGACCTCGGCCTGGCGCAGGAGCAGCCAGCCGACCACCACGTCGCCGAGGCAGAGCAGCAGCCGCGAGGTGTTCAGTCCGACCTTGTAGAGGTTGTTCATGTCCTCGGTGGCGCTGGTCAGGTCGGCAACCATCGCGGAGACCATGGCCTGAACATCGGCGAGGCCGGTGGCCAACAGCGCCCGCTCGTTCTTCAGCTGGCCGTTGCCGGCCTCCGAGTCGGTGAACTCCTGGATCTGGCTGACTAGCGAGGTCAGCGCCGCGCCCTGGTCGCGCACGATCTTGCGGAAGAACAGGTCCATGCCCTGGATCGCGGTCGTGCCCTCGTAGAGGGTGTCGATCTTCGAGTCGCGGATGTACTGCTCGATCGGGTAGTCCTGAAGGAACCCCGAGCCGCCGAAGGTCTGCAGCGACTGCGAGCCGAGCAGCTCGTAGGACTTCTCCGACCCGAAGCCCTTCACGATCGGCAGCAGCAGGTCGTTGAGGCGAACCGCGGCCTCGTCCGGTTTGCCGCGGAACGCCGCGTCCATCACGGTGTCCTGCAGGGTCGCGGTGTAGAGCACGAGGGCTCGCATGCCTTCGGCATAGGACTTCTGGAGCATCAGCGATCGGCGTACGTCGGGGTGGTGGGTGATCGTTACTCGAGGCGCGGCTTTGTCGAGCATCTGTGTCATGTCCGAACCCTGGACCCGGGTCTTGGCGTACTCCAGCGCGTTGAGGTAACCGGTCGACAGGGTGGCGATCGCCTTGGTGCCGACCATCATCCGGGCCATCTCGATGACCTCGAACATCTGCGCGATGCCCTCGTGGACATCGCCGACCAGCCAGCCGACGGCAGGTACGTCGGTCTCGCCGAAGGTCAGCTCGCAGGTGCTCGAGACCTTCAGGCCCATCTTCTTCTCGACGTTGGTGACGAAGACGCCGTTGCGCTCGCCGAGCTCGCCGGTCGCGAGGTCGACGTGGAACTTCGGGACCACGAACAGCGACAGGCCCTTGGTGCCTGCGCCGGCACCGGCCGGGCGGGCGAGCACGAGGTGGACGATGTTCTCCGGGATGTCCCAGTCGCCGCTGGTGATGAAGCGCTTCACGCCTTCGAGGTGCCACGAGCCATCGGGCTGCTCGGTGGCCTTGGACCGCCCGGCGCCGACGTCGGAGCCGGCATCGGGCTCGGTGAGGACCATCGTGGCCCCCCACCCGCGTTCGACCGCGAGCTCGGCGAGCCGCTTCTGGTCGGCGTTGCCGAGCCGGTGCATGATCCCGGCGAAGGCGGGGCCGGCGGCGTACATGTGGACTGCGGGGTTGGCGCCGAGCACCATCTCATTGATCGCCCAGATGACCGAAGGCGGCAGTCCCGGCCCACCGAGATCGGCGGTGAGACCGAGCTTGTCCCAGCCAGCCTCGGCATAGGCCTGGTAGGACTTCTTGAACGACTCGGGCAGCGTCACCGAATGCGTCTGTGGGTCGAAGACCGGCGGGTGGCGGTCGGCGTCAGCGAAGGACTCGGCGAGCGGGCCTTCGGAGAGCTTGCGCATCTCGTCGAGCAGGCTGTGCACGGTGTCGGTGTCGACGTCGGCGAAGGCACCCCGACCGAGGATCGAGCCACGATCGAAGACCTCGAACAGGTTGAACTGGAGGTCCCGCAGGTTCGACTTGTAGTGACCCATGTCCCGCTCCCGTAACTCCTGCTGGTTGGGTGCCAGGTCGGCTACCCACCGGTAACAACGAGCATATTACCCACTGGTAACGGGCATTACACCTGAGGTAATTCCGCTGCGTCGACGGGGCGCTGGATTCACCGGACAACGCGGTTGACCGGCAACGGGCCTTCAGGTTGACCGGGAGTCTGTAGTAATTGGTCGGGGGTGCGGCACGGTGAGTGCCGAGCTTGGCGCGCCGGCGCACCCGCCGGGTCAAGGTCAGTCTCGTGCAAACTCCGAGTATTGCTCGAGTCGGGCAGACTGGATCGATGTCCCGGAGCACTGAGGTGGCGCGCGAGCAGGAGCTCGTCAGCCTGCTCTATGACCGGCTCGACGAACTGCGCGACCAGGCCAGAGATCGGCTGACCGAGGTTCGCCGGCGTGGCGCCTCTGGCACCCCGCAGGCGCGCAGCGAGCGGGACGCGTTCGCCGCGATGTATGAAGACCGGCTCGCCCAGCTCGAGGCGGTCGAGCCGGGGTTGTGCTTCGGCCGGCTTGACCTCGCTGATGGCGAGCGGCTGCACGTCGGCCGGATCGGGCTGACCGACGAGCGCCACGACACCCTGCTCGTCGACTGGCGGGCACCAGCTGCCGAGCCGTTCTACCGCGCCACTCCGGCCGAACCGTACGGCGTGATCCGCCGCCGCCACCTTCGCACCAAGGGCCGGGCGGTGCTCGATGTCGAGGACGACGTCTTCGACGTCGACGGCCTCACCGACGCCGACCGGGAGACCCTGGGCGGCGGCGGAGCACTGCTGGCCGCGCTCAACGAGTCGCGAACCGGCCGGATGCGCGACATCGTGGCGACGATCCAGGCCGAGCAGGACCGCGTCATTCGCGCCGGCCCGAGTGGAGTGCTCGTCGTGCAGGGCGGTCCGGGCACCGGCAAGACCGCGGTCGCGCTGCATCGCGCGGCGTACCTGCTCTACAGCCATCGTGAGCGGCTGGCGCGCTCCGGTGTGCTCGTGGTCGGGCCGGGACCGGCGTTCGTCCGCTACATCGAGCAGGTGCTGCCCTCGCTCGGCGAGACCGGCGTGCTGCTCTCGACACTCGAGGGCCTGGTCCCCGGCGTCGAGCCGAGCGCCGAGGAGTCGACCGCGGCCGCGATCCTGAAGGCCGAGTTGCGAATGGCCGACCTGGTGGCGGCGGCGGTCGCCGCACGGCAGCGGGTGCCGGACGACGCGGTGGTCATCGGCTTCGAGGACTACGAGCTGGTCTTGACGCCGAACGACGTCGCGACGGCCAGGTCGCGCGCCCGCAGCTCGCGCCGGCGTCACAACCGCGCCCGCTACGCCTTCGCCAAGCAGCTGCTGCGGTTCGTGATCGGTCGGCTGGCCGAGGTCGACGCCGAGCTGTCGCGAGAGCGCTGGGTGGTCCGGACCATCATGGCCTCCGAGGACTTCCGCGAAGTGGTAGATGCCTGCTGGCCGCGGCTGTCCCCGGCGGATCTGATCGCCGACCTGCTGACTCCGGCTGGACTTGAGCGCGTCGGGCGCGACGTGCTGACTGCCGCTGAGCGAGCGGTGTTGGCCCGCGAGCCGGACGCGCCGTGGACGTCGTCGGACCTGCCGCTGCTCGATGAGGCCTGGGCGCTGCTCGGCGACCCGGAAGAGGTGCTCCGGGCGGCCGCCGAGCGCCGCCAGCTGCGGGCCGACCGGGAGTACGCCCAGCAAGTCGTCGCGTCGAGCGGGCTGCGCGGCCAGGTCGACGCCGCGGCGCTCGCCGAACGGTTCTCCGGTGCCGGCAGCCGGGTCGTCGCCGAGCGGGCCGCGAGCGACCCCGACTGGGAGTACGGCCACATCATCGTCGACGAGGCGCAGGAGCTCTCTGCGATGGCCTGGCGGATGCTGGCGCGACGCTGCCCGCTGCGGTCGATGACTGTCGTCGGTGACGTCGCGCAGACCTCGGCACCGTGGGGCGTGCGTACCTGGGACGTTGCGCTGCAGCCGGTGGCGGCCGACCGCTGGCAGGTCGCCGAGCTCACCGTCAACTACCGGACGCCGCGAGAGGTGATGGAGGTGGCGGCCGATGTGCTTGCCGCTGTCGATCCCGGCGCCGAGTCGCCGTCGTCGGTCCGCGACGCGGGATACCCGCCGGTTGCCCATCAGGTGCCGACCGGCGTCGCGCTGGCCGACTACGTCGCAACGGTGGTCGGCGAGGCGCGAGAGGTGACCGGCGACGGGAAGCTGGCGGTCATCGTGCCGACCGCGCACTACGAGGCGGTGGTGGCAGCGGTGCGGGCAGCCTTCGGTCGCGAGGTCGCGACCGGTGCCGCCGGCCTCGATGCCGCGATCGCGGTGCTGACAGTGACTGAAGCGAAGGGCCTGGAGTTCGACGCCGTCGTGCTCGCCGAGCCCGCGGAATGGCTCAACGCAGGACAGCGCGGTCTGCGCGAACTCTACGTCGCTCTCACCCGGGCGACGCAGCGGGTGGATGTCGTCCACATCGGCGTGCTGCCCGATGTGCTGAGTCGGCTAGGCCGAGCCTGAGCTTCGCGGCTGCGGTGAAAGCCGCCTTTGACTTTGACTCTCCCCGGCAGCGCCGCTGATCAGCTCGAGGTCCTCGCGGGCGATGAACTCCACGACCTCGATGAAGGTCGGGATGCCTTCGCGGGTGCCGCCCCAGCTGTGGCCAGGTCCGGTCGCGGCAGTGACGGCCTCCTGCACGATCCGCGAGATCTCCGGCAGCGGGATCTGGTCGTACTCCTCGGCTAGCCGTCGAGTGAGCTCACGCAGCCCCCGATCCGGAGTGGGTCGGCGTAGCCCTGGCACAGTCTCAGCCCCCTGACGGTCGGGTTCAACCCGGATGGCGGGCCCTATCACTCCTTCCCCATCCGCGCCCGCCGACACCGATTCGAGCCCTCTAGGGTGGACCGCTGTGACCACATCCAGCGAGTCGTTCCCGCGGCTGCGGGCCCGGACCCAGCGCTTCACCCTCGGCGAGCCACGAACCTTCTCGATCTGCGCCGGCGGACAGCGGCTCCTGTTCCTCAGATCGGCCGCCGGCGATGACGCCCGGACCGGGCTATGGGTGCTCGATCTTGCGGACGGCGTCGAGCGCGCCGTGGTCGACCCGGCCGCCGACGACAACCTGCCGGCCGCGGAGCGGATGCGTCGCGAACGGGTCCGGGAGGGTGCCTCCGGCGTGGTGTCGTACGCCGCCGACAGCGCCGGCCGGATCGCGGCATTCGCGCTGGGCGGCCGGCTTCACGTGGTCGAGGTCGACTCCGGCGAGCTGCAGACGCTCGGCGACGCGCAGTCGTGCTTCGACCCCAGGCCGGATCCGACCGGCCGTTACGTGGCCTATGTCGATGGCGGCGATCTGCGCGTGGTGTCCGTCGAGGCCGGCGACGACCGGGTGCTGGCAACCGACTCGTCGGCGACGGTGAGCTGGGGCCGCGCCGAGTTCGTCGCCGCCGAGGAGATGAACCGCTACCGCGGCTTCTGGTGGGCGCCCGACGGTGGTTCGCTGCTCGCGGCGCGGGTCGACGAAGCGGCCGTCAACCAGTGGTGGATCGCCGACCCGGCGCACCCGGAGCGGGAGCCGAACCCGGTGCGCTACCCGGCCGCCGGGACGCCGGACGCCGAGGTGACGCTGTGGGTCATCTCGCTCGACGGTACGCGGCGAGAGGTCGAGTGGGACCACGACCGATTTCCCTACCTCGGCCGGGTGTTCTGGTCGGCAGCCGGCTCGCCATTGCTCGAGGTCGTCAGCGGCGACCAGCAGGAGGCCGCCGTACTCAGTGTCAACGTGGCGACCGGAGCGACAGCCGAGCTTCACTGCGACACCGACGATGCCTGGGTCGACCTGATCGACGGGGTGCCGTTCTGGTTCGGCGAGCAGGTGGTGCGGGTTGCGACCGCCGACGGCGGCCGGCGGCTGTTCGTCGGCGACGAGGCGGTGACGCCGGTCGAGATGTACGTCCGGTCGGTCGCCGGAAGCGCTGCGGACGGGATCGTCTTCACGTCCTCCGACGGTGACCCGTCGCAGATCGCGGTGCGTCGCTGGAGCGCCAGCGGAATCGAGAGCCTCACACCGACTCCCGGCGTGCATCGCGCCGTCGCCGATGGCCCGACCACAGTCATCAGTTCGGCAACCTTGGACACGACCGGCACCGAAACTGTGATCCACAGCGGCGGGGCGTCGCAGGTGTTGACGTCGCACGCGGTCAAGCCGGACTTGGTCCCTACGGTCCGGATGCTCAGCCTCGGCTCGCGCGGATTGTCCGCCGGTCTCGTGCTGCCGCGCGATCACCAGCGCGGGACACCATTGCCGGTGCTGCTCGATCCCTACGGCGGCCCCGGCGCGCAGCGGGTGCTGTCGGCGCGGGCAGCCTGGCTTGAGCCGCAGTGGCTGGCTGATCAGGGGTTCGCGGTGCTGGTCGCGGACAACCGGGGAGCACCGGGCCGCAGCCCGGCATGGGAACGCGAGATATACCACGACTTCGCCGGCCCGATCCTCGACGACCAGGTCGAGGCGCTGCACGCTGCGGCTGAGCGCGAGCCGGACCTCGACCTGAGCCGAGTCGGGATCCGCGGCTGGTCCTTCGGTGGCTGGCTGGCGGCGCTGGCGGTGCTGCGGCGTCCAGATGTCTTCTCGGTGGCGATCGCGGGTGCGCCGGTGATCGAGTGGGCGTTGTACGACACCTACTACACCGAGCGCTTTCTGGGCACGCCGCAGGACAATCCCGACGCCTACCGGGTCAACTCGCTGCTCGACGACGCGCGGTCGCTCGACCGGCCGTTGCTGGTGATCCACGGCCTCGCCGACGACAACGTGGTCTCGGCGCACACGCTGCGCTTCTCGCAGCGGCTGACCGAGTCGGGGCGGCCACACTCGGTCCTGCCGCTGACCGGCGTCACCCATATGACGCCCCAGGAGGCGGTCGCCGAGAACCTGCTGCTCCTTCAGGTCGAGTTCCTGCTGCGCCACTTGGGTGCAGCACCCGGGAGATAGCCGAAATTCAGCCGATCGGGTGACCCGCCGGAGTACAGCGGTTTCGCGAAAACGCCGAAGTAGGGCATATGGGATGGCCGGAAGGACTGGTCACCGACACCGCCGAAGCGCTGCTGGCTCCGGTCGCTGATCCGCGGTCTCGGCTGATCGAGGCGTTGGTCGAGCTGAGCGCCGTCGACGACGGCCTGCCCACGATCGCGCCGCTGCTGACCGAACTGATGTGCTCGGTCGCCAACGCGGGCGGCGCCGCGGTCGCAGTGGTCGACGGGGCCGAGTTCGTCTTCATCGCCAGCACCGGCCTGCTCGCCGGCACCAGTGGCAACCGCAACACCCGCGAGGGCTCACTCGCCGGCCTGGTGATCGCGACGGCGAAGGCGCAGGTTTGCAGCGACACCCACTCGGACACCCGGGTCGACCGCGATGCGTGCGACCGGGACGGCGTCCGCTCGCTTGCAATCATGCCGATCCGCAGCGCCGACCACACTCTGGCGTTCGTCCTGCTCGCGGCGGCCGAGCCGAATGGCTTGTCCGACGCCGACGTCGAGCTGGTTGACCCACTGTTGCGGCTCGCGACCATCAAGATCGCCCAGTCGGAGATGGCCGCCGCGGCGGCAGAGCGGTTCAGGCTGATGGAGCTGACCGCCTCGGCCAGCCGAGACGTGTTGCTCGCCGACCATCCCGGGCAGTGCCTGGTCGAGTCGATCGCCACCGTCATGGGCGCGCCGCACGTCTACCTCATGCTCCCCGACGGCGAGGGCGGCCTGATCCTCTCCCACAGCATCGGCTGCGCACTCGGGGAGCTGAGGGTGGCCGCCGATGAGTCCTCGGTCGCCGGATCGACGTACCTTTCCGGCCGGTCGCACTTCGTCAACGACTGGACCACGAGCCCGCGGGTCGCGGGCGGCATCTTGGAGCGGATGCACGAGGCGAACGTCGACGACACGAGATCGGCCGTGCTCATCCCGCTGGAAACCGCGCACGGCCCGGCCGGTGTCGTGACGGTGATGATGCGCGAGCCGCTGACCGCCGCCAACGCCGACCGGCTCGGCCTACTTCGGCTGCTGGCCGCAGAGGCCGGGGTCGCGATCAGCCGCGAGAACCTGCGGCTGCACCTCGCCGACCAGGCGCGAAGCGACCCGCTGACCGGGCTGGGCAACCGCCGGGTCTGGGACGAGCGGCTCTCGCTGGAGTGCGAGCGGGCGAAGCGACGGCAGTGCCCGCTCGCGATCGCGATGCTCGATCTCGACCTGTTCAAGGATTACAACGACAGCTTCGGTCACCTGGCGGGCGACGAGTTGCTGCGCGAGACCTCGCAGGCCTGGTCGAGCACGTTGCGCGCGACTGACCTGATCGCTCGGCTCGGCGGCGAGGAGTTCGGGGTGATCCTGCCCGATACCGACCTGAGCACCGCGCAGGGCATCCTGGCGCGGCTAGGCGCGCAGGTGCCCTCGGGTCAGACGGTGTCGATCGGACTGACGGCGCATCGGCCGGGTGAGGACCAGACCGGCACCGTGCAGCGCGCCGATCAGGCGTTATATGCAGCGAAGTCCGCCGGCCGCAACCAGGTCGTCACGCGCTAGCCGCATTCCGGGCCGCGGCGAACTCCAGCGCTTCGGACCAGCTGCCACCTCTGGCGATCATCAGGCGGTACTTCATGATCTGCGACCGCTGCTCGAGACCGAGCGCGCCGATCAGTCGATCGCCGTGGCGGTATAGCGCGAGGAACGAGCCGCTGTCGATGTCACCCGACACCACCCGCACCTCGTCGGTGCCGGCGGCGACGCCGACGAACTGGATCCGCCGGCCGTACCAGTCCGACCAGAAGTAAGGAACCGTGGCGTACCCGGTGGCGTTGGCCGGATCGATGGCGTGCCGGGCCGCGACGCCGCCCTGTTCGGCGGCGATCGTCCAGTGCTCGAGGCGCATCCGGGTGTCGAACAGCGGGTTGGGCCAGCTGGCCAGATCGCCCGCGGCGTACACGCCTGGCGCGCTGGTCTGCAGCGTCTTGTCGCACTCGATGCCGTTGCCGAGCTCGAGGCCGGAGTCGGCGAGCCACTCGATCGTCGGGGCAACCCCGATGCCGACCACGACCAGGTCGGCCTCGATCCGGGTGCCATCGGCGAGCCGGACCGCCTCGACTCGGTCGGTGCCCTCCAGCGACTCGACGCCGACGCCGCAGCGAAGCGTGGTGCCGTGGCGTTCGTGCATGTTCGCGAGCACGATGCCCATCTCCTCACCGACCGGCCGGGCCAATGGTGTCGGCATCGCCTCGACGACGGTCACCGCCGACCCGCGCTGGCGAGCCGAAGACGCGACCTCCGAACCGATGAAGCCGGCGCCGACCACCACAGTTCGCGCTCCGGTGTCAAGCGCGGCGCGGATCTGGCGGGCATCATCGAGCCGGCGCAGCGTGTGGACGCCGGTCAGCTTTGCCGCGCCGGGCATAGTGCGAGGTGTCGCGCCGGTCGCGATGACCAGCGCGGTGTAGCGGAGCGGATCGTGGCCGAGCCAGACCGTGCGCTCGTCGGTGTCGAGTGCGGTCGCCGGGGTGCCGAGCCGGAGCGAGACGCCGAGCTCGTCCCGCAGCGTCGCCTCGTCGCGCAGCGTCGGCGCGGCCGGCGTCTCGACCGCGGTCAGGAAGTCCTTCGACAGCGGCGGTCGGTCATAGGGCAGGTGCTCCTCGGCGCCGACCAGGGTGATCGTCCCGTCGAACCCGGCCCGCCGGGCGGCCTCGACGGCGCGAAGCCCGGCGAGCGAGGCTCCGACGACGACGAGGTGCGGCTGGGGGGCGCTCACGGGTTCAGCCTTCGAGGCTCAGCGCCTGAGTGGGGCATTCGGCGACGGCCGACTCCAACGTCGGTCGCATCGCCTCGGTCAGCTCGGTGCTCAGCAGGTGGACGATGCCGTCGTCACCGACCTCGAACACGTCGGGCGCGATCGACTCGCAAACGCCGTGCCCGGTGCACTTGTCGGTGTCAACGTTGATCTTCATCTGGGTCCTCACGTCGAAACGGCTCCCCGCGATCATGCACGAATCAACGTATTTTCACGAGGAAACGGTTGACTTGCGCGTGATCGGCGGTTTGGCGGCCGCGGCGTACTGCAAGAATTAGCCTTCGACGGCTCACGGGGGCCGCAAAACAGGAGGGTCGGGCGTGCCAGATCAGGTTCGCGTCATCCGGCCGGCCGCGGTGCTCCGCGAGGCTGAGGGGCGGCAGGTCGTGACCGCGCTTAGCGCGCTTGACGTCGGCTCCGGCGGGGTCTGGAACGTCAATCCCGGGCTATGGCAGCGCTACGACAAGTCCTGGGACGGCATCGGCGGCATGGCCGGGACGTCCAAGCTGGTGGGAACCATCGGGGCGGCGTACGGCGCCCCGACTCGCTACGAGATCACGGTCTACCGCGTCACCGTCACCGAGCATGGCGCGACGTTGGGCTGGACCGTCGACTCGCTGTGCAACGAGGCGCTCGGCTACGCCGGGCTGACCCTCGAGAACTGCGCCCGCGCCGAGCTCGAAGACCCGCCGCAGCACGACCCGTTCAAACTCTGACGAGCCGGGAACGCAACAGCGCGACTCCGGGGCCTCGTAGGTCATCGAGTGCGTGGCTGCGTCCGCAGATCGCCATCATGAGGTCGATGCCTCGGCCATGCAGCTCCTCGCCGCCGGCTTCGCCGGTCTCGGCGCCGAGATCGTCGGCGACGAAGCGAAGCCCGTCCAGGCTGCCGGGCTTGACGAAGCCGATCGTGCGCGGCCGGTCGAGGAACTCCAGCGCGATCCGGACGTGATCGTCGGGCGCGGCGTGCGGCAGCCCCAACGGCCGCGCGACGTCGCCGGTGTGGACGAGTACGTCGGTGAGCGGCGCGCGTGGTCCGGTCCCCGGCGGTGTGAAGCGGCTGTCGGCGTTGCTCCGGATCGTCTCGATGGTCGCGGCGGTGCCGCGTTTCGCCGCCTTGCGCGCGGTCGCGTCGTTGGCCCGGTCGAAGTCGCCACGGTGGCGGATCAGCGTGACGGCGAAGACCGAGATCCGGGTCGTGATCGCCGACCCGAGGTGCGCGCCCACGGTCGCGACGTCCCATCGGCCGCACAGACTCGGCGCGGCCAGCTGCTCCGGGCTCAAGCCGGCAAGCAGGTCGGCGAACGCCAGCCGCTCGCTGGCCGACGCGCGAAACACTTCCTCGGACGCCACGACGCGATCCTAGGGACGAGGGCGTCATGACGCTCAGCCTGCGCCAGCCGCTGCCCAGGTTTCGGCTGCCTCCAGGATGCTCAGCACGACCGCCGTCTTGGCATCGGTGAAGGCGATCCCGTCATCGGACCAGAGCTCGGCTGCCTTCCGCTTCGCGTCGGCGTA
>DATAUK010000056.1:0-12653 GCA_036268295.1 Mycobacteriales bacterium | reverse complement strand
GAGACTGACGACGGTGAGCGTTCGGGCGCCTTCGCGATGGCGACGCTTCACCCATCCGCGGTGCTGCGAGCGGACGACCAAGAGGTGGCGTTCAACGGCCTGGTGAAGGACTTGCAGGTTGCCGCCGCCGCGCTGATCGCCTGACGCCCGGCTGCCCTGAGACCACCGGCCCGTCGGCCGTTTGGCGCGAGGTGAACAGTGGGACTACAGCAGGTGAAGGCGCCGCGTCACCGTTGGCCGTCCGTATCGTTGTAGTGAGGAGACGGCAGGTCCGGGGCAGTCATCGAAGGGAGTGAGCGGCGACATGCCAGCTTCGACGCTCCCCAAACTCCGATCGGTACGCCGCTCCACCGCCGTCTTCGTCACGGCCGGCCTGCTCAGCGCCGGCACCACCGCCACCGCGATCACGGCGGCTCTGCAGTCCCACCACGGCCCGCATCATGCCGCCGGGCCAATCGTCCGCGCGGTGGTCACACCGTCGCGCGCCCCGATCGCCACTCCTGCGACGTCGGCTGCCGCTGACACCAGGCCGCTCTCGACCAAACCGAAGAAGCTGATCAGCGCAACGGTGCTGGTCACCGGGCGCAACACGCTGAGCCACCACCAGCTGCACGCGCTGTCCAAGGTGAGCGGTGTCCGGCGTACCCAGACCGTCAACGCCGGCAAGGCGAAGATCGACGGCCATCGCGCGTTCGTCGTTGGCGTCAATCCGCAGACCTTCCGGCCGTGGACCCCGAAGCTGACCGCGGACAGCAACGCGTTGTGGAAGAGCGTGAGCAGCGGCGAGCTGACGGCGTCGTTCGACATGGGCCACAACGCCAAGCTGCCGCTCGGCTCGACCGTCCCGGTGGCGGGCAGCCGCAGCGTCACGCCGATCCGGATCGGCGCCTTCGCGACGGTCGGCATCGCCGGCGTCGACGCCGTCGTCTCCAGTGACCGGGCGGGTCAGATCGGGCTGAAGCCGCACAGCGGCGTACTGATCAGCGCCCCCAAGGCCAGCCCGCTTGCGGTGAAGCGGGCCGCGCTGCGCATCGTTGGCAAGCACGCCCACGCCGAGCTGTTGCGACGGGTCGTAATCACTCGCGATGCCGGTGAGTTCCTGACCCGTACGCAGATCACCAACTTCCTGCACGCCGCCGCCAGCCGGGTCGGCGCGCCGTACGTCTGGGGCGCCACTGGACCGGATGCCTTCGACTGCTCCGGCCTGGTGCAGTGGTCGTTCGCGCGGGCCGGGATCCGGATGCCGCGGGTGGCGCAGGAGCAGTTCCTCACCGGGCCGCATGTCCCGTACGCCGACGCCCGGCCAGGCGACTTGCTCTTCTACCACTTCGACCCGACCGATCCGGGCGACATCGACCACGTCGCGATCTATGTCGGTGACGGCGAGATGCTCCAGGCGCCGCACACCGGAGCGTTCGTCGAGCTCGTGCCGGTGCTGCGTGCGCACCTGGCCGCGGTCGTCCGAGTCGACCCCACGCTCGCCTCCCAGGTCGCCTAGCCCAAACCGGCCCAGCCGAAGCCGATCGAGCCCAAGCCGGCGAGTTGACGGTGACCCCGTCTGGCGACGGCGTCACCGTCAACTCGCGCTCAGGCTGGCTGCGCCGCTAGCTGGCCGTGCCTGAGGCGAGGGTGTTCGAGGGGGTGGCCGGCGGCGCGCCGGCGGTGTTCTCCTCGCTGACCGCGAACGCCTCGGTGTCGGAGTAGGCGACGCGCAGGCTGCCGGTCGCCTGGGTGCCCGAGCCAGCGGTGAAGTCGGTCACCGGAGTGGCGCGGCCGGTGCGCGGCAGCTGCCACAGCACGTAAGTCTTGCCGATCGGTGCGGCCGGCATGTTGTTCGGGGTGAGCGTTACCCGCCCGCCGCGGACCACCAGCGATGCCTCGGTCTGTCCCCGGGCATCGAGGCTGATCGCGTGACAGCCGCTTGATGCCGAGCAGTTGCTGCCGCCGCTGGCCAGTCGCCAGGTCACGATCCCGCCGCCGGCAAGCACCACAACGGCCGCGGCGGCGGCGAGGGCGCGGCGCGACACGTCGTACCGGCGCCGGCGGGTTGCCAGGTCGACGATGTCGGCCACTGCGGGTGCGCGGCCGATGATCGCGGTGCGCATCGCGTCCCAGGAGGGCGCTTCGTCGCTCTCGCGGTAGTGGGCGATCGCGCCGAGCTGAGCTGCGACCAGCTCGTGATCCACCATGCTCGCCGCGCACAGCTCGCAGGTGTCAAGGTGCGCGACGAAGCTGAGCTCCTCGTCGGGGGCGAGTCCGTGCAACGCGTAGCCGGCGGCGAGCTCATCCCAATACTCGTGCTCGGTCATGGCGACACCGTCCCATCGACATCGACCGACCCCGACAAGATCACCCGCAACTTTCGCATCGCGGTCAGGGTGCGGCTCTTTACCGTGCCGAGCGGCACTCCGGTGAGCCCGGCGATCTCAGTCTGGGTGTAGCCGCCGTAGTAGGCGAGCAGGAGCAGCTCGCGCTGTTCGGCGGGCAGCGTCTTCAGCGCGTCGCGGGTGCGCTCAGCGCGCATCCGCATCCATGCCTCCTCGTCCGGCCCGGGCCCGCTGACCGCCAGCTCGAGCAGCGCCTGCTCGGATGCCAACCGCTTGCGCCGTGGCGCTTCGCGGCGGAGTACGTCGATCGACTTGTGATGGGTCACCGACATCAGCCAGGTGCTGACGGCGCCGCGGCGGATGTCGAACCCGCTGCCTTTCCACAGCGCGGTGAAGACTTGCTGGACGACGTCCTCGGCGAGTTGGTTGTCATCGAGGATCCGCCGCGCGAGCGCGAAGCAGGCACCGCCGTAGCGTCCGTACAACGCCTCGAGCGCCGACTCGTCGCCGTCGCCCACTGACGCCAGTAGGGCGGCGTCCTCGAGGGCGGTGGCTGACACCTGCCTACTGTTGCGCACGGTGCGGCCGGTGTCGATGCGAAGGCGCTTCACATTGGGGTGTTCGACCGAAAGGATCCGATCGGATCGATCTGGCGGAAATTCGCCGTTGCCTGTTCTTTAGACTGGGACCGGCCTTTCGCCGATGCCGGTGAGCTCTGCCGTTTCTGTTCCAAAGGATTGTCGTTGACCTCAGCCATTCCGCCGGGCACGGTGCGCGCGCTGCTGCTCGAGAACGTGCATCCCGACGCGGTGACGTTCCTCGAAGCGGCCGGCGTCACCGTCGAGGCGGTCAGCCGCGCCCTGGATCCGGGCGAGCTGGCCGAGCGGCTGCCCGGGGTGCAACTGCTCGGGATCCGTTCCAAGACCGATGTCGCCGCGGCGGCGATCGAGTCGGCGCCCGACCTGCTGGCGATCGGCGCCTTCTGCATCGGCACCAACCAGGTCGATCTGGGAGCTGCCTCGGAGCACGGCGTCGCGGTCTTCAACGCGCCGTTCTCGAACACGCGAAGCGTCGTCGAGCTGGCGATCGCCGAGATCATCGCGCTGACCCGCCAGCTCACCGACAAGAGTGCAGATCTGCACGCCGGGGTCTGGGACAAGTCGGCATCGGGAGCCCACGAGATCCGTGGCCGCCGGCTCGGCATCGTCGGCTACGGCAACATCGGCGCGCAGCTCTCGGTGCTGGCCGAGTCGCTAGGCATGTCGGTGTCGTTCTTCGACACCGCCGACAAGCTGGCGCTCGGCAATGCCCGGCGCTGTGGGTCCCTCAATGAGCTGCTGTCGTCGGTCGACATCGTGACGCTGCACGTCGACGGCCGGCCCGGTAACGCCGACATGTTCGGCGAGGAGCAGTTCACGTTGATGTGCGATGGCGCGCTTTTCCTCAATCTTTCCAGGGGTTTTCTGGTCGATCACGGCTCGCTGCGAGCCCACATCGAGTCCGGGCGCCTTGCCGGTGCCGCCGTCGATGTCTTCCCGGTCGAGCCGAAGGCGCGCGGAGATGAGTTCGTCTCGGAGCTGCGCGGCATGCGCAACGTCATCCTCACCCCGCACATCGGCGGCTCGACCGAAGAGGCGCAGCAAGATATCGGCCGGTACGTCGCGGGCAAGCTGCGCGACTACCTCGTCGAAGGCGCCTCGACGATGAGCGTCAACCTGCCTCATCTGCAGCTGCCGGAGCGGCCGGGCACTCACCGGATCGTGCATCTGCACCACAACGTGCCCGGCGTGCTCGCGACCATCAACGGTCTGTTGGCGGAGAACAAGGTCAACATCGAAGGTCAGCTGCTCGGCACCCGCGGCGATCTCGGCTACGTCATCACCGATGTCGCGGTGGATTATCCGGCCGGAGTTCCCGATGCGCTCGCGGCGATGTCGGAGACGGTCCGCCTTCGAGTGCTCTCCTAACGGAAGCGATGTGAGCGACCAGCTGCTGGCGGCGTTGCGTGACGCCGTCGGTGAGCGCCACGTGCTCGACGACCGGTCCGTCGTCGCGTCGTACGAGTCGGACTGGACCGGCCGATTCCATGGCACCGCCCGCTGCGTAGTGCGCCCGGGCTCGAGCGGCGAGGTTGCGGCGGTGGTGCGCGGCTGTGCCGAAGCGGGCGTTGCGATCTGTGTACAGGGCGGCAACACCGGGCTGGTCGGCGGCTCGGTGCCGGTCGACGGCGCTGTCGTGCTCAGCCTGCTGCGTCTCGATGCGATCGAGCCGGTCGACGAGGTCGCCGCGCAGGTGACGGTCGGCGCCGGCTGCACTCTCGCCGCGCTGCAGCGCGTCGTTCGCGCGGCGGGTTTTGATGTCGGCGTCGATTTCGCGGCCCGGGACTCGTGCACGATCGGCGGGATGGTGGCGACCAACGCCGGCGGCGAGCGGGTGTTGCGCTACGGCACGATGCGCGCCCAACTTGTCGGCGTCGAGGCGGTGCTCGCCGACGGTTCGGTGGTGAGCCGGCTGGCCGGGCTTCCCAAGGACAACACCGGGTACGACGTGGTGTCGCTGCTTGCCGGCTCCGAAGGCACCCTCGGCGTGATCACCCGGCTGCGGTTGCGACTGGTGCCGTTGCTGAGCGCGCGGGCGATCGCCCTCGTCGCGGTCGCCGGCACCGCTGAGGCGGTCGAGTTGGTTCGCGCGATCCGAGTGCTTCCCTCGCTCGAGGCCGCCGAGCTGTTCTATGCCGATGGCCTCGCGTTGGTCCGCGAGTACACCGGAGTGCCGGCACCGTTTGCTAAGCCGCATCCGGCGTACCTGCTGGTCGAATGTGCCGGCCGCGATGATCCAGCTGACGATCTGCTTGCGGCTCTCGAGGCTGCTGGTGATCTGGTCCTGGACGCCACGGTGGCGAGCGACCCGCGCGGCCGGCATGCGCTGTGGGCTTATCGCGAGTCGCACACCGAGGCGATCAACGCGGCGGGTGTGCCGGTCAAGCTCGACGTGGCGGTCCCGCTGGTCCGGCTCGCCGATGGCGTCACTGCGCTTGCGGGTGCGATCGCCGCCGTTGCGCCGGACGCGCGGGCGATTCTGTTCGGTCATGTCAACGAGGGCAACCTGCACGTCAACGTGCTGGGCGCGCTGGATCAGGACGAGGCGGTCAGCCACGCGGTGCTTCGGCTCGTGGCGTCCTACGGCGGGTCGATCAGCGCCGAGCACGGCGTCGGCCGGGCGAAGCGCTCGTGGCTGCACCTGTCGCGCTCGACCGAGGAGATCGCGATGATGCGGGCGATCAAGACCGCCCTCGACCCCGCCGGCCGCCTAAACCCCGGCGTCCTGCTCGACTAACCCCGCGCATGTGCCATTGGTGGGCCCAGGGCCCCACGCATGGCCCATTGGTGGGGTCAGGGGCCCACCAATGGCACATGCGCGGGGTTAGGCGCCGGCGATTGAGGGTTCAAGGGCGGCTGCTGCTTGTCGGACCAGCGCGCGCAGGTCGACGGGGCAGCTGCGGTTGAACAGCGGGCCGGCGCCGTCACTGACGAGCAGCCGCACCATTGCGACGCCGCGGACCGCCGTGGGGCGAGGCGTCGAGAGCAGCGTCAACGTTGCCCGGACCTCAGGCTCCGCGGCCAGGATGCGGCGCCGGCACAGCGGCGCCCGCGGGCTACGGGTGAAGACCGGCGGACGCCTGGCCTGGTCGATGAGATGTTCGAGGTCGCGGGACAACGCCCGGCATGTCGACGGCGCGACGAGCTGGGCGGCGCGAGCAGCCAGCAACCGGTTGGCCTCGGGCGAGCACCCGTCGGCGAGCTGACGGTCGAGCGACGCGGAGAAAAGTCTGGCGCGGACTCGGGTCCAGACCCGGTTGGGCGTGGCGACGTACAGGCCCGGCCGCTGCGGGTCAGCGATGAGAAGCATGATGGCCTCCTCGGCTGCGTCGGCACGGCGGCAAGTCGGCCGGCGCAGACACCGTTATTCCCACGGTGTCGCGGTACCACCCTGGGTGTCACAACACCCCTGTGTCATACCAAACCCGGCGTCGCTTTAATCCTGCGACCGGCTCGGGAACAGCCAAGCGCCGCAGTAGTGTTGAGGCCGGCATGACGCGAGCCACTGTCGACATCCGCAAGGCGCGGGACCGGGTCGCTACGAAGGTCTCGTGGCTGGATTCGAAGCACTCCTTTTCCTTCGGCCAGCACTACGACCCGCATAACACCCATCACGGCTTGCTGCTGGTAAACAACGACGACATCGTTGACCCGGGAACCGGCTTCGAGACCCATCCCCACCGCGACATGGAGATCCTGACCTGGGTGCTGCGCGGCTCGCTGGTGCACCAGGACTCCACCGGACATTCCGGCGTGATCTATCCCGGCTTGGCACAACGGATGAGTGCCGGCGAGGGGATCCTGCACTCCGAGAAGAACGACTCGTGGCGGCTGCAGGGTAACGAGCACAGCGACCCGGTGCACTTCGTGCAGATGTGGGTGGTGCCCGACGAGGGCGGCCGGACCCCCGGCTACGAGCAGCGCGAAATCAGTGATGAGCTGCTGCGCGGGTCGTTGCTGCCGGTCGCGTCAGGAATGGCCAAGCACGACGGCGAGGCGGCGATCCGGATCGGCAATCGAGATGCCGCCTTGTACGCCGCGCGCCTCCAGCCCGGTCAGACCGTGGAGCTGCCGGAGGCGCCCTACCTGCACCTGTTCGTTGCCGAGGGCAATGTGTCACTGGAAGGTGCCGGGGAGCTGTCGGCCGGTGACGCGGTCCGGTTCACCGCAACCGGCGGTCAGCGGGTAACGGCGATCGAGGGTGCAGAAATCCTGGTCTGGGAGATGTACTCAGGCCTCTCCGACGGCTGACGCTGGCCGCGCCGGCGGGCGAACGAAGCCGCTCAGGCGTGACCGAACAGCGCCACCGACGCGGCACGCGACATCGATCCGGCAGCCTCCAGCGGCGGCACCGCCGGAGTCTCGAGGTCGACGTCGTCACGGTCGTCGTGCTCGTCGAACTCTTCCCACTCGATCTGCGAACTCAGCGCCTCGCGGACCGTCGGCAGCTCTGACTCGGCGTTGCGGGCCGAGGGTGAGGCGAGCCGGGCGATCAGGCTGTTCCGCCCGGGAAGCTCGACCAACTGCGGTTGTGGCGCACGAGCGGGCGCTGGGACCGGGGCTGGCACCGACTTGGGGAGTGGCTCGGCCATGACGGCGCGAAGCGCATCAGCGATCGCCTGTCTGCGGCGCTCCAGGTCGGTCAGCATCGGTTCCAGGTTACGCAATGGTTTTGGCCGGGTTTGATCCGGGTCTGCGCGCCAGTGCCGCGATGATCAACCCCCCGGCGACGCCGGCGATCGTGATCGTCGTACGGATCGACACCAGCTCCGCCAGCCCGCCCCACAGCGCGAACCCGATTCCTTGGACGACCATGAGGCCGGACTGATCGACCGCAAGCGCCCTCGCCCGAAGCTCTGGCGGCACCGCCTCGATGAACATCGAGTCCCGCCCGAGGTTGTTGCACGACCCGGCGCCGGTCAGTGCGAGCAGACCGATGCTCAGCGGCAGTCCGATCGGTGCCGCGAAGGCGATCAGCGGCACCACCGATAGCAACGCGGCGGGCACCATCAGCCGACGTTGACCGCGGTGGGTCAGCGCTCTACCTGCGACCAGGTTGGCGACGAGCATCCCGGCGGCCAGCGCACTCAGCAAGACTCCGACGTCCCGGGTCGGACGGTGGAGCAGATGGACGTACGGCGCGATCAGTGCCTCCGGCGCTAGTGAGCAGCTCGGCACCAGCCAGTGGAACAGCATCAGCCGTCGCAGCCTCGGGTCGCGCATCACCAACCCAACGCTGTTGAACGAATCGCGCATCAGCCTGGTGGCGGCTGCCACGACCGGAGCCCGCTGCCGGATGCCGAAGCGCACAACGAGGGCGGAGCCGAGGAACGACACGGCATCGATCGCGAGCGCCGAGCGCGGTCCGACCGCGGCAAGCAGCAGGCCGCCAACGGCGTACCCCACCACCTGCGAGCCCTGCCAGACCATGCCGAACGTCGCCCGGCCGAGCACGAACTGCGGCCCGGTGCCGAGGATCTCGGGCAGGATCGCCGCCCGGACGCCGGCGAAGACCGGATCGACCAGCCCGGCCAGGAAGATCAACACCAGCAGCACCGGGATCGGCACCGGCAGCACCATCACCCCGACGACGACCGCGCTGGTCAGGTCGCACGTCACCAGGGTTCGCCGCGCCGGCAGCCGGTCGACGGCGCCGGCGAGCAAGGTGCCGCCGATAAGGAAGGGCAGGAAACCGAGGGTGAACGTCAGCGCCGAGAGCAGCGCCGACCCGGTGCGGTCGAAGACGAGTACGGCGAGCGCAACATCGGCGACGATGTTGCCGAGGACGGAGACGACCTGCGCGGCGAACAGCGCACTGAACTCGCGGACTCCAAACAGCGCGGTGTAAGTCGCCCTGCCGCTGCCTTCTGTCATCGGCTGAGAGGTTGCCTTTCGGTAGGTGGCGGCTCCTAAACTGTAGGTGGCTGCCGGCTCCGGGTCGCCGCGTGGCGGCCCGGATCGCGGCAAGTCTCCTAGGCTGAACAGGTGATCAGCCGCCGGGTCGGAGCGCGATGAGCCGGGTGCTGGTTGCTGAGGATGAGGCGGACATCCGGATGCTGGCCCGGCTGCTTCTGGAGTTCGCCGGTCACGAGGTGCTGGATGTCGGCGACGGCGATGCCGCGCTGGCGCTGTTGGCGGCCGATCGCGAGGTGGAGGTCGTCCTACTCGACCTTCGGTTGCCCGGTCGGGACGGCTGGGAGGTCATGTCGCAGCTGCGTGCCACCGGCCGGAGCGACGGGCTGCGGCTGGTCGTCTTCTCGGCTCAAATCGAACCGCGCGACTACGCGCGGGCGCAGGCCGTCGGCGCGACCGGCTTTCTGGCCAAGCCGTTCGAGGAGAACGACCTGCTTGCAGCGGTCACGGGCGACTAGTGGTGCCCGGGCTGACCTACCGCAGCGCGCGCGGCCGCTGGGTGGTCGCGGCCACGGTGCTCGGCTCGGGGATGGCATCCCTCGACGCGACCGTCGTCGGCATCGCGTTGCCTCGAATCGGCAAAGACTTTCAGGTCGGCGTCTCGTCGCTGCAATGGGTGGTGACGGCGTACACCTTGACGCTGGCCGCCTTCCTTTTGCTCGGTGGCACCCTTGGCGACCGGTACGGCCGGCGGCGCGTCTTTGTCGTGGGCGTGGTCTGGTTCGCGGTCGCCTCGGGCTGCTGCGCCGCCGCGCCGAACGCGATGACGCTGATCGCGGCGCGGGCATTGCAGGGAGTAGGCGCCGCTCTGCTCACGCCAGGCAGCCTCGCGATCCTGCAGAGCGCGTTCACGCCGGCGGACCGGTCCCGGGCGATCGGCGCGTGGTCCGGCTTCGGGGCGCTGGCAGGCGCGGCCGGCCCGATCGTCGGCGGCTATCTGCTCGCCGTCGGATCGTGGCGGCTGTTGTTCCTGCTCAACCTGCCGATGGCCGCGGTTGTCCTCGAGGTCACCCGCCGGCATGTCCCAGAGTCGACCGACCGGAGTGCGGCCGGCCGAATCGACGCCCCCGGTGCGGTGTGGGCGGTGCTCGCGCTCTCGACGCTGACCTACGGGTTGATCGAAGCGCCCGCGGCGGGCTGGTCCAGTGGGACGGTCATCGGATGCCTCGCGGTCGGGGTTGCGGCAGCGGTCGGGTTCGTCGTGACCGAGCGCCGGTCCGCGGTGCCGATGCTGCCGCCGTCGATGTTCGTGGCCCGGCAGTTCGCCGCGACCAACGCCGTGACCTTCATGATGTACGGCGCGCTCGGCGGCGCGTTGTTCCTGTTGCCGGTGGTGCTGCAGCAGGTGGCGGGCTACAGCCCGCTCGACGCCGGCCTCACCCTGCTGCCGGTCACCGTGCTGATGCTCACCCTCTCGGCGGCCTCAGGCCGGCTGGCGAGCCGGATCGGGCCGCGGTTGCAGATGACGGCGGGCCCGCTGACCGCCGGGGTCGGTCTGACGTTGCTGGTCCGGCTGACCAGTGACCACTCCTACCTCTCCGGTGTGCTGCCCGGAGTTGCCATCCTCGGGGTCGGGCTGGTGATCACCGTCGCGCCACTCACCTCGACCGCGATGAGCTCGGCGCCGGGTGAGCACGCCGGCATCGCGTCCGCGGTCAACAACGACGTCGCCCGGGTCGCCGGCCTGTTTGCGGTTGCCGTCTTGCCGGTGGTCTCCGGCCTCACCGGCGACGCCTACCTGCATCCGGCCGTGTTCGCCCATGGCTTCCGGATCGCCACCGTGATTGCCGGCGTCATGTGTGGGCTGGCGGCGTTGGTCGCCGGCCTGACTATCCGCAACGACTGCAAGCCGGCAGCCGACTCAGATCAGCATCGGCTCAGCCAGACCTGCTCCGGCGCGACCGCGCCACCGCTGGCCGCGCAGCCGGAGGCCACCACGGAATAATCCGGCGGCCGACGGGGATCAAGATGCAATGACTCACACCTCACCCGGCGGCGCCGCGCTCGACGTCGTCGTCACCAACAAGGAGACGGCGAGCCGGTACGAAGCGCACATCGACGGCGAGCTCGCCGGGCTGACGACCTATCGACTGGTCGATGACCGGGTGGTGTTCACCCACGCCGAGGTCTACCCGCGATGGGAGGGCCAGGGCGTCGGCAGCGCGCTCGCCCGCGGCGCACTCGACGATGTGATCGCGCAGGGCAAGCAGATCACCCCGGTGTGCCCTTTCATTTTGGACTTCGTAGGACGCCACCCCGAGTACCTCGAGCACGTCGACGAGCACCACCGCGCCGAGATCGGGTCGCGCCCAACCGGCGAAGGGGTCTGAGCGACCGTGTCGCGCAAGATGACCAACGACGAGGCGCGGGAGTTCCTCGCGCACGGCCAGCGCACCGGCAAGGTCGCGACCACCCGGGCCGACGGCCGCCCACACCTCGCACCGATCTGGTTCGTGCTCGACGGCGAGGACATCGTCTTCATGACCGGCGCCAACACGGTGAAGGGTAAGACGCTGCGCCGCGACCCTCGGATGGCGCTCGCGGTGGATCTCGAGGCGCCGCCGTACGCCTTCGTGGTCGTCGAAGGCAGCGCGACGCTGTCCGACGACCTCGAGGAGATGCTGCCGCTCTCGATCGCGATCGCCCGGCGTTATGTCGCGGCAGATCAGGCCGAGGACTTCGGCCGGCGAAACGCGGTGGACGGTGAGCTGCTGGTCCGGCTGCATCCCGACACCATCATCGCGGTCGACGACCTCACCGGCTGAGTCTCCGGGGCGCTCACGCTGCGGCAACCGCGGGACGTGACCAATCCCACGTTGGGCGCGGCGAAATTCGGGGTAGAGGTGGAAAAGTGAGGTCTTTCTTTCACCGAACTCGTGATCACGTCGACGTGCCAGAGGAGCCGGGCATCGTGCGGCCCCATCTGCGAATTGCCGGCTGCGCGCTTGTCGTGGCGATTGCGTCCTTCGCCGTCGCCGGCGCGCTCGGCGACATCCATGGCTCCCTCAACCACAAGCTCGTGACTGCCGGCGCCGGTAGCCTTTTCGTGGTCTCGGCGATCCTCGCCACCCGCGCCGCCGCGACCGAGGTGTACGTCGTACTGAGCGCCCGCACCGGGCCAGGCCATGCTGGCGTCCTGCGCTGGCTGGTCACGATCGTCGGCTACATCATCGTGCTGATCAGCGCGATGGGCCTGTTCGCGGTGCCGGTCAAGCACCTGGTGCTCGGCGGCGCCCTGACCGGGGTGATCGTCGGTATCGCCGCCCAGCAGGCGCTCGGCAACATCTTCGCCGGAGTCGTGCTGCTGCTCGCTCGCCCGTTCAGTGTCGGCGACGTGATCAGGGTGAAAAGCGGAACCCTCGGTGGTCCGCTCGAGGGCGTCGTCTCCGGCATGGGGATGACGTACGTGACGTTGATGTGCGACGACGGGCCGCTGTCGCTGCCGAACGGCTCGCTGCTGGCGGCCGCAGTTGGCCCGGCGCCTGGCACGACGTACCGCAGCTCGCGGCGCTTCGACCCAGGTCACGGCACCCGGATCGATCCGGTCGAACGCCGGCTGGTGTCCTCAAGCCGGTCCTGACCCGCCCGCCGGGCGGCCATGCCGCGCGGCAAGCCTGGCTGGTGCAGGAGTTGCCTCCGTGACGCTTGACATGTGACCAAACGGTCACCTATTGTCCTCGGCATGGACGAGGTGTTCAAGGCGCTCGCCGACCCGACCCGGCGCAGCCTGCTCGACGAGTTGTTCCGATCGGACGGGCAGACGCTGAGCGCGCTCGAGGAGCGGTTCGAGATGACGCGCTTTGGCGTGATGAAG
>DATAUK010000055.1:0-25077 GCA_036268295.1 Mycobacteriales bacterium | reverse complement strand
CTCGACACAGAACGTCGAGACCGCACCGCGGGGCGCATCCTCAAGCCACTGCGAGATCGCGAGCCGGACACGAGGATCGATGGGTTCACTGATAGCCATCGCCCGAGAATCACGGCAGAAGTGTCACCACCAACACCACTCAAACCGTCACCGATGTCCTGATACAGAACTGACACCCATGTCCTGAGACATCACATTAAGAGGCCAACACTCAACTTGACGAGATCGAACATATGTTCGACTATCGAGGGATGCTGAATCTGGCCGAGGTGACGCGGGCGACCGTGGCGCTGCGGCCAACCGTACCGGTGCTGCCGGTGAGCCCGGCGCTGAGCGCGGTGTTGCCCGACGGGCTGCGGCGTGGGTCCACGATCGCGGTTTCCGGGTCGGTTTCGCTGCTGCTCGCGGTCCTCGGAACGGCGTCTGCCGACGGGGCCTGGTGCGCGATGGTCGGCATGCCGGCGATCAGCGCCGAGGCGGCTCGTGACTTCGGGATCGAGCTGTCGCGTTTCCCGCTGGTGCCATCCCCGGGATCGTCCTGGGTAGTGGTCGTCGGTGCGCTGCTCGATGCCGTCGACGTCGTCGTCGCGCGGGCGCCGGCGCAGCTGGCCGACGGTGACATCCGGCGGCTCGCGGCTCGGGCCAGATCCCGGGGCGCGGTGTTCGTCCCGTACTTCAGCCGCGCCACCGGTCGTGACGGTGGCGCGCACTGGCCGCACGCCGATATCCGGGTGAGCGCCGAAGGTGGCAGCTGGTCAGGCATCGGCCTCGGCTATGGCCGACTGCGCCAGCGTGAGGTCATCGTCACCGCCGTCGGGCGTGGCTCGGCCGCCCGGAAGCGGACCGCCAGCCTCTGGCTGCCGACCGCGACCGGCAGCGCCGCGCCGCTCATCGCCCAGCCGCCGGCACAGCCGGTGGTCCAGCTCGTTGCTTCGGCGGGCTGAGATGCCAGCTGCGACCGCGCCGCCCCGGATGGCCACGCTGTGGTGCCCCGACTGGCCGGTGACCGCGGCCCGCATGACATCGGAGGCTCCCGGCGACGCGCCGGTCGCTGTCGTCACGGCCAACCATGTCGTCGCCTGCTCGGTGGTGGCGCGGGGTTTCGGCGTACGACGGGGGATGCGGCGACGGGAAGCCCAGTCGCGATGCCCTGACCTGGTCGTGCTGCCTCGCAACGAGGCGGTGGAGGCGCGGTGCTTCGAGCCGGTGATCGTCGCGGTGGAGTCCTTGGTCCCGGCGGTCGAGGTGATGCGCCCGGGGCTGGCCGCGGTCGGGGTGCGCGGGCCGGTGCGGCACTTCGTCGATGAGCCGGCCCTGGTCGACGCGTTGTGGCAGGCGGTCGGCTGGCTGACCGAGGACGCCTGCCAGATCGGGGTAGCCGATGGGGCGTTCGCCGCCGAGCAGGCCGCCAGGCGCGGCATGATCGTGCCGGCCGGGTCCTCGGCGGAGTTCCTCGCCAGTTTTCCGGTGAGCACGCTGAGTGCTTTCGGCCACACCGACCTGGTCGATCTGTTGCAACGCCTGGGAATTCACACCCTCGGTGCGTTCGCGGCGTTGCCCGCCCGCGACGTCGTGATGCGGTTCGGCCCGGCCGGATCCTGGGCTCATCGGCAGGCCGGCGGCCGCGATGTCCGGCCGATCGTGGTGCGAGACCCACCGGCCGAGTGCACGGTGACTGTCGAGCTCGAGACTCCGGTCGACCGGGTCGATGTCGTCGCGTTCAGCGCGCGCAGCGCCGCCGAGCGGTTCATCGCCGACCTGGCTGCTCGCGGGCTGTCCTGTGCCTGCTTCGAGCTCGAGGCGTTCACCGACAACGGCGAGGCGATGGCGCGTCGCTGGCGGCATCCGGGGGTGCTCACCGCACCCGACCTCGTCGACCGGATCCGTTGGCAGCTCGAGGGCTGGCTGCATGGCAGCGGCGGGGTTGCCCAGCGCCCGACGGCCGGGATCACCCGGCTACGGTTCGTCCCGATCGAGACCGTGCCGGGCGGCACCCATCAGCAGGCGTTGTGGGGCGGCGCCGGCGAGACGGGTGAGCGGGCGCATCGCGCGCTCGCTCGGGTGCAGACGATGCTCGGGCTCGGCTCGGTCGTCGTCCCGGTTCTCGAAGCGGGCCGCGGCCCGCTCGATCGCACCCAGCTGGTGCCCTGGGGCGAAGACCGGGTGGCGCGCGGCGATCCGGGGCAGCCGTGGCCGGGCCGGCTGCCCTCGCCGGCGCCGACGGTGCTGATCGACCCGCCGCGGCCGGTGCAGCTGCTCGACGAGACCGGCCATCCGGTCACGATCACTGCTCGTGGCGCCGTCGTACGCCCGCCGGCCCGGCTCGGCATCGGCAACGAGGCGCCGGTCGCGGTGACCTCGTGGGCCGGCCCGTGGCCGGTCGACGAGCGGTGGTGGGATCCGGCGATCAGCGCCCGGGTGGCCCGGTTGCAGCTGGTCGACCTCCGTGGCCGGGCTTACCTCGTCGCCGGTGAGATGACCGCTGACGCCGGCCCGCAGTGGACCCTGGAAGGGGTCTACGACTAGTGGTCCGGCACAACTAGATGGGCTGGCAGAACCCGCCGATCCCGTGGCGGGAGCTCGAGCGCCGGCTTGCCGGCCGGCCGGTACCGGCCGGGTCGCCGGCCGAGCCGGCCGGGCCCGACGGCGACGGCGGTGACTCGGTCGCCTGGTCGCGGCATCGACCGCCGTACGAAGCGAAGCCGTTGGCCCGCCCGACCCGCGTGGTGCCCTACGCCGAGCTGCATGCCCACTCCTCGTTCAGCCATCTCGACGGCGCCAGCCTGCCGGAGGAGCTGGTCGAGCAGGCAGTGGCCTGTGGCCTGACCGGGCTGGCATTGACCGACCACAACGGGATGTACGGCGTCCCGCGCTTCGCCGAGGCGGCGCAGAGCCACGGTCTGGCAGCGATGTACGGCGCCGAACTCTCCCTCGACATCCCGGTGCCGACGACGAACGCCGAGCGGTCGACGAGTGCCCGGGCCGGCGCACCCGACCCACCCGGTCGCCACCTGCTGGTGCTGGCGCGCGATCCGGCCGGCTACGCCAGTCTGTGCCGGGCCATCAGCCTGGCGCAGCGGCGCGGTGGCGCGAAGGGCCGGCCGGTCTATGACCTCGATGAGCTGACCGAGCTGGCCGCCGGCCGCTGGCTGGTGCTGACCGGCTGCCGAAAGGGATCGGTGCGTCAGGCGCTGGAATCCGGCGCGCTCGGCAGCTTCGCGCTGGATCCGGCGCGGCGGGCACTCGACGAGCTGGTCGCGAGATTCGGCCGCGACAACGTCGTCGTGGAGCTCAGCCATGCCCGCGACCCACTCGCCGACGAACGCTACGACGCCCTCACCCGGCTCGCCGACGAGCAGCGGTTGCCGGTCGTCGCGACAACTGCCGCGCATTACCACGGTTCGTCGCGCCGGCCGCTTGCCACCGCGATGGCGGCGGTGCGGGCGAGGCGCAGCCTGGCAGAGCTGGACGGCTGGCTGCCGTCGTGGGCCGACCAGGCGCTGCGGACCGGCGAGGAGATGGCCCAGCGATTCGCCCGCTGGCCGGGTGCGGTCGAGACCGCGGCACGGCTCGGCGAGGAGCTGGCGTTCCCGATCCAGCTCATCGCGCCGGATCTGCCGCCGTTCCCGGTGCCGGCCGGGCATACCGAGATGACCTACCTTCGCGAGCTCACCATGAAGGGAGCGGCCAACCGCTACGGCCCGCGCCGGCCGGAGTCGGAGAAGGCCTACGTCCAGATCGAACACGAGCTGGCGGTCATCGAGGAGCTGAGGTTCCCCGGCTACTTCCTCGTCGTCTGGGACATCGTGCGGTTCGCCCGTGAGAGCGGGATCCTTTGCCAGGGAAGGGGATCGGCGGCCTGCTCGGCGGTCTGTTACGCCCTGGAGATCACGGCCGTCGACGCCGTACTTTATGGATTGTTGTTCGAGCGGTTCCTCGCCGCGGCACGCAACGAGCCGCCGGACATCGACGTCGACATCGAGTCCGGCCGGCGGGAAGAGGTCATCCAGTACGTCTACGACCGTCACGGTCGCGACCATGCCGCCCAGGTCGCCAACGTCATCACCTACCGGCCGCGTTCGGCGCTGCGCGACGTCGCGAAGGCACTCGGTTACTCCACCGGGCAGCAGGACGCGTGGAGCAAGCAGATCGAGCACGGCTTCGACGCGACCACTGTCGAGGGAGTGCCGCCGAAGGTGCTGGAGCTGGCCCAGGAGCTGCGCAACACCCCACGCCATCTCGGCATCCACTCCGGTGGCATGGTGATCTGCGATCGGCCGATCATCGAGGTCTGCCCGGTCGAGTGGGGCCGGATGCCGGGCCGCACGGTGCTGCAGTGGGACAAGGACGACTGCGCCGCCATCGGGCTGGTGAAGTTCGACCTGCTCGGCCTCGGGATGCTTTCCGCGCTGCGTTATTCCTTCGAGCTGATCGCCGACTGGCATGGCGTGACCTACGACCTCGACGCCATCCCCAAAGAGTCGCCATGTGTCTACGACATGGTCTGCAAGGCCGACACGGTCGGGGTATTCCAGATCGAGTCGCGGGCCCAGATGGCGACGCTGCCGAGGCTGCGGCCCCGCAACTTCTACGACCTGGCGGTCGAGGTCGCGCTGATCCGGCCAGGCCCGATCCAAGGCGACTCGGTACACCCTTATATCCGTCGCCGGCACGGTCGCGAGCCGGTCAGCTACCCGCATCCGATCCTCGAGGATGCGTTGAAGCGCACCCTCGGGATCCCGCTGTTCCAAGAGCAGCTGATGCAGGTCGCGGTGGCAGCGGCCAACTTCACCCCGTCCGAGGCCGATCAGCTGCGCCGGGCGATGGGAGCGAAACGCTCCGACGCGCGGATCGACGCACTGCGACAGCGGTTGTACGACGGCATGGCCGACAACGGCATCACCGGGGCGGCGGCCGACGAGATCGTAGACAAGATCAAGGCGTTCGCGGCGTTCGGGTTCGCGGAGAGCCACGCGATTTCGTTCGCATTGCTGGTCTATGCCTCGTCCTGGCTCAAGCTGCACTACCCGGCGGCGTTCTGTGCCGCGTTGATCAACGCCCAGCCGATGGGCTTCTACTCACCGCAGTCGCTGGTCGCCGATGCCCGCCGGCACGGTGTCGAGACCAGGAAGCCCGACATCAACATCTCCAGCGCCGGAGCCACATTGGAAGCGGGGGAGGGTGCCTCACAGTGCCCGTGCCTCGAGGCACCGCAGCCCGCCGTACGCCTCGGGTTGTCCAGCGTCCGCACCATCGGCGATGACCTGGCGAAGCAGATCGTGGCGGTCCGCGAGGCGGGTGGGCCGTACACCTCGATGGCCGACCTGTCGCACCGGGTCGGATGCACCACCGCGCAGGTCGAGGCACTCGCAACAGCAGGGGTGTTCGACGGCTTCGGGGTCGCGCGACGCGACGCGCTGTGGGCAGCAGGTGCGGCAGCGGCAGTCCGGCCGGGGCAGTTCGACCTCGCTACCGTCGACGAGCTCGCGACCCCGGACCTGCCGATGATGACCGAGCCGGAGCAGCTGATCGCCGATCTGTGGGCGACCGGCGTGACCGCGCAGACCTATCCGACCGCACTGGTGCGCGACCGGCTCGACTCGCTCGGCATCGTGACCGCGCTCGGGCTGCGCTCGATGGCCGACCGCACCCGGGTCACGGTCGGTGGGGTCGTCACTCACCGCCAACGTCCGGCGACTGCCCGTGGGGTGACCTTCGTCAACCTCGAGGACGAGACCGGGATGATCAACGTCATCTGCTCGATGCAGATCTGGACGAGATACCGCAAGATCGCCCGCGGCTCGGCGGCATTGCTGATCCGCGGCATGCTTCAGCACACCGACGGCGTCGTGAACGTCATGGCCGAGCGGATCGCACCGCTCTCGCTCGGCGTCCGCCCCAGCGCCCGCAACTTCCGCTGATCAGGTCTGGGCGGCCGCCTCTTCTTCGTTGCTGTTCTTAACTTTCTCCCACGGCCGAGCCAGCACCAGCCAGGCGGCGAAGGCGGCGCCGAGGACGCCGACCAGGGTCCAGCCCAGGTTGGAGGTGCCGAGGCCGACATATTTCAATCCCGAGGCGAAGATCACGAACGTGATCGCCGGGCGGATGTAGCGATCCGGTGCGCGGGAGGACAACACCGACCCGACGAGTACGGCGGGGACGCTGCCAATGATCAGCGATGTCGTCACCGCGAACTGCACGTGGCCGAAGGTGAGGGCGCCGAGCGCCGCGGCCGTGGTCAGCGGCAGGGCCTGGGTCAGATCGGTCCCGACCAGCTGGTTCGCGCCGAGCACCGGGTAGAGGAACAGCAACAGCACGATCATCAGCGATCCGGAGCCGACCGAGGTCATGCCGACGACGATCCCGCCGATCATGCCGATCAGCACGGTGCGCACCGGGTGCACCTCGATGTCCTTGACGACACCCTGCCGCTCGTTGCCGCCGCGCCGGTCGAGGATGAACCGCAATACCATCGCGGCGGCTCCGACGAGCAGTGCGGCGCCGAGGACCCGCTCGACGTTGGTCTGGGCACTACTCGAGTCGCCGAGCCGGTGCAGCAGATAGGCGCCGAGAAACGCCATTGGCACCGAGCCGACCGACATCAGCGCGACGAGGCGCAGGTTCACAGTGCCCTTGCGAAAATGAACGATTGCCCCGAGCGGGCGCATTACGACAGCCGCGACCAGGTCGCTCGAGATCGCCTTCAGCGGTGTGACGTTGAACAGCAGGATCAGCATCGGCGTCATCAACGCGCCGCCGCCGGCCCCGGTGATCCCCACGAGTAGGCCGACGACCGCACTGCCGAGGACGATGTACGGATCGATGTGCACGCCCACTCCGATCGATGTCGACCAACTTTGTGTAGAACTCCTCCGGGGGGCTAAACCTACACAGCCCTCGACGTGTCAGCACCCCAGGGCGTTATGACGCCCGTAACTGCTGACACTTGCGATCCGCACATCGACCCCGAACCTGTTAGTGTCGTCAGTGCAGGTCGCAGTTCTCGTTGTGCATAGCTCGCGGGATCTCTCCCGCGGGCTTGTTGCTTTTCGTCGAAGAGCACCCGCGGCGACCGAGTTCCGCAGCGCGGGGCGAACGCATCCAAGGACAGATCAATGGCACAAGGCACCGTCAAGTGGTTCAACGGCGAAAAGGGTTATGGCTTCATTGCCCCAGCCGACGGAACTCCCGACGTTTTCGTCCACTTCTCGGCTATCCAGGGGGACGGCTACAAGACCCTCGACGAGGGCGCGACGGTCGAGTACGACACCACGCAGGGCCAGAAGGGCCCGCAGGCGGAGAACGTCCGCGTCGTCTGAGACCACTGCTCAACGCTTCACCGCAGCGTCGGTCCCGGGCCCAGATGCCCGAGACCGGCGCTGTCGGCATTTGTGGCACCGACGTGGCATCTGCCCACGATCGCTGGGCCATTTGGCGCTAACCGCCTGGCCCGCTCGCCAGACCTAACCGGACATTTCTGACTGTTTGCGGATCTGACACAAGACATTCAGCAAACGACGTCAAGACCTTCAGGTAAGTCTCCGACAATCAAGGGGAAGCTGGCCGGACACACCGTGACCGCAGGGCAGGAGGCGATCGCGCAGTGCGACCTACCGCCACGCCCGCGATCGCGGCAGCAGTGAGCTCGCAACTGGTCGAGCGGCCGAAATTCAGCGCGATCCTGCGCCACCTGAGCCTCAGCATCCTGATGGCAAACGTCATCCCCAGCGTCTTGTTCTACCTCTGTCTGGTGGCCGGCAATGTCTGGACCGCGCTGATCGCGGCACTCGTGTGGTGCTACGGCTCGATGGCCTGGCGGCTGACGACCCGGCGCCGGGCGTCCGGCCTGCTGATCATCACGGTGGTCGGGCTGACCGCCAAGACTGCGCTCGCCCTCGCCAGCGGCAGCACGTTCATCTACTTCCTTCAGCCGGCGATCACCGACGGGGCGGTCGCGGCGCTGTTCTTGATCTCCCTCGCAACCGCCCGCCCGATCGTCGCTCGGCTCGCTGGAGACTTCTTCCCGATGAGCGCCGACATCGCCGCGCGGCCGCGGATCCAGCGGTTGTTCTGGAATCTCACCCTGTTCTGGGCGTTCATCTGCCTGGCGAAGTCAATGGTCACGGTGTGGTTGCTCGAGTCGTTCCCGATGGTGACCTTCATCGCCATCAAGGGCGTCGCGATCCTCGCGATGATCCTCACCGGGACGGCGATCACGGTGTACGCCGCAATGCGGGTGGCCCATTCTGAGGGCCTGCTTCACAAAGCGCCCGCTGCCGGCTGAACCGGCCGGTTCGACCCGGCATTATCTGGTCGTTTCGACAACTACCCCTACCTATGTAATACGTTGGCATCCGCATCAATGCAGCGGGGGATGGTCAGCGTGATCACCTCCGCGTCCGCGGACAGCAGTCCAGGTCGAGGTGGAGGCGTCGTGCGGGTAGGTCGACGAGTACCGGTCGTGTTGGCGAGCGCGCTCGTACTCACCTCGGTGGGAGGAGTCGCCGCCGCCGTCGCGGGGCAGTCGTCGACCGCCAAGGCGTGCGTGGCGTCGAACGGCGGCCTACGGCTTACCGGATCGAACGGGAAATGCGCCAAGGGACAGTCGTCGATCAAGCTGGGAGCGCAGGGTCGGCAAGGAGCGACCGGCGCACGCGGCCCGCGCGGCCCGGCCGGACCGGAGGGGGCGACCGGACAGCGAGGCGCGGTAGGCCCAGCCGGCAGCGCGATCCGGGTGAACTTCACTCAGAACAACGTCGAGGCCACCACGGTGACTCACTACATCGGCACCGCCGGCCCGGTCACCTTCATCGCATCCTGCCAAGGCACCGGCTCGCCGCCTACATCACCTCCGACCAAGCTTCTGCTGTCGTTGACCGGGTTGGCCCAGACCGTCACCTACACGGAGACCAACACCTCCAACGCGACCGGCTCGACGGTGACCACCTTGACGCACGGCACTGCGCTGTCGGAGCAGAGTCCGGGCGCTGCCGCGTCGACGGTGTTCGACACCGAGTCAACGACCACGTCGAGCTCAGACATCGTCACGATCGTGGCTGCCGCACCGGACGGCACTCAGGTGACCGCCACGTTTGACGTCGAGCTCACGACATCGGGCTCCGCACCGGCGTGCATCGTCGGCGGCACCATCGCGGCAGCATGAGAGGCACCCGGCCGAGTTCAACAAGCCAGTCCGACCTCAGCACTCCAAGGCAGCGGGAAGTAGGGCTCTCGATGACTCCTCGTGGTTCACATTCGATCTGCCGATCGGCTTGGATCTACTTGCGCCGGGTAGCACTTGCCAGCGTCGCGGTCCTGGCCGCGGTCTCGCTCGCGCCTGCGTCCTCGCACGCCGACACGTCGTCAACTGTCACCGTCGTCGGGACCAGCGACGTCTTCGACTCCGACCTGATCCAGCAGGTGATCACGCCCGACTTCAAGGCGGCGAACCCGCAGTACTCCCTCAACTACGTCAGCCTCGGCACCGGCGCCGCGATCTCCTACGCCGAGGCTGGCACCGCGAGCGCGCTGCTGGTCCACGCGGCGTCACTGGAGAACGCCTTCGTTCACCCGCCGCCACCCCAGGGCAGTTATTCGCTGGAGCAGTACGGCCGGGCGATCTTCTACGGTGACTACGTCCTGCTCGGGCCCCCGAGTGACCCCGCGGATGTGATGAGCGGCAGCGATCCGTCGCACGACGTCGTCGGGGCGTTCCAGAAGATCGCCGCCGCGGGCATTGCCGGCACTGCCGACTTCGTCTCGCGTGCCAACACCGCCGGCACTGCGGTCCAGGAGCACCAGATCTGGGCGTTGACCGACCCGAAGGCCGTTCCCGGCCTTAGCCTGTGCACGATCTCGAGCGGCAGCAATGGTGGCGGCGAGGTGCCAACCTCCGCGGCGAACGCCGACCCCACTACCCCCTGCGCAGCCGGCCCGGTGACGTCGATCCCGTATCCGACCTGGTACCACGAGACCAACCTGACCCAGGCCCCGAACATCGTCGCAGCGGATGCCTGCAACTTCGGCAACGGCAATGACTGCTACACCTTCACCGACCGCGGTACCTATGACTACCTGGTCTCGCAGGGCGCGATCAGCAACCTGCAGGTGGTCGGCAACGACAACTCCGCGACGGCGACCGGCGGGGCGACCCTGCTGGTGAACTCCTTCCACGCCTACGCGATCAACCCGGCCGCGTTCACCTCAGGCTCGGTGCACATCAACACCGCAGGTGCGACCGCGTTCCTCAACTGGCTGACCTCGCCGACCGGCCAGGCCGACGTCACGGCCTACCAGGCCGACGCACCCGGCGGGTCGACCTTCGTCGGAGATGCGGCGCCCACGCTGACCGGCGCGGTGCCGGCCAGGTCGACGGCCGGCAGGGCGCTGACCATCACCGGCGCGCTGAAGAACAAGGTGCCAGGTACGCCGGCACTGAGCGGTGTGAAGATCACGCTGTCGGCGATCAAGGCCGGGGCCTCGAGACCTGTCATCGTTGGCACCGCTACGACTGGCGCCAACGGCAAGTACTCGATCAGATACAAGCCGACCGGCGATGCGAGCTATCAGGTATCGAGCCCGGCGATCACCAAGATCGAGATTCCGACACCGACGCTCACGCCGCCGTTCGGCGACGACCTTCAGCCGACCGCCACGAGCATTGGTGCGTCGCGGGTCACGGGTACGGCGACGATCGCGACCGCCAAGGCGAAGAAGGGTGTAGTGAGGATCAAGGGCAAGCTCGCGCCTGCGGTCGTCGGCTCACATGCGACACTTCGGGTATACGCGAAGCACGCGAGTGCGTCGACCAAGGGCCCGAAGTACGTCAAGTCGTTCAAGCTGGCCGCCGGCGCGACGTCGTACTCGATCCAGTTGAAGCTGGCCCGCAAGCACACCTGGGTTCTCAGCGTTCACTACGTGAACACCGGCCAAATCACCACCGGTGTCTCGCCGCTGCAGTCGGTTCACGTCAACTGAGTATGAGGTCGACGCAGCGCTGGCGCGCGTTGGTCGTCGCACTCGTGACCGGCTGCGGGCTCGCCGTGCCGGGCTCGGCCATCGCTGCGGCGACTGAGACCTGTCCTACCGCGGACGCCTGCGTCTTCGTCCACACCTCGAGCGGGGTGCAGGTCGTCAGCGGCGAGCAGGTCAACGACTGGGCCAACCAGGCGGTCGGCACGCCGAACGGGGTGTCAGACGTGAACTACCAGGAACGCTTCTCCTCTGGCGCCGATCCGCAGTCTGTCTTTGTCGGCCTAGGGTTGTCGATCAACGCGCTGCTGGCCAACCTCGGCATCGATCCGTCGATCGTCTTCACCGAGATGCCGCGCTCGGACGGAAGCCTTGCCGACCTGACCTCGAGCGAGCTGAGCATTCCCACCAGCTTCCAGGGGCCTGACCTGCCGTCGTTGTGGATCAACGGCATCCAGCAGCTCTTCTTCATCCGGCCGCTTCGCAGCGACAGCGACGTCAACGTGACCGACGACGGCATCCAGACCTCACAGGGTGGGGTGCTCGATCTGTACCTCTACACCGGCGCGATGCTGGAGCTCAACGCGAACGTGCCGACGCAGGGCAAGGTCAAACAGCCGCTGACGTTCTCCGCGACCTCGAGCCCGACGGCGGGCGGCGAGACGCCGACGTTCACCTGGACCTTTAGTGACGGCACGACCGCTCAAGGCCAGCAGGTCCGGCATATGTTCGCGAAGGCCGGCGCCGACACCGCGTACGTCACCGCGGCGGGCATCGGCGGCGATGACTCCTTCGGCGCGCTCGACGAGCCCTTGTTCATCAACATCACGGACAGTACGAGAAGCCCGTCACCGCCGCCGACGAAGTCCCCTGGCGGTGGCCAGTCCAGTCCGCCGACGTCACCAAAACCCGGGCCGCAGTCGAGCCACGGCACCCAGCCAACCGGGCCGCCGACCTCATCCGCGACACCTTCCGTCACCGGAAGCGCCAGCGGCCGACCGGCTCGGGGAGTCACGCTTCCGACGACCGGACTGTCAGGGACCCGAGCCGCTGCTGAGTCCGCGCAGCCACCCGTCATCGCAACGCTCGACAACCAGCTGCCGCTGGTTCGCGGTCAGCTGCTCGGCCAAGGCGCGGTCGTGCTCTCCGGCCCACCGCCGGGTGCGGCTTCGGCCGGGGTCGCGCCCTTCGGCCGGCTCTCGAGTGGCCGGCGCGATCTCGCCCTGGCCGGATCGATTGCGGCGATTATGCTCCTCCTCGCGGCTGGTGCGGCCCGCGAGCTGCGATGGTTCGGGAAGCTGAGGAGCGTGGTGAGACCGCGGTGACGCACGCGATCGAACAGGCGATCTTCGACGTATCGAGGTCGCTCGAGATCCCGGTGTTGATCCTCGCGCTCCTGGCGCTGGCCGCGGTGATCGTCGAGATCGGCGGGTTCGCGGTGGAGCTGCGGTCGCGGCATCGCCGCCACTTTCTCAGCCTCACGACGTCAGCTGGGGCGGCTCGATCCTCGGTCGACTCCGGAGACCGTGAGACTGCCGCCACCGACCTCGGCTCAGTCGCCTGGAGCGCGGCGATGGCCACGACGTTGCAGACGATCGCGCAGGCCTCAGGCCGGCCCGGGGCCGACACCAGGCTGGCAAAGGCGCTCGCAGACTTCGACTTCGACTCCCAGCGTCGGCTGGCGCGCACCCGGCTGCTAGTCCGCGCCGGACCCGCACTGGGCCTGATGGGCACCCTGATCCCGCTATCGCCGGCTCTCGACGGTCTGGCCCACGGGAACGTCAACCAGCTGAGCCAGAACCTGCGCGTGGCCTTCAGCGTGACCGTGCTCGGCCTGCTGATCGGCGCCTTCGCGTTCGCGCTCTCGCTGTATCGAGACCGGATCTACGGCCAGGACCTCTCCGATCTCGAGTACGTCGCCGCTGTGATGACAGATGATGCCGCGCCGGTCATTGACGAACCGGCTCCAAGCGTCGCCAAGCCGGTGCCTGCACCGGCCCATCGGACGAGCGGCACATGATCAAGGTGACACCGCGTTCGCGGCTGCGCGAGGACCGGGCGGGCGACCCGCTCGACGGTCTGGTCAACCTCTTCGACCTCGGCATCGTGCTCGCGGTGGCGTTCCTGCTCGCGGCGCTGTCGTCGCTGAACCTCACCAAGGCGCTGACCCACAACGGGTTGCGTCCGATCACGCCGCCAGGCAGCATCACGATCTCGCCCGGTCAGACGGTCCACACGCTGCCGAGCCCGGGCTCGAGCACCGTCGGGCGTGGCAGCAAGGTGGGCACCGTCTACCGGCTCTCCAACGGTCAGCTCATCTACGTCACCGACACGCCGGCGCCGTGAAGTTCATCTGGCGGGGGTTGCGTCAGGGCTGGCATCTCGTCATCACCGGCAACCCCTATATTCGCCATGTCACGTGGGTGACGATCGAGGTCGCGGTGGTCTCCACGGTGATCGCGTTGCTGATCGGGTTGCCGCTCGGCCTCGGTCTCGGTCTCGGGCGATTTCGGGGCCGCCAGCTTTTGCTGATCCTCGCCAACGCCGGCATGGTGCTGCCACCCGTCATGGTCGGGCTTGTGCTGTCGTTGCTGATGTTCCCGGAGGCGCCGCTCGGTCGGTTCCAGTGGCTTTTTACTCTCCACGGCGTCTACATCGCCCAGACCGTACTGGCGCTGCCGATCGTCGTCGCCTTGAGCAGCTCGGCGGTGCGCGCGATTCCGGCCGGTCTGCTCAGCCAGGCCCGCGCCTTCGAGGCGAGCCGGTGGCAGGTGTGGGGTCTGGCGCTGCGCGAGGCAAGGATCGGGATCTTGACCGCAGTGATCGCGACGGTCGGCTCGGCGCTCTCGGAGGTTGGCGCCGTAGTACTCGTCGGCGGCAACATAGTCGGCGTCGACCAGACGTTGGCGAGCGCGACGATCCAGGAGGTCGATGCCGGCAACTTCGCCGGCGCGATGGCGATCGCGATCATCCTGTTCGGGTTCATCTTGATCATTACGGCCGCTCTGACCTTCGTTCAGCAGCGTTCCGGCGCGGTGGCGCAGTTCCGGGCGGCGTCGTGACCAAGCCGGCCGCCGGATCCGGCCAGGTCCTGCTCCGGGCGACCTCACTTCGGGTACGCCGCGGCAGCAACGAGGTGCTTCGCGATCTCGACCTCACCCTCGCCCCCGGCGAGGTGCTCGCGATCCTCGGGCCGAACGGCGCCGGCAAGAGCACGTTGCTCGAGACCATCGGCAATGTCCTGCGACCGACTGCGGGCAGCATCGAACGTTACGGCCGGGTGGCGACCGCCATGCAGGCACCGGATCTCGCCCGTCGAAGCGCGCGTGCCAACGTCGAGCTCGCCCTCGCCTGGTGGGGAGTGCCGCGCCGGCAGCGCCGGTCGCGCGCTCTCGAGGCACTCGCGGCGATGCGGGTCGAGCATCTGGCATCGCGACCGGCGGCGTCGATGTCCGGCGGTGAGCGCCGTCGGGTCCACCTGGCGCGAGCGGTCGCGATCAAGCCGGACATCTTGTTGCTCGACGAGCCGTTCGCCGGTCTCGACCCCGCCAGTCGGGCGGCGTTGCTCGACGACACATCCTCGGCGATCCGGGCGAGTGCCCGCGCGGTGGTCCTGGTGGTGCACGACCGCGCCGAGGCGTGGGCGCTCGCCGACCGCATGATCGTCATGATCGATGGCCGAATCGCCGCCCAGGGCGCGCCACGGGAGTTGCTCGAGAACCCGCCGACGCCACAGGTCGCACGTTTTCTGGGCTTCGGCGGCGAGCTTCGCGACGGCAACGATGTGCTCCTCACCCGGCCGACCCACCTGCAGCTCGATCCCAAGGGCGCGGTCGAGGCGACGATCCTCCGGCTGATCCCGCTCGAGGACGGGGCGCGCGCCGAGCTCGAAAGCCCGTCGGGGCGGCTCTCGGCCCTGGTCCCGTATCCCGGGCCGGCGGTTGGCGACGTCGTGAGACTGAGGATCACCGGCGGGGTGCGGTTCGCGGTGGACCCGCTCGAGCCAGTCGAGGATGCAGCGGTGGAGCACTGACGAGCAATAGGGTGTCGCGGGTGGCGGAGTTGTTGCGAATCGGCGAGGTCGCCAAGGCGCTCGGCGTCAGCATCGACACGCTGCGGCGATGGGACTCCGAGGGCCGGGTGAAGTTCGTGCGCCGCGGCAACCAGCGGATGCTGCCGGCTTCGCAGCTCGGGAAGCTGCTGGCGAGCCGGGAAGGCGCGACTAAGCGGTCAAGTGCCCGCAACCGGCTCTCGGGAGTCGTCGTCTCGGTCGAGCGCGACGGTGTCATGGCCAAGGTAGAGATGGCGTGCGGCGACTTCCGGATCGTGTCGCTGATGAGCCGTGAGGCGGCTGACGACCTGAAGCTCGAGCCAGGCGTCTACGCGACCGCGGTCGTCAAGGCCACGAACGTGATCGTCGATCGCTGACCGTGCCGTGCCACACCATCAGCCCGCGATGGTGGGCGCTGTTGGTTATCGCCATCGTGGTGACGGGCGGCTGCACGGCCACTCATACCGCACGCAGCGCCGTACCTCCGGTCACGACTCACTCGGCCCCCCAGAGCAGCACCGACGTGAAGCCGGCACGCCGCGGCCGGCTCGTCATGACCGCATACTGGCAGCACACGTCACTGGGATTCCGGCTGCGGGTGCGGCCGAGCCGCTATGGCCGAGCGCATGCCGCAACCGTGCCTGAGGTGGCGCTGCGCCAGGCAGTAAAGGCCGCCGCGCCGACGCCACTCTCGCTGTCGCCGAGGATCCGGCACAGTCTGCTGAGCCAGTTGCGCTGCCACGCGGTGTTCGCGACACATAAGCCCAGCTGGAACGTCGAGACCTGGCGACCCGACGTGGGATACCTCAAGACGGTTCTCGCAGCCTGCAACCCCTAGGAAAGCACCGCCGGGCTGGTGCGAGCCGGTACGTTGCCTGCATGACAGTGAAACTCGTGGTCCTCTACACCCAGCCCGATGATCCGGCCGGCTTCGACGAGCACTACCTTGCGGTACACGGCCCGCTCGTCGCCCAGATTCCCGGGCTCGAGCGTTGGGAAGGCGCGGCGTTGGTCGCGGCGCCGGGCGGCGGCGAGCTCACCTACCACCGGATCGCCGAGCTCTACTTCAGCGACCTCGAGGCACTCGGCGCGGCGCTCGGCAGCGACCAGGGCAAGTCGACCGCGGCGGACTACGCCGCCGTCGCGCCACCCGGCTCGCGGATGTTCATCGCCGCACTCGACTGATTCGGTCCGCGAACGGCTCAGCGCACCGCGAAGAGATCAGCCCAGGGCGAAAGGCTCAGCCCAGCGCGAAAGTCAGTGCCTGCGGGTTCCACACGTGCAGAGGAGCGTCCTCGTCCGGCGCGGTCCGGCTGACCCGCGCGACCAGGACGATGGCGCCGGCGAGCAGCACCAGGTCGCCGATGCTCACCATGTTGCGTAGCGGCAGCCATGACGGCGTCACCATGGTGTCGCCGAGCCAGGCCAGATGGGGATGGCTCACGGTGCCCGAGTTGTCGAACCCGGCCCGTGACTTGATCCCGGCGTGGCGCAGTGCCCACGTCGAGGCCGGCAGCGTGCCGCCGTTGATCGCGATCGTGAGGGCATTGGCACCCGCACCTGCGGCGATCACCAGCATGCCGGGCACGGCCCGGTTGGCCCAGACGACGGCGCCAAGCATGAGGTACGACGTGAGGTGCCCTGCGACCGCGAGCGCGTGCGGCATGGTCGGCCAGACGGTGATCACGACGACCTGAAGTGCAAGGGCCGCTACCGCCAACGGGATCCAGCGCCACTGGACCTGGCCGAGTCGGCTCAGCCGACCGCCGGTGAGAGGCACCATCGCCACGATGACGAGTGCGCACAGCCCGAGAAACATCTAGAGAACCTTCAGCAACGGCCGTGCGCTGATCGTCGGGATCGACTCGCGGGTGTTGAGCCAGGCGTTAAGCGCCTCGGCGGTCAACGGCCGTGCCAGCCGGTAGCCCTGGATCGCGTCGCAGCCGATCGCGGCCAGCAGTGCCCAGGCCGGCTCGGTTTCGACGCCTTCAGCGGTGACCTCGAGGCCGAATCGGTGCCCGAGGTCGACGATTGCGCGGACGATGATCTCGTCCTTTGGGTTTTCACCGAGCTCGGAGACGAATGACCGGTCGATCTTGAGCTCGTCGACGGGGAGTCGCTTGAGGTAGGCGATCGAGGAGTAGCCGGTGCCGAAGTCGTCGATGGCGATCCGGCAACCGAGCCGGCGCAGCCGCTCCAGCTCGCGGATGCTGCGGGCAGCATCACCGACCATCACGTGCTCGGTGACCTCGAGGGTCAGCCAGCGCGGTTCGATCCCTGCTACTTCGAGCGCGGTGCGGACCCGGTCCACGAACCGGACGTCACGCATGGTGCGCGGCGAGACATTGAGCGACAGCCTGATCATCTGGCCGCTGCGGTGCCAGCTGGCGAGGTGCTCCAGGCACTGACCGAGCAGCGAGTCGGTGAGGGCGTCGAGCATGCCGGCGCCTTCGGCGACGTCGAGGAACTCACTCGGCGCCAGGATGCCGGCCTGCGGATGACGCCAGCGGGCCAGCGCCTCGACGCCGATGACGTCACCGGTCGAGGCGTCGCACTGTGGCTGGTAGAGCGGGAAGACGTCGCCGCTCTCGATGCCGCGCCGAAGGTCGGCGACCAGTGCCAGCCGCTCGACCGAGTGATCGTCGCGCGACCCGTCGTAAATCATCACGCTGCCGCGCGCGGTCTTCGCGTCGTACAACGCCACATCGGCGCGCTTGAGCAGCAGGTCCTCATCGCTGCCGTCGCGTGGCGCCATCGCCACCCCGAGACTGCATTGGGCCGCGAGATCGGCACCGGAAAGCGGGAAGGTGGTCTCGAACGCCGCCCGGACCCGGGCAGCGACATCGAGCGCGTCGCTCTCCGAGTCGGTGTGGTAAGCGAGGATAGCGAACTCATCGCCGCCGAGCCGGGCGATGAAGTCGCCTTGGCGCAGCGCACCACGCAGCCGGCTGGCGACCTCGATCAACAGTCGGTCGCCGACGTAGTGACCGAGGGTGTCGTTGACCTCTTTGAAGTGGTCGAGGTCGAGCATCATGACCGCGACCGGGACGGTCTCGAGATCCTCACAGGCCTGGCGCAGCCGCATCAACAGCGAAGACCGGTTCGGCAGTCCGGTCAGGGCGTCGTGCAGCGCTTCGTGCTCGCGCTGTGAGGCGAGGCGAGCACTGCGGTGAACCGCGATCAGCGGCAGCATCAACAGCGGCAAGGCGATGATCGACCAGGCAAGCGACTCGGTGACGAGCGGCGCCAGGGCGAGCAGTACGCCGTCGGTCGGCATGTGAGAGCGCAGGTCGGCCTGGACCAGCCGGCGGATCGGCATCCGGGTCGCGATCGCGACCGCGACGCCGGTCAGGCCGTTGTTGATCACGAAGAACGCGAGGGCGCTGAGAAACGCTGCCGGCAGATCGTGCGGAGTGAACGAGGCAGGCCTACCGAGCACCGACTCACCGGCTACCGCGGAGAAGACCTCGCGGGTCGCGATGAGGGCCAGGGTGTACTGGCTGATATTGAAGGCGAGGCGTGACCACTGCCGGCGGCTGCGAGTTTCATCGACTGCCAGGGCGAAGGCCTGCGCGGCGCAGGCGACGCCCGGTGCGGTCAGGAAGAGCAGGGCGACGGCGATCGTGCTTGAGATCGACAGCTCGTCACCGGCGTCGGCGCCGCGCGAGACCGGGATCGGTCGTAGCTCGCCGATCACCAGGAATGCCGAAGCGATGAGAATGGTCGGAAGTGGACTGCCAAGATGGGACCACGGGACGCGGATGATCGCGATTGCCGTGACGGGGAGGCCGATGACTGACACGGCGAACAGATATGCCCGCAAGCCTGTGCCGCGCGTCGCGCTCACCGTGCTCCCCACTAGGTCAACGAACTAGGTGTGCCGGACCGATCGTCGGAACGTCCGCGTGGGCGACGGACACTCCATCGACGTGATTTAGAACTTGTGCCCGGCCGGGATGACCGGCCCTCGCGACCCGACGACGATGTCGGATCGCCTCTCCGTGGCTGCCAGGGTCATGGCAACCCTCCTTTCGTCCGCGTATTGCGACGAAGACACGGTTAGAACTTCCAGCCGGCTCCGCCGACGGTCACGATGGTGACCACCGCACCCGCCGCAATCGCGAACCGCGTAAGCATGTTGCGCACAGACAAGCACCCCTTCCATCCAGTAGGAACGCTCATTAGTGTCTCGACGTTGTTCGGCCCCGCATTAGCCCACTCAGCGCAATTTTCCGAATAGCGTTTGGGCCCGTCATTTTGGGGGAGGGTTCGGGCCCTAATATCGCCATTACCGGCATATCGGCCAGCGACGAGGCGTGGAAATCGTCGGTACGGCGTGGAAGGCTCGCTCTGTCGCTTCCGCCCACCGTTTGAGGAGACTGCCATGCCCACCCGTGACTCTGCCTGGCCTGCCGGCACGCCGTGCTGGATCGACTATTCAGCCGAAGACGTTGGGGCCGCGCAGCGCTTCTACAGCGCGGTCCTCGGATGGGCGTTCACCGAGGGCAGGCCGGAGTTCGGTGGCTATCTAACCTGCCTGACCAACGGCCTCGGCGCGGCCGGGATGATGCCGAAGATGGAGGCGTCGCAGCCTTCGGCGTGGACGACGTACTTCGCCACCGACAACACCGGGCAGACTGCGAGCGCCATTGGCGAGGCGGGAGGCACGGTGGTCGCCGGTCCGCACGCCGTCGGCTCGCTCGGCACGATGACGATCGCGCTGGACCCGGTTGGTGTCATGTTCGGAACCTGGGAGGCCAGCGAGCATACCGGCGTGCAGATCTACAACGAGCCAGGGTCATTGGTCTGGAACGAAGCGGCGATGCCCGACCCGAGTCGGGCCAAGGCCTTCTACTCCGAGGTGTTCGGCTTTGGGTTCGACCCGGTCGAGGGAGTGGAGGACTATGCCACCTTCACCCTCGGCGACGGCCCGCTCGGCGGTCTTGGTGGGCACTCGCCCGGTTCACCGCAGGGCTGGCTGGTGTGCTTCTCGGTCGCGTCGACAGACGAGGCGGTGGCCGCGGTCGAGTCCGGCGGTGGCAAGACGCTCACCGCGCCGCAGGACACCCCGTTCGGCCGCTTCGCCGTCGTCGCCGATCCCTGGGGCGCCGAGTTCGAGCTGATGTCTGCACCCGCGGCGGAGTAGGCGAGTTACCCACCGAGGTTCTGCAGGTCGCCGACCGCCTCGGCGAGTTCGGCGAGCTCATCCGGCCACGCCGAGTCGACTGCTATCGGGCGGAGGACGAACTTCGAGATCCCGACCGCGATGAAAGACTCAAGCGAGCGGCGTAGCGCTTCGAGCCCCAACGGAACGAGGCTCTGCGGGTCGACATCTGGATTGCGGTTGCGCGCACGCAGTGCCGCGAGCTGGCGGTCGTCGAGCGGCCGTCGGCTGTATCCGATGCTCATCCCGAAGTGCTCGGGGTCGACCTCTCGGTCAGCCGCCCGCGCCGCTGCCTCGATCGTGACCTTGGCGGACTCGGCGCCAGCGGCCAGGCAGCCGGCGCCGAGCCAGCCGTCCGCGATCCGACCGCAACGCTCCAGCGACGTTCGGGCCAGTCCGCCGAGCCAGATCTCGAGCGGGTCCTGCAGCGGCCGCGGCGCGACGCTGATCCCGTCGACCTCGCCGCCCGCCCACCAGGTGCGGAGCCGGGGAATGGTCCGCTCGATCGCCGCCGCGCGCTCGCCCACCGGGGTCCCGATCGCCTCGCGCTCGGCCCCATAGGCCAGCCCGGGGACGAACGTGATCAGCAGCCGGCCGCCGGACAGCACATCGAGGCTGGCGAGCGACTTGGCCAGCCGAATCTCGTTGCGGCCGGGCAGCAGCATGGTCGTCCCGAGCTTGATCGAGGGGCTGAGCCTGGCCGCGGTCGCGAGCGCGATGAGCGGGTCCGGACCGGGCCCGGTCAGCACCTCGGAGATCCAGAGCGAGTCGAAGCGTTCGGCCGCCATCGCGGTCACGATGCTCGCCAGCTCCTCGGAGGTCATCGCCGCGCCACCGAGGCCGATCGCGATGCGCACCTTCATCGCCTCAACGTAGCGGCCCGACCGGCTCAATTCGCCGCGATTTCGTGCCGATCCGATCGAGGTGGGGGATTACGACTTCTTTGCGACACCGCCGGCTGCGGCACCGGGTCCGGATGCCGGCCGGGGTACTTCCGTGGTCGTGCCGGCGTCAATTGGCGGGCAGCCGCGGACGACACTGACCGCAGCGGAACAGCAGCTTCTCGCGGGCAGCACGACGACCTCCCGGCTGAACATGAGCGGCGCCGCCGCGGGTTTGGTCGGCGGCCGCCGGGGCCTGTTCTCCAGCGTCCGGGTCGGCTTCGACCTGCTGCCGGTGTCCTGGTCGGTCATCGCCGCTCAACCCAGCCTGCTCATGGTCCCGCTCATCGTGCTGCTCAGCAGCGTGATCGCGGTGGTGGGGTACGTCGGTGCCTTCGGTGGCGTCAGCGGCCTGGTCGGACCGAACGACTTCGTCGCGACACTCAAGGTGTTTCCACTCGTTGCCTTCGTCTGCACCGCGAGCGTGGTCGGTCAGGCGGTGGTCACGGTTGCCGCCTCCGACGCGCTCGACGGCCGTCGGGACACGCTGGGCGCTGCCTGGCTCACCACGGCGGGTCAGCTCCCCCGGCTGGTGGCGTTCGGTGTGGTGTACGCCGCCGAACGGACAGTCACCTCGCTGTTGCGGAACCGCAGCCGGCTTCTCGGCCGGCTCGCGGCCGACCTGGTCGACCGGGCGTGGGACTTCGCGGTCTTCCTGGCGATTCCGGTCCTGCTCTATGAGGACCTGCCGGTGTTCCGCGCGGTTCAGCGGTCCGGCAAGCTCGTGGCCTCACGCTGGGGCACCCAGTTCACCGCGCGCTCGGTGCTCAACCTCGCACTGTTCGTCCTGATGCTGCCGCTGATGATAATCGGAGTGCTTGTGACGCTGCGTTCCGAGCTACTCGGCGTCACCTTCTTGATCGCCGCGCTGATGGGAGTGGTGGCGCTCTCAGGTGCCCTCACCGGCGTACTGTCAGCGGCGCTCTACCGCTACGCCACCACCGGGGCAGTGGCTCCTGGCTTCCGCGAAGACGAGATGTGGTCGGTGTTCAGCCGGCGATAGGCGGCCGAATCTAGTGCCCCTGCCCGGGCAGCTTGAGGAGATGGAAGCGGCGCAAGAAGGACCAGATCGCCTGGCTCGCGTTGATCTCGGTCGTGGTGTGACCGACGAACTTCGCGATCTCGGCACTGAACGCGCTGCCCGGCCAGCTGTGTCCGCCGCCGAGAATGATGTCGAACTCAACCGCTACCCCGGCCGGGCAGGGATAGATGCGGTGGATCACGTGCGGCGAGAGCCTGGTGTTGGTCGGTCGGATCCCACAGCCGTCCTTCGCCGCCCAGGCCTTGACCGTGGCAGGGTAGCCCGAGCCGTTCAGGCGCGCTTTTGCCAGCTTCGGCAGTCGCTTGGCGTGCGCGCTGAGGTCGTCGGCGAGCACCGCCCGGCCTAGCCCGCCGTTGAAGTGCAGGATCGGGTCTGCGGTGCCGTGGAAGGCCAGGATCGGCACTGGACGGGAGGCCGGGCACGGGGTCGGGAGCTGGACGCCGGACACCGCCGCAAACGCGGCAAACCGGCTCGACATCACGCACGCCATCGTCGAGGTCATGAACGCACCCTGTGACAGCCCGGTGGCGTAGATCCGGGCCTCGTCGACACACTGGCTGGCTTCGAGCCGGGACAGCATGGCGGCCACGAACGTCACGTCCGGGTTGCCGGGCCTCGTCGAGGTGTCCCAGGCGATCGGGCTGCCACGGCCCTCGGGAAACACCGAGATGAAGCCGTCGCGTTGTCCGAGCGGTCCGAGCTGCGTCGTCAGGCTCTCGGTCGTGTCGCCCTCGCCGTACCCGTGGAAGTCGACGACGACCGGAGCCGGTAGCCGATGCGGCGGCGGCGTGGTCATCAGGTAGAGCCGGGCGTGGCCGCCCGCTTTCACGCTGTGGGTCTGGTTGCTGACCTCGGCGGTGGTGGCGTTGGAGCAGCCGGGCGACACCATCGAGCCCGGTGCCGAAAGTACGACGGTTGCGGTGGCCGACCGTACCGGCGAGGTGCTGCGTGAGGGTTGCGGGCTGGGTCCGCTCGACGAGCAGCCCGCGAGGCACAGGACGACGGCGATCCCTGCGGCGCCGGCGGCATAGCTCACCATTGCAGCACGGTACGCGACCGGCATGCGGTTCAGTGGCCGCTCATGCGAGCACGGGAGTCGAAGCCGACTCCCGCATCGCCATTCGCTCGGCGGTTTGGGTCGCAGTGTCGTGGGCCCAGCGCGTCGTGCTCAGCATCCCGAGTCCGATGATGAGGACGCCGCAGCCGGTGGTGATCCACCAGCCCGGATGACTCGACGAGGCCAGCGAGAGCCGGATCGGCCCATGGCTGCCCGACGTAGCCGCGACTCCGATGACCGCGACGCCCAGCGACTGGCCGACCTGCCGTGCCGTCGAGGCGATACCTGCGGCGACCCCTGCTTGCGCCGGCGGCATCCCCGACACTGCGGTGTTCGTTATCGGTGCGTTGATGACCCCGAATCCAAGTCCGAAGATGAGGTAGGACAACAGCAGCAGCCACACCGCGGTGTGCGTTGTCAGGCCGGTCAGCATCACGCTGCCTGCCGCTACTCCGATGCCGCCGACCAGCAACGACGGACGTGAGCCCAGCCGGCCGACGACCCGGCCGGACAGCGGCGAGGCAATGATGGTGATCGCAGCGAGTGGCAGGGTATAGAGCCCGGCGGCGAGCGGGCTGAGGCCCCGCACTTCTTGCAGATACAGCGTGTTGAGGAACAGATAGCCACCGAGCGCGGCAAATGCCGCGACCGCGATGACGGTCGCCCCGGCGAAAGGCGCGCTGCGGAAGAAGCCGATCGCGATTAGTGGGTCACGACGGTAAGTCTCGTAGGGCAGCAGGATCATCAGCGCGAGCAGGCCGGCAGCGAAGACGCTGACGGTACGCGCGGACGACCAGCCGGCAGCCGGTCCTTCGATGATGGCGTACGTCACGGTCGCGAGCAGCGCGATGACCAGCAGCTGCCCGATCGGGTCGACCCGACGCGGCCGCGGTGCTCGTGACTCCGGGACGTAGCGTGCGGTCAGGATGATCGCCGCGACGCCGATCGGGACGTTCACCCAGAAGATTGAGCGCCAGCCGATCGAGTCGGTCAGCGCACCGCCGACCACCGGGCCGAGGGCAAGGCTGAAGCCGATGACCGCACCCCAGATTCCGATCGCGGCAGCGCGCTCGCGGGCGTCGGTGAAAGTGTTGCGGATGATCGACATCGCCACCGGATTGAGCATCGATCCGCCGATCGCCTGCAACATCCGGAAGGCGATCAGCAAGCCGAGAGTCGGGGACATGCTGCACAGCAAAGAGCCCAGGCTGAACAGGGCGAGCCCGAGCTGGAAGATCCGGCGTCGGCCGAGCCGGTCGGCCATCGAGCCCGAGAGCATCAGCAAGCTGGCGAGCACCAGGGTGTAGGCGTCGACCGTCCACTGCAACCCCGACACCGAGGCATTGAGGTCGTGGCCGATCGATGGCAACGCGACATTCACGATGGTGCTGTCGATCCCCACGATGAACAGACTCATCGAGCAGATCGCCAGCACGGCGCGACGCCGGCCTAGCGAGAGTTCGGACATCGTGCGCGCTGCCACTCCATTCCGGTACGACGGCGGTCCGTTGCGGGTCCGACCTGGTGGCCGGACAAGCAGCGGACCGCGACGTCGCCGGGAGTGGAGTCAGTGCTCACTCATTCCAAGTAGCTTCAGCCTTTCACGACGACCTTTTTGGTCTTCGCGACAGTGGTGTAGTTGCTGTCGCCGTTGTAGTGCGCGGTGATGTTGCGTAGCCCCTTCTTCTCACTGAAGGAGCACTTTGCGGTGCCGGCGCTGCGCAGGTTTCCGGTGCAGGTGTCGCCGCGACCGTCGTGGATGGTGACGCTGCCGGTTGGCTTGATGCCGGTCACGCCGGTGACGGTGGCGGTGAAGGTGAGCTTCTCGGTGGTGCCGTGTGGTGAGGCGGG
>DATAUK010000054.1:0-3197 GCA_036268295.1 Mycobacteriales bacterium | reverse complement strand
CGATCGAGTCGGTGCGATCGTCGGCGCGCATGTCCTGGCCGGGAAGGTGCAGACCGATGAGGGTCTGGCGAATCGTCCGAGCGCCTCGATCGGCGGATTCCCGTTCCTGACCCAGGCCATTTCCGGCAACTACAAGGACGTCACGATCACCGCCAACAACGTCGCGGTCGGCGACGTGATCGTCTCGACCCTGACCGCGCACCTGCACGGCATGCACCTCTCGCTGCACAGCGTCTTGCACGGGTCGGTGAGCCACGTGCCGGTCGATCGCGTCAACGCCATCGTGGTTGTCACCTACGCCGAGGTCAACCAGTACCTCCGTAGCCAGCACGTCGCGATTCAGGTTGCGCCCGGCACCGGAAACCAGGTGCATCTGGTTGAGCGCGTCAGCCGTCACCACAAACATCTCTCGCTCAGCGGCGACGGGACAGTGTCGGTCACCGACAACGTCTTCGATGTGAACGTCACAAAGGTCGCCGGTGTCAGTGCTCTCGCGACCCGACTGCTTCATATCTCGGTGCCGCTTCGCGGCATACCGTTCCGCGTCGACGTGCAGTCAGTGACATCAAGCTCGACCGGCCTCACCGGAACCGGCGGCGCCACCAACATCGTGCTCGGCTCGCACTGACTCGCGACGTCCTGATCGTCGCCTAGATCGGCGGGACCGGGCGAAGATCTGGCCAACAAGCGTTGTCCGACGAGAAGTCCTAGGGGCTCGGTTGTCGCAAGGTCCGGGAGCGGGCGGGCTCGTCGTCGTCAGCACGAGAGGCGCGGAGCCGCTCGGTGGCGAGATCCTCGTCGACCATCATGTGGACCAGCTCGGTGAAGCCGACCGTTGGTGTCCAGCCGAAGGCCTCGCGCGCTTTGCTCGCGTCACCGATCAGCTCGTCGACCTCCGCCGGCCGCAGGAATCGAGGGTCCTGTTCGACCAAGCTGGACCAGTCGTCGATTCCGACCCTGGCGAACGCGGCGTCGAGCAGGTCGCGGATGGAGTGCGTCACGCCGGTGGCGATGATGTAGTCGGTTGGCTCCGGCTGCCGAAGCATTTCCCAGATTGCCTTGACGTAGTCACCGGCAAAGCCCCAGTCGCGCCTGGCATCGAGGTTGCCGAGTGCGACGTTGTCCTGTAGGCCCAACGCAATCCGGGCCACGGCGCGGGTCACCTTGCGGGTCACGAATTCGTGACCACGCCGCGGCGACTCGTGGTTGAACAGGATGCCCGAGCTGGCGTAGGCGCCGTACGACTCGCGGTAGTTGACGGTCATGTAGTGCCCGAAAGTCTTGGCAACGCCGTACGGCGACCGCGGGTGGAATGGTGTCTCTTCGGTCTGCGGGACCTCGCGGACCTTGCCGAACATCTCACTGCTCGACGCTTGGTAGAAGCGCACCTTGTCCATGCTGTTGCCGGTCGAGATGCGGATCGCCTCGAGCATCCGAAGCACACCCATCCCGGTGACGTCACCCGTCAGCTCGGCCTGCCGCCATGACAAGCCGACGAAGGAGATCGCGCCGAGGTTGTAGACCTCGTCCGGCTGGGCGATCTCGACCGCGCTGATCAGCGACCCGAGGTCGGTGAGGTCGCCTTCGATCAGCTCGACCTCGGGGAGCAGCTGCTCGACCATCTGAACCTTCGGGTTGGACTGGCCACGGACCAGACCGAAAACGTCATAGCCCTTGCTGACCAACAACTCGGCGAGGTACGTGCCGTCCTGACCGGTGATCCCGGTGACCAGCGCTCGCGGCATTCGCGAACTCTACCGGTGGCGGTAGGTCACTCTCGGGCGTCCGCGGGACCGACGCTGCCGGCCGCCGGCGTCGCCGTCGGCGACGTCGGCGGTGGTGTCGACGTACAGACCGGAGTGCTGGTCGGTGTCGGTGTCGGTGATGCCGCCGGCGGCGGGCTGGAACCACCGACGTCGGTCGGCGACGGTGCAGCGCCAGTGGCCGGCGGAGCGGCCGGCGGTGTCACGCAGGTCGGCGGCGGTGTGGTCCCGCCGGTCGGCTGACGGTGATGGTGATGGTGATGGTTTGGTCCTGAGCCGTTGCCACCGACGATCGGGCTTTCATGCACGTTGCCGGGCTGATGCTTCGCCTTTGTGGTCGCTTGCTTCGACGGGTGTGGCGAGAGCGTCGGCGAATTGGAGCTCAGCTCGCCGACGGTTTGGCTGTGGTCGTGATGCGGACCGGAGTCGGCGACAGCGATGGCGCTGCCGGCTAACGCAAGAACGACGGCAGCAGAGCTGATGGCGTAGGCGGCCCGCCGCCGGCGCCGGATCTGGGTGCCGCGCATCACCACAGTGGATAGCGCGTCCTCGCTGTGCAGCGGCGGCGCGGGGTCGTCGAGGTGATCAAAGATGCCGTCGTCGAACGTCATCGCGTGATCACCTCCTTCAGCGCGGCGAGCCCGCGGCTCGCGTGGGTCTTCACCGATCCGACCGAACATCCGATCAGAGCAGCGGTCTGTGCTTCCGACAGGTCGCCGAGATAGCGAAGCACGACCGTTTCGCGCTGTCGCCGCGGCAGTTTCGCGAGGGCCGCGTACAGGTCAAGCCGTTCGTCAGTCATCGGCGTCGTGACCCGGTCGTTGGTCTTGAGGCGCTCGTTGCGTCGTACCGCCCGGATCCGAGCTCGGAGCAGGTCGAGTGCCAGGTTGCTCGCCACGCGTACGCACCACGGCTCGGCATGGTCACGGACCGAAACCCACCGACTGTAGGTGCGTGCGCATGCCTCCTGCGCCACGTCTTCGGCCTCGGTGCGATCGCCAAGCAGTCGGTACGCGACGCGGTAGGCGTCGCGCATCAGGACCGGGAACACCTCCTCGAACGTCAGGGAGGCAGGCTGGGCGGTTGCGGCCTCATCGAAGGTCACCACTGCCTCCGTCCCCTGCTCAACGCCCCAAGCCCCGAATTGGTTGACACCCCCCTCGAACAAACTACGGAAGGCAGTATCGACGGCGTGTTGCGCTCAAGGTCAACCGCCGACGCGAAGCATGGCGATGCCGTTGGGGTTAGCGGCCGGCTGTGCTGGGTTCCGAGCCGGCGCCGACCTGCGCCATCGCCACCTCGCCGGCACCCGCGATGCCGAGCTCTTCGGACTCGAGATGGCTGCCGCCCAGCGGAAGCTTCGAGAGGCCGCCGCGCAGGGCGGAGAAGATGGCGCCGAGGAAGCAGACCGCGGCGGCCATGAAGAACGCCAGG
>DATAUK010000053.1:0-54879 GCA_036268295.1 Mycobacteriales bacterium | reverse complement strand
CCGCAGCGCGCCCTTGCCGGTCACACATGCCTTCGCGTGCGACGGCGACCCGCCGGCCGCGACTGATACGCCGCCGACCAGCGTCGCCCCGATGGCGAACGCGATAACGGCAACCGAAATCCGATCCTTCATGCCATCCCCTTAGTCAACCGATCCGTTACTCCACCGATCTTGCACGAAACCAACCGAACTTGGGGCGACCCTTCGGTTGATTCGCGCAAGTTCGGCGATCGGCCGGGCGGGCGGGCTGGCCGGACGTCGTGATCCCATCGCTGTTTGCCTTCACGTTCGAGGTGATCGGAAACCCGGCCCTCGCGACTTTCGCCGCATCCGGCCGGGCGGGGCTGCTGATGTTCATCCTCCCGGTCAGCCTGCCCGGCGCTGCCAGCGCTATCGGGCCGCGGCTCGCCGGCTGGGGCAGCGCGGTGGCAGTCGCGGTCCCGGCCGCGATGCTGGTCTGGCCACCGAGATAGCACAACAATCTGCGGCGGTACGCCGCGGACACCTGCGAGGCCGGCGCCGACGTCGTCACGACGCGCGCTGCCGGGCGAACCGAGGACGGCGATGCCGGCGGCGAGCGGGTCAAGGTCGGGTTGGCGCCGCTGACGGCGTACACCAACCATGACGGCGTCATCGTCGGCAACGGTGAAGATGTGCGCTACGAACAGTCCGAGACCTGGACCTTCGACACCGGCGAGGTCGCGGTGCTGTCGTGCCAATGGCACATCAGTGGGCCGATAGCCCCACCGATGGCACATGCGCGGGCCTATAGGCCCACTGATGGCCCATGCGCGGGCCTATAGGCCCACTGATGGCACATGCGTACGTCGATGGAGGGTGACGGCGTAGGGGCCGTCGGCGTAGGGGTCGGCGGCCCAGGTCGCGTAGCGATTCTCCAGTAGCAGGCCGGCGGCGTCGCACCAGTCGTCGTAGGACGACAGCCCGAACGGCGCCTCCCCGAGCGGCAGATGCGCGGCGTCCAGCCCGAACCCGGAGACCAGCAGGCCGCCCTGCCGCAGACATCCGGCGAGCCCGGCGACCACGACGGGCTCGCTGCCGGGCGCCAGCAGCGGGATGACGTTCCCGGCTGCGACTACGAGATCGAAGCGGCCGCCGAACTCCTCGATGTCGCCGATCGCCGCGAGATCTCGGAGCAACCAGGTCACCCCGGTCGAGGCGCGGCGGGCTTCGGCCAGCATCGAAGCGTCGCTGTCGACGCCGACGCAGTCGTAGCCGAGCTCGGCGAGGCGGATCGCGACCCGCCCGGTGCCGCAGCCGGCGTCCAGCACCCGCGACCCGGGTGGCACCTGCGACGCGCACAGCGCAGCTTCACCGTGGACGTCACTGCCGGCCGCCGCCAGCTCCTCGAATCGCTCGGCGTACCGCCGACCGTCCCGTGCGCCACCCTGCGACCATCGGCTCGGCGTGCTCACCGCACCGATCATGCCTGATCGCGGGATGCCGACCCGACTGATCCAGCTAGCCGGCGATGGCCCCGACCTGTTTGGCGGTGAGCCGGCCGGCGTCGTACAACGCCCGGACCATCGCCTCGACCGTCTCCGCGACCGGCCGGTAGGTGACGCCGAGTTGGTCGTGGACGGCGGCGTCGTCGGTCGGCCGGGCGAGGGTCAGCAGGGTCATCGCCTCGGCGCTGTAGACGGTGTCGATCGGCACCACCTTGCGGACCTGATCCATCAGCCGGCCGAGTCCACGGAACACGACGCCCGGGAGCGGTACGACGGGAACCCGGCGCCCGGTGGCGTCGCGAAGCAGCCGGCCGACCTCGTTCATGTCGACGAGCGCGCCGCCGGCAACGAAGCGTCGCGGGCCGAGGCCGGCCACGATCGTGGCGGCCAGCACCAAGGCGAGATCGCGAACATCGATCACGCCGATGGCGCCGCCACTCAATGGCACCAGTCCCGGCTTGAGCATTGCGATGAAGCCCTCGGCGACGTCACCGAACACCTCGCCGGCGGCAGGGCCGCAGACGCCACCCGGATAGACGATCGTCACCGCGGCACCCTCGGCCTGGCGCGCCCGCGCGAACTCCTCCGCCAGCGCCTTCGACTTGGTGTAGGGACTGGTCGCGTTGACCGCCGGCGCCAGGTCCGCGGTGAGCAGCGGCGCGGTCGGGGTGAACAGCGCCGCGACGCTCGAGATGTGAACGACCGGGTCACAGCCGGCGGCGAGCGCGGCGTCGATGACCGTCTTCGCACCGAGCACGTTGGTCTCGACCGCGCCGGCGGCGTCGGCCTGGTTGAGCGCCGCGACGACCGCTGCACCGTGGATGACCGCCTCGACGCCGTCAAGCGCTGCCGTGATGGCGGCGGTGTCGGTCATCTCGCCAGGGGCAATCTCGAGGACGTCGAGGTCGACCCCGAGCCCGCCGACGGTGGTGGCGACCCGAGCCGGGTTGCGGACCAGCAGTCGCGGGGTGTGACCCGCGGCGATCAGGGCTTGGACGGCGTACGCACCGACGTACCCGGTGCCACCGGTGATGAGGACCCGCATCTGGGTTGTCGGGCTATCGCGGGTCGAGCCGGAAGATCCGAAGATTGCGACCGCTTCGCTCGGTGTAGACGTCGTAGTTCGGCCAGAACTTCACCAGCCGCGGCCATAGCTCGGCCTTCTCGCCGTCGTTCAGCAGCGTGGCGCGGACCGGAATGTCCTTGGCCTTGAACGAGATCTGGACATCGGGATGGGCGATCAGGTTGGCCGTCCAGGCCGGATGGTTGTCGCGACCGAAGTTGCTTCCGACGACGTACCAGTGCTCGTCCTCGGGCTTGGTGGCCAGCGGGGTCGTGCGTTGCAGGCCGGTCTTGGCGCCGGTCGTGGTCAGGACCAGCGACGGCAGCATGGCACCGCTGAGGATGACCCGGCCGCCGGTGAGCTTGTGCAGGGCGCGGTCCAGGTGCGGCACGATCTTCGGCCCGACCCGCATGAAGGTCTTGGTGCCGCTGAACTTCACGACGGTCCGGCCGAGTCTGCTGTCGATGTCTGCGGGCATCCGGACAGACTACGGGGAATCTGACGGGGCGTCAGGTACGGCGTCTCACAACCAAAGCGTCAGACTCTCCGGGCGTTATAGCGCCGGGGAGGTCTGACTGATGCGGCTAGGGGGTCGGCCAGAGCGGGTCGCGGAGGACTCGGCGGAGCAGCTTGCCGGTCTGGTCGCGGGGGATCTCGTCGATCATCTGCACCGCGCGTGGTCGTTTGTAGGGCGCGAGCTTCTCGGTGACTCGGTCGGTGATGGCCGCGAGAGAGGCATCGCGATCGACGCCAGGGAGCAGCGCGACGAACAGCACGACCACCTCGCCGCGCTCGGCATCCGGGCCGCCGACGGCACAGAGGTCGGCGATGCCGGGTACGTCGGTCAACGCCTGCTCGATCTCGGCCGGGTAGATGTTGACGCCGGCGCAGATGACAACGTCGGCCTGCCGGCCGCAGAGATAAAGGAAGCCGTCGTCGTCGAGCCAGCCGATGTCGCCGACCGTGAACGCGTCGCCGCGGTGAGCGCCTTCGGTCTTCGAAACGTCGCCCTGATAGTGGAATCGGCGGCCGGAAGACGGCTGGAAGTAGACCGTGCCCTCTTCCCGTGGGCCCACGTCGTTGCCGTCGTCGTCGAGAACCCGTACTGACATCCCTGCCGCCGGCCGTCCGACCGTGCCGGGTCGATCACGCCACTCGTCAGCTCCGACGACGGTCATGCCGCCTTCGGTGAAGCCGTAATACTCGACGAGGACGTCGCCGAACCAGTCCGCCATCGCGGTCTTCAACGGCGCCGGGCACGGCTCGCCGCCGAGCAGGATCGTCCGAAGCGCGGGCGCGGGCGCGACCGTGGGATCGATGTCGGCCAACGCCAGCAGCTGCCGGAACATCGTGGGCACCATGATCGTCGAGGTGACGTCCGGCTCGGCCAGCGCTGCCAGCGCGGCGGCCGGATCCCACTGCCGAAGGATCCGCAGCGTCGCGCCACGTGCCATCGCGCCGAACCCGAACGTTTGCGGCGCGCCGTTGAACAGCCGCGACAGGAACAGGTGCGCGCCGTCGCCGGGCAGCCGCAACGTCTCGGCCCATCGGGCGATCCCGGCCCAGCCGGCGGCGAACGGCGTCGTCCCTGACCCGGACATCACGACGCCCTTTGGCCGGCCGGTCGTGCCGGAGGTGTAAGGCAGCTTGTAGCCGCACCGGTCGTCGGGGAGCGGCTCGTCGCGTTGCCCGCCGAGCCAGCTCTCGAAGCCGTCATTGAGGTCGACGACCGCGATCCGACGGCCGGTCGCCGCCGCTCGCGCACCGGCCCGATCGGTGACCACGAGGCGGGTGCCGGCGTCGTCGAGCACGGCACCGACCTCGTCGGCGGTCCAGCCGGTCTTGAGCGGGGTGTAGGCGCAGCCCGCTCGCCAGGCGCCGATCACGGCTTCGACGAACTCGGCCCGGTTGCTGACGCAGACCGCGATATGACTTCCGGACGTCGCGCCGAGCGCCTCGATCCCGTTGCCGAATCGAGTGCTGCGGTCGTCGAGCTCCGCCCAGGTCTCCAGCCGCTCGCCGTCGTCGATCGCGATGTCGCCGGGCCGGACGCCGGACAACGAGTGGAGCGACGTGAGCGCTGCGGTCACAGCAGGCCGGCGAGGTCCTCGGCGTGCTCGTCCGCCGTGCCGAACTCGGTCGCCTGCAGCCACGCCCGCTTGGCGAAGAAGTGGACCGGGACCTCCCAGGTGAAGCCCATGCCACCGTGCACCTGGATGCAGGATCGACCGTTGGTGGTTGCGGCCTCGTCGGCGAGCAGCTTGGCGCCGTGGACCGCGCGGCTGGCGTCGCCGACCTCGGGGTCGTCGAGCATGACCGCGGCGCTGTGTACGCCGGCCCGCGCCAGCTCGGCGCGGACGAACATGTCGGCGCACAGGTGTTTGACTGCCTGGAACGACCCGATCGGCTTGCCGAACTGCTCGCGGGTCTTGGCGTAGTCGACCGCGAGCTCGGTCAGCCTGCCGGCGAGGCCGACCTGAAGCGCCGCGGTCAGCACCACACCGGCGGCTCGAAGCTCCGCAGTCGTCTCGCCGAGCCGGGTCGCCGTCGGGTCGGGGACGGCGACCAGCTCGTGCAGCGGCGTGAGCGGGTCGACCGGGTCGCTCAGCGGCACACCCGTGACGGGCGCAGCGACATAGGCCCCGTCGGTGTCGAGGACCAGCAGCCCGGCCGCGACGTCGAGATGGCTCACCAACAACGGTCGCCGGTCAGGATCGACCACCGTGACCGGACCGGCGACCGAGCCACCGAGCAGGAAGGTGCCGACCAGCGGCCCGGGCAGGCCGGCGCGGCCGAGCTCCTCGAAGACCAGCACCGCATCGGCGAGCCCGAGACCGAGCTCCGAGCGAAGCGAGAAAACGCCGGTCTCGGTCAGCGACTCCCACAACCCGGCGTCGTACCCGGCCGGCAGCCGGTCGAGCGGGAAGCGGTCGTCGAGCAGGTCGCGCACCCCGCGCTGCAACGCGAGCTGGTCGACGGTCGGCAGGAAGTACATCAGCGCTCCCTCGGCAGCCCGAGGATGCGCTCGCCGACGATGTTGCGCTGGATCTGCGACGTGCCCGCGGCAATCGTGTAGTTGATCGAGTTGATCCGTTCGTTGGCCCACTCTGCCGCCGGCAACCCGGCGAGGTCGGTGCGCGACAGTGACGCCCGGTCGAGCACCCGCGCCCCGAGGTCCATCAGCCGCTGCCGGGCCTCGGTGTAGCGAAGCTTCAACACCGACGCGCTCGGGCCAGGTATGCCGGAACCACCGCTTGCCTCGGAGACGCCACGTTTCGTCAACGCCCACAACGCATCGAACTCGGCGGCGAGGTGGCCGATGTCACGGCGAAGGCCGCGGTCGTCCCAGGCAGTGCCATGTCGGTCGGTGACCCGCTTGGCAATCCTCGCGAGGTCACCGACCAGCCGGATCGAGTCGACGATCTGATCGACCCACGCGGTGCCGCGCTCGAAGGACAGCGTCACCATGGTGACCCGCCAGCCGTCGTTCTCCTCACCGACCCGGTTCGCGACCGGCACCCGCACGTCGTCAAAGAACACCTCGCTGAACTCGGTCGAGCCGAGGATGGTGCGAAGCGGCCTGACCTCGATGCCGGGCGAGTCCATCGGCACCATCAGCCACGAGATTCCCTTGTGTTTCGGGGCATCCGAGTCGGTGCGGACGAGCAGCTCGCAGAAGTCGGCGGCCTCGGCGTGGGAGGTCCAGAGCTTGTGGCCGCTGACGACGTAGTGCTCCCCATCACGGACCGCGCGGGTGCGCATCGAGGCCAGGTCGGAGCCGGCGGTCGGCTCGCTGAATCCTTGGCACCAGACCTCCTCGCCGGCAAGGATCCGTGGCAGGTGCTCGGCCCGCTGCTCGGCGTTGCCCTCGGTTGCGATCGTCGGACCGGCATGAAGCAGCCCGACGAAGTTGACCCCGACGTACGGCGCCCCGGCTCGCTCGCTCTCTTCCAGGAAGATCAGGTGCTCGGTCGGAGTGGCGCCGCGGCCGCCGTACTCGATCGGCCAGTTGATGCCGGCGTACCCGGCCGCGTGTAGCTGCTTCTGCCACGCCGTGTCGTAGGCACGTCGGCCGGGCCAGTCGTTGTGATCCGGTTTGGGTGGCAGCATCGCAAGCGCTGCCACGAGCCAGTCGCGCAGCTCGGCCCGGAACCGTTGTTCGTCGGGCGAGTCACGCAGGTCCACGTCCGCAACGATAACCTGACGACCCATCAGAAACGAGGGGTGAGAGGTGCGTGCAGGGTGGGTCGACTCGACGGCAAGGTCGTGATCGTGACCGGTGCCGGCCAAGGTATCGGTGCCGGCATCGCGCTGGCCGCTGCCGCCGAGGGCGCGTCGATCGTTGCGGCCGGCCGCACCATGGCGAAGGTCGAGAAAACTGCTGCGGAAATCGGCGAGCGAGGAGTCGAGGCGCTCGCGGTGCAGTGCGACGTACGACACCGTGACGAGGTGGATGCCAGTATTGCCGCGGCCCTCGACCGGTTCGACCGGATCGACGGTGTGGTCAACAACGCGCAGATGGTGTCGCTCGGCCCGGTGCTCGAGATCACCGAGAAGGATGCCCGGCGGACCTGGGAGAGCGGGTTTCTCGGCTCGCTGTGGTTCATGCAGGCGGCCTACCCGGCGCTCAAGGAGTCGCGCGGCTCGGTGGTCAACCTCGGCACCGGTTCCGCGCTTCGCAACGACCTGCCCGGATTCGCGCTGTACGCCGGCACCAAGGAGATGATCCGCACGATGACGCGGATGGCGGCGCTCGAGTGGGGCAAGGACGGGATCCGGGTGAACTCCGTGATCCCGAACGGGATGTCACCGGGCCTGGAGATGTGGTCGCAGTTCGCGGTCAAGGAGTTCGAGGAGTTCGTCGCGACGATTCCACTCGGCCGAGTCGGTCGGCTCGAGGAGGACGTCGGGCGGGCGGTCACGTTCTTGCTCTCCGAGGACGCCGGGTATGTGACTGGCACCACCCTGATGGTCGACGGCGGGCAGGCATACCTGCGATGAGCCTTTGCGACGGACGGGTCGTCATCGTCACCGGAGCCGGAGGCGGGCTGGGTCGCGCGCACGCGCTGGCGTTCGCCGCCGAAGGTGCGCGCGTGGTGGTCAACGACATCGGCACCTCGCGCGAGGGCGAGGGCTCCTCAACCGCACCCGCGCAGCAGGTCGTCGACGAGATCCTCGCGGCCGGCGGCGAGGCGTTCGCCAACAGCGACGACATCACCGACTGGGACGGCGCGAAGTCGTTGGTGAACAATGCCATCGAGGGCTTCGGCAGACTGGACGTCCTGGTCAACAACGCCGGCTTCCTGCGTGACCGGATGCTGGTGGGGATGTCGGTCGAGGAGTGGGACGCCGTCATCCGGGTGCATCTGCGGGGGCACTTCTGCCCGCTGCGCCATGCCGCCGGCTACTGGCGTGAGCAGTCCAAAGACGCCGCGCCGGTCGACGCCCGGATCATCAACACCTCATCCGGCGCCGGGCTGATGGGCAGCGTCGGTCAGGGCAACTACAGCGCGGCCAAGGCCGGCATCCTCGGCATGACCCTTGTCGCAGCGGCGGAGCTGGCACGCTACGGCGTCACCGTCAACGCGATCGCGCCGGCGGCCCGCACCCGGATGACGGAGGTCGCGATGCCGGACATGATGCGCGCGCCCGATGAAGGTTTCGACGCGATGTCGCCGGACAACGTCTCGCCGCTCGTCGTCTGGCTCGGATCCGCCGAGTCGCGCGAGGTGACCGGTCGGGTCTTCGAGGTCGAGGGCGGCGTCGTCAGCGTCGCGGACGGCTGGCAGCACGGGCCGCGGGTGGACAACGGCGAGCGCTGGCGACCGGCCGAGCTCGGCGACGTCGTCCGCGAGCTGCTGGCCGCCGCGCCGCCCGCCGTACCGGTCTATGGAGCTTCGTGATTGACCACCTGCAAGGCTGCCGGTTATGAGCCAGCCGCTGCTCGAGGCGCCGACGATCTGGGAGCTGGTACGCCGGCGCGCCAAGCTTTCGGGCGAGGTGGTGATGCTGCTCGACACCAGTGGTCGCCGAGTCACCTTCGACGAGTTCGCGACCCGGGTCGAGGAGGTTGCCGCCGGCCTGATGGCGCTCGGCATCTGGCCGGGAAGCCTGGTCACCTGGCAGCTGCCGACCCGGATCGAGAGCGTGATCGTTTCGATGGCGCTCTCGCGACTCGGCGCGATCCAGAACCCGGTGCTGCACCTCTACCGTGAGCGCGAGGTAGCCGCCGTACTGCGGCAGAGCAAGCCGCAGTTCGTCATCGTTCCGGGGCGCTGGCGCGACCGCGACTTCACCGCGATGGCCGACCAGCTCGCCGCCGAGCTCGATCCGGCGCCGGTGGTCCTGACCGTCGACACCGAGCTGCCGCGAGGAGATCCGGCGACGCTGCCGCCGGCGCCGGCCTCCGGCGACGACATCCGCTGGGTTTACTACACGTCGGGCACCACGTCCGAGCCAAAGGGCGTGCAGCACACCGACAAGACCTTGATGGCCGGCGGTCGCGGGTTGGCGGCCGCGCTCGACATGTCTCCCGACGACATCGGCTCGATCGCGTTCCCGTACTCCCACATCGCCGGGCCCGACTACCTGCTGATGATGTTGGCGGCCGGCTTCGGCGCGGTGCTGGTCGAGGCCTTCGTGCCGGCGGACGCCGTTGCGGCGTACCGGGAGCTCGGCGTCACGATGTGCGGCGGCAGCACCGCGTTCTATCAGATGTATCTCGCCGAGCAGCGCAAGTCGCCGGCCGAGAAGATCATCCCGACGCTTCGGATCATGTCCGGTGGCGGGGCGGCCAAGCCGCCGGAGATCTTCTATGACGTGCAGCGCGAGATGGGGGTGCGGGTGGTCCATGGCTACGGCATGACCGAGGTGCCGATGATGGCGATGGGGTCACCGCACGACACCGACGAACAGCTTGCGGTGACCGACGGCAAGCCGGTGCTGGGCGCGCAGATCCGGATCGTCCGCGAGGACGGCAAGGTCGCCGTCGCCGACGAGGAGGGCGAGGTCCGGCTTCGCGGTCCGGTGGTGTGCGTCGGCTACACCGACCCGGCCGCCAACGCGGCAGCGTTCGATGACGACGGCTGGTTTCGTACCGGTGACCTCGGCGTGCTGAGACCGGACGGGCATCTGCGGCTGACCGGCCGGCTCAAGGACGTCATCATCCGCAAGGGCGAGAACATCTCCGCCCGCGAGCTCGAAGACGTGCTGTTCAGCCATCCGAAGGTCGGCGAGGTCGCGGTCATCGGAGTGCCGGACACCGAGCGCGGCGAGCTGGTATGCGCCGTCATCGAGCTGGCTGATCCCGCCGACGTGCTCACGTTCGGCGAGATGGTGGCCTGGTGCGAGAACGCCGGCCTGATGAGGCAGAAGATCCCGGAGCGGCTCGAGATCGTCGACCGGCTGCCGCGCAACGAGACCTTGAACAAGGTGTTGAAGTTCAAGCTCCGCGAGCAGTTCGGGGCGTCGGCCCGATGACCGAGGAAACAGAGATCCGCAGCCTGCTCGCCTCGCGCGACGGCGGCGTTCTCACTCTCACGATGAACCGGCCGGACGTGCAAAACGCGCTCGACTGGCGGACCCGCGAGGCACTGGTCGCAGCGCTCGAGGCGGCCAGCGCCGACCTCGCGGTCCGCGCCATCGTGATGACCGGCGGTGGCGACCGGGCGTTCTGCACCGGCGCCGACCTGCGGGTGCCGTTACCAGCGCCGGCGAAGCCGGAAGGTGCTCCGAGCCGGGCGCAGGGCGACGTTGCGCGTGGCATCGCGACCGGCTGGCAGCGACTCGTTGCGGCGGTGCTCGACTGCGAGAAGCCGGTTGTCGCGGCGGTCAACGGCACCGCTGCCGGAGCGGGCATGCACCTCGCGCTCGCGTGCGACCTCGTCGTGATGTCCGAGGCCGCCAAGCTCGTCCCGGTGTTCGTCCGGCGCGGCATTGCTCCGGACGCCGGTGGCGCCTATCTACTGACCCGGCTGGTCGGCGCGATGCGGGCCAAGCAGATCTATCTGTTCGGCGATGACATCACTGCCGATGTCGCGGCGAGTTGGGGTCTCGTGACCCGGCTTGCTCCGCCGGCCGAGACGCTCAACGTCGCCGTCGACCTGGCGCAACGACTCGCGGCCGGTCCGACCCGGACCCAATCGATCACCAAGCGGCTCGTCAACCGGGCAATCGACCTCGACCGTGACGCGGCCTTCAGCGATGAGGCGTGGGCGCAGGAGCTGGTCATGACCACCGAGGACGCGAACGAGGGCGTGCGGGCATTCATCGAGCGGCGCGACCCGACGTTCCGGGGGTGGTAGCAGTGGCGTCGTACGACGTAAGGGTCCGGTCGGACGCAACGCCGGAGCAGCTGTTCGCGCTGCTCGCCGACGCGGCCGGTTGGTCGCGCTGGGCCGGTCCGCTGATCAGCCACTCGTCGTGGGTCCGCGACGGTGACCCGGCGCCCGGCGGGGTCGGCGCGGTCAGGCGGGTAGGTAGCAAGCTCATCGCGACCCGCGAGGAGATCCTGGAGTATGACCCGCCGCACTACCTCGCCTACACAATCCTGTCGTGGCAGCCGATCCGCGACTATCGCGCGATCGTGTCCTTCGACCGGGACGGCGACGGCACCCGGATCACCTGGGCCGCGGCGTTCGAGCCGATGATTCCTGGCACCGGCCGGATCTATGCCTGGGTGCTCGGCAAGATCGTCGGCGGCCTCGCGGTGCGGCTCGGTCGGTTCGCCGCCGAGCAGGCCCGCGGCGAGAAGTAGCGTTCGGCAATGCGGATGCACCTCGAGCACCACTACGACGCGGACGTTGAGACGGTCTTTGCACTGATCACCGACGCCGACTTCATGGCGCGCAAATACACCGCTATCGCAAGTACCAACGTCGCGGTGGACAAGAGTGAGGAGGCCGACGGTGGGTGTGAGCTGGTGCTGAAGCGAACCGTCACGGTTGACCTCCCTGGCTTCACCAAAAGGGTGATGACACCGAGCAACACCGCGATCCAGACCGAGAACTGGGCAGCGGCCGCGGCAGACGGAACCAGAGTCTGCACCTACCGGGTCGAGATCCAGGGAATGCCCTCGACGGTGTCAGGCACCGTCACGTTGTCAGCCGACGGCGACCGCACCAGACAGGACATCGACGCCGATGTCAAAGTGTCGATTCCGCTGATCGGCGGCAAGCTGGAGAAGTTTGCGATCTCGGCCGGCACGAACGACCTCGCCGCCCAGGCTGTCTTCACCGCCGCCGAGCTCGACGGCGGATCTGACGGGGCGTCAGGTTCCGCGTAACCTGGCAGCCATGCGCGGGATTCTCGGCTGGGCCGCTCACCTGCCTCACGGCCGGCTCGATCGGAGCCAGATCACCGCGTTGATCGGGTCCGGCGGCGGCAACGGCACCCGCGCAGTCGCGTCGTACGACGAGGACACCACCACGATGGCCGTCGAGGCGGCCCGCAACGTGTTGCGCGCCGGCGGTCCGGCACCGGATGTCCTCTGGTTGGCGACGACGACCCCGGCGTACCTCGATAAGACGAACGCGACCGCCGTGCATGCTGCACTTCGACTGGACCGATCGGCCGCGGCGTACGACGCGCTCGGCTCGGTGCGATCGACGGCGGGCGCACTTCGGGCCGGCCTTGCCGGATCGAGCCCGGCACTTGTCATCGGCAGTGACCTGCGGGGCGGCCGGCCCGGCTCGGCCGACGAGACCGCCGGCGGTGATGCCGCGGCCGCGGTGCTGGTCGGGGGTCACGACCAGGGCACATTGCTCGCTGAGCTGGTCGGACAGGCATCGGCCACCGAGGAGTTCCTCGACCGCTGGCGGCCGCCGGGTGAGGCCGGATCCCGGCAGTGGGAGGAGCGGTTCGGCGAGACGAAGTACGCGCCACTTGCGGCAGCGGCGCTGCAGTCGGCGTTGAAGGCAGCCGATCTGGCGACGGACGGAGTCGACGCACTTATCGTCTCGGGGCTGCACGAGCGGGCCTGCGCGACGATCGCGAAACAGTCCGGCGTCGAGCCGGACAAGATCGCAGACCGGCTCGCGGCGTCGATCGGCAACCCTGGTGCGGCGCAACCGTTGCTCTTGCTGGCGCGCGCGCTAGAGCAGGCCGGGCCGGGTCAGGTCATTGTGCTGCTCGTGGTGTCCGACGGCGCGGATGCGTTCGTCTTCCGCACCACCGAGGCAGTCGCGTCCTACGTTCAGCCGCGACCGGTCGCCAGCCAGATCCTCACCGGCTCACCGGTTGATTACGGCCGCTACCTCGCCTGGCGGGGCCTGCTGTCGGTCGAGCCGCCGCGCCGTCCGGAGCCGGCGCGGCCGTCGGCGAGTGCCGCGGGTCGTAGCGGTGACTGGAAGTTCGGCCTGGCCTCTGCTGGCGGGGTGCTGGCCGATCAGGCGGGCACCGTCACGACGTTCACGGTCGACCGGCTCGCCTACTCGCAGAGCCCGCCGGTCGTTTTTGCGGTGGTCGACTTCGACGACGGTGAGCGGTTGCCGGTCGAGCTGACCGACGTTGCGGCCGCTGACGTGGAGATCGGGATGCGGGTCGAGATGACCTTCCGCCGGTTGTTCACGGCCGACGGGATCGCCAACTATTTCTGGAAGGCGCGGCCGGTCCGAGGGGGTGACGACTGACGTGGGCTCTCACGGCATCCGCGATCGTGTGGCGATCGTCGGCATGGGCTGCACGAGGTTCGCCGAGCATTTCGACAAGGGCACCGACGACCTGCTCCGCGAGGCGACGAACGAGGCGTTCGCCGCGGCGAACGTCAGCAAGGACGACATCGACGCTTACTGGCTGGGCACCGCCCAGTCCGGCATGAGTGGCATCACCCTCGCCCGCCCGCTCGCGCTCGAGTCGAAACCGGTGACCCGGGTCGAGAACTACTGCGCGACCGGCTCCGAGGCACTGCGGCAGGCGGCGTACGCCGTCGCATCAGGTGCCTATGACCTCGCGATGGCGGTCGGAGTCGAGAAGGTCAAGGACTCCGGCTACCAAGGCCTCAACGCGTTTCCAATCCCCAACGACGGCACTCAGCGGTCACTGACCGCGGCGGCGATGTTCTCGATGGTCGCGCCGGCGTACGCGAAGCGGTACGGCGTCGATCCCGAGCAGATGCGGACGGTCTTGGCGAGGATCGCCTCGAAGAACCATGCAAACGGCGCGAAGAACCCCAAGGCGCAGTTCCGCCGCGAGATGCCGGTGGAGAAGCTGCTGTCGATGCCGGCGGTCGCGGGCGGGCTCTCAGTATTTGACTGCGCCGGTGTCGCGGACGGCTCGGCGGCCGCGATCGTCTGTCGGGTCGAGGATGCCCATCGCTACACCGACTCGGAGGTGGTCATCAAGGCGCTGTCGTTCATCGCCGGCAACGGCGGCGGCCTCGAGGATCCGGGGTATGACTACACCCACTTCCCGGAGGTCGCGGCGACGGCGCGCGATGCGTACGCCCAGGCGGGAATCACCGATCCGCGCACCGAGCTGGCGATGGCCGAGGTGCACGACTGCTTCACGCCGACCGAGCTGGTGCTGATGGAGGATCTCGGCTTCTGCGAGCGCGGCACCGCGTGGAAGGACGTGCTGGCCGGATCGTTCGACCTCGACGGCGACCTCCCGGTCAACCCCGACGGCGGCCTGAAGTCGTTCGGTCATCCGGTCGGCGCCTCTGGGCTGCGGATGATGTACGAGGCCTGGCTGCAGCTACGCGGCGACGTTCCCGACGAGCGGCGGATCTCGACGTACGGCAAGCGATCGATGGCGCTGACCCACAACCTGGGCGGCTATCCCGGCGAGATGGTGAGCTTCGTCGGCATTGTCGGCGTTTAACAGACACCCCTTCTCGCCGAACTTGCGCAAATCAACCGTTCGGGACCCTGCAAACGGTTGATTTGCGCAAGTTCGGCGATCATGATGGCCGCCTGGGCGAGGGGGAGGACGCTGATGCGCAGATTCGTTGTGGTGCTCGCCGCGGTTGCACTACTGCTTCCCGGTCTGGCCGGCTCGGTCGCCGCGGCGGGCGCGACGCATCGCCAACCGGCTGCGTCGAATCCGCAAGCTGCGGCGCGGCAGTGGCAGACCGAACAGCTCGCCGCTCTCCATCGGCTCGACGACGGCCGCGGGTTCGTCGTCGGTCCGGCGGTGCGTGCGAACGGGCCGCAGGAGTTCGGCGACAACGCCAGCCTGATGTCTGCCGGCGACCTGACCGGGGACAACCGCCGCGACGTGCTCGACCTGCGGTTCGGGCCGTCCGGCTCGAACGGCAATAGCGCGCTCGGGATTACCGCGCGCGACGGTCGCAGCGGCCGGGCGCTGTGGAACCGCGCGCTGAGCGAGCCGCCCAACGACGAGACCGAGGTCATGCCCGAGCGGCTGGGAGCGAAGGGAAAGCTCGGCGTACTGGTCATTGAGTCGTATGAGACCGAGGTCTCCAACGTGGTGGTGTCCGCGGAGGTCAGGGTGCGGGCGCTCAGCGGGGCGGCGGGCAGGGTGCTGTGGACGCGCACCGTGACTGGCACGTTCGGGAGCGGCAACACCCAGACCAACGTTCCGAATCTCGCCGGCATCTTCCACAACGTGAAGGGGCCAGACGACAGCGTTCTGGTCTCGCTCGAGAGCACCGTGTCGACCGGTGATCGCACGACGGCGGAGACGGTATCGGAGCGCGATGGCTCGTTGCGGACACCAGGCGGTTCGTTCACCTCGGCTGACGGATATGCCGGCCTGCTGCCGATCGGCGATGTCAACGGCGACGGGCTTGCCGACATCCTGGTCCTCTCGCAAGGCTCGCCCGGGTTCGAGCTGGCTGAGAAAGGTAACTCCGGTGCAAAGATCTGGCAGACGTCCGTGGTGCCGATTCAACAGTTCGACAGCCTCGCGATTCCACTCGGGCACTACAGCAGTCGCGCTTACCCGGACATCGCCATTGAGTCGGGATTCCTGGCTGGACCAAACCAGATCACGGTGCTGGCGGGCCGGACCGGCCACGTGGTGTGGAGCCGGCCCGCCGACGTCGTCTACCTACTCGGCACGGCGGGCAAGCATCGCCAGCGAGCGGTGGGCTTGCAAACCGAGAGTGACGGCTCGGGGTCGACGGCCTTCTCAGTCACGGAGCGGTTCACGGCCGTGAGCGCAGCCAACAAGGTGATCTACAACAAGTCGGTCACCGTGTCGGTCCCGCTCCCGTCCGGCTCATCAGCGACCGGCACGACGACCGACATTCAGCCGCTGGGTGACGTCGAGCCCGACGGCTCGACCGAGCGGATGGTTGACGTCCAGGTCGCGGCGCAGAGTCCGACGGTCAACAACAGCGAGAGCATCGACGGGTACGTCGACGGCCGGTTTGGCAGTTTCCGCAAGGTCAACTTCGACACCGAAACGGACGGCAGCCTTCATCGTGGCAACGGCACCGACTTGCTGACCTTGAGCCTCATCTCCGGCAAGCCGCAGCTCACCGCGATCGACGGAAAAACCCGCAAGGTCTACTACCAGCGAACGCTGCCCGGTTTGCATGGGATCCAGCAGGCCAGGGTGGTCGGCATCCGGGTCAGCGGCCAGCGGTGCAGCGATCTGTCCGTAGCGACGGTCGCGGCCTCGCGAAGTGTCCTCGGCATCACCAGCGCCCGCGGAAGATGGCTCTGGCGGGTCAGCTTTGCTGCGAACCGGGTGATCGGCGGCACCCGAACTCACGCCAAGGCGCCGAAGCACTACTGCCTCTGAGTGAACAGCTAGCGGAGCCGCCATTGCACCCGTTCGCCGGCCGCGAACCGGCGTTGGCCCTCGGCGAGGGACTCGTCGGTCATCCCCATCGCGACGAACGACGCGCCCATCTCGAGACCCTGTCGCCGGCCGACTTCGAAAGCTGTCCACACTGCTTTGAGGGTCGCCTGGACGGCGAGGGTCGGCGAGGCTGCGATCGTGGTGGCGAGCGCGGCTGCGGCCGCCTCGAGCTCGGCCGGCGGCACGACCTCGGAAACCAGGCCGACCTGATAAGCGCGCTCGGCCGAGATCCGCTCCGCCGCACCGGTCAGCTGCATCCGCAGCACTTCGCCGAGCGGCATCCGCCCGACCATCAGCATCGATTCGTACGACGCCGGCATGCCGTAGGTGACGTGCGGGTCGAAGAACGTGGCACCCTCGGCGGCGATCAGGATGTCGCACTCGCCGAGGATGTAGAACGCGCCGCCGCAGGCGATCCCGTTCACGGCCGCGATGACCGGCTTCCACAGGTCGTTGCTCTTCGGGCCGAGCCGCGCTCCCGGGTCGTCGAAATGGAACGGTGAGCCGTCGAACCCGACGCCGCCGGCCGCGGTCCCGTCGGCATCGATCCCCGAGCGATCGATGCCGGTGCAGAACGCCCGGTCGCCGTCTCCGGTGATGACGGCACAGCGGACCCGGTCGTCGCCGCGCATCGAGCGCCAGATCGTCGACAGCTCGTCGAGCATCCGGCCATCGAACGCGTTCAGCACCTCGGGCCGGGCAAGAGTCACCCAGCCGACGCCGTCGGCGATCTCGTAGCGCACTGTCTCGAAGTCGGTCATCACCGGGGACCCTACCTGAATCTGACGGGTCGTCAGGTACGCTCCCGCGCATGTCGGATTTCCTTGCAGGCAAGGTCATTGCGGTCACCGGCGCGGGCCGTGGAATCGGTCGGGCGGTCGCGCTGGCTTGCGCCGCTGAGGGTGCGACGGTCATCGTGAACGACTACGGCGTCGGCATCGACGGCGCCGAGCCTTCGAGTGACATTGCTGAGCGCGTCGTCGCCGAGATCGAGGCCGCCGGCGGCACTGCGGTCGCGATCGCGGATGACATCTCCACGATGGCGGCAGGTGAACGGATCATCACGACCGCGGTCGAGCGGTTCGGTCGGATCGACGGCGTCGTCACGGTCGCCGGCATCCTGCGCGAGCGGATGCTGTTCAACATGTCCGAGCAGGAGTGGGATGGTGTTGTCCAGACCCACCTCAAGGGAACGTTCACGGTGTTCCGCGCCGCGGCCGCCGTCATGCGCAAGCAGGAAGGCGGCGGCTCGCTGGTCGCCTTCACCTCCGGGGTCGGGATGTGGGGGAGCGTCTCGCAGGCCAACTACGCCGCCGCCAAGGGCGGTGTCGTCGCGCTGGTCCGAAGCGCTGCGCTCGGTCTGGAGAAGTACGGCGTCAACGCCAACGCGATTGCGCCGGTCGCGAGCACCCGGATGCAGGCGAACGTCCCCGGCGGCACCGCCGAGACCGGCGAGCCGGAGGATGTCGCCCCGATGGTGGTTTACCTGCTCTCCAACGCTGCCCGTGAGATCACCGGACAGACCTACACCGTGGTGGGCGGCAAGGTCGCGCTGTGGAGCCAGCCGCGGGAGATCCGCGAGATCGTCAAGGACGGCCGCTGGACGCCCGAGGAACTCGCCGAGCGGATCCCGGGCGAGGTCGGCACCGACCGGCTGCCGATGCTCGACTACATCGACATGATGAAGACACGAGCTGCGGCTGCGGCACAATCGTCGTCATGACCGAGCCGCCGGCGTACCCCACCGGGCACGGACTGCTCGAGGGCAAGAAGGTCCTGGTGACCGCGGCGGCCGGGACCGGCATCGGCTTCGCTACCGCGAAGCGGTGTGCCGAGGAGGGCGCAACGGTCGCGATCAGCGACTGGCACGAGCGGCGCCTTGGCGAGTCAGCCGTGGCGTTGGGCGAGGTGATGGGGAACCAACCGATCGCGGTGCAGTGCGATGTCACGGTCGAGGCCGACGTGCAACGGATGTTCGACGCAGTCGGTGACTTCGACGTACTGGTCAACAATGCCGGTCTCGGGGGCACCGCTGAGCTGGCCGAGATGACCGACGAGAACTGGTCGCGGGTCCTTGACGTCACGCTGACCGGCACGATGCGTTGCACCCGGGCGGCGCTGCAGCGGTTGCGGGCGAACGGCCACGGTGGGGCGATCGTCAACAACGCCTCGGTCATCGGCTGGCGGGCCCAGCCCGGCCAGTCGCACTACGCCGCCGCCAAGGCCGGCGTCATGGCGCTGACTAGAACCGCAGCTGTCGAGGGTGCGGCGTTCGGGGTGCGGGTCAACGCGGTTGCCCCGTCACTGGCGATGCACGCGAATCTCGCCAAGGTCACGAGCGACGAGCTGCTCGCGGAGCTCACTGCGCGCGAGGCGTTCGGCCGCGCCGCACAGCCGTGGGAGATCGCGAACGTGATCATCTTCCTGGCGAGCGAGTACGCGTCCTATCTCACCGGCGAGGTCATCTCCGCGAGCAGCCAGCATCCCTAGTTGCACGACGTGCAGGCGGCCTTGCGGTCGGACCATTCGGCTTCGAGCATCGCGAAGTCCAGCTCGTCGCTCCACTCACCTTTGAACCACTCGTTGTGCAGCAGGTGCGCTTCCTGGCGCATCCCGAGGCGGCCGGCGACGCGAGCTGACGCCTGGTTCCGGGCGTCGAGCCGCGCGGTGATCCGGTGCAGTCCGAGGCCGTCGAAACCGAGGTGCAGCAAGGCGTGGGAGGCCTCGGTCGCATAGCCGTTGCCGGCGAAAGCCGGGCTGAAGACATAGCCGATCTCGCCTGAGCGGTGGAGCCGGCTGTGCCAGAACAGGATGGTGTCGCCGACCAGCGCACCGTCGTCGCGTCGCTCGACGCCGAGCTGGAGGGCTTGGCCTTCGTCGTCGAGACTCTGGCGTGCCCACTGCTCGGCCAGCCGATCGCCGATGACGTCGAGATCCATCGGCTCGAACGGGACGTAGCGGCAGACCTCGGGGAGCGACCGGTAGGCAACCAGAGCGTCGGCGTCCGCCGCGACCAGCGGCCGCAGCAACAGCCGGTCGGTGACGATCGGGTACGTCGGGTGAAGCGTCATGCCTCGAGCATCTCAGGAGGGATGAATCAGCCGCTGACCTGCCGTACGTCGGTCCGGTAGGACGCGGCGATCAGCTTCGCGTATGCGATCGCGCCGCTCGGTCGCAGGTGCAGATCATCAGGGTAGAGCCAGCCCGGATGCTGGCCGGCGAGTGAGTTCCAGTCGACGATCCGCGCGTTGGCGAACTTCGGCACGACCTTCTTGATCGTGGCATTGTCGGGCTTCTGCCACGAGTGGTCGTATGGGTCGAGGTGCAGGGTCAGCACCAGCACCAGCCGGGCACCGGACAGCGCGGACATGGTGCGTTGCAGTTCGGCAGGGTCGATCAGCCCGTTGTTGCCGACGTCGAGCACGACGAGCGGCTCGAGCTTTGCGCTTCGAGCGTCGGATCTGACGTCGGCGAGGATCGGATCGGGCAGCCGGCTCACGACGGCATCGAGCGAGCCGCCGGGAAACAGCTGGCCGAGCGCATGGCGCGCGCCGAGCATGACGGAGTCGCCGAACCCGCTGAGCTTGGGCAGCGCCGTCGGGTGGGTGGATCCCTTCGCGCCGCCGGTTGGGTCGGTCGGCCCGATGGCGCTCGGTTGCGGGTTGGGCGTGAGGGTAAGGTCGCGGCCGCCCTGGCTCGCGTCGAGCGCCGCACTCGGCTTGGGCGCCGCCGGCCCCGCGACGATCACGAAAGCCGCGAGGCAGGTCAAGGTCGCCAGCGCGACCGGCGTTGTGACGCTCAGTCGCGGCGGGATCAGCCGCCACTGGGTCCGGATTTGATCGGCCGCTGCCCTCGATGCCGCCCGGAATCCGCGCCGCCGGATCGGCGACTCGAGGAATCGGTATGACGCGGCGGCAACCACCACCGTCAGGGTCACTCGCACGATCTGGTCGATCCAGACCGGCATTGTCGTATCGATGCCCGGCCGGCTGACGATCGCGATCGGCCAGTGCCAGAGGTAGAGGCCGTATGACCGGACGCCGATCCAACGCAGTGGGCGGATGTCGAGAACGCGGCCGACGATGCTGTTGCGCCGGGTCGCGACCGCGATCACGACCACGACGAGTGCCGAGACGGCGAAGAAATCGCCGCGGTAGAGCGTGTGGGAGTAGCTCGCCAGCCGGAGCATGAACACAAGCAAGAGCACCAGCGCAATCACGCCCGAGGTCTCGATCGCGCGGAATGTCCAGCGGGGCGGGACCAAAGGCTGCGGCGTGATCGTGGCCTTGTCCGGCGTCGACGGCTTCACCACGCCGGCGGCGGCCCAGGCTCCAAGTGCCGCGCCCAGCAGTAAGCCCATGCAGTGGGTGTCGGTGCCGTAGTAGAGCGTCGAGCCGTCGCTGCCGTACGGCACGTCGCTCAGGTCGGCGAGCAACCAGGTCAGTCCGGTCGACACGACCGAGAGCGTCAGCGCGATCAGGCTGAGTCGCGACACCACCTGTCGAGGTGAGAGCCCTCGTCGCGCCGCCGCCCGGATGCCGGCTGCCAGCGTCGCGGCGACGATCACCGGCCACAGCAGGTAGAACTGCTCCTCGACGCCGAGCGACCACAAATGCTGCAGCATGCTCGGGCGCCCGGTGGAGACGAAGTAGGGCTGATGGTCGAAGGCCAGCCACCAGTTGCCGCCGAATACCGCCGTCGCCAGCACGCCGCCGCGGATGGTGGCGAGCTGGTCGCGCCAGATCAGCGCCCCGACACTGACGGTCACGAGCACAAGTGCGAGTGCCGGTAGCAGCCGCCTGGCACGACGGAGATAGAACTGCGGCACGTTGATCCGGCCGTTGCGCAGGAACTCCTCGGCGAGCAGCCGGGTGATCAGGTAGCCGCTGATCACGAAGAAGATGTCGACGCCGAGGAAGCCGCCGGTCATCGACGTCGGGGCGAAGTGGTAGATCATCACCGCGATGACGGCGAGCGCCCGCAGTCCGTCAAGGCCCTGCCAGTGAGCGCTCGACCGTGTGCGCCTGCTCACGCCAACCGCCTCGCTCCGTGCCGACCCTGTCGTCACGTTAGACGCCGCAGCCGCCCGCGCGGTTGTGACTGGCACGATCGACATCGAATGGTGTCGTTCCGCCGGGGCGAACCAGCAAACCTGACGGGCCGTCAGATACGCTGCCGGACGTGAACGACGACGACAAATACCGCCTGTTTATCGGTGGTGAGTGGGTCGAACCCGACGGCGGTTACTACGACGTGATCAACCCCGCGACCGAGCAGGTCGTGGGACAGGGGCCGGAGGCTTCCCGCCAGCAGGTGTACGACGCGGCGGCGGCGGCCAAGGCGGCGTTGCCGGCCTGGTCGGCGACCAGCGCGGAGCTGCGCTCGGAGATCCTCCACCGGGTCGCCGACGTCATCACCAAGCATGCCGATGAATATGCCGCGATCGCCCAGGCCGAGACCGGCGCCACCTCGGTGACCGTCAAGGCGCTGCAGGTCAACGTCGCAGTGGCGCGGTTCCGCCGCTACGCCAAAGGCGCTTTGGAGTCGGCTGAGATCCCGTTGCCGCCGACCGTCACCGAGAGCAGCCCGCTTGCCAAGGGCGGCCTGACCGGCGCGCTGGTGATCCGCCAGCCGGTTGGGGTCGTCACCTGCATCACGTCGTACAACAACCCGTGGGCGAACCCGTCGGGCAAGATCGCGCCGGCCCTCGCGATGGGCAACACCGTCGTCGTCAAGCCCGCGCCGCAGGATCCGCTGTCGGTCATCATGATGACCGAGGCGCTAGAGGAGGCCGGCGTCCCGGCCGGCGTCGTCAACCTGATCTCGGGCCAGAGCGTCGAGGTCGGAGCGGCCTCGGTCGACTCGCCCGACGTCGACATGGTCAGCTTCACCGGCAGCACCCAGGTCGGGCGCGCGATCGGCTCGGTCGCGGGCGGCGAAATGAAGCGGGTCTTGATGGAGCTCGGCGGCAAAGGCGCCGCGATCGTCTTCGACGACGCCGACATCGCGGCGGCGATCGGCGCGATCGGCACGACGTTCAGCTTCTACTCCGGTCAGATCTGCACCGCGCCGACCCGGGTCTACGCCCAGCGCGGCGTCTACGACCAGGTGGTCGAGGGCTTGACGGCGTACGCCAAGGCGTTGAAGGTCGGTGACCCGACGGCGCCGGACACCGTGGTCGGCCCGGTGATCTCGGCGGTGCACCGTGACCGGGTAGAGAGCTACATCGCGACCGGGCGATCCGAGGGAGCGACGCTGCTCGCCGGCGGCGAGCGGCCGGAGCTGGAGCATGGCTTCTACGTCGCGCCGACGCTGTTCGCGGACTGCCGCAACGACATGACGATCGTGCGCGAGGAGATCTTCGGCCCAGTGGTCGCCGTCGTCCCGTTCGACACCGAGGAAGAGGCGATCGCGCTGTCGAACGACTCCGACTACGGGCTGATCAACTACGTCTGGTCGAAGGACGCCGGCCGCGGCTTCCGGGTCGGCAAGCTGCTGCGGGCGGGCACCGTCGACCTCAACACGGTCACCCAGCAGATGGAGGCGCCGTTCGGCGGCTTCAAGCAGAGCGGCGTCGGTCGCGACCGGGGTTCGTTCGGGCTGCATGCTTACAGCGAGTTGCAAGCCATCATCTGGCCGAGTTAGCGCCACGTCAGCGGGAGAGCAGATGCGCGCAGTTGTCTACGACGGCAGCGACTACCAGGTCGTCGACGACATGTCGGTCCGGGAGCCAGGACCCGGGGAGGTGGTCGTCGCGATCCAGGCAGCCGGGCTGTGTCACAGCGACCTGTCGGTCATCAACGGCACGATCCCGTTCCCGACGCCGGTGGTGCTCGGGCACGAAGGCGCGGGAGTGGTCGAGGCGGTCGGCCACTCGGTCACCACGGTGCGAGAGGGCGACCACGTCGTGCTCTCGACACTCGGCAACTGCGGCGCCTGCCAGTACTGCGATGCCGGCTCGCCGACGATGTGCCGGTCGACGTTCGGGGAACGCCCGCAGCCGTTCACCTGGCGCGGCGAGCCCGCGTACGCCTTCGCCAACGCCTCGGTCTTCTCGGAGCGGGTCGTGGTCAAGGCCAACCAGGCGGTGCCGATCCCGGCGGATGTGCCGTTCGCCGCGGCGTCGCTCATCGGCTGCGGGGTGCTGACCGGGATCGGCGCGGTGCTCAACCGGGCGAAGGTGCCGGAGGGCGCGACCGTGATGGTGATCGGTGTCGGGGGCATCGGGCTGAACGTGATCCAGGGCGCGGCGCTCGCCGGAGCCGGCCGGATCATCGCGGTCGACAACAACCCGCGAAAGCGGGACATCGCGATTGCGTTCGGCGCGACCGACTTCGTCGAGAGCACCGAGGCGGTCCGTGACCTCGCCAAGACCGGCGTTGACTTCGCCTTCGAGTGCGTCGGCCACGTCGCGCTGATCCGCGCCGCGATGGAGCTGCTCGACTGGGGCGGCACCTGCGTGATGCTCGGCGTCCCGGGCTTTGCCGACGAGGCATCGTTCAACGTCGCGTCGATGTATCTGGATAAGTCGGTGCTCGGTTGCCGCTACGGATCGTCGAGCCCGCAACGCGACGTCCGTCGCTACGTCGAGCTGTACCAGCGTGGCCGGCTCAAGCTCGATGAGCTGGTCTCGGCGAGCTACCCGCTCGAGGATATGCGCGCCGCCGTCCACGCGATGGAGGCCGGCGAGATCACCGCGCGCGGCGTCCTGACGTTCTGACGCCGATGCCGCTGGACGTTTCCTCGTTGCTCGACCCGGCGCGCAGCGTGGTCGTCACGAGCGAGTGCCAGAACGGCGTCATCGGCGCCGATTCGGTGCTGCCAGAGCTCGCAGCGGCTGCGGCGGCGACGGTGATCCCGAACGGCGCGCGGGTGTGCGCGGCGGCCCGTGCGTCGGGAGTGCCGGTCGTGCACTGCGTCGCCGGCCGCCGGCCCGACGACCGCGGCTCGAACCACAACGCCCGGCTGTTCGGCGCGTTACTTCGGTCATCGGTCCGAATGGACCTCGGCACACCGGCCGCCGACGTCGTCCCCGAGTTCGCGGTTGCCGGCAGCGACTTCGTGCTCTCCCGCATCCACGGCCTCAACCCGATGGCCGGCACCGATCTCGACCCGGTGCTGCGCAATCTCGGCGTGACGACGATCGTCGTCGTCGGCGTCTCGGTCAACATCGCGGTCACCAACCTGGTGATGGACGCGGTCAACCTCGGCTACCAGGTCGTGCTGGTCCGCGACGCAGTCGCCGGCGTGCCGTCGTCGTACGCCGACGCCGTCCTCGACAACACGCTGTCGCTGCTCGCGACGATCGTCACAACCGACGACGTCGTCGCGCTCTGGTCTTAGCTTGTGTCAGACCCACCGGGCGCTCGGGCACCGGGTGGATCTGACTGATCACTCGGACTGGGGGTGACGAGCCAGTCGAGGATCAGTCGGTTGACCGCTGCCGGTCGCTCGAGGTGCAGGAAGTGCCCGGCGCCATCGATGATCTCGATCCGCGAGTCGGCCGACAGCGCAGCGGCAGTGCCTTCGACACCCTCGATGCCAAAGGCACCGTCGTCGGTTCCGTGCAGATACAGCGTCGGCTGCGCCGGCGGGGTCTGCGTGAAGCCGGCCGTGAACATCGCGCGGTAGTAGCCGATCGCGGCGGCGAGGTTCGCGGTGTCGCGGAGTGCGGCCTTCACATGAACCAGGTCAGCGGTCGGGTCGTACGTCGGCGACCAGTCGCGCCAGAGTTGCTCGATGAACCGCAGGTCGTCCGCACCCGCGACCAGCTCGGCAAGCGGGGTCTGGAACAAGAAGACGTAGAAGCTCCGCCTCAGCTGTCGATAGTGGAAGAACGCGTTGACGGCGACCTCGGCCGGCGGCACCGCGATCGTCACGAGTCGTCGCCAGCGCTCCGGCTCGGACGCGGCCGCGGCGTACGCCGTCATCGCGCCCCAGTCGTGGCCGACCAGCACTGCGTCGCCGTCGCCGTCCAGGGCTTCGTGAAGCGCGTTGGCGTCCGCGGTCAGGGTTGCCCCTGAATAGTCGCCGTCGGCCGGCACCTCGGTCGGGGCGTAGCCACGGGTCCACGGAGCGACGGCGCGGAACCCGGCGGTTGCGAGCTCGGGCAGCAGCGCGTCCCAGGTGTGCGGGGAGTCAGGGAAGCCGTGCAGGCACAAGGCCAGCGGGCCCTCCTCGCCGCACGTCAGCGCAGCGAAGGTCAGTCCGTTCGCCGTGACAGTCGTCTGACGGGTCGTCATATTTGGTCTGGGTGCACAGTACGGTAAGCGGGTGGATCTGCGGTTCTCGGCCGAGGACGAGGCGTTTCGCGCCGAGGTGCGCGACTGGCTCGGCACTCATCTGGTCGGCGCGTTCGCCGCGCTCGGCGACGCCGGCGGACCGGGGCGGGAACACGAGGCGTTCGACCAGCGACGTGCCTGGGAGCGGATGCTCGGGGCGGACGGCTGGATCGGGCTCGGCTGGCCGGCGCCGCACGGCCGCGACGTCTCGCTGGTTCAGCAGGTGATCTTCCATGAGGAGTACGCCAAGGCGCGCGCGCCGCACCGGGTCAACCACATGGGGGAGAACCTGTTCGCGCCCACCGTGATCGCGTGCGGCAATGACGCACAGCGCAAGCGGTTCCTGCCGCCGATCCGCAACGGTGACGAGCTGTGGTGCCAGGGTTACTCCGAGCCGAACGCCGGCTCGGACCTGGCCAACGTTGCGACCAAGGCGATCCGCGACGGCGACGGGTGGGTGGTCACCGGTCAGAAGGTGTGGACCTCGTTCGCGCATCTGGCCGACTGGTGTTTCGTGGTGGCGCGCACCGATCCCGAGGCGCCGAAGCATCGCGGCCTGTCCTACCTACTGGTGCCGATGCATCAGGACGGCGTCGAGATCAGACCGATCCGCCAGATCACCGGGACCTCGGAGTTCAACGAGGTCTTCTTCGATGGCGCCCGCACACCAGCTGAGAACATCGTTGGCGAGCCGGGTGACGGCTGGCGGGTCGCCATGGCCACCTTGGGCTTCGAGCGTGGTGTGGCCACTCTCGGTCAGCAGATCGGTTTCGCCGACGAGCTGGAGCGGGTGTTTGACGTCGCTCGTCGTACCGGTGCGATCGACGACCCGGTGATCGCCGACCGGTTGACGCAGGCCTGGATCGAGCTGCGGGTGATGCGCTACACGGCGCTGCGGATGCTCGCGGTCGACACCCCGGGCGCCGAGGCCTCGATCTCCAAGCTGTTGTGGGCGCCGTGGCACCAGCGACTCGGCGAGCTCGCGATGGCCGTGCAGGGCGCGGCCTCGCTGGACGTCGGCGACGGCAGCACCGACTACGACGACTTGCAACGGCTGTTCCTGTTCAGCCGCGCCGACACCATCTATGGCGGGTCGAACGAGATCCAGCGCGACATCATTGCCCGACGCATGCTCGGCCTGCCGCGCGGCTGACCCCGAGACCGAGACCGGTCGTTTCGTCCGTGACTCAGCGTGGCTTGTCGAACGAGTGGTCCTGGATCGGCAGTGCGACCGGGGTGCGGAGCGTGGCCGGCATCTGGTCCATGTCCTCGGCCAGATTGGGGTTGGTGGATCGCTGGTCTCTCGGCACCACGGACTTGAAGGCCCAGCCGAGGACGACCAGTACGACGATGCCGACGGCGATACCGATCACCCAGACCATCATCACGAGCCTCCGGAGTTCCCCTATTTTGATCGATTCGCGAGTTGCCGACAATTTCCGGCTATTGCTGTGTGATGCGGTCGTAGACCGCGCACGAGACCGGCACGGCGCGACGGCCTGCGCCGAGCGGAGCCCGACGACCGACGCGGCTGCGGACGCGAGGGCAATGCCCAGGCGATGGGTGAAGCGGCTCGTCGTGTCCCCCGAACCTGGAGCTGACTCCTAGAGACGCTCGATGATCGTGACGTTGGCCTGGCCGCCGCCCTCGCACATCGTCTGCAGACCATAGCGGCCGCCGGTGCGCTCGAGCTCGTGAAGCAGCGTCGTCATCAACCGGGCGCCGGTCGCGCCGAGCGGGTGGCCGAGGGCGATCGCGCCACCGTTGACGTTGACCTTGGCCAGGTCGGCGCCGGTCTCCTTCTGCCAGGCGAGGACCACCGGTGCGAACGCCTCGTTGATCTCGACCAGGTCGATGTCCTCGAGGCTCATCCCGGTCTTGTCCAGCGCGTATTCCGTGGCGTTGATCGGCGCGGTCAGCATGTAGATCGGGTCGGCGCCGCGCACCGACAGGTGGTGGATCCGGGCTCGCGGCGTGAGGTTGTGCTCTTTCAACGCGCGCTCGGACACCACGAGCAGCGCTGCCGCGCCGTCCGAGATCTGAGATGCCACCGCGGCGGTGATCCGGCCGCCTTCGACGACTGCCGCGAGCGAGGCCATCTTCTCCAACGTCGAGCCGCGCCGTGGACCCTCGTCGACGGAGATCTCGCCGTACGCCGCGATCTCACGGTCGAACCGGCCGTCGTCGATCGCCTGGATCGCGCGACGGTGCGACTCGAGGCCGAAGATTTCCATGTCCTCGCGGCTGATGCTCCACTTGTCGGCGATCAATTCGGCACCGTGGAACTGGTTGACCGGCGCGTCGCCGTACCGCTTGGTCCAGCCGATCGAGCCGCTGAACGGGTCGACGTCCTCGACCCCGATCGCCCGGGCGGCGTAGAAGGCCGCCCCGATCGGGATCTTGCTCATGTTCTGCACGCCGCCGGCGACGACCACGTCTTGCGTGCCGCTCATCACGCCCTGCGCCGCGAAGTGAATGGCTTGCTGCGAGGAGCCGCACTGCCGATCGACAGTCGTGCCCGGCACCTCATCCGGATATCCGGCCGCGAGCCAGCAGGTGCGGGCGATGTCGCCGGCCTGCGGGCCGAGGGTGTCGAGGCAGCCAAACACGACATCCTCGACGGCAGCCGGATCGATTCCGGACCGGTCGACCAGTGCGGTCAGCGCATGGGCACCGAGATCGGCGGGGTGCACTCCCGAGAGCCCGCCCCCCCGCTTGCCGACCGGCGTGCGCACTGCTTCGACGATGTAGGCCTCAGGCATCGACCCAGGATAGCCCTTTCTGACGGGTCGTCAGATACGCTTCCGTCGCGATGGATCTGAGCGAACCAGAAGAGTCGGCGGCCTTCCGGGCGGAGGTTCGCGAGTGGCTCGCTGGGAACCTTCCGAGCGCTCGGTTGCCCTCCCTCGACACCGCCGCGGGTTTCGCCGCGCACCGCGACTGGGAGCGCCGGATGTACGACGCCGGCCTCGCCGTGGTGACCTGGCCGGCAGAGTACGGCGGGCGTGGCGCCGGGCTGCTCGACTGGCTGGTTTTCGAAGAGGAGTACTGGGCTGCGGGTGCACCGGCGCGGGTCAGCCAGAACGGCATCTTCCTGCTGGCACCGACGATCTTCGAGTTCGGTACGCCAGCGCAGAAGGATCGTTTCCTCACGCCGATGGCGAAGGCCGAGGAGGTCTGGGCACAAGGCTGGTCCGAGCCGGGCGCCGGCAGTGACCTGGCGGCGCTGCGGTCGCGGGCTGAGAAGGTCGACGGCGGCTGGCGGTTGAGCGGGCAGAAGACCTGGTCGACCCGCGGCGCGTTCGCCGATTGGATGTTCGGCCTGTTCCGCTCTGACCCGGAGTCCTCGCGCCACCACGGGCTGACCTACCTGCTGTTCCCGTTGACCGCCGACGGCGTGACGGTGCGTCCGATCCGCCAGCTCGATGGCGAGCCCGGCTTTGCCGAGATCTTTCTCGACGACGTCTTCGTGCCGGACGACCAGGTGCTCGGCGCGACCGGTGAGGGCTGGAAGGTCGCGATGTCGACCACGACCTCCGAACGCGGCCTCACGCTGCGCTCGCCCGGCCGGTTCGTGGCAGCCGCCGACCGGCTGGTCGAGCTGTTCCTCAGTACGTCGGGCACCGCGCCGGACGCCGCTGCCGCGGCGTCCGATTCCGTGGTCGATGCCTGGATGGACGCGGACGCCTATCGGCTCTACGTTCTCGGCACCGCGTTGCGGGCGATCGACGGACAGCCGATCGGCGCCGAGTCCAGCGCCAACAAGTTGTTCTGGTCCGAGCTCGATATCGCGATCCACACTGCCGCACTGGCGCTGTTGGGCGAGCGTGCGACGCTGACCGGCGACGCCGAGGCCGCGGACTGGCTCGACGGCTACCAGTTCGCACTCGCCGGGCCGATCTACGCGGGGACCAACGAGGTCCAGCGAAACCTGATCGCCGAGCGCGTGCTCGGTCTCCCGAGGGCATGACAGCGTTGCGACTCGACCCGGATCAGGACGCGCTGGACTTCGGTGCCAGCGTCCGTGACCTACTCGCCGATCTCGCGCCGGCCGGGGTGCTGCGGGCGGCATGGGACTCACCCGAGGGACGCATTCCGGGTGTGTGGGCGCGGCTCGCGGATCTCGGCGTCCTGGGCTCGTTGGTGCCCGAAGACCTTGGCGGACTTGGTCTGGATGTTCGCTCCGTGCTGCCGGTGCTGATCGCGTCCGGTCACGCCGCGCTGCCCGAGCCACTGGTCGAGACGTTGGTGGGGTCGGCGCTGCTCGCCTCGGCCGGTGGAGAGGTAGCGGCGCGCTGGTTGCCTGAGATAGCGGCCGGCAAGGCGGTCGTCGGCGTTGGTATCGGACCCGGCGAGCTGGTCAACGCCGGGCCGTGGGCGGACCTGTTCGTATTGCGGGACAAGGACGGCCGATTGCATGCGGTCGAAGCGGCGGACGTCACGGTCGTTGCCACGCCGTCCCTCGACCAGGGCGTCCGGCTGGCCGACGTGCAGTGGCAGCCGGGCGAAGCGACGGTCGTCAGTCAGGCCGACGACGACGCCGGGATCGACCTCGCGTCCGTCGCCGTCGCGGCACAGTTGGTCGGGTTGGGCGAGGCGATGCTCGACCTCAGCGTGCGTTACGCCCTGCAGCGCGAGCAGTTCGGCAAGCTGATCGGGTCGTTTCAAGCGGTGAAGCATCAGCTCGCCGACGTCTATGTTGCCAACGCTTTCGCCAAGCCGGTGGTCGCACGGGCGGCCTGGTCGGTGGCCCGCGATCTGCCGACCAGATCGCGTGACGCGTCCCATGCGAAGTACGCCGCCAGCCGAGCCGCCGCGCGGGCGGCACGGACCGCGCTACAGGTCCACGCCGGGATCGGCTATACGTACGAGCACGATCTGCACATGTGGCTGAAGCGCACCTGGAGCCTGACCTCGCTGTGGGGCGACACGGCGTGGCACCGGACCCGGGTCGCCGACTACATCCTCGAAGACTAGGAGGCAAGTGTGACGGCGCCGCTGGCGAACCTGAGGGTGATCGAGTGCTCGATGCTCGGTCCGGCTGCGATCACGAGCGCGCTGGTCGATCTCGGTGCCGAGGTAATCAAGGTCGAGCCGCCGGCGGGCGACTACATCCGGGCGATGACTTGGCCGATCGTCGAAGGCGTCTCGCTGATGCACCTGCACGTCAACCGCGGCAAGCTCAGTGTGACTCTCGACTTGCGATCCGAGGCCGGCAAGGAGGTGTTCCGGGATCTCGCTCGCACCGCTGATGTGGTCGTCGAGGCGATGCGACCGGGTGCGCTGGAGCGGCTCGGGATCGGGCCGGGCAACCTTCGGCCTGACAACCCGAAGCTGGTCTTCGCGAGCATCTCCGGCTACGGCGCGACCGGCCCTTACAAGGACTATCCGAGCCACGGAATCGCGTATGACACCTGGGCCGGCATCGTCACGCCGGCCCTCGACGACGACGGCTTCAGCTACATCCCCGAGCACGTCAGCATCGGGATCTACGCCGCGCCGCTCTATGGTGCGACCGCGATTCTCGCCGCTGTCATTCGGGCCCGCGAGTGTGGTGACGGCGCCGACCTGGAGCTGGCGCAGTCCGACTGCGCGGCCGCTTTTGACTGGTATCGCAGCGAAACCTGGCGGGCCTACGAGCGACCCGAGTCTGAGGTCACCGGCAACCCGTCCGACGACTACCGGCGACGGGGCCCCGGCACCGGCGGCATGCGGGAAGGCGTCCGCTACCAGATCTACGCCAGCAGCGACGGTCACGTGCTGTTCATGGCAAGCGAGCAGGCGTTCTGGAAGAACTTCTGCGAGGCGGTCGGCCGACCGGACCTCTTCGAGAAATGGCCGGGATCGACGTACGCCGATCACGCCCGTGGAAATCGTGACCTGCAGGCCGAGCTGCGCGACATTTTCGCGACCAGGACGTCGCAGGAGTGGATGGACTTCGGCGGCGAGGCCAACACGCCGATCGCGCCGGTCAACACTGCGAAGACGCTGCCCGACGACCCGCAGTTCGCCGACCGGTTCGACTGGCTGCCGGCGGCCGAGGTCGGCGCCGACCAGCTCGGCTTCCCGGTGAAGTTCATCGGGGAGCAGCTCCCGCACCCGGCCAAGGCGCCGACCGCCGGCGAGCACACCGATGACGTGCTGAGGTCGGTCTGCGGATATGACGATGACGCGATCAGCCGCCTTCGCGACTCCGGTGCGCTGGGATGACGACGATCCCGGCGCTGGTCCGGTCTGCGGCCGACTCGTACGGCGTCGCCGAGGCGGTGGCGGACGGCGATCGGCGGATCAGCTTCGCCGAGCTGAGGCGGCTGACGACGCGAGCTGCCGCCGACTGCATCCGCCGCGGTGTGCAGCCGGGCGACCGGGTCGCGCTGTGGGCGCCGAACACCCTGGACTGGGTCGTTGCCGCGCTCGGCGCGCTGTCGGCGGGAGCGGCGCTAGTGCCGCTCAACACCCGCTACAAAGGTGACGAGGCGGCCTGGATCCTCGACCGCAGCCGGGCCGCGCTGACCTATGTCTCGCCGCCGTTCCTCGGCAATGACTATCCCGCGATGCTGGCGGGTCGCGACGGCATCGTGGTGCTCGACAAGTCGTTGTGGGACAACGAGATCGGCTCAGCCGAAGCGGCGGCTGTCGAGCGCCGGATCGAGGCGTTGGGCCCCGATGATGTCGGCGACGTGATCTTCACGTCCGGCACTACCGGGCGGCCGAAGGGCGTCGTCACGACGCACGCGCAGACGCTTCGGGTCTTCGACACCTGGGCCGATGTTGTCGGCCTCCGCGCCGGCGACCGCTATCTCGTGGTGAACCCGTTCTTCCACACCTTCGGTTACAAGGCCGGCATCATCGCGTGCCTGCTGCGGGGCGCCACGATCGTGCCGCAACCGGTCTTCGACGTACCTGCCGTGCTCGACCTGATCGAGCGAGAGCGGATCACCGTGCTGCCCGGTCCGCCGACGCTCTACCAGTCGATCCTCGACGCATCCGATCGCGACCAGCGCGACCTCGGTTCGCTGCGGCTGATCGTGACCGGAGCCGCGGTGGTGCCGGTCGTGCTTGTCGAGCGGCTGCGTGACGAGCTCGCCGTGGAGACCGTGCTCACCGCGTACGGCCTGACCGAGTCCACCGGCACGGTCACGATGTGCCGCCGCGGCGACGATCCCGAGACGATCGCGACCACCTCGGGCCGCGCGATCCCCGGCACCGAGGTGCAGGTCGTCGACGCCGGCGGGGAATCGGCATCGGTAGGGGAGCCGGGTGAGGTCGTCGTCCGCGGCTACAACGTGATGGCTGGCTACTTCGAGGACCCGGCGGCGACGGCTGCCGCGATCGACGCCGACGGCTGGCTGCACACCGGCGACATCGGCGTCCTCGACGACGATGGCAACCTGCGGATCACCGACCGGCTCAAGGACATGTACGTCGTCGGCGGCTTTAATGCCTACCCGGCCGAGATCGAGCAGACGCTGGCATCCCATCCCGGCATCGCGGACAGTGCAGTCGTGGGTGTCCCCGACGACCGGCTCGGCGAGGTAGGCGCGGCGTTCGTCGTGGCACGTCCCGGAGCCTGCATCGACCCGGCCGAAGTCGTGTCGTGGAGCCGGGAGCGGATGGCGAACTTCAAGGCACCGCGTACGGTGCACGTCGTGGACTCACTGCCGCGCAACGCCTCGGGCAAGGTGCTGAAGTTCGAGCTGCGTGCCCTCGCGAGCGAGTCACGATGACTACTCCGATCGACATGGCGCGGTTCCGTACTGTCCTCGGCCACTTCCCGACCGGGGTCGCCGTGATCACCGGTCTCGACGCTGACGGCAACCCGGCGGGGATGGCGATCGGGTCGTTCAGTTCGGTCTCGCTCGATCCGCCGCTGGTGGCGTTCATGCCCGACAAGGGTTCGAGCAGCTGGCCGAAGTTCCGGGACTCCGGGCACTTCTGCGTCAACATCCTGGGCTCCGACCAGGAGTCGGTGTGCCGGACGTTCGCAGTGAGTGGCGGCGACAAGTTCGCCGAGCTGGCTTGGCATCCGGCCGGATCCGGCGCGCCGATCCTCGACGGTGTGCTGGCCTGGATCGACTGCGACATCGACGTCGTTCACGAGGCCGGTGACCACTACATCGTCATCGGTGCGGTGCGCGAGCTGGAGGTCGGCTCGACGTCACTGCCACTGGTGTTCTTCCAAGGTGGCTACGGCCGGTTCTCGTCGCTGTCGCTTGCCGCGTGGGAGAGCGATCTGGTGCTTCAGATGCGCTCCGCGGATCTGGCCCGGGCACACATGGAGGAGCTCGCCGAAGAGCTCGAGGTCGAGTGCGTCGCTAGTGCAGTAGTCGGAACCGACATGGTGCTCGTCGCCCGGGCCGGACGGCTGCTCTCGCAGCCGACGGCGGTGGGCCAGCGGATCCCGTTCGAGCCACCGATGGGCACCGCGTTCGTGGCATGGGCGCCCGAGTCGGCGACGAAGGCCTGGTTCGACCGGCTGGGCAAGGACGAACCGGCAAAGACTCGCGCCGGCCTGGAACGCACTCTCGCCGAGGTGCGACGGGCCGGCTATTCGGTCGGGCGCGGCCACCGTTGGCACACCGAGGCCGCGCAGGTCCTCTCGCGGGACAATCCGGACCTGCATCGCGACGAGACCGCGCAGGAGATGCACCGGTTGATCCGGGCGCTGCCGCCGGACTACGAGTCGCCTGGCATCGATGCCGACGACGTCCGCACCGTCTCGACGCCGGTCTTCGGACCGCACGGCGTCGTCGTACTGGTGCTGTCGGTCACTGTCGCCGGCAGGCGCTCGTTCGCGGCGGACATGGCCTGGACCGTCGAGCGGCTGCGCAGCGCCGCGGCCGCGGTCACCGAGGAGCTCGACGGAGCGACACCTGAGGAGGACTTGAGATGAACGCGGTGACGTATGCGGCGCTTTTCCTGCGCGCCGCGCTCGGGATCACGATGATCGCGCACGGCTGGAACCATGCGTTCCGCGGCGGCAAGCTCGCCGGCACGGCGCGCTGGTTCGATTCGATCGGGATCAAGCCCGGCAAGCTTCATGCGCTGCTCGCGACCGTGACCGAGCTCGGCAGCGGAACGTTGCTGTTGCTGGGATTCTTGACGCCGCTGGCTGCTGCCGGCGTGGTCGGCACGATGCTGGTCGCGTTGATCGCCAACCACATCCGCAACGGATTCTTCATTTTCCGTCCGGGTGAAGGCTACGAGTACGTGCTGTTCATCGTGCTCAGCGGCTTCGCGATGGGTGCACTCGGTGGCGGCAAGATCTCGCTCGACCACGCCTTCAAGCTGCACCTGCACGGCTGGTTGTACGGCGGCAAAGGCCTTGCGGTCACGGCGATCGGTGCGGTCGGCGCACTCGCTCTGCTGGCCGCCTGCTGGCGGCCGCCGACGCGGGAGAAAGCGTCCTGAGACAGGTATAACGTTATGGCCTATAATGCAACTCAAGTAGATCGACACCGAAACGGAGCGTCCTGATGGAGTTCGGCCTGTTCATCCAGAACTACGTGCCGCAGAGCCGCCGCGATGTCGATCCCGACGCCGAGCACCATGCGATCTTCGAGGACCTTGAGGCCGTTATCGCGGCCGACAAGGCCGGTTTCAAGTTCGTCTGGATAACCGAGCACCACTTTCTCGATGAGTACTCCCACCTGTCGTCCAACGATGTCGTCGCCGGCTACCTCGCTGCCAAGACCGAGCGGATCCACATCGGCGGCGGCATCTTCAACCCGCTGCCGGCCGTCAACCACCCGGCCAAGGTCGCCGAGCGGATCAACTACCTCGACCAGCTGACTCACGGCCGGATCGAGTTCGGCACCGGCCGCGGCGCCGGCAGCCACGAGATCCTCGGCTTCCTCGACCACCTCGGCATCACCGACACCAACCGGACGAAGGACATCTGGGAAGACGTGATCCGGGAGTTCCCGAAGATGTTCACGCAGGACACCTACGAGGGCTACCAGGGCGAGTACTGGTCGCTGCCGCCGCGCAAGATCCTGCCGCGGCCGTATGGCAAGGCACACGCCCCGATGTGGTACGCCGCCGGCAACCCGCCGTCGTACGAGATGGCCGGCCGGCTCGGGCTCGGGGTGCTCGGGTTCTCACTCGACCGCTGGGACAAGGTCGAGAAGCTGCGCAAGTCCTACAAGGACGGCATCGCCGACGCCGAGCCGATCGGTGCCTTCGTCAACGACAACATCATGTCGTGCATCGCGGCCTACGTTGACGAGGACAGCCAGAAGGCCAAGCAGTCCTATGTGGACTCGAAGCCGAACTACCTGGTCTCCAACGTCTACCGTTACCACGACACGTTCCCGGCGCCGGAGTGGATGCCGAAGTGGCCGCAAACGCTCGCCGAGCCGACGATGGAGACTGCCGAGCTCGCCTCGCAGTACGGCGGCATCGTCCTCGGCGACCCGGACGAGGCGCTGGTGCAGTGCAAGCGCTGGGAAGAAAGCGGCATCGACCAACTGGTGTTCGGCATCGGGCCGGCCCCGATCGAGGCGACCATCAAGACGATCGAGTTGCTCGGCAAGCACGTGATCCCGAAGATCGACACCGACCCGGTGGTGTCGACCACCCGCTACCGCGAGCAAGCCAGCTAGCCGGCCGCCGTTCGCACCAGCACACAACCGCCCTCGATCGGCCGTCCAGCGCCACCAAATGTCCGACGACGGGCGATTCGCCCGAGCGGTTGTGTGCTGATCCGGTCGGCGGTCGGCGCGTGACGCTACTTCCAGCGGAAGTGGACGATGATCCGGCCGAAGTTGTCGGAGTCCTTCTCGACCCGGTGATGCAGCGCCTTGATCTCCTTTTGGTCCAAGAACCGCAGCACCCGCTTCTTCAACGCACCGGAGCCTTTGCCCGGGATGATCTCGACGGTCTTGGCCTTGATCCGCACTGCCTCGTCGATAATGTCGCGCAGCGCTCGGTCGATGTCGCTGCCGCGGTTGTAGATGTCGTGCAGGTCGAGCTTGAGCTTCACAGCCCTGATCGTCTCGCATCGCGGCCACGTTCTTCGAGGTCGGAAATGGACAGCTCGGCGAACCCGTCCCGGTACCGCTCACGCCAACTGCGCGGATAGCAGCGCAACAGCCGTTCGATCCGCCACCCGACGTCGCCGCCCGCCTTGCTCATGCCGACTCCCAGGTGCCGGCCAATCGGCGAAGACCGACCTCGGCGACGCGGCGTTGATCGGCGAGATGCTTGCGTAATGCGGCCGCTCCGGCGGCTGTCAACTGATAAGGCTTGCGCCGCTCCTCGCTGGCCAGCGCCTCGATCAGGCCCTGCTCTGCAAGCCTTGTGAGCGCCTCGTAGAGGGTTCCGGGCACGAGTCGGACGTGGGCGAAGCTCTCGATGTCCTTCGTCAGTGCATAGCCGTGCTTCGCGCCATCGGCAAGGCTCGAAAGAATCAACGTGGCCGGCCCGGCGTACGGTCCGAAGCCGCCGAGCTTGCCGGTGTCCTCCTGCCCCGCCATGGCCGTCACCTTACTCCGGCGAGCGATGCATCGGAAGCCGAGCCTGCGTTGATCAACTGCGGCGCGGAATCGACTTCAGGAAACCGGCAATTCGGCCGATGTCCGGGTTGACAGTTGGGGTTTGCGCCCAAGCGTGATGGCCGCCAGCAGATTTGGCGACCGATCTTGCTGCGGGCGCCACTGAGGAGCGAGGAGAAGGTGTTCGGACTACGTCGCCTCTCGGCGGCCCGCTGGTGGGCGCGATTCCTCGTTGCCTTCTTTTCGCTCCTGCTTGTCGCCGGGGCGGGTTTTGCGCTGCACACCTCGCAGTCCAATGCCCGGCAAGGTCTTGCCCAGCGGTGGTCGGCCCGGGCCGACCTGTCGGCACATTTCGCCTCGACCTACATCTCACAGCTGACCGCCCGCGAGAAGCTGGTCGCCTCCCGCAACCTTGCCGGACCGGATCCGAGCGCGGCCTTCAACGCCGTGGTCCAAGGCTTCGGCTTTCCGGCGGCGGTGCTGCTTGACGAGCACGGCCGGGACCTGGCGGTCTACCCGACGGATCCCGCCGTGGTCGGTTCGCAGGTCGGCGCGAAGTACGCCCACCTGAGCGCCGCGTTGCGTGGCAAGGTCGGCGTCTCGAACATCGTGCCGTCGGCGGTGACCGGAGTGCCGGTGGTCGCGTTCGCGGTGCCGTACCAGACGCCGCAAGGCCGGCGGGTGTTCAGCGGCGGCTACCCGATCACGTCAACTCCGCTCGCCGCATATCTGAATGCCGCTACCACCCTGAAGGGTGCCCGGCTGTTCCTGCTCGATGGGGACGGCGGCGTCCTCGCGACGAACGGCACTGCTGCGCCAGACGGCCGGACATTGGGTCAGCAGTCGGCGGAGCTCGGTCAGGCCGCTTCGCGCAGCCTGTCGGGCAACTATCGCTCCGGTGATGTCTCCTACACCTTCGCCAAGGCTGCGGTGCCGGGGACGAGCTGGTATCTCGTCATCACGGCCCCGACCAGCGGGGTATTCGCCTCGGCCCGCGGCAGTGGGTGGTGGGTGCCGTGGCTCATCCTCGGGCTGTTGTCGGTGCTCGTCGCGATTGCCGCGTTCCTCGCGATCCGGCTCCTGGAGGGCCGCCGGCGCCTCGCTGACGCTAACCACCAGCTGACCGCCATCACGCGTACCGACGGTCTGACCGGCCTGTCGAACCGTCGCCATCTCACCGAGCAGCTCGAAGTCCTGCTGGCGAATGCCTCGCGACACGACTTCGCGGTCAGCGTGCTGATGATCGACGTCGACCACTTCAAGGCTCTTAACGATACCCACGGGCACAACGCCGGTGACCGCGCGCTGCGTCAGATCGCGGACCGGCTGGTGGCGTCTGCGCGGGAGGGTGACCTGCTCGCCAGATGGGGCGGCGAGGAGTTTCTCGCCGTCCTTCCTTTCACCAACGTCGCGGATGGAATCAAGGCCGCCGAGCGGCTGTGCCGGGTGATCGCCATCGAGCCGATCGACATCGGCCTGGGACGTGAGCCAGCGTCCGTTTCGATCAGCATCGGGGTGGCTCAGGCGACCGACGACACCCTCGACGCACTGGTCCACCGCGCTGATCTGGGCCTGTACGAAGCTAAGGCGGCGGGCCGCAACACCGCACGTACCGCAAGCGCCGTTGCACCGTTGGTACGCCTGCCACGATGACGATGCTTGGACCCACCCGGGTGCAGTCCGGCGCGACCCCGCGCACCGGCTTCGAGGCGCTGGCTGCGAGTCATCGCCAGCTCGCCGAAGCGCAGCGGATTGCTGCGGTCGGAAGCTTCGAGTTCAACCTCGTCACCGGTGAACGCAGCTGGTCCGAGGAGCACTTCCGGGTCCTCGGTCTCGATCCGGCGCTCGAGCCGAGCCAGGAGCTGTTCTACTCGCTGATCCATCCCGAGGACCGTCCGATGCTCCGGGCCGCGTTCGCCGATGTCGTCGAACGCGGCATCCCCAGCAGCCGGGTCTATCGCGTTGTCCGACCCGACTCGCAGCAACGCTGGATCCACGGCCGAGTGGTGCCCGAGTTGGCCGAGGACGGCACGGTCGTGAAGGTCATTGGCACGATGCAGGATGACACCGAGCGGGTCGAAGCCGACCGCGCCCGTGAAGCCGCGGAACGGCGGTTCGAGGCCGGATTCGCGCAGGCTGGCATCGGCACAGCGATCCTCGATCTCGACGGCATTCCGCTTCGGGTGAACACCACGGTGTGCACCCTGCTAGGCCGACCGGCAGCGGCCCTGATCGGTCGCCACTGGGGCGAGTTCAACCACCCGGACGAGGTCTCACCCGGCCCGGCGGTCTACGCCCGGATTGCTGCCGGGCACGACACGTACGCCGACGAGCGGCGTTACGTCCAGCCGGATGGCGCTGTCGTCTGGGCGGCGATGCACGTCACGCTGGTGCGAGACGAGTCGGGCGAGCCTGACTACTTCTTCGCCCAACTGCAGGACATCACCGAGCGCAAGGCGATGGAGCAGGAGCTCGAGCACCAAGCATTGCACGACAATCTCACCGGACTGCCCAACCGGGTGCTGCTCGCCGACCGGCTGGCGCACGGCCTGGCCGGGTCGATGCGCCGCGGCTCCAAGCTCGGTGTGATCTTCCTCGATGTCGACCAGTTCAAGATGGTCAACGACTCGTTCGGCCACACCTGCGGTGACTCGTTGCTCCGTCAGGCGGCCGAGCGGATCAGCTCGGCGATCAGGCCGGGTGACACGGTTGCCCGGTTTGGCGGGGACGAGTTCGTCGTCGTCTGCGATGACGTGACCGCGACCGAGGTCGAGCAGATCTCCCAGCGGATCCTCGAGACCGTTCGGGCGCCGTGCCTGATCGAGGGCCAGGAGGTCAACGTCACCGCCAGTCTCGGCATCGCCCTGGCCGAGCCTGGTGCGACGCCCGAAAGCCTGCTGCGGGACTCCGACGCCGCGATGTACCGGGCCAAAGAGCTCGGCCGCGCGCGGATCGAGGTGTTCGACGAAGGACTGCGTACCAAGGTGGAGCGCGCCCTCGCCACCACCTCGGCGCTGCATCGGGCGCGAGAGCGTTCTGAGTTCACCGTGCACTACCAGCCGATTGTCGACCTCGCGGACGGCCAGGTCGTCAGCGTCGAGGCGCTGCTCCGATGGAGCCATCCCGAGCGAGGTCTAGTCAGCCCGGCAGAGTTCATCCCGCTTGCCGAGGAGACCGGGCTCATCGTGCCGATCGGTGCCTGGGTGCTCGAGCAGGCGTGCCAGCAACTTGTGGTCTGGCAACAGGCCGCGCCCTCGCTGTCGATGGCCGTCAACCTCTCGGTGCGTCAGCTGATGGCCCCCGACATCGCGTCCGTCGTCGCTGGTGTCATCAACTGCACCGGTGCGCCGGCCGAGCGGCTGTCTCTCGAGCTGACCGAGAGCATGTTCATGGAGGACGTCGACTACTTCGGGCGCACCCTCGGCAGCCTCAAGGCGCTGGGCGTGCAGCTCTCGATCGACGATTTCGGCACCGGCTATTCGTCGCTGAGCTATCTCAAGCGGTTTCCGGTCGATGCGGTCAAGGTCGACCGGGCGTTCGTCGACGGTCTCGGCACCGACGCGCACGACACCGCGCTGGTTGCGGCGGTTCTCGCGATGGCCGAGGCGCTGGCGCTCGACGTCACGGCAGAAGGCGTCGAGACCGCCGAGCAGCTCGCCCATCTCAACCGACTCGGCTGCCAGCGGGCCCAGGGCTACTACCTCGCCCCACCGATGCCCGCGGCGTCGGTCGACCGGCTACTGAGGGGCGGGGCCGGATCCGCTGTTGCGGTCGCTGCGCGCTCGTCGCCGGTAGGAGATGCGCCAGATGAGTAGGGCCGCGACCGCCACGATGTAGAGGCCTCGCACCACCTCGTAGCCATGACCGCGATGGTGGAAGATGAGCCCGGCGATCACGAGCACGACAATGAGGCCCAGCCGGATGCCGAGGCGAATCTTGCGGTGCTTGCTCCAGTTCGACCGGCCGTCATTCGTTGAGGACACGCGCTATCCACCCTCCGCCCCCGGCGATCTCACAGTACCGGTCGTTCAGCCGGCGGTCATTCCGCTGTCGCTGGACACGACGGTGCCGTGGATGTTCTTGGCCTCGTCGGAGGCAAGGAATGTGAACAGTGCAGCGATGTCGGCCGGCTCGGCCAGCCCACGCGGACTGATGTAGCGACCGACCAGGTCCCAGTCGACGTCGGCGGGCATCTGGTAGCCGCGGGTCAGCCCGGAGTCCACTCCACCGGGAGCGATCGCGACCACCCGAAGCGGTGTCTTCAGGTACTCCATTGCGAGCGCTCTGGTCAGCTGAGCCACGGCGCCCTTGCTCATGCAGTAGACGACGGTGTAGGCCTGCCCGATCAGCCCCGCGTTGGACGCGACGTTGACGATGACGCCGCCGTCGTGGACCAGATGCGGCAGCGCGGCTTGCGCCATGAAGAAGTAGCCGTCGACGTTGACCGCCATCATCTGCCGGTACGCCGCCTCCGTGACCTCCTCGACGTGCTCGGCCCGGGCGATGCCGGCGATGTTGCCAAGGATGTCGAGCTTGCCGAACCGCGAGACCGCGTCGTCGACAGCGTCGCGGCACTCGGCGGCCTTGGTGACGTCACACTCGCGGCTCACCAGGTTGCCCTCGGCGCGCTCCGCGGTCGCGGCAAGCCCCTCGGCGTTGATGTCGAGAGCGAGCACGTGGGCGCCTTCGGCGGCCAGCCGGAGCGCCACCGACTGACCGATTCCGGATCCGGCTCCGGTCACGACCGCGACCTTGCCGGCGTACCGGCCGTCGAACGTCCTCATCAGTGCTTGCCCAGCCGCGCCAGGTAGTTCTCGCCGTCGCGCGGTGCGATGAACAAGCCTTCCGCCTCGGTCAGCAGGACGCCGTCGAGATGGCAGGTGCCGCGGATGTAGCGTTTGCGGCCTTCGACCCGGTCGACCCAGCCCTTGACTGACAGCTCGCGGTTGAGCGGGGTCGGGGCGCGATAGTCGATCTTGAGGTACGCCGTGAACCCCGGCGCCCGCTGAACGTAGCCGAGCAGCTCGTCGAACATCGCCGCGATCATGCCGCCGTGGCAGTGCCCGGGCGGGCCTTCGTAGGCCGGCCCGAAGCTGACTGTGCCCTCGATGTGGTTGTCGCCGTCCGGGTCGCCGACCGCCTGCATCCGAAGCGGCGGCGCGATCGGGTTGTTGGCGCCACTGACCGGGCTGTGGCTGACGAAGTCGCGGGGGAGCAGGCCGGCCTCGCTGACCTCCCACGACTGCGATCGCTCCGGCAGCTCGTCGAGGGAGTCGGCGAAGGAGTTGGCGACCGCCGCGGCGCGTTCGAGCGCTTCGACTGGCGGGCGGACCAGAGCGAGTCGCGCGATTATCCGGCGCAGTGCGTCGGCAAGGGTGCGCTGCGCCCGGCGGGTCTGGTCGTCCACTGCGGTCCTCTCAGTCCTTGAAAACCGGCGGTCGCTTCGCCTTGCGCGCCGCGACGGCTGCTTCGAAGTTGTGCGTGGTCAGCCGGACGAACAGCTGCGCGAGTCCTTCATGATCCATGTGGGCGGACAGGCTGGCGGCGTCGAGGCTCGCGGCCAGCATCCGCTTGGTCAGCTCGATGCCGGGACGGCTGAAACCGTTGATGCGCTCGGCGACCTCGAGGCAGGCGTCAAGCAGCTCGTCGTCCTTGACGGTCCTCGAAACCAAGCCGATGCGCTCGGCTTCCTCGGCCGCAACGTCGCGGCCGGTCAGCATGATGTCGGCGGCCCGCGCCGAGCCGATCGCGCGCGGCAGCAGATAGCTGATGCCGAGCTCGCTGGCGGTCAGGCCGTTGTTGATCCCGGCCGCGCGGAAGTAGGCGGGCCCGGCGGCGATCCGCAGGTCGCAGGCCAACGCCAGGCAGAAGCCGCCGCCGATTGCCGGCCCATTGACTGCAGCGATGACCGGCTGATGCATGGCGCGCAGTGTCTTGATGACGTTCTCGAGCAGCTCCATCGAGCGCAGCGCGATCGTCGGCAGGGTGAGGCCGTCGATGTCGGGGATCCGGCCGGGGTTCTCCAGGTCCGCGCCGGAGCAGAACGCCTTGCCGGCGCCGGTCAGGACGACGACCCGTACCCCATTGTCGTTGCTGATCTCCTCGAGGGTGGCGCGGAGCGGCAGCATCAGATCGAAGGCCATGGAGTTCATCCGCTCCGGCCGATCGAGCGTCACCAGCGCGACGTACCGGCGCGGGTGCTCGACCCGGACGAACTGCGTGTCGTCGCTCACTAGACGCCGAGCGGGGTGTCGTTCAAGCCCAGGATGGTGTAGCTGCGGATCTGGTTCCGAGCGCTGAACCGCCAGCCCTCGTCGGACCGCACCAGCTCGTCGTCGTACCAGAGGCCGATCAGCCAGACCGAGACGGTGCCATCCGGCTTGGTCGAGATCATCGGGTTGTTGCACGAAGTGCGGGCATGAGCCGTGTCGCCGTCGAGGTCGATCAGTGGCAGCCCCATCATGTGCTGGGTCCGCGTGAAGAACGGCAGCGAGGCGTCGAGAAACGTCTTGATCTCGGCGAGGCCGCCGACCGGTCCGTTGAAGGTGGAGAAGTCGATCTCCGCGTCCGGCGTGAACAGATCGTCGAGCGCGTCGAAGTCGCCGCTGTCGACGATGACGGCGTATCGTCCGATCAGGTCCTGGATCGCGAGCCGGTCGGCAACCTCGGCTGCGCTGTACGCCATCAGCCGGTGGCCTTCGAGGCGGTCTGTGCTTCGGCGGTCGCCCGAGCCCACTTGTAGTCGGCCTTGCCGGCCGGGGTCCTTTCGATCGCATCGACGACGATCAGTTCACGCGGCAGCTTGAAACCGGCGAGCGTCGTCCGCGAGTGCGCGCGCAGCGACTCGAGGTCCGGTGAGCATCCCGGCGAAGCCGCAACGACGGCGACGACCCGTTGCCCCCAGCGCTCGTCCGGCAGACCGACAACGATGACGTCCGCCACGTCGGGCGAGGTCATCAGCGCGGTCTCGACCTCTTCTGGGTAGACCTTCTCGCCGCCGGTGTTGATCGAGGTCGAGCCGCGGCCCAACAAGACCACGGTGCCGTCCTCGTCAACCGTCGCGTTGTCGCCGGGCAGCACCCAGCGCTCGCCGTCAACCTCGAGGAACGTCGCCTTCGTCTTGACCTCGTCCTTGTAATAGCCGATCGGCACGTGTCCCTTGCGGGCCAGCCGCCCGACCTCTCCGGAGCCGGGAGTGACCGGGTGACCATCCTCGCCGAGCACCTGGGTCTGGGCGTTCACGGTGAACTTCGGCGCGGTCGAGGTGTCGCCGCTGACGTGAAGCTTGCTGCCGACCACGCCGGTTTCGGACGAGCCGAAGCCGTCGACCACCATGATCGTCGGGATCAGCTCGGCCAGCCGGCCCTTGGCCGCGCTCGACAGCACTGCGCCGCCCGAGCCGATCACGAACAGCGAGGAGACGTCGTACGGCGTGCCCGCCTCGTTGGCCGCGGCGATCGCGTCGGCGAGCGGCTGGGCCATCGCGTCGCCGACGATGGTGAGGATGTTGACCCCTTCGGCGGCCACGAGCGACCAGATCCGGCCGGCATCGAAGGGTCCGTGCGGCGCAAACACGATCCGGCCGCCAGCGAACAGCGAGTGGAAGACCCCCCACTGCGCGCTGACGTGCATCAGCGGCGGGGTGGTGAGGATCGTGCCGCCGACCTCGGGCATCCGCTCGAGCAGCTCGTCCGGCGTGGCGATGAAGTTGCCGGACTGGAAGACGTCGCCGCCACCCATCGCGGCGAAGAAGATGTCCTCCTGACGCCAGACGACACCCTTGGGAAGGCCGGTCGTGCCGCCGGTGTAGGCGATGTAGCGGTCGTCGCCGGATCGGTTGGAACTGTCCGGCCGGTTCGTGGTGGCCGCCCCGAGCGCTTCCTCGTAGTCGATCCCGCCGGAGGCGCCGCGGCTGCCGTCGTCGACGTCGATCAGGTGCTCGAGAGTCGCCGCGCCTGCGGCTGCGGTCGCGACCCGATCAGCGAACTGCCGGTGGTAGATCACTGCGACCAGATCGGCGTCGTCGTAGAGGTGCCGCAGCTCGGCTTCGACGTACCGGAAGTTGATGTTGATGGGTACGGCGGAGAGCTTGAAAGCGGCCAGCATTCCTTCGAGGTATTCCGAGCCGTTGAGCAGCTGCAGCCCGATGTGGTCGCCGGCTGTGACTCCCAGACCGGTCAGGACAGCGGCCAGCGCGTTGGCCCGATCGTCGAGCTCGCGATAGGTCAGCCGCCGGGCCGGGGAGACGATGACCTCTCGCTCGGGCGCCGCGTCAACGACGCGCTCGAACAGGTCAGCGAGATTGAAGCCACTCACCCGGCGAATATATGACGCCCCGTCAGATTCTGCTGATCGGCGTGGCGACTACTTGCAGCCAGGGACCTTCGTGAGGCCGATTGTCGAGGCGCCGAGACCGACCAGTGTGCAGAAGGTGTTCTCGGCGACCTTCCACTTGCCGTCCTGCAAGACCGCGTTGCCGTCGGCTTTGGCGAGCAGTGGTTTGCCGTTGCCGAGCAGGTTGTAGCGGACACTCGCCGCGGTCGGGCTGGTGAACTTGACGCTCAGCACCACAGCGGACTCTTTGGTCTTGTCCTTCTTGGCGATCTTGGCGGCGTCCGCGACTGCCGGTCCGAGCGAGGACCCGTTCTCCAGCAGGCTGACCGAGGTCGAGTGAGGTGTCGAGCTGTTGAAGAACGTGGCGTACATCGACTTGATGTCCGCGGTCGCCGCGGCCTTGCTTGCCGCGTCGGTCGCCTGGGGCTGGGCGGTCGGTGATGCTGCGGCCGGCGCCGAGGATGGACTTCCGCCGCCGCTACTGCTGCCACCGCCGCACCCCGCTACGACGACGAGACCGGACAGGACGAGGGCGACCGGGAGCTTGTTCATGGGCTGACCGTAGCAAACCAATGGGGGGTTGCGAGCAAAAATCTGACGGGTCGTCACATAATGGTTCGGCGGTGTCCAGTGAAGGGATGGCAATGACCAGTTTTGATCAGTTGCTGATCGGCGGCGAGTGGGTAACGCCATCGAGCGACAAGCGGCTCGAGGTGCGCTCACCGGCGACCCTGCAGCCGGTCGGCTCGGTGCCGGAAGCCGTCGAGGCCGACGTGGACGCCGCGGTCGCGGCCGCCCGGCAGGCCTTCGACCACGGACCGTGGCCCGCGACGTCGCCGGCCGACCGTGCCAAGGTGATCGCCCGCTTCGCCGAGCTGCTGACCGAGCGGCTGCCGGACTTCAAGACGGTGCTGACCGAGGAGATGGGCGCGCCGGGCGCGACCGTCGAGATGATGATGTACACCCCGGCGACGGCGGTGCTGAACGTCTACCAGGAGCTGGCTGAGACCTTCCCATGGGAAGAGACCCGCACCGGGATGTTCGGGGTCAGCCGGGTCCGCCGGGAGCCGGTCGGAGTCGTCGCCGCGATCATCCCCTGGAACGTGCCGCTGTTCATCGCGATCAACAAGCTCATCCCGGCGCTGCTCGCCGGCTGCGCGGTGATCCTCAAGCCGGCGCCGGAGACTCCGATCGATGCGCTGATGCTCGGTTCGCTTCTGGTCGAGGCCGGCCTTCCCGCCGGCGTGATCTCGGTGGTGCCCGCCGACCGCGAGGTCAGCGAATATCTGGTCACCCACCCCGGCGTCGATAAGGTGTCGTTCACCGGCTCGACCGCCGCCGGCCGGCGGGTCGGCTCGCTGGCGACCGAGCGGCTCAAGCGAGTATCGCTGGAGCTCGGCGGGAAGTCTGCGGCGATCGTGCTCGAGGACGTCGACCTTGCCGCGAGCGCGTTCATGATCGCCTACTCCGGCCTGATGAACAGCGGCCAGGCCTGCGTGGCGCAGAGTCGCATCCTGGCGCCGCGCTCGCGTTACGACGAGATCACCGAGGCGATCGTCGAGAACGCCAAGATGCTCAGCGTCGGCGACCCGATGGACCCGGCGACGCAGCTCGGCCCGCTGGTCGCCGAGCGCCAGCGCGACCGGGTCGAGGGCTACATCGCCAAGGGCTCCGCCGAGGGTGCCCGCCTGGTGCTCGACGGCAAGCGGCCTGCCGGCCTCGACGTCGGCTGGTACGTCGGACCGACCGTGTTCGCCGACGTCGACAACTCCATGACGATCGCCCGCGAGGAGATCTTTGGCCCGGTGCTCTCGGTGATTCCCTACGACACCGAGGAAGAGGCGCTCGCGATCGCCAACGACAGCGACTACGGCCTTGCCGGCTCGGTGTGGACTGCCGACGTCGATCACGGCTACGAGGTCGCGAAGCAGGTTCGCACCGGCACGTACGGCATCAACTGGTACGCCTTCGACATGGGCTCGCCGTTCGGCGGCTTCAAAAGCTCCGGCATCGGCCGCGAGGACGGGCCCGAGGGGCTCGCCGCGTTCTGTGAGTTGAAGAGCATTCTGATGCCGATGGGATACACCGGCTGATTCTTATCGCTGGTTTCGGGGTCGCGGCTCCGCTCCGCAAGCTGGTTGCGCTCGCCCGGCCGCAGGCGACTCCCCGGGAGCCGCCGCGTTCTGTCAGACCCACAGGGCGCTAGAGCGACCGGTCGGTCTGACGCTTTGAACAGGTGACGCGTTAGCCGGTCGGGATTACGACGGCTCGGCCGTTGAGGGTTCCGGCGGTCAGGCGGTCGTAGGCGGCGGCGGTTTCGTCGAAGCTGAAGGTCTCGGTCTCGATGATGACGTCACCCGTTTGGGCTAACGCGATCACCTCGGCGAGCTCGGCGATCGGTGCGCCTTGCGGGATGAAGACGTCGCAGTCGTGGGCCAGCCGGCCGAAGCGGAGCTCGGCAGCGCCGAAGCCCTGGCCGACGATCGCGACCGATCCCATCGGCGCGGCGTTGCGGAGGGCGGCGTTCATGGTCTGGTCGTTGCCGACGAAGTCGAGAACGGCGTCGGCGCCGTCCGACCCGAGCGCTTCGCGCAGCCGTTTGGACAGGCCATCGCCGGCGGGCAGTACGTCGTGGGCGCCGAAGGTGCGGGCAACAGCGAGGCGCTCCTCGCGGGACTCGACCGCGATGATGCGGGCCGGCGAGAGCATCCGCAGCCACTGCACGGCGTAGCCGCCGAGTCCGCCGACGCCGATGACCACGGCGGTCGAGCCGGGGCGCAGCTTCGGCAGCACCCGGCGCACGGCGTGGTACGACGTCGCGCCGGCGTCGGTGAGGGGTGCTGCGTCGCGCGGGTCGAGTGCGCCGATCGCCACGATGTCGCGGCGGGCCACCACGATGTGTGAGGCAAGGCCGCCGTCGAGGCCGAAGCCGCGGCCATGCCAGGAGTCGACGCAGTAGTTATCGGCGCCGCGGCGGCACCACCTGCATCGGCCGCAGGTCGACATACAGGCGACCGCGACCGCGGTGTCGGCGGGAAGGTCGTCAACCCCTGGGCCGACCTCGTCGACCCAGCCGGCGATCTCGTGACCGAGGGTGAACGGCACCTGGTAGGGCAGGATGCCGGCCGGCGCGGTGAGGAACAGCACGTCCGAGTGACAGAGCCCGACGCCGCCGATCCGCACTCGCACCTGGCCCGGACCTGGCGCGGGCATCGGGATGTCGGCGAAACCTGGCTGTTCCCAGTCCAGGAGCCGGTAGGCGCGCATGGTCGCGTCGGTCATACCGACTCCACCACCGAGTGCCGCGCCCGCCACTGGACGCGGAACTCGCGCCGGGTGAACTGCCAGCGCGCCTCGATCCGCGCGAACTGCTCGACATAGCGGATGTAGAGCACCCGGTCGCGGACTTCGTCGCCGTCGTCGTAGATGTGATGAGCCACACACCTGGTCTCACCGGTCGCCTGGTCGCCGTTGATTTGGGCGAGGCTGCTCGCGATCGTGTGGTGGGTGGCGCGGTAGCGGGTGATCCCGCCGATCGCGGTCTCGATGTCGGCGCGGCCGGTGCGGACGGCGGTCGGCTCGTCGAGCTTTGGATCCATCCACACCTCGAGGACGCCGTCCGGGGCGAACAGTGCAGCTACGCCGGCCGGATCGGCGCGGTCGACTGCCTGGGCGTACCGCTCGACCAGCTGGCGAATCTCCCACTGGTCGCCGGATGGATCGAACGACAACGTCACTGCGTCACCTCCGAGAAAGCCGTCACCAGATCATCCAGCGCCGAAGGTGCGGCAGCGGGCGACGACGCGAACGACGCGATGTTGACGTAGATGTCCGACGCGCCGGCTGCCATCAGGTCGGGAACGCCCGCCATCGTCGCCGCTGGGTCGCGCGAGCCATCAGCCCGCTTGACCGGCGTGGCAGGGGCCTGCACCGGGATCGGGCGCGGTGCCGCCGACCGCAGCCGGTCGGCACCGGCGCGGATGTCATCGATCGAGGCGCCCATGATCGGGATCCAGCCATCGCCGAGCTCGACGATCCGTTGGAGGTTGTGATCGGTCAGCGCACCGGCGAACCACACCGGCAGCCGGTGCTGCACCGGCTGCGGCGAGCAGAAGGTGTCCTCGAACGACACCGTCTCGGAGCTGAACGATGCCGGCAGGTCGGACCAGAGCGCGCGGCAGGCGCCGATCGTGTCGTCGAGTCGCTGGCCGCGGTCGGCGAAGTCGAGCCCGAGGGCGTCGTACTCCTCGGCCTGCCACCCGGTGCCGACGCCGAGGTCGACCCGGCCCCCGGACAGTACGTCGAGAGTGGCGACGGTCTTGGCGAGCACGGCCGCCGGCCGAAGCGGCGCGATCACGACGCCGGTCGCGAGCCGCACTCGCCGGGTCACCGCCGCCATCGCGGACAGCACGCTGAGTGGCTCGAGCCACGGCCCGTCCGGCGCGGTCGGGAAGCGGCCCCAGAGGTAGGCGTTGGTGCGCCGGCCCATCACGACGTGGTCGTTGACGATCAGCCGATGCACTCGGCTGTCGTCGCAGGCCCGGGCAACATCGAGCAGTGCCCGCCAGTCGCCGCCGGCCCACCCGCCGAAGTTCGGGATGCCGACGCTCAGCGTCGTGCCTGTCATCGCTTCGGCCGCCTCCGTGGGAGTTTCTGACACCCTTTCAGATATTGTCGGAGGCGACCAATCCCGGAGGCTTTTCGCATGTCCAACGCACCCACTGCGTCGTCCGATCTGCACCATCCGGCGTACATGCCGAACCTGCTGGTCGCGGCGCTGGCACGCCATGCCGACCGGCCGGCGGTCTATCTCGGTGACGAGGTGCTGACTGCTTCGCAGGTCGCCGAAGAGATGAGTCGCTACGTCCAGGCGTATGCCTCGCTCGGGATCGCGGAGCACCACCCGATCGCGATGTTGTCGAAGAACCGACCCGAGGTGCTGTTCACGATGGGCGCCAACATGCTCACGCCGTGCCGGAGCACTTCGCTGCATCCGATGGGCTCGGTCGATGACCAGGCCTACGTTCTCGAGGACGCCGGCATCGAGACTCTGGTGTTTGATCCGTCGGCGTTCGACGATCGAGCCGCCGAGCTCCGTGACCGGGTGCCCGGGCTGAAGACCCTGTTGTCGCTCGGACCGTCCGAGGTCGGAACCGACCTGATCGCGCTGGCCAGGACGTTCGAGCCGCAACCGCTCGTCGCGCCGGTCGTCGACGGCGAGGAGGTCACCGGGCTGACCTACACCGGCGGCACGACGGGCAAGTCCAAGGGCGTCATGCAGACCTACCGCAGCGGCGCGACCCTGACCCAGATCCAGCTGGCGGAGTGGGAGTGGCCGGAGGACACCAGGTTCCTGATCGCGACGCCGCTGTCGCACGCCGGTGCCGCGTTCTTCATCCCGACCTTGCTGCGCGGCGGCTGCCTCGTCGTGCTGCCAGGCTTCGACCCCACCGGCGTGCTCGAGGCGATCCAGAAATACAAGATCACCGCGACGATGCTGGTGCCCACGATGCTCTACATCCTCATGGACCATCCGAAGATCGACGACTACGACCTGTCGAGCCTCGAGACGGTCTACTACGGTGCGGCGGCGATGTCGCCGACCCGGCTCAAGGAGGCGATCGCGAAGTTCGGCTCGATCTTCTTCCAGTTCTTCGGCCAGTCCGAATGCGGCATGACGATCTCGGTGCTGAAGAAGAGCGAGCATGACACCAACGACCTGGCGCGGCTCGCGACCTGTGGCCGGGCCGTGCCGTGGCTGACCGTGAAGCTGCTCGACGACGATCTCAACGAGGTGCCGGACGGCGATCCGGGAGAGATCTGCGTTCGCGGCCCGCTGGTGATGAAGGGCTACTGGAACAAGCCGGAGCAGACCGCGGAGGCGCTGGCTGGTGGCTGGCTGCACACCGGTGACATCGCGCGCAAGGACGGCGGCGGCTTCCTGACGATCGTCGACCGCAAGAAGGACATGATCGTCTCAGGGGGCTTCAACGTCTTCCCGCGCGAGATCGAGGACGTCCTCGGCACCCATCCGGCGGTGGCGCAGGTCGCGGTCATCGGGGTGCCGGACGAGAAGTGGGGCGAGGCGGTCAAGGCGGTCGTCGTGCTGCGACCCGAGCAGTCGGTCACCGGCGACGAGCTCTCGGCGCTGGTCAAGGAGGCCAAGGGTGCCATCCACGCGCCGAAGTCGGTTGACTTCGTCGAGGCGATTCCGTTGTCCGCGTTGGGAAAGCCCGACAAGAAGGTGCTCCGTGCGCGGTACTGGCAGGGCTCCGACCGGCTCGTCAACTAGCTCGCGCGGTCAATGACGTAGATGGTGCGAGAGGTCTCCGAGGTGGTCGATCGCATAGCTGCGTTCGCCCCAGCGCCAACGGCAGTTGTCGTCGCGGCCGAAGTGGTCGACGTAGCGCCCGATGATCAAGATGCCTGACGTGACGATGTCGTTCGAGCTGACCGAGGAGGTCGTGCTCGGGCAGCGGATCACCGTCTTCGCCGATCGCCATCGCAACCTGCGTGAGCTGCTCGAGGCCTCGTTGGCGTGGGGCGATCGTGACTACCTCGTCGACGGCGATCGCCGGATCAGCTACGCCGCCCATCACGCCGCGGTCGCGCGGGTGGCTGCGCACCTGGCGTCGAGCGGGGTCCGCAGCGGTGACCGGGTCGCCATCTTCGGCCGCAACTCGATCGAATGGGTCGTGACGTTCTGGGCGACGGTGTCGCTCGGCGCGATTGCGGTAGGGCTGAACGGTTGGTGGTCCGACGACGAGCTGGCGTACGCCGTCAACGACTGCGAGCCGGCGATCGTCGTCGACGACCTGGCGGCGATAGAGGCGTTGCTGTCCGGCGAGGCAGTCGCGATGCCGGATGTCGCGATCGACGAGGACGATCCGGCGGTCATCCTCTACACCTCCGGGACGACCGGTCGCGCCAAGGGCGCGACGCACTCCCATCGCAACCTGATCTGCCTGGTCCAGACGCAGCAGCATCTTGCGGCAAGCCGCGTCCCGCCCGGCGTGACGTTGCCGCCGCCCCGGGTGCTCACCAGCACGCCGCTGTTTCACGTGTCGGGCTTGCACAGCGGTGTTGTTGCCTGCCTTGCTGCCGGCGGCACGACGATCTGGCAGTCCGGCCGGTTCGACCCGCGGGCAACGCTCTCGACCATCGAACGGGAGCGTTGCACCTCTTGGACCACGATGCCGACCACGTTGTGGCGGGTGCTGCACGAGCCGACCGCAAAGGATCACGACCTCACCTCGATGCGGCATGTCGGCGGTGGCGGCGCGGCATGGTCGGCGGCGTTGCAGGCCGGGATCCGCGAGGTTTTCGGCGCGGAGGTCACGTGGGGGATCGGCTACGGCCTGACCGAGTGCACCGGCCTGGCCACAACCTCCTCGTTCGCCGACCTGCTGGCCCACCCGGACAACGTCGGCCGGCCGGTCGCAACCGTCGAGGTCCGGGTCGAGGAGACCGGCGAGATCTGCATCCGCGGCCCGATGGTGATGCTCGGCTACTGGCGCAACCCGGTCGCCACCGCCGCGGTCATCGACGACGAGCGCTGGCTGCACAGCGGGGACCTCGGCGAAGTCCGTGATGGCTTGCTGTTCCTGTCGGCGCGGCGTACCGATCTCATCCTGCGCGGCGCGGAGAACGTCTATCCGGCCGAGATCGAAAACTGTCTAGAGGCGCATCCGGCGGTTGCCGAGGTGGCTGTCGTCGGTGTCCCGGACGAGGAGTTCGGTCAGCTCGTCGCCGCCGTGGTCGTGCCGGCAGCCGGCATCGTCGCCGAGCCTGAAGACCTCGCGAGCCACGTCAAGGACCGGCTCGCGTACTTCAAGGTGCCGACCCGCTGGGTCGTGAGAACCGAACCATTGCCACGCACCGCGACCGGCAAGGTAGTGCGGGCAGAAGTGCTGGACCAACTGATGGAGACGATGCAGCGATGAGTTATCCGCGCGAGAACTACCCGCTCGAGCCCGGTGGCGCCGAGGACTACGCCGTCAAGGTCGGCTCGATGCTGCTGACGATGGTCGATCCGCACAAGGGCTACGAGAGCGCCTACAACCGTTGGTATGAAAGGGATCACTATTTCGCCGGGTGCATGGTGGGACCCTGGCAGCTGGCCGGCTCGCGCTGGGTCGCGACCCGTGAGCTCAAAGGTCTTCGCTGGGGCACGACGGCGGTCGCCGACCCGATCGACGCCGGCTCCTACGTCGCGATCTACTGGGTCGAGGCCGGCCATCACAAGGACTGGGACGACTGGGCACTCCCGCAGGTGCAGTCTTTGTACGCCGACGGCCGCGGCTTTCTCGAGCGCACCCACGTGCACACCGCGACGTTCGATCACGTCGGAGCGGCCTATCGCGACGCCGACCCGGTGCCGGTCGAGCTTGCGCTCGACCATTGCTACGACGCGATCGTGGCGGTGTGGCTGGACGGCCGCAACGACCTCGATGCCGTGGCCCTGCATCAGCGGCTGGTCGACGACGGCGCGCTCGGCGAGCTGCTCGCCGACTCGGCAATCGAGATCGCGTCGTCGTGGACGCCGCGTCCGGAGTTCCGCAACTCGCGTGACAGCGCCCCGATGGCGCTCGGCTCACCCGGCGGGCAGGACAACCGGCTCTGCCAGCTGTTCTTCGTCGCCGGAGACGTTCGGGACAGCCTCGAGAAGTTCGGCCACTACACCGACCGAGTGGCGGCGGACGGGATCGCGGATACCGCGCTGGTTGCGCCGTTCCTCCGGACCGTCGTGGGCACCGACACCTACCTCGACGAGATCTGGTAGCGGCGTACCTGTCAGGTGTGGCGAGCATCACAGCGGGTTTCGCTACACGCTGGAATGTAACCGGTGCGATGCTTGCTGTAGTTAGCACCGGGGAAATCCCCGCCCGTGAAGGATGGTGCACTGATGTCTCGCTACTCGCCCACTTCGCTTCGCCAGCTCCCGATGTTCGCCTCGTTGTCGCGGCGGGCTCTCGCGCAGGCCGACGCACTGCTCACGCCGGTCACGTTCGACGACGGCGACCTGTTGTGCGTCGAAGGCCAATGGGGCCAGGAGGCGTTCATCATCGTCAGTGGCACCGCGCAGGTCAGCCGTGGCGAGGAACTCATCGCCACTGTTGGTCGGGGTGACATCGTCGGTGAGCTTGCGCTGCTGGGCGACGGCCGCCGTCGCGCCAGCGTGACCGCGATCGAGCCGGTCAAGGCGCTCGTGATGAGCGCTCAGGAGTTCGCCAGTGTGCGCGCCCTCCCGGGCGTCGACGCGGCGGTCCAGCGGGTCGCTGCGGCGCACGGCGCCAACCTCGCGAGCCCGGTCGCCGCCGCCTGACCCGATCTCCCGGCCTAGTGTCCTGCGCCAGAAGTTCGGCGGCTGATTCCGTCGCCCAGATGCGCGCTCACGGCGTTGTCGTCGTCGGCGGTAGCACGACTACCGCTCTCCTCCTCCGCCTTGCGAGCGCACACCTGAACAACGGACT
>DATAUK010000052.1:0-1728 GCA_036268295.1 Mycobacteriales bacterium | reverse complement strand
CTCGCTGCTGTGCGGACTGGCCCCGTCAGCCGGCATGTTGGTCGCCGCCCGGATCCTGCAGGGCGCATCCGCCGCGCTGATGGTGCCGCAGACCTTGTCGACCATCCAAGCGACCGGCGACTTGGAGTCCCGGTCAAAGGCTCTCGGCTGGTACGGCGCAACCGCCGGCATCGCCGCGGTGATCGGTCAGGTTCTCGGCGGCTTCCTGGTCTCCGCGAACATCGCCGGCTCGAGCTGGCGACCGATCTTCCTGGTCAACGTTCCGATCGGGATCGTCGGACTGTTCCTCGCCGCGCGCCACGTGCCCGAGACCAAGGCCGGGCGTGCATCGCACCTCGACCGCGCGGGCACCGTACTGCTGGCAGCGTTTCTCGTCGCGGTGCTGATCCCACTCACCGAAGGCCAGGCACTGGGCTGGCCGTGGTGGTCGTGGGTCGTGCTGGCACTCGCGCCGATCTTCGCTGCCGCGTTCGTCACGGTGCAGCGCGGCCACGAGCGCAACGGTCGGCTGCCGCTGCTGCCACCCTCGGTCGTACGGCTGCGCTCGATGCGCCGCGGGCTGCTGATGCTCGCGCCGTTCTTCGCCGGGATGTCGGCGTTCATGTTCGTCTACGCCCTTGCGTTCCAAGGGACGCTGCACTGGTCGGCGATGCGGGCTGGACTGACGCTGGCGCCGTTTGCGGTCGCGTTCCTGTTCGTCTCGCTGCAGATGTCTCGACTGGTCAACCGGTACGGACACCGCGTCATCACCGCCGGTGCCGCCACTCAGTTCGTCGGGCTGGTCGGGCTGGTCGCAACGATGTGGGCGACCTGGCCGAACGTGCATCCGCTCGTGCTCGAGCCAGCGCTGATCGTGATCGGCATCGGTCAGGGCCTGATCGCACCTGCGCTGTTCCGCCAGATCCTCTCCGACGTACCCGTCGCGGACGCCGGCGCCGGAAGCGGCGTGCTCGGTACGACGCAGCAGGTATCGCTTGCCATGGGCGTCGCGACGCTTGGCACGTTGTTCACCAGCCTGGAGTCGGCAAACCGGATCGGCGTCCTGCACTCGGCGATGCTCATCATCGGTATCGAGTCACTCGTAGCAGCCGGCATCGCAATCGCATCAACCCGCTTCGCCAACGACTAGCCCACCCCTCGTCGAGCGGTGGGGTCTAGGACTGGAACATCGCGAGCAGCTCGTCGCGCGTCGCATCGGCTGAGCCGATCGCTGCCTTGAAGCCGTCGGCCGCCACGACATAGCCGGTCTCCCACCCCGTCGATGGGTCCACGCCGATCCAATACTGCGTGGTCGGGTCGTCACCTTGGACCGACTCGGCAGACGCTGGCACGGACGTGATGACAGTGGCGACCATCGGGTGGTCCGCCGAGGGCTCGGTGTAGCTCATCGTGTATCCGGCCAGCCGAATCTCCCGGGTAACCAGCTCCACGCGCGAACTGGGCTTCATCGCAGTCGGCGGAGCCCCCGTTCCTGCGTGCACCACTGCCGGTTTGGCGCCACCGCCGGACGTGGCAACGACGGCGAGCGCAGCGGCGCCGGCAACCGCAACGATCGGCGCGACATACATCGGCGTCCGCGGACCCCTCGGCACTCGACCGTCATAGGCCATGCCATCGGTCGTCGTACGAAAGGCATCGGCGAGCTCGTGAGTCAGCTGGTCGTCAGTGAGCATGCGAAGTCTCCAAGGTATCGAGGATCGAGCGGAGCGCAGCGAGCGCCCGCGAGGT
>DATAUK010000051.1:0-6224 GCA_036268295.1 Mycobacteriales bacterium | reverse complement strand
AACACTCCGCCCAGCCGAACCATGCCCCCCCGAGGACGAAGAGCTACACCCGACCAAACCAAACCCCACAATCAAAACCGCAACAACAGGAACGGCTAAGCGGCCACGAAAGTCACCAAGGACGATCAAGTCAGCGACCTCCCAACCTCTGATACGAGCGAACCCGCGCGAAGGATCCGACCCTACGGGCTGAGGTGAACGGGGCGAGCCCCGCCAGATGCGTGGGTGCAATCCCGAAGGGCTTGTGCCCAGCATCGGAGGGGAACGCACCGTTCACCTCAGCAAGACAGACAGACTCAGAGCCTCTCGACAAGGAGAGCGAGCCCTTGGCCGACCCCCACGCACAGCGCCGCCAGGCCGCGCCGGGCGTTCTCGCGCTCCATCCGGCCGAGCAGCGTCACGGCGAGCCGGGCGCCCGAGCAACCGAGCGGATGGCCAAGCGCGATCGCGCCGCCGTCGAGGTTGACCCGGTCCATGTCGAGCCCGAGCCGGCGTACGCCGGAGAGAACCTGTACGGCGAAGGCCTCGTTGAGCTCGATCGCGTCGAGGTCGGCCGCGCTCCAGCCGGATCGAGCGAACGCCTTCTCGGTGGCGACTACCGGGCCGAGCCCCATCGTCGACGGCGCGACGCCGCCGCTGGCGCCGACGACGACCCGTGCCCGGGGCGTGAGGCCGTGGCGCCTCACCGCGTCCTCGCTCGCGACGATCAGCGCGGCAGCGCCGTCGGAGAGCGGCGAGGACGATCCGGCCGTGACCACACCACCCTCGCGGAACGCCGGCTTGAGCTTGGCGAGCTGCCCGAGGCTGGAGTTCGGTCGCGGGCCCTCGTCGGCGGTGACCGGTCCGGCGGCAGTTTCGACGGCGCAGATCTCGGCGTCGAAGCGGCCGTCCTTCGCGGCCGCGACCGCTCGCTCGTGCGACCGCAATGCAAACGCGTCGGAGTCCTCGCGGCTGATGCCGTCGAGCGCCGCGACCTCCTCAGCGGTCTCCCCCATCGAGATCGTGGCCTTGCCGCCGTCGAGCCCGGGCATCCGCGGGTTGACGAACCGCCAGCCCAGCGATGAGTCGAACACCTCGCCAGGACGCGCCCACGGCGTGCCGGGCTTGGCCATCACCCACGGCGCCCGGGTCATCGACTCGACGCCGCCGGCGACTACCAGATCGGCCTCACCGCTGCGGATCGCCTGAGCGCCGGCGATGACCGCCTGCAGGCCGCTCGCGCAGAGCCGGTTGACGGTGTAGCCGGGGGTCGAGTCGGGAAGCCCGGCGAGCAGCGCGGCCATCCGCGCCACGTTGCGGTTGTCCTCGCCGGCCTGGTTCGCGGCGCCGAACACCACCTCGTCGATCGCGTCGTCCGGCACGCCGGCTCGGTCGAGGGCCTCGCGGACGACCAGCGCCGCCAGGTCGTCCGGCCGCACCCCTGAAAGCACGCCGCCGTACCGGCCGATCGCCGTCCTGACACCACCGACTAGGTACGCCGCCGTCTCACTCATGACTCCAGTGTGCCGCCGGGCTATCGCAGCATGATGATCGCGGTCGCGATCGCGGCCAGCCCCTCGCCGCGACCGGTCAACCCGAGACCGTCGGTCGTCGTCGCGGTGAGCGACACCGGCGCTCCAGCCGCGCGGGACAGCGCGGTCTGTGCCTCGAGCCGTCGGGACCCGATTCGCGGTCGCTGGCCGATCAGCTGGACGGCGACGTTCCCGATCGCCCAACCGGCGGCGCCGAGCAGCCTCGCGGTCTCAGCCAGGAACGCCGAGCCGGCGGCGCCGGCCCACTGCGGATCATCGGTGCCGAACTGCGCCCCGAGGTCACCGAGACCGGCCGCGGAGAGCAGCGCGTCGCAGGCGGCGTGGGCCACGACGTCGCCGTCGGAATGACCGGACAGCCCGGGCTCATCGGGCCAGTTGAGACAGGCGAGCGAGAGCGCGCGGGAGTCGTCGAAGGGATGGACGTCGACACCGATCCCGATGCGCGGCACTGCGGGCAACGCACTGGTGAGCCGGACGACCTCCTCGGCCGTCATGCGCTGGCGGGCGACACCGCGGCCGCCGCGCCGCCGCTGACGTTCGCGAAGACCAGCCGACCATTGGCGGTGATCACCACACTGCTGACGCGCACGGTCACATCCTTGCCCACGAGTGCCTTGCCGCGCTCGACGACCACCATGGTTCCGTCGTCGAGATAGCCAACACCTTGGCCGGGCTCTCGACCCGGCTTGATGAGTTGCACGACGACATCTTCGCCGACAACCACCGGCGGGCGCAGCGCAAGCGCTAACGCGTGCAGGTTGAGCAGCCGGACACCGGTCAGGCCGGCGACCTTCGCGAGGTTGCTGTCGAGAGTCAGCAAGGAGAAATCACTGTCGAGACAGGTGCGGACCAGCTTGGCGTCGACCTCGGCGATCTCGGCATGCGAGTCCTCGACGACCACCAGATCGATCGAAGGCTCGCGGCGTAGCGTCTCGAGCACTTCCAAGCCGCGACGGCCACGCGCCCGCCGCATCGGGTCGTTGGCGTCGGCGAGACGCTGCAGCTCGTCGAGCACCGGCTGGATCACGACCATCCGGCCGTGCAGGAAGCCGGCGCGTACGACGTCGACGACGCGGGCATCGATCGCGACCGAGGTGTCGAGCACCTTGGCGACCGCCGAGCTGGACTGCCGTCTCGGGCTGACGCCGGCCCGGCCACCGACCACGGCAAGCACGTCATCGCGCTTCGCCGACCCGACCCGAAACCCGACGTACCCGCCGAGCACAACGACCATGCCGAACAACGATGCGGCGACCGGGGTCAGCGGGATCAGGAACAGCGGCCATCCGAGCGCCGCGCCGACCAGCACACCGGCGAACGCGCCGAAGCCGCCGGCGATCAGGGTGTCGGCGGAGACGTCTCGAAGTGCGGCCTCGGTGCGGTCGGCGGTCTCCGCGGCGCTGCGGCCGAAGATGCCGCCCACGACGTAGCCGACGCCCGAGCCCACGATGATGCCTGCGCCGACCCCACCGAACGGACCGAGCACGGTGCCGTGGCCGTCGCTTGCGAGGACCCGGCCGAGCTCGTAACCGATGCCGGCAAATAGCACGACGCTGAGCAGGCGGAGCACCTCGATAATCCCGGTAGGCGTACGGACTCGCGTCCTGCTACGCCGAGGGATCATCACATTGAGAACTCTCGGCTGGAATCCCACCGGACTTCACCCTGGCGCACGATTTACGGTTCAAATCGTGCATACCATCACACGCAGTGCGCTCAGGCGGAGAGGACCTCGTCGAGCAGCGCTTCGGCCTTGTCCTCGTTGGTGTGCTCGGCGAGCGCGAGCTCGCTGACCAGGATCTGCCGCGCCTTGGCGAGCATGCGCTTCTCGCCTGCGCTCAACCCGCGCTCGCGATCGCGGCGCCAGAGATCGCGAACGACCTCCGACACCTTGTTCACGTCACCGGAGGCGATCTTCTCGACATTCGCCTTGTAGCGCCGCGACCAGTTGGTCGGCTCCTCGGTGTGGGGCGCCTTCAAGATCTCGAAGACCCGCTCCAACCCATCGGCGCCGACGACGTCGCGCACTCCGACGTACTCGGCGTTCTCGGCTGGCACTCGAACTGTCAAATCGCCCTGGGCAACCTTCAGGACGAGATAGAGCTTGTCCTCGCCTCTGATGGTCCGGGTCTCGATGGCTTCAATGAGTGCCGCCCCATGATGGGGGTAGACGACAGTCTCGCCAACCGTGAAAGTCATGCGCGTGGTTCCCCTTCCGATTGACCCAGGATACCACGCGGCTAGCGTTCACCGATTGGTCATGGAACCGCGAAACCGCAGGTCAGAGGCTTGATCACGATGTTTTGGGGCCTTGACAGGACCCCTATCGACGTGCATCGGGAGGCGATTTCGCGAACTACTTTCGCGGCTCGGGGAAACGGCGCATACTGACGACGTGCCGGACGACGATGACCGTCCGCGCGACGCGTCGAGCGCCGCGGATCGAGGCTGGCCCGACGCTGCCCACCCGGGGGCGAGCTGGGCAGACGCGCTCGCGCCCGACGACATCCGCGATCTGGTCGAGGACATTGCGGCCTATCACCGCGAGCAGCGTGCCGCTCGTCGTCGTGATCTGTTCGGTCGCGTGCTCGCCGGGCGATGCGCACCGGTGCTCGCGCTCATCGTCGCGGCCGTTGTGGCGGTAGCGATCGTCGCAGGGATCAGCGCGGTGACCGCTGGCTCCCAGCGGCCGTCACCGCTCCCGCTCACGAAGAGCACGGTCGCGGTCGGCCAGCCGGGAAGCCTGCTCCCGAACACCCCACTCACCGACCTGGGCGGGGGGACGACCCCCGCCGAGTCGCTGCGGCCCGCCGTGGTCGCGCTGATCCCGCCGACGTGCAACTGCCAGCCGACGCTCATCAGCTGGAGCCAGCAGGCCGCTGCCGACCATCTCCGGATGGTCGTAATCGCCCCGAGCGCGCAGGACCCCGAGGCGACTGCGCTCGGCGGCCGGATCGCGGCCGGATCGGTCTACTACGACCGCGCCGGCCAACTCGCTCACGACTTCGACGCGCAGGGGTTGACCGGCGTACTGGTCAACCGCGACGGCTCGGTGTTCCGGGTCGTCGCCGCGAGCGCCACCACCCCGGTCCAGCTCGGCTCACTGCTCCAGCAGATGCTGCAGCGGACCAGCGGCTGACCACCGGCACCAGCGGGCGCGACTCCCGCGCCGTCGCACTGATCCGCGCCACCCACCCGCTGCCCTGCCTCGCCGTCACGGCGATCGCCGCTGCGCTGGCCGTCTCGGCCGGGATTCACGCCCGAACGGCGCTGCTTGCGGCGGCCGTCCTGTGCGGGCAGCTATCGGTCGGCTGGTCGAACGACGCGATCGACACCCCGCTCGACACTCGCGCCGGACGCACGGACAAGCCGATCGCAGTCGGGACGATCTCGAGACGAACGGTCGGCTGGTGCGCGGCGATCGCGCTCGCCGTCGATGTCCCGCTCTCGCTGTCGCTGGGCTGGCAGCCGGGTACGGCGCACCTCGCCGCAGTCGTGATGGCCTGGTCCTACAACCTCGGGCTCAAGCGCACCATGGTCAGCTTCCTGCCCTGGACGATCGCCTTCGGCCTGCTGCCGGTCGTCGTCGCAACCATGCTTCCCGGCGCACCGCTCCCGCTGACCGTGATGATCATCGCCGGCGCTTCCTGCGGCCTGGCGGCGCATTTCGCCAACACCGTCGGCGACGTGGCCGAGGACGCTCTGACCGGCGTACGCGGCTTGCCGCAACGGGTCGGCCCGGCCGGCTCGACCGTCCTCGCCGGCGGCTTCATCGCGCTCGCGGTCGTCCACGTGCTGGTTGCAGCCGGTGCCAACCCGTTGACGGTCGGCGCCTCGATCGTCGACATCGCCATCGCGCTGGCGCTGCCGCTCGCGGTCCGGGTGCCCGCCCGGCGGCGACTGGCGTTCCGCCTGGTGATCGCCGCCGTCGGCGTACTGGTCGTGGCCTTCGTCGTGAGCGGCGGGTCGCATCTGGTCTCGACCTGACACGGCGATGATTCATGGGGTGCGGAGGCGGCGCGCCGGGCGCGGTCAGTACGCTGACCGGACTGTCGATGCCGCGCTCAGCCAACGAGTGCGTGCCAACGGTGCCGTCAAGGAGAGAGTGTGATCCAGCGCCGCGCGGTTGCGGGCATCGTGTTCGCGGCGACTTTGTCGCTGCTCGCCGGCTGCGGCTTTGACTCACCGGATGTCGAAGCGACGGAGCACGCGTCGGTGCAGGCCGCCGACTTCACTGTTGGCACGGTGCACGTCGGCGATGCGTTCATCGCGGCGCCTAACCCAAGTCAGACGGTAGCCAGCGCCGGCTCCAACCTCGTCGCCACGTTCGTCAACTCAGGCGCCATCACCGTCTCGCTGACCGGGGTGACGTCGCCGCTGGGCGCAACGACGATGAGCGGCGCCGGCGTCGCCCCGTCCGGAGTCAGCGGCTCAGCGCTCGCGCTGCCGCCAAAGAGTGTGCTGGTGAACGTGGGCTCTGCCGCATCCGATCCGACGATCACGATCGCCACCACGTCGACGCCGGTCGTCGGCGGCTTCGTGCCGGTCACGTTCACCTTCAGTAACGGCCAGAGCTCCGGAGTTGTGCAAGTGCCGGTCGTGCCGCCGGGCGAAACCACTGCGGCTACTCAGCCGGTGCCGACCGCGACCGCATCCGTGCCCTCACCCGCCGGAGTCCGCGCCAGCGACTAG
>DATAUK010000050.1:0-158878 GCA_036268295.1 Mycobacteriales bacterium | reverse complement strand
CGAACCGGAAGTCGATCTCGGCCTGGCCCGCGGTGCCGACCTCGTGGTGCTGCATCTCGACGTCGATGCCGATCTCAAGCAGCACCCGCACCATCTCCGAGCGCAGGTCGGTGAAATGGTCGGTCGGCGGGACCGGGAAGTAGCCGCCCTTGTACGCCGGCTTGTAGCCCTTGTTGCCGCCCGGCTCCTCGCGGCCGGTGTTCCACGCGCCCTCGACCGAGTCGATGTAGTGGTAGGAGGAGTTCGGCGTCGTCCCGTACCGGATGTCGTCGAAGATGTAGAACTCGGCCTCCGGGCCGAAGTACGTCGTGTCCGCAATCCCGGTCCCGACCAGGTAGTCCTCGGCCTTCTTCGCGATGTTGCGCGGGTCGCGGGTGTAGGCCTCGCCGGTGAGCGGGTCGTGGATGAAGAAGTTGATGATCAGCGTGGGATGCTGGCGGAACGGGTCCATGTACGCCGTCGTCGGGTCCGGCAGCAGCAGCATGTCCGACTCGTGGATCGCCTGGAAGCCGCGGATCGAGGAGCCGTCGAACATCAGGCCGTCGGTGAACACGCTCTCGCCGAAGTTCGACGCCGGGAACGTGAAGTGCTGCATGATCCCGGGCAGGTCGCAGAACCGGACGTCGACGAACTGGACGTCGTTCTTCTTGATGTAGCTGAGGACCTCGTCGGCGGTCTCGAACATGCGGTCTGCTGCCTCCTCGGGCGCGGTCTGGGCGTGCTGCCCGGTTACCGGCGTGGATCGGATCCGACGCGGGCAACTTACCGAATCGGCTGACTCGGTCGTGCGTCACGGTAGGCATTGCGGGTTGAACTGCGGTTTCCCGAATGTTTCGTGCGCGTTACATCGCCGGCGGGTCGCGGACTAGCGTGGTCGGCGTGGGATCGCCGGGTGCTGCGCGACCGCAGTCCGGCCCCGGCAGCGTCGCCGGCTTCGGCTCGCGGGTGCTCGCGTTCATCGTCGACAGTCTGCTGGCCGACATCATCGGCATCATCGTCAACGGCGGCTACGAGCGCAGCAACCGCGAGTCGCTCGAGGTCGCGGTCGCGTTCCTGCTGATCGAGCTGGTCTTCGTCAGCTTCGCCGGCCAGACGCCCGGGATGCGGGTGGTCGGCATCGGCGTCGTTCGCTACGACGGCCGGGGCCGGGCGGCGTTTCGCTGGGTCGCGGTGCGCACCGTCCTGCTTGCGACGGTGATCCCGGCGCTGTTCACCGACGCCAGCGGCCGGGCGATGCACGACCGCGCCGCCGGCACCGTCATGGTCCACACTCGTTGAGCTCAACCCCGCGCATGGCACATGCGTGTGCCTATAGCGCCACCAATGGCACATGCGTGGGCCTATAGCGCCACCAATGGCACATGCGCATGGGTCAGCGCATCTTGCCGCGCGGCATCCGGGTCGGCACCGGGCCCTTCGGCAGCGGCACGTTCGGCCCGCCGAGCGCCTTCATCCGCGCCTCGACGCCGTTGATCTCGGTCTTCTTGAGGTTGCGAGGCAGCTTCACCAGGTGCTGCTGGAGCTTGCGTATCGACACCTGCCCGTCGGCGTCACCGACCAGTACGTCGTAGATCGGCGTCTCCGGCGCGACCCGCCCGATCCGCCGTTTCTGGTCGATTATCAGCTGCCGGATCGCGGCTGGCGAGCCGCCTTCGCCGACCAGGACAACGCCGGGCCGGCCGATCACGCGGTGGACCAGATCCTGGTTGCGGGTGAAGCCGACCGCGGGCGTCACCCGCCAGTCACCGCGCATGCCCTGCAGGATCGCGGCCGCCGCGCCTGCCCTGCCCTCTACCTGGGCATACATCGTCTTGGTCGCCCGCCGGCCGAAGATCGACGTACCGGCCACCAGCGCGGCCAGCACCCCAACGATCGAGAAGACCACGATCTGGCCGACCAGGATGCCGACCACGACGAGCACGACGAGGATCGCCAGCGCCGGGCCGACGATGATCGGGATCGCCCGCGGGTCCTGCTCGCGGGTCATCTTCCAGATCGCCTTGACCTGCGCGACGCGACCTTGCGGCTCCTCGGCCGCACCCTTCTTGCCGGACGTCCGCGGATGCGGGTTCGCCAGCGGCGGCGCGGGCTTGTTCCTCGAGAAGCGGGCCATGCCCGCGAGTCTATGAGCCCGCGACGATCACGCCTGCGAGGCGGCGACCGCTGCGGGCGGTGTCGCGTGGACCGTGGCGAGCTCGTCGAGGTACGCCGTCACCTCCGCGCGCTGCCTCGCCCGCTTCGCGTCGGCGGCCATCGCCGCCCACGCGTTGCGCCGCGCGCCACCCTGACCACCGGCCGGAACGACCGCCATCACCAGGCTTCGCATCATTTCCTGCATGACCGTCACGATGACCGACCGATGTGTCGCCCAGGTTGCCCGAATATGAACGCCGTTGGGCGATCGTGTTTAGACCGCGCGCACTGCAATAGCTTGCTGGTAGAGCCGGCCGGCCCGGTACGACGAGCGGACCAGCGGGCCGCTCAGCACCCCGGCGAAGCCGATCTGCTCGGCGACCGCGGCGAGCTCGACGAACTCCTCCGGCTTCACCCATCGCTCGACCGCGTGGTGGCGCGGTGAAGGCCGCAGGTACTGCGTGATTGTGATCAGGTCGCAGCCGGCGTCGTGCAGGTCGGCGAGTGCGCCTTCGACCTCGTCGCGGGTCTCGCCCATGCCGAGGATCAGGTTCGACTTGGTGACCAGCCCGGCCCCGCGGCCGGCAGTGATGACGGCCAGCGAGCGGTCATAGCGGAACGCCGGCCGGATCCGCTTGAAGATACGCGGCACGGTCTCGAGGTTGTGTGCGAACACCTCCGGGGCGGCATCGAAAACCTGTTGCAAAAGCTCAGGTTTTGCCGAGAAGTCGGGGACCAGGATCTCGACGCCGGTGCCGGGGTTGAGACCGTGAATCGCGCGGATGGTCTCGGCATACAACCAGGCGCCTTCATCCTCGAGGTCGTCGCGGGCGACGCCAGTGACGGTCGCGTAGCGCAGCCCCATCGTCTTGACGCTCTCGGCGACCCGGCGCGGCTCGTCCGGGTCGAGCGTCGAGGGCTTGCCGGTGTCGATCTGACAGAAGTCGCAGCGACGGGTGCACTGCTCGCCGCCGATCAGGAACGTCGCCTCGCGGTCTTCCCAGCACTCGTAGATGTTGGGGCAGCCGGCCGCCTCGCAGACGGTATGCAGTCCTTCGCGGCGTACCAAGGATTTGAGCTCGGTGAACTCCGGGCCCATCCGCGCCCGGGTCTTGATCCAGGCCGGCTTCTTCTCGATCGGCACCGCGGCGTTGCGAGCCTCGACCCGCAGCAGCTTGCGCCCCTCCGGTGCCACGATGCTCACGGTTTCCAGGCTACGCCGCCACGCTCCGCCGCCGGTTGCGTCCGGTCGCCTCGACACGTCACGTCCCCAAACTCGCCGGGTGGGGTGGGGGGAGTGGCGGCGCGGGTGGTTACGGAGCTGAGATCGGTACGGCGGTGAGGACTCGGTGCAGCTCGGCCTCGACCAGCGGCAGGACCGCGGCGACGGTGACGTCGTGGCCGAGCTCTTTGGACAATGAGGTCACGCCGGCGTCGGTGATGCCGCACGGCACGATCCGGTCGAAGCCGGCCAGGTCACAGTCGCAGTTGAGCGCGAAGCCGTGCATCGTGACGCCGCGCGCCACCCGTACGCCGATCGCGGCGACCTTGCGGTCCGGCCCGCGATCATCCGCCGGCACCCAGGCACCGCTGCGCCCTTCGACCCGCACCGTGCGCAGCCCGAGCGTCGCGCAGCAGCCGATCATGACGTCCTCGAGCCGCCGGACGTGGCCGACCACGTCGATCGGTTCGGGCAGCGCGACGATCGGATATCCGGTGAGCTGGCCGGGGCCGTGCCAGGTGATCTTGCCGCCGCGGTCGACATCGACGACCGGTGCGCCGTCGGTCGGCCGCTCCCACGCTTCGGTACGCCGGCCCGCCGTGTAGACCGCGTCGTGTTCGAGCAGCATCACGGTGTCGTCGATCTCGCCGGCCACCCGCCTCGCGTGCAGGTCGCGCTGCTGGGCCCAGGCCTCGTCGTACCCGACGGTCCCGAGCCGGACCAGCTGCAATGCCATGCCGCCACGGTATGCCCTGTGGATAGCGAGCGCGGCGAGGGCGCGGTCGCTGGTCCAATGGCGGGGTGGACCAGCGTTTTGCACTCGACGGGTACGTCGTCGACGAGCTGATCGGGTTCGGCGGCACCGGTGAGGTGTGGCGGGCGCACGAGTCCGACACCGGCGACACCGTCGCGCTGAAGCGGCTGCGGACCCGGGGCCCGGCCGCGACCGAGCGGCTGCGGCGCGAGGCGGCGTTGCTCGCGACCGTCGCCGGGCCGCATGTCATTGGGGTTCGCCGGCTCGTGATCGAGGGCGAGGAGGCCGTGCTGGTGATGGACCACGCTGCCGGCGGCAGCCTCGCAACCGTGCTCGGGGTGCGTGGCAAGCTGCCGGCGCCCGAGGTGGTGACTGCGCTGGCGCCGATCGCAGCGGCTCTTGCCGCTGCTCATGCCCGCGACCTGATCCACGGTGACATCACGCCGGCCAACATTCTGTTCACCGCCGACGGCCGGCCACTGCTCGCCGACTTCGGCGTCGCTCGGGCGCTCGGGGCGACATCGCCGGTCGTTGAGGGAACCGTCGACTATCTGGACCCGGTGGTGGCTGGCGGCGGAGCGCCGAGCGCGGCATCCGACGTCTTCGCGCTCGGCGCGGTCGGCTTCACGGCGCTGACCGGCGAGGCGTTGTGGGGGAGCGGCCCGGCCGCGACCGTGCTGGCGCGGGCGGCCGCCGGCGAGCGGTCGACGGTGCTCGACCTCGCTCCCGAGACCCCGGAAGCGCTCGCCGCGGTGGTCGAGTCGATGCTCAGCCTCGATCCCGACCATCGCCCGAGTCCGCGGCTGGTCGCGACCGCGGTGCTGCGGGCCTGCACCGCCGCACCGGTCAAGCTGGTGCACACCCTGGCGCCGAAGCCGTCACCGATGACCGATCGCGTCGTTCCCCCCGAGCCGGCGGCGGAGCTGCTCTTCGGCGGCGATGACGACGATCGCGACCGTCCGGGGCGCAGCTGGCGACGACGATCCGTGATCGTCGCGGTTGCTGCCGGCTCGCTCGTCGCCGCCGGGGCGATCGGTGTCGGTCTCGCACACGTCGGTCGTGGCCAGGCGAGCGCGCTGGTCGCGGCGCCGGTGACCACCTCACCTCAACCAGTCCCGACGGCTTCGTCCGATCAACCGACAGCGTTGCCGATCGCGGCCACGAAGCCGTCCGCGTCCCCCACACCGGCGTCGTGGCTCGCCGTGGTCAGCAGCCTCGATTCGTTGCGGGCCAAGGCGTTCGTGGCCGGCGACGCCGCGCCACTCGCCTCGGTCTACGCGCCGGGTTCGCCGGCGTACGCCGCCGACCTCGCCACCGTCAGCTCGCTGGAGAGCCGCGGGCTGCATGCCCGCGGTTTCGCTGCAACGGTCAAGTCGGTGTCGGCCGAGTCGGCGACCGCGACGACCGAGCGGCTTCGTGTCGTCGACGCGCTGACCGGCTACACCCTCGTCGACGCGCAGGGCGACGTCGTCGGGCGCGGCGCGGCCCGGCCGGCAGAGGCGTTCACGATGTCGTTGACCAACGTCAGCGGCGGCTGGCGGGTCGCCTCGATCAAACCGATCTGACGGCTACCGGATCGCGGCGAGGGCGGCGCCGAGGTGGGGGTAGCCGAACTCGTAGCCGGCATCGACCAGCTTGCGTGGCAACACCCGCTGGCTGACCAATGCTCCTTCGTCGGCGAAGCCGGCAAGCGCCAGCCGCAGCGCGAGCCGCGGCACCGTCGCGACGGTCGGGCGATGCAACGCGCGGCCGATCGCGGAGGTGTAGTCGGCGTTGCGGACCGGGTTGGGCCCGACCAGATTGACCGGCCCGGACACCTCGTCATGAGTCAGCAGGAAGCGGATCGCGGCGAGCTCGTCGGCGAGCGCGATCCACGGCATCCACTGCTGCCCGGAGCCGAGCTTGCCGCCGAGCCCGAGCTTGAACAACGGCAGCACCTTTCCCAGTGCGCCGCCGTCGGCCGACAGCACGATCCCGGACCGCATCGTGACGACCCGCACTCCGGCGTCGGACGCCGCCGCGGTGCTTGCCTCCCACTGCTGCACGACATCGGCGAGAAAGCCGCTGCCGGCCGGGTCGGTCTCGTCGAGGACAGCCTCACCGCGTTCGCCGTACCACCCGACCGCACTTGCCGACAGCAACACCCGGACGTGGTCGCTGTTGCGCGCGACCGCTTCGGCGATCGTGGTCGTGCCGTCGACCCGGCTGTCGAGCACCGCGCGCTTGTGCTGCTCGCTCCATCGCTTGTCAGCGACGCCGACGCCGGCGAGATGGATCACTGCCTCAATCCCGTCGAGTGCGTCGTCATCGACGTGACGGCGAGCCGGATCCCACTGCGACTCATCGGCGGCGGTCGGTGGATGCCGGACCAGCCGGCGTACCTGATGACCGTCGGAGCGCAACGCACGCACCAACCCGGTGCCGATCAGCCCGGACGAGCCGGTCACGACTATGTTCACGCCGGGTTCATACCCGCAGTGAGTGAAACGATGTTGACTGCAGCCGTCAAAGGCCGAGATCAGCCTCGAACTCGCCGGCCTCCAGCCGTGCCTTGACCGTGGTCAGGAACCGAGCCGCGTCCGCGCCGTCGACCATTCGGTGGTCGTAGGTCAGCGCAAGGTAGACGATGCTGCGGACCGCGATGACCTCGCCGACCGCCGGATCCTCAATCACGACCGGTCGCTTGACGACCGCGCCGGTGCCGAGGATGCCCACCTGCGGCTGGTTGAGGATCGGGGTGTCGAACAACGCGCCGCGCGAGCCGGTGTTGGTCAGCGTGAACGTCCCGCCGCCGAGCTCGTCCGGAGTGATGTGGTTGTCGCGAGTTCGCGCCGCGAGGTCGTCGACCTTGCGGGCGATGCCGGCGAGGTTGAGGTCGCTCGCGTCCTTAAGGACCGGGACGAGCAGGCCGCGCGGCGTGTCGACGGCGATGCCGAGGTGGATCGCGTCGTGGTAGGTCACCGTGCCGGCTTCGACGTCGATCGAGGAGTTGACGACCGGGTGCTCGCGAAGCGACTCGCAGGTCGCGAGCGCGAAGAACGGGAGGTAGGTGAGCTTGACGCCCTCGCGGGCCTCGAACTCGGCCTTGGCGCGCTCGCGCAGCAGCGCGATCCGGGTGATGTCGGCCTCGACCACGGTGGTGAGCTGGGCGCTGACCTGCAGCGACTCGACCATCCGCTCGGCGATCACCGCGCGCAGTCGCGAGAGCTTCTCCGTGCTGCCGCGCGTCGGGCTGACGCCGCCCGCGGCTGCAGCAGCCGGACGAGCGGCAGGTGCCGGCGCGGCCGGTCGAGCCGCCGGCGCCGACGCCGGCGCAGGGGTAGCGGAAGCGGCGGCCGGTTTGGCCGCTGGGGTGTGGCTCGCGGCGTCGAGAACGTCCTGCTTGCGGATCCGGCCACCGACGCCGGTGCCGGTGATGTCAGCGAGGTCGACGCCGTGCTCGCTCGCCAGCCGACGTACCAGCGGGGTGACGTACGACGGACCCTGGCCGGTCTCGTCCTCGGAGTCCTCGGCGGTGGCGCTCGGCTGTGACGGAGGTGCGGCGGCAGGAGCCGAAGTGGGTGCAGGAGCCGCGGCCTCGGCGGCGGGCTCTGGTTCCGCGGCTGACGCAGCGTCCGACTTCTCGGCAGGCGCGGGTGCTGGTTCCGGTTCGGGCTCGGGTTCGGGTTCGGGTTCAGCGGCGGGAGCTTCTTCGGCGGCCGGCGCGGGTGCCGAGGCAGCGGCCGCGCCGTCGTCGATCACCGCGAGTTCGGTGCCGACGTCGACGGTCTCGTCCTCGGCGACCTTGATGCTCGACAGCGTTCCGCTCGCCGGCGACGGGATCTCGGTGTCGACCTTGTCGGTCGAGACTTCGAGCAGCGGCTCGTCGGCGTCAACGTGCTCGCCTTCGGCCTTGAGCCACCGGGTGACGGTGCCTTCGGAGACGCTCTCGCCAAGGCGCGGCATCGTGACGGATACGGACATCGAGCACGGACTCCTAGGTTCAGCTGTGGCTGTGTAGGGGCTTGCCGGCAAGCGCGAGGTGGGCCTCACCGACAGCTTCGGACAACGTCGGGTGCGGATGGATCAGCTGCGCCACTTCGACCGGGTATGCCTCCCAGTTGGTGATCAGCTGGGCTTCGGCGATCAGGTCGCCGACCCGGGCACCGACCATGTGCACTCCGAGCACCGGGCCGTCCTTGGCCGCGACGACCTTGACCGCGCCGGCGGTCTGCAGGATCTGCGCCCGGCCGTTGCCGGCCAGGTCGTAGGTGACCTCGACGGTCTCGATGCCGCGTTCCTTGGCCGTCGCGCTGGTGATGCCAACGCTGGCGACCTCCGGGTCGCAGTAGGTGATCCGCGGCACCCCGTCGTAGTCGATCGTCGGCGGGTTGAGGCCGGCGACCTCCTCGGCGACCATGATGCCTTCGGCGAAGCCGACGTGGGCGAGCTGCAGACCGGGCCGTAGGTCGCCGACCGCGTAGACGTTCGGCAGGTTGGTGCGGCAGTGGGCGTCGACGGTGACGAAGCCGCGATCCATGGCGACGCCGGCCTCGGCGTACCCGGTCCCTTCCGAGACCGGGCCGCGGCCGACCGCGACGAGCAGCAGCTCGCCGTCGACGGTCTTGCCGTCCTCGAGCGTGACCGTCACGCCGGTGTCGGTGACCTTCGCCGAGGCGAACCGCACGCCGAGCGAGAAGTTGATGCCGCGGCGGCGGAACGCCCGCTCGAGCAGCTTCGAGCTCGACTCTTCCTCGCTGGGCAGCAGGTGGGGCAGCGCCTCGACGATCGTGACCTCGGCGCCGAACGACCGCCAGACGCTCGCGAACTCCACGCCGATGACGCCACCGCCGAGCACGACCACCGAGCCCGGCACGTGGTCAAGGGTCAGCGCGTGCTCGCTGGCGATGATGCGCTCGCCGTCGATCTCGAGGCCGGGCAGCGACCGCGAATAGGAGCCGGTCGCGAGCACGACCGCCTTGGACGCGGAGTACGTCGTGCCGTCGACCTCGACCGTGGTGGCCGAGGTCAGCCGGCCCTCGCCCTGGACCACGGTGATCTTGCGGCTTTTCACCAGGCCGGTCAGGCCTTTGAACAGCCGCTCGACCACGGCGTCCTTGTAGCCGTTGACGCCGGCCATGTCGATGCCCTCGACGCTCGAGCGCACGCCGACCTTCTCACCCTCGCGGGCGGCGTCTGCGACCTCGGCGGCGTGCAGCAGGGCCTTGGTCGGGATGCAGCCGCGGTGCAGGCAGGTGCCGCCGACCTTCTCGCGCTCGACCATGATCACGGACAGGTCGAGCTCGGCGGCTCGCAACGCGCAGGCATAACCACCGCTGCCGCCGCCGAGGATCACCAAGTCGGCAGTCTGCGGGTCAGCCACTGTTGTCACGTCTCCTTGAATCGGGACCGGGCCACCATTGTTCCACCCGCTCGCGGAGCGCTTCAGCCGGTGCGACCCTCCAGCCACTCGAGCAAGGTCCGGATCGGCACTCCGGTGCCGCCCTTGGGGGTGTAGTCGTGGACCTCGCCCTGGTTCCAGGCCGGGCCGGCGACGTCGAGATGCGCCCACGGCGTGCCGGCCGGCACGAAGTCACGCAGGAACAGCCCGGCGACAAGCATTCCGCCGTACCGGTCGCCGATGTTCTTCAGGTCGGCGGTCTCCGAGTCCAGTGAGCTGCGCAGCTCGTCGGGCAGCGGCATCGGCCAGCTCTGCTCGCCGGCGGCGCCGGCCGCCGCGACGATCTCGGACTGCAGCGCCTCGTCATTGGTCATCACCGCGAAGATCCGCGAGCCGAGCGCGACCAGCGCCGCGCCGGTGAGGGTCGCGATGTCGACGATCACCTCGGCCGACTCCTCGCCGGCCCGGACGATCGCGTCGGCCATCACCAGCCGGCCCTCGGCGTCGGTGTTCATGACCTCGACGGTCTTGCCGCCGCGCATCGTGAGCACGTCGGATGGGCGGATCGCGCTGCCGCTCGGCATGTTCTCGGCGGTCGCGACCCAGCCGACCAGGTTGATCGGCAGCTTCAGTTGAGCCGCCGCCCGCAGCGTCGCGATCACCGACGCGGCACCGCCCATGTCGGCCTTCATCCACTCCATCCCGGCCGAGGTCTTCAGCGACAGCCCGCCGGTGTCGAACGTGATCCCCTTGCCGACCAGGTGGATCGCCGTGGCGCCGGCAGCGCCGCCGGACCACGCGATCCGCACCAGCCGCGGCGGGTGCTTGGCGCCCTGGCCGACGCCGACGATGCCGCCGTGCCCGCCTTCGGCGAGCGCGACCTCGTCGGTGACCTCGACCTCGCAGCCGGCGTCGGTGCAAACCTCGACGGCGGCCGCGGCGAGGTCGGCCGGGTGCAGGTCGAGTGCTGGGGTGTTGACCAGGTCGCGGCACAACGTGACCGCGTCGCCCAGGATCGTGGCGCGGTCGATCACCTTGCGCGCCGCCTTGTCCCGCGGGTCGGGTACGACGATCGACGCGGTCCCCACCGCCCGCGGGTGCGCCTTGCTCGACGCCCGGCTGTGGTACTTCGTGAACGAGTAGCCGCCCAGGACGGCGCCCTCGGCGACCGCGCGGATGTCCGCCTCGCTCGGATCGCCGTTGACGGCGGCGAGACCGGTCGCGACCCGGGCGGTGCCGGCGAGCGAGCGCACCGCGGTGCCGACGGCGCGGCGGATGGTCTCGGCGGCGTACCGGCCGTCGCTCTTGGGCTGCTGGCCGAGGCCGACCGCCACGATGAGTGGTGCCTTGGTGGCGCCGAGGGTCGGGAGCTTGGTTACCTCGTTGGCCTTGCCGGTCGCGCCGAGGTCTGACAATGCTGCAGCGAGGCGCTTCTTGAGCGCCTTGTCTACGCCGGTCGCGCCGGGAGCGAGCGTGAGGGAGTTGCCCTTGCTCGCCACTCCGATGATCAACGCGTCAACGTTGAGCTCGGCCAGCGGCGACTTCGTGAGTGAGATTCGGGTCATGGGGGCGAATGCTAATCCCGTAACCGGGTAACGTCGCGCCTCGTGGACGACATGTCGGCGCCGGAAAACCCCACGATCGCGGGCCCACTGACCGAGCAGCACCTTCGGCTCGGCGCTCGGATGGCCGAGTTCGGCGGCTGGTCGATGCCGCTGTCCTACGCCGGAGTCGTCGAGGAGCACCTCGCGACCCGCTCGGCGGTCGGCATCTTCGATGTCAGCCATCTCGGCAAGGCGATCGTGCGTGGCGAGGGCGCCACGGAGTTCGTCAACATCTGCTTCACCAACGACCTCGACCGGATCTCCGACGGTCAGGCGCAGTACACGCTGTGCTGTGACGAGGAGACCGGCGGCGTCGTCGACGACCTGATCGTCTACCGCAGTGAGGGCGACATCTTCATCGTTCCCAACGCCGCCAACTCTGCGCAGGTGCTCGGCCTGCTCGCCGCTGCCGCGCCGCCCGGCATCGAGGTGCTGGACCGCCATCGCGAGATCGCGACAATCGCCGTGCAGGGCCCGAAGTCGGCGGAGGTGCTCGACGCGGTCGGCCTGCCGAGCGCGATGGACTACATGGCGTTCGAGCGGGTCGACTGGCGCGGCTTGCCGGTCACGGTGTGCCGCACCGGCTACACCGGCGAGCACGGCTACGAGCTGATGCCGCCGGCCGAGTCGGCCGGCCAGGTGTGGGACGCCGTGCTCGAGGCCGCGACGCCGCTCGGTGGCCAGCCATGCGGTCTCGGCGCCCGCGACACCCTGCGCACCGAGATGGGATATCCGCTTCACGGCTCGGACCTCTCGATCGCGGTCACGCCGGTGCAGGCCAAGCTGGGCTGGGCGGTCGGCTGGTCGAAGCCGGCGTTCTGGGGCCATGACGTGCTGACTCGCGAGCGCGAGGTCGGTGCGCCGCGGCTGCTGTGGGGGCTACGTAGCCAGGACCGCGGCATCCCGCGCCCGCACATGCCGGTGCGGTCGAACGATGACGTCGATCTCGGCGAGGTGACAAGCGGGACGTTCTCGCCGAGCCTGCGGACCGGGATCGGGATGGCGCTGCTGGCACGGTCGGTCGGCGAGGGCGAGGAGGTGCGGGTCGACGTACGCGGCAAGCCTTCGGTGATGCGTGTGGTGAAGCCGCCGTTCGTCGAGACCTCGGTGCGTTAATGGCCGACCGGCTCGACCGGCTTGACCGGGTCCTGCTGATCGGCATGATGGGCGCCGGAAAGACGACGGTCGGTCATGCGCTCTCGCGGGTGCTCGGCTGGCCTTACTACGACAACGATGAGCTGCTCGCCCGGGCGGTCGGCAAGGACACCCGGCGAGTGCAGGAAGAAGACGGTGTCCTCGCGCTGCGGCGGGCCGAGTCGGCCGCGCTCGACGTCGCGCTGACCGAGGGCGCCCCGCTGATCGCCGGAGTCGCCGGTGGCATCGTGACCAATCCGCTCGACGTGCAGCGGCTGACGTCGGGCGGCTTCGTGGTCTGGCTGCGTGCCGACATGGCGACCCTCGCCAAGCGGGTCGCCGGCACCGACCGGCCGTTCCTCGGCACGACCCCAGAGGCGGCGATGAGCCATCTGTACGCCGGTCGCGCCACCCTCTACAGCGCGGCGTCGACGTTCATCGTCGATGAGGACCAGACCACGCCCGAACTGATCGCGCTGGAGATCGCCGGTGAGCTGATGCGCGAGCGCCTAGCGCTGTGCTGAGGGCACCAGCTCGACCGGTGCGTCGAAGGCGGCGCGTCGAGCGACCCGTCGCAGCGCCGCGAGGACCGGCCCGCCGAGCGCCATCACGAGCGCCGCGTTGCCGATCGCGCGCGGGATGTCGAAGCCGAGCGAGGTCGTGAGGTCGAACCGGACCCAGTGCAGCAGGTTGGTGCCGATTGAGCCGCCGGCGACAAACGCGGTCTGCGGCGGCAGGTAGCGCGCGAACGGCCAGAAGGAGAGGTTGAGCAGCAACCCGTAGAGCAGCCCTGACACCGCGCCGTACGCCGCAAGGATCGCGAGCTCGGCGCGGTCACGGGCGGCCGGCAGGCAGCCGGCACCGAAGCCGGTCCAGGCACAGCCGAGCATCTCGAACGGCAGCCACGGGCCGACCTGGCCGGTCAGCAACGCCGAGGCGAGCAGTGTCACGGCGCCGAGCACGAAGCCGAAGTTGCGACCGAGGACCCGGCCGGCCGGGATCAACAGGAAGAACACGAAGCTGAAACCGGTGGCGCCGCCCGAGAGCGGGCGCAAAGCAGCACCGCAGCCGGCGAGCACGCCGAGGATGGCGACCGTCTTGGCGTCGATGCCGCCCTCGCTGACCTCGGCGAGAACGACCGCGAGCAGCAGGGCGAGCAACCCGATGAACAGCCACGGTGCGTCACTCGCGTGAGCGCTCGACGCGCTGGCACCGGCGAGGCGCGAGTCGAGCAACGGCCAGCCGAAACCGATCACGCCGACAACTGTTGCCGCGAACAGCGCAACTGCGGACCGCGGTCGCAGCCGGACTGCTAAGTACTCGGTCATGGCCGGGTCACCAACGCGGTCTCGACGTCACGCACGGTCAGGAACGGCAACGGTGACAACACTTTTGCGACCTGCGGGGCGAAGATCGGTGAGGAGACCGCGACCTCGCGTGCCGGCCCTTCGTTGACGATCTCGCCCTCGGCGAGGACCACCAGGCGGTCGGCGATCTCGGCGACCAGCTCGACGTCGTGGGTGGCGATCAACACACCGTGACCGTCGCGCGCCAGCCGCTTCAGGATGGCGATGAGCCGCTGCTTGGTCGGATAGTCGAGCCCGCGGGTCGGCTCGTCGAGGGCGAGCAGGCCCGGTCCGGCGGCGAGGATCACGGCGAGGACGAGCGAGAGTCGCTGCCCCTCGGACAGGTCGCGAGGATGCTGCTCGTCGAAGACATCCGGCGCCAGGTCTGCCAGCAGGGCGCGGGTGGTGCCGGCCACGACCTTGGCATCGCGGTCGGAGTCGCGGCATTCCTCGGCGACGCGCTGCGCCCAGAGCAGGTCCCCGGGCTCCTGCGGCACCAGCCCGACCCGCTCGGTCGCGCTGACCGTGCCCGACATCGGCTTGCGAAGTCCGGCGAGGCTCGCGAGCAGGGTCGACTTGCCGGCGCCGTTGCGCCCCATCACCGCGACGATCTCGCCGCGGTGCACCGCAAGGTCGACGCCGCGAAGGGCGGGTACCCCGTCGTACGCCACGACGAGAGCCCGAACCTGCGCGACGGTGTCCGGGCCCGCCGACGAGCCGCGGGCCGGCACTGCGAGTGGGAGCAACTCCTCGCGCAGTGCTGTCGCGGCGCGGCGGGCATCCCGGATCGACAGCGGCAACGGCGACCAGCCGGCGAGCCGGCCGAGGTCGACGACCGGCGGTGTGACCGGGCTGTCGATCAGGACGTCGGCCGGGGCTCCGACCGTGACGCCGGTGGCGTGGACGAGCACCACCCGATCGGCATGCTGCACCACGCGCTCGAGGCGGTGCTCGGAGAGCATCACGGTCATTCCGAGGTCGTGCACCAGGCGGGTCAGCGCGGCGAGGACGTCGTCTGCGGCCGGCGGGTCGAGCGCCGACGTCGGCTCGTCGAGCACCAGGATCTTGGGATGCACGGTGAGCACCGAGCCGATCGCGACGCGCTGCTGTTCACCGGCCGACAGGGTCAGCAGATGCCGGGCGCGAAGGTCGGGTATCCCCAGCAGATCAAGGGTTTCTTCGACCCGGCGGCGCATCACGCCGGGGGCGACCCCAAGTGACTCCATGCCGTACGCCAGCTCGTCCTCGACGGTGTCGGTGACGAATCCGGCGAGCGGATCCTGGCCGACGTACCCCACGACATCGGCGAGTTCCCGTGGCGGCGAGGTGCGGGTGTCACGGTCGGCAACCATTACTCGTCCGGCGAGCCGGCCGCCGGTGAAGTGCGGCACCAGGCCATTGACGCATTTGAGCAGCGTCGACTTCCCGGCGCCGGTCGGGCCGATCACCAGCGCCAGCTCGCCCTCGCCGATCTCGAACGAGACATTCGAGATCGCCGGGCGGGTGGTGTCGGGATAACTGACCGTCACGTCCTCGAAGCTGATCACGAGGCGACCCCGACGTGTTCGCGGGCCGGCACCGGCGAATCCGGACGCATCACGATCGGCTTGGCGCGGGGGAGTGGTGGTGCGATCCACGCCGGGGTGAGAGCAACGACGAGGCCGAGGGTCGCGCCGAGCGGAAGGCTCGGCGCGACGAGCGGCAACGTCGACGGTGACAGCGCGCCCGCCGGCCCGACCAGCACCGCAACCGCCGCCGCGAGACCGGTCGCGACGACCATCCACTCGGCGAGCCGCCACGGGTCGGGCCGATAGCGGGTGCGGCCGCCACGGCGGGCACCGAGCGCGAAGCCGGCAGCAGTCATCGCGGCGCCAGCGACCAGCAACGGCACACCGATGATCCCGGGTGCGCCCCGGTCGATCAGGCCATAGCTGCTGGCCACCATCGCCAGCAGGCCACCGAGGGTGAGGGTTGCGGTGGCGCGGCGGGTGGCGGCAGGAGTGGTGCCTCGTCGTCCGAAGCCACGGGCATCCATCGCGGCGGCGAGATCGACCGAGCGCTCCAGTGCGCCTTCGAGCACCGGGATGGCGAGCCCTCTGATCCGGCGCAAGCCGCGGTCGTGCCGGCCGCGCAGCCGACGCGCTGACCGGAGTCGGCCGACGGCCGCGACGGCCTGCGGCGCGAACGCCAGCGCCACCGTGACCGCAACTCCCGCCTCGTAGAGGGCGCCTGGCAGCGACTTCAGCAGCCGCCGCGGGCTGGTCAACGCGTTGGCAGCGCCGATGCAGCAGAAGATGACACCGAGCCGCATCCCGTCGTACGCCGCGGCCAGCACACCTTCGAGCGAGATCGGGCCGCCGAGCCGGACACCTGCCATCCACGACGGCAGCGGCACGATCGGCAGCCGCATCAGGATGTGGGTGCCGGGCTCGCCACCGAGCAAGGCAAACAGCGCGACCCGGATCGCGATCGCGAGCAGACCGATCTTGAGAAACATCGAGTACGACGCGCTCCACGGGGTCGCCGGCCGTCGTGCCGCGACGACGTACCCGGTGATCGCGACGATCGCGGCGAGCAGCAGCGGGTTGGTGGTGCGGCTGGCGGCGACTGCGAGCGCGGTCGCCCAGAGCCACCAGGCGCCGGGGTGCAGCATTCGCGGCAGCCGGGTCGAGGTCATCATCGCGCCGATCGCCGGAATCTCGCCGCCGCCGAAATCCCAAGCGCTGCAACGATTATCAGCCCGAGCAGCAGGTCGAGCCAGCCGTGATGGTTCGACGCCGGCTTCACCCCGCCGGCAAGCGCGGCCGAGGTCGGCGACAAGGTTTTAGTCGGACTCGGACTAGTTGTCGACGGTTGGGTGATCGCGAGAGCTGCGGGTCGATGGTGGTGGCGTTTCGGACTCGCCGGGGCGGTGCCAGTCGCGATCGGTGTCGCCGCCGTCGTTGCCGGAGCTGAGGCCGGATGATGGCTGGGCGTCGGAGCGGGTGATCGACTCGAGGTCGGCGACGGCTTCGTGCTGGTCTTGGGTTTCGGCTTGCAGATCGCGGCGTACGCGACGTTATCCGGCGTCAGCGGCTTGCCGTCGTCGTAGACCCAGCCCTCGGTCGAGTCGTTCGCCGGCTGGTAGGTCGAGGCGCCCTCGCTGCTGTAGACCCACTTCGTGGTGCCGGGGGCCCGGTGGAAGTACGCCCAGTAGTGCGTGTCATCGATGCTCGCGCATCCGGACTTCGGCAGCCCGTCGATGGTGCAGAGCAAGCCGTCGCTGCGGAAGCCGACGGTGTGCCCGCCGGCGTGGAGTACGTCGATGCCGGTCGCGCCCTTCGCCACCTTGGCGCACGTGGTTTTGACGTTGCTGCCGAGAGCTCGGCCGTCAACGACGAGTGCGACACAGATCGTCGGCTTTGCCGACGGCGCGGCTGGAAGCGTCGCCGCGGTCGCGCTGGTCATGACCGTCGCCGAGGCGAGGACAGCCAAGACCAGCGCGAGACCACGACGAGCGCTCATCCGCGGCCGGCTACTTCTTGTGGCACGACAGCACCGGCGACCGGCCGGTGGCGCTGAACTTGTCGATCCAGGCCAGCGGCCGGCCGGCGAGTGCGGCGCCGGCCTGGCTGGTCGCGAGCAGTGCCGAGCCGTCGTACTTCTTCTGCAACGCGACCGCGCCTCGATGGGCCGCCGCTCCCGAGCAGCCGACCTCTCGGCTGGCCAACCAGGACTCAGACTTCGCCACGTTGTGGTGAGCCTCGACCAGTGCCTGGATCGCCAGTGCCGTCGAGTTCGCGTTGGCAGGCTGGCCGAACGCGCCGCTCTTGTGCTCGGCGCCCATGAGCCAGCCGATCGCCTTGCCGGCGGCGGCATGGGCGCCGGCCGCAAGCAGCGCCTGGACGGCGTACCCGGTGGAGTCGACATCCTTGGGCTGGGTGCTGCACGCCGTCTTCGGGCTGGCGAGGATCTCGGTCGGGAAGCCGCCGTTGCCGCATTGCTGCGCGACGAGGAACGAGACGGCCGCCGCATCGGGCTGGCCGGAGCTCGCTGCGGTGTCGGCGAGGCCGAGCATCGCGAGCGCCTGGCTGGTCGTCGACGTGTAGTCGAACTTCGCCGGTGTCCCGGCCGGGTTCTGTTGGTATTCGCCGGCTGCGGCGCCTCGGGCGCCTTCGGTTCTCCGCACCGCCGCGACCAGGTCGAGGCCGCCGAAGGAGTGGAGGTTGGCATGCTGTGCCTCGGCGACCAGCATCAGCTTGCCGATCGGGCCGGGAGCGAAGGTGCCTGCTGACTTGCCGGCGTACTTCTTAACGTTGGCCTCGAGGTACTTCGTGGCCCGGGTCGCCGCGGTCTGCGCCACGCCGGCGGCGTCCATCGACAGGATCGCGTCGGCGGTCTCGCCGTAGTTGACGTAGGTGATGGTCTTCTTCCCGGACGGGAACGTGCCGGTGAAGTGGTCGTGGTGCTTGCCGACGAGATGGCGGGCGAGGTAGCCCGCTGCCGCAGCGGCCGAATTCGTTGTCTTTGCTGGCCGCTTTGCGGCCGCGAGGTGACTCGCCGCTGAAGCGGAAGGCAGTCCGAGCGAAGCGACCGCGACTCCGCCCGCGACCGCAACCGCCGCAATCTGATGGATGTGTTTCACACGTTCTCCTCGGTGGGGTGAGGACACCTGACGGGGTCCGAGCCACCGATGGCACGCGCTCGCCCCCGCGCATCGCGCCAACAGCGGCGGTGATGCGAGGGGGCGGTGACGGGCTGTGTGCGCCCGGGCTCCGCCCCGCGTACCTCGACGGTTGTCGTGGGAGCCCTCGCCGCGCGCAGGTATCCCGGCTTGCCTCAGGTTCGAGGCCCACGGTTGCGGGTCAGCGCCGGACTTCGACCGGCTTCCCCCGCCCACGGCGATTGCCTACCGATGCCACCACACGCGAGCGCCGCAGTCAACGCGGGCTAGCGTGACGCACGTGTCGTGGACGTGGCGTTATCAGAACAGCGAGGGCGCGGTCGTTACGCCTGAGGATGCGCCGATCGCCGAGTCCTCACCGACCCAAGGCGATGCCGAAACCTGGATCGGCGAGATCTGGCGTGAGCTGCTCGACGCCGGGGTCGACGCCGTCGTGCTCCTCGAGGACGGCCGCGAGGTCTACGGCCCGATGAGCCTGCACGCCCAGGACTGACCGGCCGTTAGCCGACCTGGTCGCCGCGGCTGACCTTCGGTGGTGGTCGCCGGAATCGCCGGGGCAGCAGCGCTCGCATGAAGGCGTACGACGCGATCCCGCGTGCCTCGGCTGCGCCGTACTTCGCCTCGACCGTCATCCGGGCTCGCCGGCCGTTGCGACCACCGTCGAAGGCCATCACGGCGAGGAAGAGCAGCGGACCCGCGTTGGCGACCGTTCTCAGCAAGGTGCTGTGCGCGTTTGCCAACGCGATCGACGCGGCGAACGACACGAAGATCAGGCCGAACAGCACCTGGCCGAGGGTGAAGCGCGAGTCGATCACATCTCTGGCCAGTCGCTTGGCCGGTCCGGCGTCGCGAGCCGGCAGATGACGCTCGTCGCCGGTCAGCAGCGCGCTCCTGGCGACCTTGCGGTCGCTGCGAGCGCGTTCGCGCTGGATCGCAGCCGCCTCTTTGCGGTTCTTCGGCGTGACGTTGCGTCGGGCTTTGCGGGCCGCGGCGCGCTTCGGCGTCGGCCGGCCCTTGCCGGCCGGCTCGACGTCAGCCTCGAGGGCGACATCGGGTGTCGGCTCGGTCACCGCCGAGCGTCGGCCACGCATCACGTCGCAGAGTGTACGGACGATCAGGCGGTGTTCAGCATCGCGACTACGCTTGGGTGTGCCCGGGGTATCGGCCCGCGGGACCGGCGTCAGCTCAGGGGTGGCGCACGGGTGGCAGCACGGAGAGGTCGGGTCCACGATGGGTATGGGCAAGCGGTTGTCGCTGATCGTGAAGTCCAAGGCGAACAAGCTGCTGGACAAGCACGAAGATCCGCGCGAGACCCTCGACTACTCCTACGAAAAGCAGCTCGAGCTGCTGACGAAGGTACGTCGCGGCGTCGCCGACGTGGCGACGAGCCGCAAGCGGCTCGAGATCCAGATGCAGCAGCTGCAAGCCAGCGCCGACAAGCTGCAGTCGCAGGCGCAGCAGGCGGTCACGGCAGGGCGTGACGACCTCGCCCGTGAAGCGCTGACCCGCCGCGCCGCAGCCAACACTCAGCTCGCCGACCTGCAGACCCAGCACGCCGATCTCCAAGCCCAGGAAGAGAAGCTGACCCAGGCCTCGCAGCGGCTGCAGTCCAAGGTCGACGCGTTCCGCACCCGCAAGGAGACGATCAAGGCGACGTACACCGCCGCCGAGGCCGAGACCAAGATCGGCGAGGCGGTCTCCGGCATCTCCGAGGAGATGGGCGACGTCGGCCTTGCGATGCAGCGGGCCGAGGACAAGACCCAGCAGATGCAGGCGCGCGCCGGTGCGGTCGACGAGCTCCTCGCCTCCGGCGCTCTCGACGACGTGACCGCCGGTGGTGGCAAGCAGGACGACATCCAGCGCGAGCTCGACTCGCTCTCGGCCGGCAGCGACGTTGATGCCGAGCTGGCGAAGATGAAGGGCGCGCTGCCGGCCGGTGACGCACCGGCCGCGATCAGCAGCGGTGACGCGCCGGCTGCCGCCGACGCCGAAGCGCCGCAGGCAGCGACCACCGAGGGTGGGCAGTCATGATCGTCCGCATTCTCGGTGAGGGTCAGCTCGAAGTGCCCGACGACGCGCTCAACGAGCTCAACGGTCTCGACGCCACCCTCGAGCAGGCCTGCAGCGCCGGTGAACACGACGCGTTCGCCACCGCGCTGACCGCACTCCTGGCGCGGGTACGCGAGGTCGGCTCTCCGGTCGCCGATGACTACCTCGGACCCTCCGAGCTGGTGCTGCCCTCCGCCGACGCCTCGCTGGCCGAGGTCAAGGAGCTGCTCACCGAGGACGGACTGATCCCCGGATGAGCACCAGCTCCGGCCGGATCCGCCCGGACAAGAGCCTCACCGCGCGGATGACGTTCACAATGTTCCTGCTCGGCGCGCTCTACGTCGCCGTCATGGCGCTCGTCATCGCGTTCGGCGCGCCGGTGCTCGTGGTTGTCGTCATCGCGGTGATCGTGCTGTTCGCGCAGTACTTCTTCTCCGACCGGATCGCGCTCTATGCGATGCACGGCCGGATCGTGACGCCCGAAGAGGCGCCCGAACTGCACGGCATCGTCGACCGACTGTGCGCGCTCGCCGACATGCCGAAGCCGGCGGTGGCGATCGCCAACACCGACATCCCGAACGCGTTCGCGACCGGCCGGAGCCCCAAGCGGGCGGTGGTCTGCGCGACGTCGGGCATCATGCGGCGGCTCGACACCGAGGAGCTCGAAGGTGTCCTGTCGCACGAGCTGTCCCACGTCGCCCACCGCGACGTTGCGGTGATGACGGTCGCATCGTTCCTCGGCGTTGCCGCCGGACTCATCACCAGGATCGCGTTCTACAGCGAGCTGTTCGGCGGTGGTGGCGGCTTTGGCGGTCGCGGCAACAACAACAACAATTCCAACAACGCCGCGATCATCGCCGGCGTGATGCTGGTCTCGATCGTGGTTTATGCGATCTCGTTCCTGCTGACCCGGGCGCTGTCTCGCTATCGCGAGCTGGCGGCTGACCGCTCCGGGGCGATCCTGACCGGCCGGCCGTCGGCGCTGGCGTCGGCGTTGCAGAAAGTCACCGGCGACATGGCGCGGATCCCGACCCACGACCTGCGCAGTGCTGAGCCGTTCAACGCGTTCTTCTTCACCCCGGCGCTCGCCAACGGCTTCAGCATCTCTTCGCTGTTTTCCACGCATCCGTCGCTGGAGAAGCGGCTCGCGCAGCTCGCCGAGATCTCGGTCGAGCTCGGCCAGCCGGCCTGATCCGGCCGACGGCGGCGAATCCATGGGACTGTTCGACACCATCCTCGGCCGCACCAAGCCGGCGAAGCCTGACCTCGACGAGCTGTTCTCGCTGCCGTCCGCCGCGGTGACGTTGCAGGCGGCCGGCAATCTCCGGCCGACCGGCAGCGGCTCGGTCTGCGTCAAGTCGGCCGAGGGCGGTGCGTTCGCCGGGCTTCGCGAGCAGGTCGAGCAGCTGCTCGCGGTCGACGCCGACGACGGTGGCCGCAAGTACGACGAGACCACCGACTCCTACGGGTTCAGCTGGCTGACCCGGCGTACCTCGCCCGACGATGTGTCGGGTCTGGTCACCGACCTGCACGCGGTCAACTCGACCTTGGACGAGGCCGGGTTCGGTCCGGCCCTGCTGTGCACCCTGGTCGCGTTCAGTGACGGCCAGGCCCCCACTGTCGGGCTGGTGTATCTCTACAAGCGCGGCACCTGGTATCCGTTCGCGCCGATCGGGCCGTCCAAGCGCGACAACACGCGTGAGCTGCAGGTGCGTGCCATGCTCGGCGACGATCTGAAGGTCGAGGCCGACCTCAGCCGGTGGTTCCCGGTGTGGGGCGCACCCGGGCTTTAGCGGCTCACGTCACTGCGGTAACCGGGGAGGGGCAGGCATGGATCGCTCGCGGCAGCGGCGATGATCGACACCGTCGTGGCGCTCGTTGCGCATGCCAGCTCCGGCGCCAAGCCGCTGCCGGGCGTCTTCGGAAAGCTCGAGCCGACGCTGGAGCACTACGGCTATCTCGCCGTCGGCGGGGTGCTGCTGCTGGAGAACATCGGCCTGCCGCTGCCGGGCGAGACCATCCTGATCGCCGCATCGCTGTATGCGGCGACCGGGAAGCTCAACATCGTCCTGGTCGCGATCATCGCGATCATCGCCTCGAGCGCCGGCAGTGCGATCGGTTACGCGATCGGTGTCTACGGCGGGCGTCCGCTCGCCGAGCGTTACGGCAAGTACGTGTTCCTCACCAGCGAGCGGCTCGACAAGACCGAGGAGTTCTTCAAGCGGCGTGGCTGGGCGGTCGTGATGCTCGGTCGCTTCGTCGAGGGCGTGCGACAGGCGGCCGGTGTCATCGCCGGGATCTCGGACATGAACTTCTGGCGATTCCTCACTTTCACCGTGCTCGGGGCCACACTGTGGGTCGCGACCTGGACGACCGTGGGCGAGGTTGCCGGCGACCACGTCACCACGATCAGCCATTACGCGACGTACGTTGCGGAAGGTATCGGTGTGCTGATCGTGTTGCTCGTCATCCGAGCCGTCGTGCGATCGCGACGAAAGCGAGAGACCTCGACCGCCGCCTAGCAAGGAACTCCGCTGATTTCTCGAGAACGACCCCGTGGACCGGAGGTCGTCGCCGATCCGATCCACGGCGTCGGACGGGCGATCAGCGAGAGATACGCCGCCGCGGCCGGTGGTCGTGTTCGTCGTTCTCGTCTTTCCAGGCGACGGTCGGCATCCGCCGGTATGCCGCTCAGAACCGCCGCTGAGCGCTACTGTCTTTCCAGCGCCGACGAGCCACGACCGAGGAGCCGTCATGAAGCTGCGCCGCATCGCTGGGTACGCCGTCCCCGTCGTTCTGCTCGGTGGGCTGGTCTCTGCCCAGTCGGCGTCCGCAGGCGCGCGACCGGCGCTGCGCGCGGCGCCGCCGCCCTCGATCGGGCAACTGGCCTATGTCACGAAAAGCCAACAGGTGCGGGTCGCGTCGATCACGGCGAGCGGTGGCGTTTCAGCAGCGCACACCGTCGGCCCGGTCACCAAGCCGACCGGCAAGGAGCAGGTGGAGATCTCCGATCTGATGGCCTGCGGCGACGGCTCCTGGCTGGCCTGGGAAGAGAACGTCGTGAAGCCGACGAAGCACGGCACGTTGTTCATTCGCTCGGTGCTGGCGCTGCGCGGTGAGAACGGCGTTGTCGACCACCTCCGGACCGAGCAGTCGCCGATCGGCTTCGCCGGCGACACCCTCATCACCACCGACACCGCGACCACGGACAGGGTCAGCGTCTCGCCGACCATGCACCTGGTGAAGTTCGCAAACGATCCGTTTGCGCTGATCGCCGGGCCGCAAGGTGTGTTCGACGACCAGGCGGTCTCGGCTCCGCGCGGCCCGAACCGCACCGACCGGTTACGGCTGATCACGTTCTCTCACGCTCGCACCGTCTTGCACAGCTATGTTCTGTCGCCCACCAACTACCGCGACATCGACCAGGGCTGGGTGAGCGGCGACGGCCAGCACCTGGTGGTGGAGCGAGGCAATCACCAGGATTTCGGCGGCCTCGGGCCGTCGTCGCTCGCCGACGACTTCTCGCTGAGCGGCGGCTTCCCCCGTCATCAACTCGGCCACGTCGGCAGCGCGAAGGCGCAGTGGCGGATCGACTCGATTAGCTTTGCCGGCGCGACCGACCAGGTTTGGGGCCTGTGGGATCGCGCCACGGCGCACGGCGTGAAAAGCCTTGCGGCGACGTACTCGAAGGGCAACTGGCGCACCGTCAAGCAGCAGGCGATCGCGGTCGCCGGCAACTCCAATGGCGACGTCATCATCCAGCCCGGCAAGTGGGTGTCGATCGGGCACGACTTCCCTGACTACCGGACCGTGCCGACCGGCGATCCGGTGCTGGTGCGCGGCGCGGTGACCAAGGTCGTCAAGGTGCCGGGCACCGAGTTCAGCTGGCTGGGCGGGTCGGCTCCGGCCTAGAGGTAAACGCCCGACGGCAGATACGACGGCGGCGGCGTCCGGCCCCGCCAGAAGACCGGGCCCGACGGCGCGACCTTGAGCCGAGCGCGATAGCTGAGCGTGATCGCCCATTGCTGTGCCGCGTTGACATGCTCGACGGTCGCTGCCACACCGGTCTCGTCGGCGTGCGCCAGGCAGCGCCACAACAGCGCGGTCGCGCTCTCGTCGTCGGTTGCGGCGAGGGTCGCGACCTCACCGTCGGGGCGGAGGTAGGCATAGCCACGGCCGTCGACATCGTCGATGACGAACATCGGACAGTCGGTGGCCATCCGGAGATGGTCCGGGCCGTGAGCCGCACCGCGAACTGCTCGGTCGATGTCGTCGGCGAACGTCGCGTCATCGGCCGAGCCGTCGCGAACCCGGCCGTGCAGCGCGGGCAAGCTGGCTCGATCCGGTGTGCCCACGCCATGCACCTGCGGATGCAGGGCGAACCCACTCGTCGCGTAGCTGCGCATCGCGCGAGGGTCGGAGCTGGACAGGATCACCGCATGCCGGCAGCCCTCGGCGTAGGTCAGCGAGGCATCGAGCAGCTTGCGTCCGGCGCCGGCGGACTGCGACGCCGGGTCGACGACGAGCAATGACAGCCCCCACAGCGACTCGCGTCGCAACGCCAGCGCGCACCCGATCACCCGGTCGTCTTCGGTGGCGACCCACGACCCAGCGGGGTCATTGGTCAAGAAGTGTCGCAGCCGGCCGAACAGCCGCTGCCAGACCGCGTCGGTCATCTCGGTGACCGGCAGGCCCTCGCGCTTGTCGAGGTCACGGAACGATGCCGCCTGCACCCGTGCGGCACCTTCGACGTCTGCTTCGGTCATCAGCCGGACGGCGCTCACCCACTCTGCCTACCAGCAACGGCAACGGATTTGCGGCAGGGCACGATGGCTTCATGAGGATCGTGCTAGCCCCGGACTCCTTCGGCGGGATGCTGGCGGCGGACGAGGTCGCGCTCGCACTCGCCGCTGGTTGGCATGAGACCGCCGCCGCCGACCAGCTCGTGCTGGCGCCGTTGTCCGACGGCGGGCCGGGGCTGCTGCGCGCGCTGACCGCGTCGCTCGCCGGCGAGCTCTACGACGTCGACGTGGTCGGTCCGACCGGACGCGGCGAGCTCGCGCAGGTCTTCCGCTCCGGAGCAACCGGGTACGTCGAGAGCGCGCTTGGCTGCGGCCTCGACCTCCTTCGGGCCGAGAGCGGCGACGTCAGGACCGCAACGACGTACGCCGTTGGGCAGCTCATCGCTGCCGCAGCTGCGCCGTCCGAGGTCGACACCGTGGTGGTCGGCCTTGGCGGTTCGGGAACCAATGATGGGGGAGCGGGCATGTGGGCCGCGCTCGGTGCTGAGCCGGCCGAGCTGTTGCGTGGCGGCGGGCTGGCGCTCAACGGACTCGACCTCGTGAGCCTGCCTCGCCCGCTCGGTGTCCGTCTCGTCGCGGCCACCGATGTCGACAACCCACTGCTCGGGCTGCACGGCGCGAGTGCGGCCTACGGTCCGCAGAAGGGCGCGGACCGGGCCGCCGTCATGGCACTCGATATCGCGCTGGAGCACTGGGCCGACCTGGTCGAGGCCAAGACCGGACTGGCCGGTGTCCGTCATGCCGGCGGCGCGGGTGCCGCCGGTGGGCTCGGGTTCGGCCTGCTGGCACTCGGTGGCGAGCGGGTTTCCGGCATAGATCTGGTGATGGGCGCGGTCGGGCTGCAGGAGAAGGTCGACGGTGCGGATCTCGTGGTCACCGGCGAGGGCCGTTTCGATGCGACGTCGTTGCGCGGCAAAGTGGCCGCCGGCGTGGCGCGGATCGCGCAGCAAGCCGGCGTGCCGTGCGTCGTGGCTGCCGGGCAGGCATCGGTCGGGGTCCGTGATGCCGCGGCGAGTGGCATCGACGAGGTCTTCTCGGTCGCGCAGCTACTCGGCTCGGTCGACGCGGCGATGGCGGCCGGCACCGCCGGCGTGCGTGAGCTGGGTCGACAGGTCGCGAGATCCTGGTCGCGGTGATGTCGCGCCGATGAGGCGGGTCCGCGCTGCTGCCAGCGACCTATGGGAACATGGAGGTCGGGAAGAAACGGCGCGAGGTACGTCGTTGATCCTGAAAGGCACAATCTGACGCACCGAAGCTGACCACAGGGAGACCACCGCGATGACCGTGCAGGACACCACGAGCACACCCGAAGCGCCCGAGACCGACGCGAACAGCGTTGTGCTCAGCGACGTCGCCGCGGTCAAGGTCAAGCACCTGCTCGACCAGGAGGGTCGCGACGACCTCGCGCTGCGGATCGCGGTCCAGCCCGGTGGCTGCTCAGGCCTTCGCTACCAGCTGTTCTTCGACGAGCGCTCGCTCGAGGGCGACGAGGTCGCGGACTTCGGCGGTGTCAAGGTCGTGGTCGACCGGATGAGCATTCCGTATCTCGCCGGCGCCACCATCGACTTCGTCGACACGATCGAGAAGCAGGGCTTCACGATCGACAACCCCAACGCGGGCGGCAGCTGCGCGTGTGGAGACAGCTTCCACTGAGGAACCCGGCCCTCGACTGGCCGAGGTTCGCTCGGGTCAGCGGCGGTAGCCGGCCAGCTGGTGCTCGGCGGCCTCGACCAACGATGCGGTCGCGGCCGGAATCGCCACCGCGCTCCGCTGCACCGGGACCGCGCTGAGGTCGACCACATCGTCGGTCAGCTTGACGGTCGCGAGCGCCTGCGCGGGAATCGCGCGCGCATCGTTGAGCAGATCGGCCAATGACTCGGCTTCGAGCTCTGAGGGCAGCCGCCGGTGCATCGTCACAGAGCCGACGGTAAGAGTGACCCGCGAGTATTGGAAGCCTTACCAGCGGGTAGTTTCTGCGACGTGCGTATCGCCGTCTCCGGATCCATCGCCAGCGACCATCTGATGACGTTCGGTGGACGGTTCGCCGAGCAGCTGTTGCCCGACCAGCTCGACCACGTCTCGGTGTCGTTCCTCGTCGAGGACCTCGAGATCCGACGCGGTGGCATTGCCGCGAACATCTGCTTCGGCCTCGGCGTACTCGGCCTGCGGCCGCTGCTGGTCGGCGCCGTCGGTTCTGACTTCGACGACTACCGCTGCTGGCTCGAGGAACACGGTGTCGACACCGGCGGAGTGCTGGTGTCGAAGACCAAGCACACGGCACGGTTCATCTGCACGACCGACACCGACCAGAACCAGATCGCGTCGTTCTACTCAGGTGCCATGGCTGAAGCGCGGGAGATCGATCTCGGCGCGCTCGGCGACTTCGATCTGGTGATGATCAGCCCCAACGACCCGCAGGCGATGACCCGGCAGACGAACCACTGCCGCCGCGAAGGGATCAGATTCGCTGCGGACCCGTCGCAGCAGCTCGCGCGGATGTCCGGCGAGGAGATTGGTGATCTGGTCGAGGGCGCAGAACTGTTGTTCTGCAACGGATATGAGGCTGCATTGCTGGAGAGCAAGACCGGCTGGAAGGCTGCGGACGTGCTGTCCAAGGTCGGCATCCGGATCACCACCCACGGCGCCGACGGCGTGCTGATCGAGAGTGCCGGCAAGCCGGAAGTGCGGGTGGGCGCGATCCCCGCGACGACGATCGTGGATCCGACCGGCGTCGGCGACGCGTTCCGTGCCGGGTTTCTGGCCGGCCGCTCCTGGGACCTCTCGCTCGAGCGGTCCGCGCAGGTCGGCGCGATGCTTGCGACGCTGTGTCTCGAGACTCTCGGGGTGCAGGAGTACGTCATCGACCCGGCCACTGCCCACAAGCGTCTCGCGGAGGCCTACGACGAGGACACCGCCGCCGAGATCTCCGCGAGGTTGTGAGCCGTATCCGGTGCCCTGGGGTGCGGCGTACGGTTCACCAACCGGCGGGACTGGGCGCGGGCCCATGGGCAAGCCGTCGCGTCGTCTGACTGGCGCATCGCGAATCTGGCGCGGCGACTGGGCGCCGGCACGCAGATCAGGAAGCACTGCGAGCACAACCGGACAGGCGGCGACACGGACGGCGCCGGTCAGCAACGCCATCAAACTCAACGTCCAGCACGACGAACTTCGCGGGCCGACCCACCAAGATCACGAATATCGAGGCTAGCTGAACTCTTCGGTGAGGTTGTCGAGCTGGGTCGCGGTGCCCTCCTCGCGCCACTCCGGCAGTTCGTGACCGTCGAGGTAGGCGCCGTGCTCGGTGAGGACAACCGTGGTCGAGTCGCCGGATGAGGTCAGCTCGACGGTGGTGATCGACGCGGTCGCCAGCGTGTCGTCGAAATGAAGCGTCGCGGTGTAGACGATCCGCTCGCTCGGCACGATCTCGACGTAGGTCGTGTGCCAGGTGATCTTCTTGCCCTCGTGGCTGGCCTGGACGGTCTCATGACCGCCGATCTCGAAGCTGAGCTCGTAGTCGTCGCCGGCACCGAGCCAGCGCCGCTTGGTGTCCGGGTCGGCCCAGGCGGCGAAGACCCGGGCAGGCGCGGCGGGGTAGGTGCGCTCGTGGGTGAACGTGGCGTGGTTGACGGCGCGGTCGGTCATCGGGTGGTCCTCTCGGTTGGTAGCTCTCGGGTTTCAGGCGATTCGGCGGATTCGGCGAGAACGTCGCCGAGCCGGTCGAGCCGGCGTTCCCAGACCAGTCGTTGCCGGCCGATCCAGTCCTCGGCAGCGCTCATGGCGGTGGGCTCGAGCTGGCAGGTGCGGACCCGGCCGACCTTCTGCGAGCTGACCAGCCCGCAGCTTTCGAGTACGGCGAGGTGCTGCATCACGGCCGGAAGCGACATCGACAGCGGGCCGGCGAGCTCGCTGACCGACGCCGGCCCGCAGATCAGCCGCGCGACCAGTTCGCGGCGAGTCGCGTCGGCCAGGGCTTGGAACACCCGATCCAGCGGCTCTGCTTGGTTAAGCATTCGGTTAAGTTATTGCCGAGGCCCGCAATAGTCAAGCAATTGGTTAACCTTTGTAGTTCGGGCGGCATTGCGGCAGGCCCGCGGGGCGGCCCGGCTGGGACGCGGACACGCCGCCCCTGAGCGCAACTGAGCGTGGGCGCTGCGTTATTGTTCCCGCGTGCCGAATGACACGACTTCGCGCCCGGTTCGCCGGGTTCGCCGCAGCCGGCTGCGGGCAGTACGGCTCGCGATCCTCGCCGGCGTTGCGCTCCTCGCGACCGGTTGCACCGGCGAGGCGGCGAAGTGGGAGCGCGGCGGCTGGCCGGCGCCGGTCACCACGCAGGGCAAGCACGTGCTCGCGCTCTGGCAGGGCTCATTGCTCGCCTCCGCGATCGTCGGCGGCCTCGTCCTCGGCATGATCGGGTACGCCTCCGTCGCGTTCCGGCGCCGCTCGCCGGACCAGGTGCCGAGACAGGTGCGCTACAACTTGCCGATCGAGGTGCTCTACACGTTCATCCCGATCGTCGTCGTTCTCGTGCTGTTCTACTTCACCGCGATCGGTGAGAACAACGAGGACGCGATCAACACCAAGCCGGCACTTCAGGTGGGTGTCGTCGGCTTCCAGTGGTCGTGGCAGTTCAACTACGCCAGTCATGGCCTGTCGATCACCGGTCGGCCGGGCGAGCCACCGCAGCTGGTGGTGCCGGTCGGGGAACAGATCCACTTCCACCTCACCTCACCCGACGTGATCCACTCGTTCTGGGTCGTCCCGTTCCTGTTCAAGCGTGACGTGATCCCCGGGCACCCCAACGAGTTCGAGGTCGATGTGACCAAGGCAGGCACCTTCCAAGGGCGCTGCGCAGAGTTCTGCGGGATCCACCACGACCGGATGCTGTTCACTGTCAAGGCGTTGCCTGCGCCGCAGTTCCAGGCCTGGCTCGCTTCGGCCCAGCAAACCGCGCGCGCGGGCACGAACGCCGAATACAGCGTCTATACGGGGGCGCCCTACCCGGCATCGGAGGGAAAGAGCCTGTGACCGACGTCAAGCCCGAGAAGACCGAGCTGGTCCAGCGGCTGCGCCCGGCGCGGGTTCACGTCGTGCCAGGCAGCCGGCTCGTGCGCTGGATCACCAGCACCGATCACAAGGTCATCGGGTTGATGTACCTGATCACCTCGTTCGTCTTCTTCCTGATCGGCGGCCTGATGGCCGAGATCATGCGCACCGAGCTTGCCCGGCCGGGCCTTCAGGTCGTCAGCAACGAGACCTACGACCAGCTGTTCACGATGCACGGCACGATCATGCTGCTGTTCTTCGCCACGCCGTTGTTCATCGGCTTCGCCAACTGCATCATGCCGCTGCAGATCGGTGCTCCTGACGTCGCGTTCCCGCGCTTGAACATGTTCAGCTACTGGCTGTTCCTGTTCGGCGGCATCATCATGATGTCGGGTTTCTTGACCCCGAGCGGTGCGGCCGACTTCGGCTGGTTCGCCTACTCCCCGCTGTCGAGCTCGCTGTATTCACCCGGACCCGGCGCTGACTTGTGGATCATGGGCCTCGCGCTGTCCGGATTCGGGACGATTCTCGGCGGCGTCAACTTCATCACCACGATCATCTGCCTGCGCGCGCCGGGCATGACGATGTTCCGGATGCCGGTGTTCACCTGGAACATCCTGTTCACCTCGATCCTGGTGCTGGTCGCCTTCCCGGTGCTCGCCGCCGCGCTGCTCGCGCTGGAGGCCGACCGCAAGTTCAACGCGCACGTCTTCGACGCCAACAACGGCGGCGCGATCCTGTGGCAACACCTGTTCTGGTTCTTCGGCCATCCCGAGGTCTATATCGTCGCCGTCCCGTTCTTCGGGATCATCACAGAGGTGATCCCTGTCTTCAGCCGTAAGCCGTTGTTCGGCTACAAGGGGATTGTCTTCGCAACGATCGCGATCTCCGGGCTCTCGATCACGGTCTGGGCCCACCACATGTTCGCGACCGGCGCGGTGTTGCTGCCGTTCTTCTCGCTGCTGTCATTCCTCATCGCGGTGCCGACCGGCGTGAAGTTCTTCAACTGGATCGGCACGATGTGGCGGGGCGCGATCTCGTTCGACACCGCCATGCTGTTCGCGATCGGCTTTCTGATCACGTTCCTCCTCGGTGGTCTGACCGGCGTACTTCTTGCCTCACCGCCCATCGACTTCCACGTGAGCGACTCGTATTTCGTGGTCGCGCACTTCCACTACGTGCTGTTCGGCACAGTGGTGTTCGCGATGTTCTCCGGCTTCTATTTCTGGTGGCCGAAGCTGACCGGCACAATGCTCAACGAGCGGCTCGGCAAGATCCACTTCTGGACGCTGTTCGTCGGATTCCATACGACGTTTCTCGTCCAGCACTGGTTGGGTGTCGAAGGCATGCCCCGGCGCTATCCGGACTACCTGCCGGGCGACGGCTTCACGACGCTCAACGAGATCTCGACGATCGGCGCCTACATCCTCGGCCTGTCGATGCTGCCCTTCCTGTACAACGCCTGGCGATCGTGGGTCGGCAAGAACGAGCGAGTGGTCGGCGACGATCCTTGGGGCTACGGCAACTCCCTCGAGTGGGCGACCTCGTGTCCGCCACCGCGACACAACTTCACTTCGATCCCGCGGATCCGCTCCGAGCGGCCGGCGTTCGACCTGCACTACCCGCATCTGTCCGGGCTTTCTGAGATGCATTCCACGCCGGTGGCGCCGGAGGTCGCGACATGAAGGTAGAGGGCTATCTCTTTGCGTTCATCGCGGTCTTCCTGGCGCCGATCGACGTCATCTACTGGTTCACCTCGCACGATCCGACCGGTACGACAGCCATCGCCCTCGCGGTCGCGCTCGGAACGCTCGTCGGTTCCTACCTGCTGGTCTCTGCCAGCCGGATGGATGCCCGGCCGGAGGATCGCGCCGACGCCGAGATCAGCGACGGATCCGGCGAGATCGGCTTCTTCAGTCCTTACAGCTGGGCGCCGCTGTGGTGCGCGCTGTCGGCGGCCACGGTGTTCGCGGGGATGGTCTTCGGCTGGTGGATGGTGTTCCTCGGCGCGGCCTTCGCGATCCCGGCGGTCGGCTCGATGGTGTTCGAGTACTACTCCGACGACGTCACCGAGTAGCTCCCGGCCTTAGACCGAACCGTCAGGCGGGCCTGATTCAGGCGCTGGCGGCGTTCCACCGCTGCCGGAGGGTAGTGGCGGCCTCGAGCCAGATCGAGTCGCTCGCGGGGCGCTCGACGACGTTGATGGCGGTGGAATCCGGATCAGCGGTGCTCGCGAGATCGCAGAGCAAAGTGATCGGGACACCATCGGCGAGCGAATGCATGACGTGGGCGGTCGACATCTCGGGCTCCTTAGGTCTGGTTGCGGCGAACTACATGGTTGTAATTCGGCACGATCAGCAGCGACCTTGAGCCGAGCAGGCGAGAAAGATTAGGCCGAACGGGTTACTGCGCGTGAGTCTGATCTGTCCATTTTGTGCCGTCCCACCAGCGCAGCGTGCCGGGGATCGACTGGTCGGGATACCAGCCAGGGGCTGGCGTCGTCGGCGCAGTGGGCGGGTAGCCGCCGGCGACATAGCCGCCGCTTGGGTAACCGGTCGCTGGTGGATATCCGGGGGCGTAGCCGCCGGCGTAGGCCGGTTGCGGGCCGCGATTGGCCTGGTTACGGCGGGAGATGCCGACGATGAGCAACACGAGGCCGACGACGCCGGCCAGTACCCCGGCGCCGGTCAGTACGAACCAGCCGGCGGCGTGCTTGGCGAGGTCGCCGAAGGACTTCGAGAGCAGGATCGGCACGCCGGGCGGCTCGGCGACCTTGATGTCGTAGCCGCCGGGTCTGGTGACGGTGAACTCGACCTGGCCGACGTACTGCTCGCCGTGGTTCTTCAACGTCTGGCTGCTGCTTCCGGTCGGCCGTGCCTGGATGATCGTGTTTCCCGGGCCAGTGATCGTGATGTCGTTGAGCTGCAGCTGCTGGCCGTCACCGACGTAGATCTCCCAGGTGCCGGCGGCGAGATTGCGCTGGAAGTCGGCCGGCGTGGTCGAGGTGACGATGCCGCGTACGTCATGGACGACGCTTTGGACGCCCTTGACGAGCCCGGTGAGCCCCAGGATCGCGCCGATGATGATCAGCGCGAGGGCGATGGCCAGATGCGGTCCAGGCTTCTTCACAGCCATGGCGTCGGTCGTCATGGCGGCAAGACTGCCCCATTCGCCCGACCTGGCGCTAACTCCCACGCCGCGCGGGATCGCGATCTCGGTGGCCGCGGGCGGCCCTCACGCGCGACCATGGAGCCATGACCGAGCCACTCGAGGTCACTCCGCGACTGAGCATCCCCGAGGGGGAGCTGAGGTGGCGGTTCTCGCGCGCGTCCGGGCCGGGCGGGCAGTCGGTCAACACCAGCGACAGCCGGGTCGAGCTGTCATACGACGTGGCGCGGTCGGCCTCGCTCGGCCCGACGGCGCGAGCCCGCGCGCTCGAGCGGCTGAGCGGCCGACTGGTGGATGGCGTGGTGACCGTCGTCGCCGAGGAGCACCGCTCGCAGCTTCGCAACCGGCAGGCCGCGCGCGCCCGGCTTGCCGATCTGCTTCGGGAGGCGACCGCGCCGCCACCGCCGCCGCGGCGCGCCACCAAGCCGAGCAAGGCTGCCCGAGCGCGCCGGCTGGACAGCAAGCGGAAGGACGCGGTCACCAAGCGGCTGCGCCGCCCGCCTACCCCGGACTAGGCGCGGCGGTCAGGCGCTGCGCTGCGGCTCCGGCCCGGCCGCGGCGAAACGGCGTGTCGAGGGCGATCAGCAGGATCAGGGCGACGGCGGCGGCGCTGGCGAGGTACCACGGCCACGGGCCGAACACGGACAGCAGCGACCAGGTGACCGGTCGCGCGGCCAGGAAGATGTAGTCGGCGCCGGTGACCGCGTCCGCGACGGCCACGCCGCCGGTGTAGACCAGCGTGATCGTGAAGACCCGCGCGACCGACCCGGCCCGCGGCCGATGGCCCAGCCCGATCACCAGGTAGAGCGCGGCGACGACGACGCCGACGTGCGCGACGACGTACTCCCAGAACGTCAGGTGCTGGAAGCTCACCGTGAGATCGGGCGTCGCGACGGCTTGCAACGTCCCGGCGAGCCCGCAGAACCAGGTGAGCTCCACGAGCAGCGGGCGGCGATGCAAAGCGCGACGCATCCGCCGGCGCCGATGCCGACACAGATCCAGTACGCCTCGGCCGTTGCTGCTCCTGGGGTCCTCGAGGGACCTCAGTGTCTCACTGGCTCAGCCCTACGTCGTGTCAGCGCCGGTGGCTGCTCAGTGACCCGAACCGGAGTCACCGGGCTGCGGGTCGGGGATCGACTCGCGGCCACCGAGGTAGAACGCCTCGAGTTTCAGTCGGGCTCGTTCGGTCAAGGCGACCGGACGTCTGATCTGCGCGTTCGTCGTCGCGTCACCCGCACTGCTGACACCGTTCTGAGCGGCGCCGTGCCCGTTGGACGACGGACCGCTCGGCCCGTGTCCGTTGCTGCCGCCGACGCCGAGCGCGTGGTGGTCGGCGTGCAGGTCGTAGCCGATCTGGCTGGCCAGCACCGCGGCCTTCACGGCCGGCACCGGTTCCTCCACTTCGATGTATTCGCCGTGCGGAAGTCTTCGGATGATGCCGGTCTCGATGCCGTGATGCAGCAACGCCTCGTCGTGATGCTGGAGTCCGAGACAGAACCGTTTCGTCAGCTTGAACGCCGCCGGCGGCAGGAAGATCAGCAGGAACCGCAGCACCCAGGTCGTTGCCTGGAGCGACCAGTGGAAGGTCGAGGCGAGGACGTCATTCGCGCCGCCGATGACCAGGATCAGGTAGAACGTCAGCGACATCACGCCGAGTCCGGTCCGGACCGGCACGTCACGCGGTCGGTCGAGCAGGTTGTGATATCCGCGGTCCTTGGTCGCCCATGCCTCGATCGCGGGATACACCGCGATCAGGTTGAACATGATTCCCGGGATGATCACGCCGGGGATCAGGATGTTCCAGCTGATCGTGTGATGGAAGATGTGCGTCTCCCAGTTGGGCATCATGCGCAGCGAGCCCTCGAGGAACAGGATGTACCAGTCCGGCTGTGAGCCGGCCGAGACTTGTCCCGGGTTGTAGGGCCCGTAGAGCCACACCGGGTTGATCTGGGCGAAGGCGCCGAGTGCGGCGACCATGCCGAAGACCATGAAGAAGAACCCGTTGGTCTTCAAGAAGAACGTCGGGTAGAACTTCGTCCCCACCACGACGTCCTCGGTCTTCCCAGGACCCGGGAAGTCGGTGTGCTTCTGGTGCCAGAGGATCATCATGTGCGCCGCGATCAGCGCGAGCATGATGCCCGGCACCAGCAGAACATGGATGATGAACAACCTGGAGATGATGTCGGTGCCCGGATAGTTCGCGCCGAAGAGGAAGAACACGACGTAGCTGCCGACCACGGGGATGGATTCGGCGACCGAGTAGGCGATCCGCAGCCCGGTGCCCGACAGCAGGTCGTCCGGCAGGGAGTAGCCGGCGAAGCCTTCGAGGATCGCGAGGATCAGCAGGATCGTGCCGATGTGCCAGTTGATCGTGCGCGGCTTGCGGAACGCGCCGGTGAAGTAGACCCGGAACATGTGTACGACGATCGAGGTCGTGAACAGCAACGCGGCCCAGTGGTGAATCTGGCGCATCAGCAGGCCGCCGCGCACATCGAAGGAGATGTGCAGCGTCGAGGCGTAGGCGTCGGTCATCTGAACGCTGCGCAGCGGCGCGTAGCTGCCGTTGTAGATGACCTCTTGCTGACTGGCGTGGAAGAACAACGTGAGGTAGGTGCCGGTCAGCAGCAGGATCACGAAGCTGTAGAGCGCGATCTCGCCGAGCATGAACGACCAGTGGTCCGGAAACACCTTGTCCATGCTGCGTTTGAGGAAGCTCGCCGAGCCGAGCTGGTCGTCGACGTACTTCAGCGACTTGCGAGTCGCCACCTCGCCCGCGGGCACCTTGTCCTCCGAGGTCGTGGTCATCGGCGCTCCCAGAAGCTCGGTCCGACCGGCTGGGAGTACGGCCCGGCGGCGTAGAGGTAGCCCTGGCTGTCGACCTTGATCCGCAGCTGGGGCAGTGGCCGGGCGGCCGGGCCGAAGATCACCTTCGCGTCGCGCGCCATGTCGAAGGTCGACTGGTGGCACGGGCAGAGCAGGTTATGGCTCTGCTGCTCGTACAGGCTGATCGGGCAACCGGCGTGAGTGCAGATCTTGGAGTAGGCGACGTGGTCGTCGACCCCCCAGTTGGCTTCCTTCTGCGACAGGATCTGGCCCGGACCGAATCGGATCAGCATGGTCGGAGCGAGCGCGAAGTCCGAGGGCGTGGTGAAACCTTCGGGCATCACCGTCTGGATGCCGCCGATCGAGAGGTCACCGAGCTTGACCGGGAGCTTGGTGTCTAGGTCGACCAGCCGCGATCCGGCCTTCCAGCCGGTCTCGAGCAGGGTGCGGTGCGGCAGCGGGCCGAGGTCGCGCAGCATCACGATCAGCGGCAGCGGGAACAACCCGAGCGCACCCATCAAGGTGCGGCGCAGGATCTTGCGCTTACCCAGGCCCATGTCGTCGACACCGGCCAGGAACGTGTCCTCGGCGACCTTCTCTTCCTCCGGTGTCGAGTGGAAGTCGTGGCGGTCCTGGATCGCCTTGTCATGGGGGAGCAGCTTCTTGGCCCAGACGATCATTCCGGCGCCGATAGCGAATAGCGACACCGCGAGGCTGCCGCCCAGCCAACGGTTGCTGTCGAGGCCGAGGTTGTCGCGGATCGACACCGCGAAGTAGGCCACGAGGAACGCGAGTGTCGCGAGGATCCCGAGCATGAACAGCGCCGAGACTTGCCATTCGCCGAACTTGTCCTCGCGCGGATCGACCTCAGGCGGCGCGTTGTCGAGATCGACGGTCTGCTCGTTGCGTGACAACAAGTCGGTGGTGGCCGGCTCGGGGCGGCGGCGGCCGATGCGGCGCTGCGGGCGTCCCGAAACCTCGTCGGGGTGTGGGTCGTGCGAGTCGGTCATGCCTTGGAGCCGATCCACATCGTGATCAGGACCAGGCCTCCGATGCCGACGAGCCAGGCGACGACTGTCTCGCTGACCGGCCCGACCCGGCCGAGGCCGGCACCACCGGGATCCGGCTCGGTCTTGATGGTCCGGATGTATTTGATGATGGCTTGCTTCTGCGGCGGGGTGATCTGCTGGTCGCCGAAGACCGGCATGCTCTCCGGGCCGGTGATCATCGCTTCGTAGATCTCCTTGGGCGTCGCATCCGAGAGCGACGGCGCGTACTTGCCGTAGGTCAGCGCGCCACCGGAGCCGGCGAAGTTGTGGCACTGCGCGCAGTTGGTGCGGAACAACGCGCCGCCGAAGGCGACATCCGCGCTCTGGTAGTTGAGGTTCTCCGGAATTGCCGGACCGGGCCCGAGGCTGCCGACGTACGCCGCGATCTCCTCGGTCTGGTCGAAGCTGTACTTGTTGCGTTTCGGGGGTGCCTGCGCGCTGTGGTCCTGCAGCGGCATCCGTCCGGTGCCGACCTGGAAGTCGGCGGCCGCGGCACCCACCCCGATCAGGCTCGGCGCGGTCGTGCCGCCCTGACCGTTGAGGCCGTGGCAGGACGCGCAGCCCTGCAGGAACAGCTGCCGACCACGCTCGATCGCCGGGCTGGAGTTGGCGGCTGACGAGCGCGCCGGCTGCAGCCCGGAGTAGAGCAGGCCCAACACGCCGAAGCCGACCATCAGCAGGACCACCTTCGCGGTCCGGCGCCGTCGGGAGCGACCGAGCGGGATCTCGGCGGTCGCGTCGGGAGTGCTCACGGGGTCCATTCCGCTCATCGGATCAGGTAGATGACGGTGAACAGGCCGATCCACACGATGTCGACGAAGTGCCAGTAGTAGGACACGACGATCGCCGCGGTGGCCTGGGCTGGGGTGAACTTGCCGAACGTCGTCCGCAACATCAACAGCACGAAGGCGATCAGGCCGCCGAGGACGTGCAGTCCGTGGAAGCCGGTCGTCAAGTAGTAGACCGAGCCGTAGGCGTTGGTCGACAGGTTGAAGTCGTTGTGAACGAAGTACTCGAAGGCCTGGCCGCCGATGAAGACCGAGCCCATGAAGAACGTGATCATGAACCAGAACCGCAGCCGCTCGACATCACCACGCTCGGCGGCGAACACGCCGAGCTGGCAGGTCACGCTGGACAGCACCAGGATGATCGTGAACGGTGCTGCCGTCTTGAGGTCGAGTACGACGATCTTCGGTGGCCAAGCCGGCTCGTTGACGGCGCGGATCGTGAAATACATCGCGAACAGCGCCGCGAAGAACATCAGCTCCGAGGACAGCCAGACGATCACGCCCACGCTGACGAGGTTCGGTCGGTTCAGGGATCCGTGAGCCGGAACCTGGTCGATCGCAGTAGCGGAGGCCACGGCAGGGATTGTGCCAGCCCCGAGGTAGCACTCGACGCATGACCCCCTCGGCGCGTCGCGCTCGGGTTTCGCCGACTCCCTCTCCTGGCCCACCCGGACCGGGCAGGCTCTACGATCAGCGCATGGCTTCGCACTCCGACCCGGCTCGAACTGCGACCGTTCTTGTCTACTCGAGCCAAGATCAGACCCGCGTGCGGCTGATCACCGCGATCGGCCGCAGCCCGGCGCCTGGACTGGCGTTGGACTTCGTCGAGGCGATCGACGGCGCGCACGTCATGCGGCGGCTCGACGCGGGTGGGATCGATCTGGCGATCCTCGACGGCGAGGCCGCGCCGACCGGCGGCATCGGGCTCGCCCGCCAGCTCAAGGATGAGCTCGACGCACCGCCGCCGGTGCTGCTCGTCGTCGGGCGTCGCGACGACGCCTGGCTCGCCACCTGGTCACGCGCCGAGGCGGTCGTCTCCCATCCGATCGACGCCACCCAGGTCGCGGAGGCGGTGGCATCGCTGCTCAGCCACGACGCCGACCCGGTCGCGGCCGCGCACTGAGAAACGGGTCCAGCTCGTGCTGACCTGGCCGGTAGTGCTCTCGGCGCTGCTCGCCGGCGAGTCGTTGTCCGCCGACGACGCGGCCTGGGCGATGACCGAAATCATGTCCGGAGCCGCGACCCCGGCTCAAATCGCCGGCTTTGCGATCGCGTTGCGTGCCAAGGGTGAGACCACCGAGGAGGTGCTCGGCCTGGCCCGCGCGATGCTGGCGCATGCCGCGCCGCTTCCACTCGACGGCGCGATGGTGGACACCTGCGGCACCGGCGGAGACCGGGCCGCAACGGTCAACATCTCCACGATGGCCGCGCTGGTGGTCCGCGGCGCGGGCGCGCGCGTGGTCAAGCACGGCAATCGCGCCGCCTCATCGGCCTGCGGCTCTGCGGACCTGCTCGAGGAGCTCGGCGTCGTCGTCGACCTGCCGCCCGACGGCGTACGACGCTGTATCGAGGATGCCGGGATCGGCTTCTGCTTCGCGCCGGTGTTCCACCCGGCGTTCCGGCATACCGCGCCACCTCGGCGTGAGCTCGGCGTCGCGACGGTCTTCAACTTCCTCGGTCCGCTGACCAACCCGGCTCGGCCACCGGCCCAGGCTGTCGGCGTCGCGGATGAGCGGATGGCCGGTGTGATGGCGGGAGTGCTGGCGGCGCGCGGGAGCTCGGCGCTGGTGTTTCGCGGCACCGATGGTCTCGACGAGCTCTCGGTCGCCGCGTCGTCGCGGGTCTGGGTCGTCGCGGGCGGTTCGGTTCGGGAGGACTCGGTCGACCCCGGTGAGCTCGGAATCGCCACTGCCGCACCCGACGCGCTGCGCGGCGCGGACGCTGCGCACAACGCCGGGGTGACCAGGCGGCTGCTCGACGGCGAGACCGGCCCGATCCGCGACTCGGTGCTGCTGAACGCCGCCGCTGCTCTGGTCGCGGTGGACGGGCCGACCTCGGCGCCGGTCGCCGACCAGCTGCGAGCGGCGTTGCCGCGAGCCGCGGAGTCGCTCGACACCGGCGCTGCGGCAACTGCCCTCGACGCCTGGGTGGCAAGCAGCGCCGCCGCCCGCTAGTCGCCCGGATCGCCAAACTTGCGGGTATCAACCGTTTCGGGGGCCTCAAACGGTTGATACGCGCAAGTTTGGCGTAACAGCGGTCAGTCGGTGTCGCTGAGGCCGATTGAGAAGGCGGCCTCCAGGTCGTGCTGGGAGTAGGTGCGGAAGGCCACGTGGGTTTCGGTGGCCAGCACGCCCTCGACCTTGTTGAGCCGGTCGGCGACGACATCGGCGATGTCGTCGTGGGACTGCACCCGGATCAGCGCGATCAGGTCGATCTCGCCGGTCACGGAGTAGACCTCGGTTACGCCCGGTAGCGCGGCTATCTGCTCGGCTACCTCCGGGATCCGGTCGACGGCGGCGGAGACGAAGACGATCGCGGTGATCACGGGCGGAGCCTATCGCCCGCCGAGCACCCACTCGCCGAGGTCGAGAGCGCGTTCGATGACCAGCGCCTTGCGAGCGACGATCTCGGGATAGGTCCGGCCGAACCGGCGCTCGCTGGCCTCGATGGCCGCGGGATCGGCGGTGTTCGTGGCCTGGAATGCGGCGAGCGGTGCGTAGTGGACGCTCGCCGCGGCGGCGTACCAATGGCGAAGCACGGCCTCGTCGACGTCGAACCCCGAGGTCCGCAGCCCGGACAGATAGCTGGGTACGACGTGGCGGTCCAGGTCGTCGAGCGAGACGTCCGGCAACACCAGCATCCATACCGGATCAAGGGTTAGCTGGTCGAGATCTTGAGCAATAGAGCCAATTCCGACCTGTGACCAGTCGATCGCTACCGAGGTGCCGTCGTCGGCGGCAATCAGGTTGGTCGGCCATAGGTCGCCGTGTACGACGGTCTGCGGCGCCGCCTCGACAATCGCCAGCAGCTGCTCGCGGGCAGCCCACAGCTCGCGGACCCGGGGTCGCAGCGCCGAAATCGGGCCCTGCCATGCCTCGGTCCACAGCGCATCGTCGTCGAGTGCCTCAATCCGGTGTGCCACGGTGTCGACCCAGCCGCGCAGCCAGTGGTGTGCCAGCCACTCGTCTGGCGGCAGGACGCTACGCCCGCCGGCGTACGCCGCCTGGGTGGTCGCCACGTCGAAGGCGACGCTGTCGTAGTCGTCGACCTCCCACTCCGCGCCGGGTCGGCCTTCGACGTCCTCCATCCAGATCCAGCACTCGTCTTCGGAGGGCTCGGTGGCGAGCAGTGTCCGTGGCGCCCGGAGCTCGCCGGGCAGCGTGTCGAGCATCCCGGAGCTGAACGCGAGCCACTCGCGCTTCCAGTAGTTGCGGTGCGACGGCTCGGCGCCAGCCACCCACAGGCCAAGCGGATCGGCGTCCGTGCCGCGCGTGATGACTTTGATGATCAGCGAGAACCCGTCCCCGCTCACCCGGTGGACCCCGCCGGTGACCGAGTGCAGCCGAAGCCCGGGATCGATCGGCTCGACCGAATACGCGGTCACCTCACGACCAACGGCGCGAGTCAGCTGATCGAGATCGAGGTCCATGTCTTGATCATGAATGCCCGTTCAGTCAGCCAAGTATGCAAATCGCGCGCGGGTGTTAACAGTTTGCTAACGGCGCGAGGCCTCAGATTGCTGCCCGGGCCGGCCGGTGCACCGGGCGCAACGCGCGGCGGTCGTCGAACGGGCGTGCCGCTTCACGGCTGGCCTCGACGGCGACCAGCCACTCGTGCAGCCCGCCGGCACCGGCGGCAGGAGAGGACCAGGTGCCATCGAGCCGGACCAGCCTGGCGCCCGGCTCGGCGAGCCAGGCGAGGATGTGATCCATTTCCTCGGCGCCGGCAGCCCCGAGCGGCCCTGGTCCCGGTGTGACAATTTCGGCACTGGCAACGAGTGAATCGACATACGGCATCGGGTTGACGTCCGCCGGCACGGTGGTCGCGGCAGCGAGCCGGCCGTGTCTGACGACAGCTAGATCCCAGCCCCCGGCGAATCCCGGCCGGGCGGCCACCAGCTCGGGGCAGCTCGCGAGGGCGGCGAACCGTTGCATCCGAGCGGCGGTGCGGACGAAAGCGGTCGCCCGGTCTCGATGGGCGGCGGCTTCCTCGTAGCGCTGTTGGGCGCTGAGCGAGGCCATCCGCCGCCGCGCCGCCTGCAGCACTGGCCGGGCGTCTGCGGTCATCAGCGCGCGCGCTGCTGCCGCGGTCGGGGCGTAGTCATCCCGGCTGACGGTTCCCTCGCACGGTGCGGCACAGCGGCCCATTCCCGCAAGCACGCAGGGCGGACTCGGTTTGGCCGGCGTGATCCGCTGGCTGCACTGGCGCAGCGGCACCGCCTCGTGCAGGGCGGCCATCGCCGACTGCGCCGCCCTCGCCGAGCCGAACGGGCCGAGATAGGTCGCGCCGTCGGTGGCGACCCGGCGTACCAGCGAGAGCCGTGGGTAAGGCTCGACGGTGAGCTTGAGCCAGCTCGCCCGCTCCGGGAACCGCGAGCGACGGTTGTAACGCGGCTTGTGCTCGGCGATCAGCCGCAGCTCGCGAACCTCAGCTTCGAGCGGATGGGCGCAGGCTATGGCGTCGACCCGCTCGGCGATGCCGACCATCTCAGCCATCCTGGTGCGCGGCTCCGAGGCGACGAAGTATTGCCGGACCCGGGCGCGAAGATGGCGGCTGCGTCCGATGTAGAGCGGCCTGCCGCGGGCGTCCCGGAAGATGTAGACACCCGGGCCGTTGGGCAGCCCGTCGGCGAGATAGCGCTTGCGACGTTGCGAGGCGGTCGCGAGACCGTTGAACGACACCAGCTCCTCGAAGGTGTTGATGCCGAGATTTCCCAGTCTTTCCAACAATCCGTGCAGCACATCGACGGTGGCCTGGGCGTCCGCCAGCGCGCGGTGGCACGGCGTCGTCGTGGTACGGAACAACCTGGCCAGGGTCGAGAGCTTGCAGTCGGGGGCCTCGTCGCGGGTGAGGACCCGTCGCGCCAGCCGCGCGGTATCGACCGACTCGAACGCCGGCCACGCGATCTGCTGGGTGTGGCAGCCGGCTTTGAGAAAGCCCAGATCGAACGGTGCGTTGTGGGCCACCAGAACGCAGTTGCGTGCCCATTCCAGGAATGTCGGCAGCGCGCTGGTCAGTGGCGGCGCGGACGCCACCATCGAGTCGGTGATGCCGGTGAGCACGGCAATGAACGGCGGGACCGCCATCTGTGGGTTGACCAGGGTCTGAAACTCACCGAGCACCTCGCCACCGCGCACCTTGACGGCGCCGATCTCGGTGATCGCCGACGCAGCGGGCGAGCCGCCGGTGGTCTCGAGGTCGACGACCACGAAGGTCACCTCGGCGAGCGGGACGCCGAGTTCGTCGAAGGTTCCCTGCCGGGCCTCGATGAGCTTGGACGCGCCGGCCGCGGTGAACGGCTGCGGCGCATTGGTCGGCATGCACGTCACGGTAAGAGCGACCCCCGACAACTTCAGCGCACCGCGCCGGGGGTCATGACGGCTAGCCGGAGTTTCTTGTCAGACCCTCGCCTTAGCGTCCCTGGTAGTCGAATAAGGAGTCGAAATGATCATCGATTGCGACCGTTGCGAAATGCGCAACATCGCTTGCGACGACTGCGTGGTGTCGGTGCTGCTGGCGGCGCCGCCGGCGGTCGAGACCGGCGACATCGAGTGGGGCGAGGACGAGTCCGGCGCGATCCGGGCACTCGCCCAGGTCGGTCTAGTGCCACCACTGCGGATGCGTTCGAGCCGAGGTGGCGCAGCGGTCGGCTAGGCCGCGCCAGGCCGATTCCAGTGGCCGATGTGACTGGTGTGACGGATGTGAAAAGGTTGCGACGCGCCGAAGAATCGTTGTTCGGGTCCGACCGTTGCAGACTCGTGACAAATAGATATGGTGTGCACCAGCCGTTGTTTCGATCGTCGCCAGCCGGGCGGCGGGGTAGCGGCTACCGCCGAGTCTGGGCCGGTCACGCCGGCCCGAGCCGGGGAACCATTCCCCATGGGGTGAATCGGGGACTCGCCAGTTCGCTGGCGCAGTCACCGTAGGGCGAACTTCCCGCCCGAACCCGTCAGCTCACCCGGTAGGCGGTTGAGGAAGAATGGGAGAGCCGCCACATTGGCGACTAGTTCTTTTTCGAACGCGCGCACCCGTCTGACCCGGTTCCGTCTTCCCGTGCTGGCGCTCGCCGCGGCCGCTGTTGCCGCGACCGTGCTGCCCTCGGGGATCGGTTCTGCAGCACCTGCCTCCCACCTGACGCTGCACCAGGTTGAAGCCCAGGTCAACGCACTCAACGGGCGTGCCGACCGGATCACCGAGTCCTTCGACAATGCAAATACCCAGTTGACGGCGTTGCAATCCAAGGAGCGGGTCACCGACCGGCTGCTTGCCCATGATCGCGCGACGCTGGCCAAGGCCGCGCGTCAGGTCGACGCAGGCGCCGCGGCGGAGTACCGCACCGGCGGCCTTGACTCGACGATGTCGCTGGTCTCCTCCGGCAGCCCGCAGACCTTCCTCGACCAGACCTCTGGGCTGCAGGAGGTCGCGCGCTACGACCTCGGCCAGCTTGACGCCGCGAACGCCGCTCAGCGTCAGGTCGCCGCCGTCCTGGTCGTACACAACGCTCAGGTCGCCCAGCAGAAGGCGACCGTCGCTTCGATCTCCAGCGCCCGGGAGCAGATCCAGGGCCTGCTCAGCCAGCAGAACGCGCTGCTCGCCCAGCTCAAGGCCTCGCAGCGCCGAGCGCTCGCGGCCCAGCAGGCCAAGACCACCGAACACGAGGTCACGCTCCGTACGACGTACCACCCGCCGGCCTACAACGGTGCGGCGAGCGGCCGGGCCTCGATCGCGATCCGGTTCGCCTACGCCCAGCTCGGCAAGCCCTACCAGTGGGGCGGCGCCGGCCCGGACAGCTTCGACTGCTCCGGTCTGACGATGCGCTCGTGGGGGGCGGCCGGTGTCGGTCTGCCGCACAGCGCAGCGGGCCAGCAGGCCGAGCTGCCGAGCGTCCCGCTCTCAGCCCTGGAGCCCGGTGACCTGGTCTTCTACGGCGACCCGGCGTTCCACACCGCGATCTACATCGGCGGTGGCCAGATCATCCAAGCACCTCATACCGGCACCGTCGTGCAGATCAGTTCACTGAGCTCGATGCCCCCGACCAGCGCCGGCCGACCGTAACGTTTTGAGCGTGTAACAAGCGCGGGGCTTGTTACAGGCGTGGCGGACGAGGCAAACTTCACTTGGGTGGGACATCCTGGTCCCGATCCGGGAGGTTCGCGCGTGCGCCAATTGGAAGTCGTCTCACTAAGCGACGACGGCACCTTCGTGTTGCTGGCGACCGCCGAGGATGCCGTCCGTGCGACGCACTCGGTCCGGATCGACAATCGGCTGCAGGCAGCGATCCGCGGCGAGCTCGATGACTCCGAGCGTCGCGAGAGCGAGCTGTCTCCAAAGGAGATCCAGGCCCGGCTGCGGGCCGGGGAGTCCGAGGAGCAGATCGCGAAGCTCGCCAGGGTGCCGGTCTCCCGGGTGATCCGGTACGCCGGCCCGGTCATCTCCGAGCGGGACCTCATCATCGAGCAGGCCCGTGCCGCGGTCCTGAAGCGCTCCCGAAGCCACGAGGCGACAACCCCGCTCGGCGAGATGGTGGAAAAGCGCCTCGGCGCGACCGTCGGCATCAAGTTCGAGACCGTCTCCTGGACCGCGCGCCGCCGCGATGACGGCGCCTGGATCGTCGCGTTGAGCTACGCCGCCCGAGGCGGTGCCCGCACCGCCTCGTGGCTCTGGCAGCCGGCTGACCATCAGCTGAGCTCGATCAACGCCCTCGCTACCCGGCTGGGTGCCGAAGACCTGCCCCCGGCGGCCAGACGCAAGCGGGTCGCGCCGAAGCCGGTCGTCAAGCGCGCGCCGGCGCGGCGTTCGCCGGCCAGGCGGGCAGCGACCAAGCGCGCGGCGACGAAACGCGCCGCAACCAAGCGAGCCGCCACGAAGACGGTGGCAGCCAAGCCGGCGGCAAAGCCGGTCAAGCCCGCCGCGGTGAAGGCGCCCGCCAAGGCGGCTGCTAAGACCGCTGTCGTGAAGCCGCCGCCGCAGCCGAAGGTCAAGCGGGTCCGCAAGCCGCGGCGCAAGCCCAGGGTCTTCGAGCCACCCGTCATCTCGCCGACCAATGGGCGGGTCGCCGTACCGTCGTGGTCGGATGTCCTGCTCGGCGTGCAGGCGCCCGAAACCGCGAGGGCTCGCCGCCGGTCGTGACCGCGCAGCTCGAGGTGACCGAGCCCGGGCCCGGTCCGCTCGATGCGCCGCGACCTCGTCGCTCCAGCCAGCGGGTCGCGCTTGCTGCCGGTTCACTGGCCGTGATCATCGCGGCGGTCGTCATCGTCGCGAACCACCAGGCCGGCTCGCCGAGCGCCGAGCCGCCGGTGCCGGGGGCGACTCAGTCCTCGGCGCACCCGCGGTCGGCGGCAACTCCGTCGCGCCTGACGGCGGTGCGGTCGCTGCTCCGGGAGCGCGCCGCGGCGATGGTCCACCACGACCGGGCGCGGTTCATGGCCACGATCGATCCGGTCGCCACGAAGTTTCGGCGTTCCGAGGCGACGATGTTCGCCAACACCGCGCGGGTGAGGTTCACGAGCTGGTCCTACACCCTCGGCTCGGGGTCGCTGCGGCTGCCGACGAGCCGGGCCCGGCACTACGACGCACCGGCCTGGGCCCCGAGCGGCTTCGCGCTGCACTACCGGCTGGCCGGCTTCGACGGCCAGCCGACCGATCTGCCGCAGTACCCGACCTTTGTGGACCGCTCGGGTCGCTGGTACCTCGCGTCGCTGTCCGGCTTCCGTCGCCGCGGCGACGTCTCCTCGACCGGCCTCTGGGACTACGCGCCGGTCGACGTGGTACGCCGCGGACCGGCACTGGTGCTCGGCCCGGGTAGCGAGCTTGCCACGATGACCGCGGTCGCGCAGGTGGTTGAGACCGCGATCCCCGAGGTGACGGCGGTCTGGGGCCGGCACTGGGCGCGGCGCGCGGTTGTCCTGGTGCCCTCGACCCAGCACGAGATGAGCCTGGTCACGGCCGACCGCGGGGATCTGGACCAGATTGCGGCACTGACCAGCTCGGAGGTCGGCAACGTGCGGGGAAGCCAGGCGCCGGTCGGCGACCGGATCACGATCAACCCGCGCAACTGGCCCAAGCTCGGCCCGCTCGGCGCCAATGTCGTGCTGGCCCACGAGCTCACCCACGTCGCGAGTCGAGCCGACACCAGCGCCGCCACGCCGAAGTGGCTCTCGGAAGGACTGGCAGAGTACGTCGGATTCCACGACACCGACGTCGCCGCGACGGTCGCCGCCGCGGAGCTGGCGACCGACGTTCGGTCAGGTCGAGCGCCGACCAAGCTGCCGAGGGATGCGGCGTTCCGGGGCGACAACCCGGCATTGCCGCAGGCATACGAGACGAGCTGGCTGGCCTGCCGCTCCATCGCGACCCGCTACGGCCAGGATGCCCTGGTCCGCTTCTATCGCGCGGTGGGCGCCTCAGCGCCGCCGTCGGCGGTGGCGGTGAATGGCGCGTTGCGCCGCGTTCTCGGGATCAGCGATGCGACGTTCACCGTGCAGTGGCGTGACTACGTACGGTCTGAGCTGGTCGGATGACGCGCCGCCTGCTGGTCGTGACGAACGACTTTCCGCCGCGCCCTGGTGGCATCCAGTCGTTCGTTCACGGCGTCGTCTCCCGACTGCCACCCGAGCAGGTCGTCGTGCTGACCTCGAAATGGCGCGGTTGGCAGGCGTGGGATGCCACGCAGCCGTTCTCGGTGGTCCGCCACGACACCTCGGTGCTGCTTCCGAGCGCCGCTGTTCGCCGTCACGCGCTGGAGTTGTTCCGTGAGCGGGAGTGCACCGACGTATGGTTCGGCGCGGCAGCGCCGCTCGGCCTGTTGGCCGCGCCGCTGCGGGCCGCCGGCGCGCAGTGGATCGTCGCCTCGACCCACGGTCACGAGGTCGGCTGGGCAGCGCTGCCGGCGGCGCGTTCGCTGCTGCGCCGGATCGCCGCCAACGTCGATGTGGTGACCTATCTCGGCGACTACACGCGCGCTCGTTTGGCCGCTTCGATCGGGAGGCACGCCGACCGGCTCCGCCGGCTGGTCCCCGCGGTCGACAGCGAGACCTTCCGGCCGGACGCCGGCGGCGGGCAGCGGCGAGCTGACCTTGACCTAGGCGATCGGCCGGTCGTGGTGTGCGTGTCGCGGCTGATGCCGCGCAAGGGCCAGGACGCGATGATCAGGGCGCTCCCAGAGATCCGCCGGCGGGTCCCCGGCGCTGCACTCGTGCTGGTTGGCGGCGGTCCGTCTCGCGCCCGCCTCGCCAAGCTCGCCACCGGGCTCGGCGTTGCCGAGCACGTCACTGTCACCGGATCGGTCGATCACGCCGACCTCCCGGCGTGGTACGGCGTCGGAGATGTCTTCGCGATGCCGTGCCGCGAGCGGCTCGGCGGGCTCGATGTCGAGGGCCTCGGCATGGTCTTCCTCGAGGCAGCAGCCTGCGCGCTGCCGGTCGTAGCCGGTCGCTCAGGTGGCTCGGTTGACGCCGTACTCGACCGACAGACCGGCCGGCTAGTCGACGGCAGCTCGGTGGGTGAGATTGCCGCCGTGGTGTCCGGCCTGCTCGCCGATCCCACTGCCGCGGCGGCGATGGGCGAACGCGGCCGGGAATGGGTGCGCGACGCGTGGTCGTGGGAGTCGACGGTCCGCGACTTCACCGACCTGCTGGGCTGGGCGTGACCGGAAGGTCGAGCTAGTTCTTCGAGCCTGAGTAGATCGCGGTGACGTCCGCGGCGTAGTCGTCCAGAACGACGTTGCGCTTGACCTTCAGCGACGGCGTGAGGTGGCCGCTTTCGACGGTCCAGTCGTCGGCGAGGATCCGGAACGCCTTGATCGACTCGGCCTTGGACACCGCCTTGTTGGTCTCGTCGATCGCGGCCTGGATGTCGGAGCGCAGGTCAGGGTCATCGACCAGGTCGCCGACGGTGGCGTCGTCGGGCTTGCCGTGCGAGGACTTCCACGCCGGGAACGCTTCTTCGTCGATCGTGACGAGGGCCGCGATGAAAGGCTTCTGGTCGCCGACGACCAGACACTGGCTGACCAGCGGGTTGGCACGCAGCCGGTCCTCGAGTACGGCGGGGGCGACATTCTTGCCGCCGGCGGTCACGATCAGCTCCTTCTTGCGGCCGGTGATCGTGAGATAGCCCTCGTCGTCGAGCTGCCCGATGTCGCCGGTGTGGAACCAGCCATCGGCCTCGAGCGCCTCACCGGTCGCATTCGGGTTCCGGTAGTAGCCGGTGAAGATGTTGCCCCCGCTGAGCAGGATCTCGCCGTCCTCGGCGATGCGCACGGAGCAGCCCGGGATCGGGCGCCCGACCGAGCCGACCTTCATCGCGGCTGGCCGGTTGATGGTGGCGCCGGCGCAAGTCTCGGTCAGTCCGTACCCCTCGTAGATCGGGATTCCGCAGCCGCGGAAGAAGTGACCGAGCCGGGCGCCGAGCGGCGCGCCGCCCGAGATCGCGCCGATCGCCTGTCCACCGAGCGCGGCCCGCAGCTTGGAGTAGACCAGGGCATCGAAGATGCGGTGTGGCAGCTCGTAGGTCGCCCGCTTGAGCGGGTTGCCGTCGAGCGACTCGCTGTATTTGATCGCCACGCTCTCAGCCAGGTCGAAAACGGCGCCTTTACCGTCGGCGTGGGCCCGCTGCTTGGCGGTGTTGTAGACCTTCTCGAAGACGCGGGGGACCGAGAGCAGGAACGTCGGCTTGAAGACCGCGAGGTCAGGGATCAGGTTCTTGATGTCCGCGGTGTGGCCCATCCGGACTCCGCTTTGGACGCAGCCCACCTCGATCATCCGGGCGAAGACGTGCGCCAGCGGCAGGAACAGCAACGTCGACTGGCCCTCGCCGAACAGGTCCTCCATGCCCTGACTGGTCGACGTGGCGTCGAACAGGAAGTTGCGGTGGGTCAGCTCGCAGCCTTTCGGGCGACCGGTGGTGCCGGAGGTATAGATGACGGTCGCAAGGCTCTCCGGCGTCAGCGTGCGCCGCCGCTGCCCGATATCGTCGGCACTGACGCTCTTGCCCTCGGTCACCAGCTCTTCGATCGAGCCGTCCTCGATGCTCCAGACGTTGCGGACGTCCTTCAGCGACTTGCTGACCTCGTCGTAGCTCTTGCGGTGGGCGGCGGACTCCAGCACGATGCCGACCGCGCCGGAGTCCGAGACGATCCACTCGATCTGCTCCGACGACGAGGTCTCATAGATCGGGACGGGTACGGCGCCGGCGGTCCAGATCGCGTAGTCGAGCAGCGTCCACTCATATCTCGTGCTCGACATGATGCAGACCCGCTCGCCCGGCTGAACGCCAGCTGCGATGAACCCGGCCGCGAGTGCGCTGACCTGCTCGTTGAATGCGCGCGCGGTGACCGGCTGCCACTCGCCGTCGACCTTGCGGCTGAACATGACGCGCTCGGGATGCTCGGCGGCATTGCCGACGATCGCGTCGGTCAGGTTGGCATCGTCAGGAATGCGGAAATCCGCAGGTACCGAGAACTCCGACACGCACTCTCCTCGACCCGTGCGTTGCGCAACCGCCAACGCTTCGGGTGCCACGTTAGTCGCGGTCGCCCGAAGCGGAAAGCGACCGGTGCGAGCCCATCCTGGCCGGCAGGCGCGCGCGGCAACGGCCGAGATGGGCGTTTAGTCCGGCGCTGAACCTGCCGAGGAGTGGTACGTGAGCGATGTGCGTTGTCCCGCTTGCGGTGCGGTCGTGCCTGCAACGGCGCAGTGGTGTTCGTTGTGCTACGCCGTACTGCGCCAGCCGGAGCCTGTCCGCGAGCCGGTCACCGAGCCGGTCACTGTGCCGTCACAGAGCGCGCCAGCGGGCCTGCAAGCGGAGCTGGCGACCGTAGCGGGGGTCGAGGTGCCGGTTGCAGCTCTCGCCGATCCGCAGTACGCCGCAGCCACTGCGTCCGCCGGACCCGGACCGTCAGCGTTGCCAACATCAACCGTGACCAGCGCCTCGGTCGGCCGCCACGCTGGACCGCCGGCCGCCGACGAACCGCGTTGGCCCTGCCCGCGGTGCGGCGAACGGGTGCCGATGTCGCTGGATTCCTGCAGCTCGTGTGGTGCCGGGTTCCTCGCCGGTACGGCGGACCGGCTCAGCGCCAAGCTTCCGGTGGTCGGCGATGTCGCGAAGATGTCCGCCGGTCAGCGCTGGATGGTGATCGGCGCCGGCGGCGTGCTGTTCATGCTGCTGCTGATCCTGATCGCCACGCTCGGCGGACACCTGTTCTGAGCCGGGTCCGCCGGCCGGGTATCTAGGCTGCGGATGATGCGGCTGCACGTGGTCTCCGATGTTCACGGGAGCAGCGATGCGCTGGCCCGCGCCGGCGATGGCGCGGATGCCCTGATCTGTCTCGGCGATCTCGTGCTTTTCCTCGACTACGACGACCCGGCCGCCGGGATCTTCGGGGAGATGTTCGGCGCCGAGGCAGCGACCGAGCTGGTGGCGCTGCGCGCCAGGCGCGAGTTCGATGAGGCACGGCAGTTCTCACGTGGCCTGTGGGCGCAGGTCGGCGACCGGCAGCAGGCAATCGAGGCCGCGGTGCGAGCGCAGTACGCCGCGCTGTTCGCCGCCATGCCCACGCCGGCCTATGTGACGTACGGGAACGTCGATCTGCCGGAGCTGTGGCCCGACTACGAGCGCGATGGGGTGCAGGTGCTCGACGGCGAGGTGGTCGAGATCGGTGGTCGCAGCTTCGGCTTCGTCGGTGGTGGGCTGCAGACGCCGATGCGAACGCCGTACGAGATCAGCGACGAAGCGTATGCCGCGAAGGTTGCGGCAGTTGGCGCGGTGGACGTGCTGTGCTGCCACATCCCGCCCGACGTCCCCGAGCTGCTCTACGACGTGAGAGCGCGGCGGATGGAGCGGGGAAGTGCGGCCGTGCTCGAGGCGATCCGGGCGACGCAGCCCGACCTGGTGCTGTTCGGGCACGTCCACAACCCGCTGTCGCGGCGCACTCGGGTCGGTCGAACCGAATGCGTCAACGTCGGTCACTTCCGTGGTCGGGGTACGCCGTACGTGCTGAATTGGTGAGTCGGGTTAGGGTCACCGCACGACAAGGAGGTCGCTGTGGTCGAGAAGGCCAGTTCCAGCATTGTGATCGACGCTGACAAGCAGACCATCATGGCGGTGATCGCCGACTTCGAGTCCTATCCGCAGTGGTCGACGGCGATCAAGTCGGTGACCATCGACGAGGTCGGAGACGACGGCCGCGGCGCCACCGCGACGTTCACGCTCGACGCCGGAGTCCTGAAGGACACCTACACCCTCGCCTACGACTGGGACGGTGAGGATCGGGTCGACTGGCATCTCGTCAAGGGCCGCGCGATGAAGTCGCAGGAAGGCAGCTACGAGCTGGCCGAGTCAGGCGATGCGACCAAGGTCACCTACCGGCTCGCGGTCGATCTCTCCGTGCCGATGCTCGGAATGTTCAAGCGCAAGGCCGAAAAGATGATCATGGACACCGCGCTGAAGGGATTAAAGAAGCGCGTCGAGTCGACGACCTAGCCGTGTCCGACGCATCTGTACCACTAGCCTGACGCGATGCGGATTCTGCTGTTCACCGGCAAGGGTGGCGTCGGCAAGACGACGACATCCGCGGCGACGGCTGTCCTGTCGGCATCGCGCGGCAGCAAGACCCTGGTCCTGTCCACCGACCCCGCGCATTCGCTGTCCGACACCTTCGCGGTCGATCTCGGCGCCGAGCCGACTGAGATCGACACCGGGCTCTACGGGCAGCAGGTCGACACGCAACGAGCCTTCGAGGCGAGCTGGCGGGACGTGCAGCACTACCTGCGCGAGATCCTCGAGCAGGGTGGCGTCGACCCGCTCGAAGCCGAGGAGCTCACCGTGCTGCCGGGGGCCGAAGAGGTGCTGGCGCTGCTCGCGCTGCGGGAGCAGGTCGCGAGTGGCCGCTGGGACACCATCGTCGTCGACTGTGCGCCGACCGGAGAAACGTTGCGGTTGCTGGCGTTGCCGGAGGCGCTGCGCTGGTGGATGCAGCGGATGTTCCCGCCCGATCGCCGCCTGATGCGCACGCTTCGCCCGGTCCTGATCCACCTCGCCGGGTTGCCGCTGCCGCCGGACGCGGTCTTCGACGCGATTGATCGGCTCTCGAGCGAGCTAGCCGAAGTACGTGACCTGCTGACCGACCCGGCCACGACCTCGGTGCGACTGGTCATGACTCCGGAAGCGGTCGTCGTTGCCGAAGCCCGCCGCACTTTGACGTCACTGTCGCTCTACGGCTATCGCGTCGACGGCATCGTCGCGAACCGGGTCTTCCCTGCCGACGCCACGCCCGATAGCTGGCGCGCCGGCTGGGTCGCGGCCCAACAGACCCAGCTGGCCGAGATTGCGACGTCGTTCCCCGGGCTGCCGCTGTGGCAGGCGGGGTACGCCGCGAACGAGCCGGTCGGGCTCAACTCGCTGTCGGCGCTGGCAGTTTCGGCGTACTCCGATAACGACCCGCTCGCGGTTGTCACAACGCCCGACCCGCTGATCGTCGAACGGGTCAGCAACGATGAGTTCGTGATGTCGCTGGCGCTGCCACTTGCCGAGCGTCGCGATGTCGACCTGGTGCGAAAGGGCGATGACCTCGTCCTGACGGTCGGATCGCATCGCCGGACGCTGGCGCTGCCGAGTGCGCTGCGGCGCTGCGTCATCGACGGTGCGGCGCTGCGGGACGGTCGGCTTCGGGTGCGGTTTCGCGCCGATCCCGACGTCTGGATGCGGTCGTGACGGCGACGACGCCGGGCCCGCTCGCTGAGGAAGCCGCGCGGCTCGTCGAGGCCATCACCGACTGGGCCCGCAACTCGGCCGGCGACCTGTCGATGGCAGGCGTCGGCAGCGGGGCGGAGTGCCAGGTCTGTCCGTTCTGCCAGCTGCTCGCCTTGGTCCGGCGCGCCCAGCCTGAGACCTTCGGGCATCTCGCCGACGCTTCGGCATCGATGGTGGCCGCGCTGCGGACCGTGATCGAACGACATGACCACACCGGTGGCCGCAAGAGCGGGGTCGAACGTATCGACCTCGACGACCGTGAGCCCTTCGATGAGGCACCTGATGCCGCGGACGTTGCCACGTGACCCTGGCCATCGGGATCGACATCGGGGGGACAAAGGTCGCGGCCGGCGTCGTCGACGAAGCCGGTGAGGTGCTGGCCGTGGTGCGTCGGCGTACCCCGAGCCGTGATCCGGCGCACATCGCGGACGTCGTGGTGGAAGTCGTGGGGCAGCTTCGGGTCGACCATGACGTGGTTGCGGTCGGCGTCGGCGCGGCCGGCTTCGTCAATGTCGAACGCTCGACGGTGCTGTTCGCGGCCAACCTGGCGTGGCGTGATGCCCCGATCCGCGAGGAGATCGCCAGCCGGCTCGACCTCCCGGTCTATGTCGAGAACGACGCGAACGCGGCGGCCTGGGGAGAGTTCAGGTTCGGCGCCGGCGAGGAGCAGCCCGATGTCGTGGTCCTGACGATCGGCACCGGCATCGGAGCCGGTCTGATCCTCGACGGCGAGCTGCACCGCGGCCGCTTCGGCATTGCCGGGGAGCCCGGTCACATCCGCGTGGTGCCGGGCGGCCGGCTGTGCGGCTGCGGCAACCGGGGCTGTCTCGAGCAGTACTGCAGCGGCACCGCGTTGGTGCGGGCCGCGCGTGAGGTGGCGCAGGAGCGGCCGACCGATGCCGCCCGGCTGCTCGACCTCGCCCACGGTGACGCGGCGAACATCGACGGACCGGTGGTGACCAAGGCGGCGCAGGAGGGCGATCCGGCCGCCGTCGACTGCTTCGACGAGATCGGCCGCTGGCTCGGCCAGGGGCTCGCTGATATCGCCGCGCTGCTCGACCCGGGGCGGTTCGTGATCGGCGGCGGCGTCGCCGAGGCCGGCGACCTGTTGCTCAACGCCGGACGCGAGACCTACGCCGCGGTCCTCACCGGCCGTGGCTACCGGCCACTTGCCGACGTCGTTGCGGCGCGGCTCGGATCACAGGCAGGATTGATCGGCGCGGCCGATCTGGCGCGCCAGAGCGGATGACCCCCCAACGGGTCGTCGTGGCCCTCGGCGGCAACGCCCTGAGCCCTTCGGGCGGCACCGGTGACGTCCACGAGATGCGCGCTGCGCTCGAAGCCACCGCCGAGTCACTCGCCGACCTGGTCGAGCAAGGCGTCAGCCTGGTCGTGACGCACGGCAACGGACCGCAGGTCGGCCGCATTCTGCTTCAACAGGAGTACGCCGCCGCGCAGGTGCCGCCGATGCCGATGGACGTCTGCGGCGCCCAGAGCCAGGGCCAGATCGGCTACCTGCTGGCGCAGACCCTCGATGGCGCGATGGCTCGACGCGGGTTGAGCGCTCGGGCGCTGTGTCTGGTGACTCAGGTCGTCGTCGACGGCCGCGACCCGGCGTTTCGACGCCCGACCAAGCCGGTCGGGCCGGCCTACGACCGGGCCGGCGCCCGCCAGATCGCGCATCAGACCGGCTATGTCTTCCGGGTTATGCCCGACAGCCGATGGCGTCGGGTGGTGCCGTCGCCGGCGCCGCTGCGGATCGTCGAAGCCGAGCCGCTGCGTCAGATCGTCGAAGCCGGTCACGTTGTCGTCGCCGCCGGCGGTGGCGGCGTCCCGGTTGTTGAGCTCGAGGGTGCGTTTCACGGCGTGGAGGCAGTGATCGACAAGGACCTGACGGCCGCGCGGCTTGCGTTGCTCATTGATGCCGACCAGCTGGTGATCCTCACCGAGATCTCTCGGGTCCAGATCGGCTTCGGCACACCGTCAGCTCGTGATCTGACCCGGCTGACGGCCGCAGCGGCCGAGTCGCTGCTCGAGGCGGGGGAGTTTCCAGACGGCTCGATGGGACCGAAGGTGCGGGCCTGTGTCGACTTCGTGACTGCGGGCGGCCGGCGCGCCGTCATCGGCTCGTTGGGCGCTGCCCGGGATGTGGTGTTCGGGGACGCCGGAACCGTGTTCGTGGCGCTCGGATCGGAGTCGGGATGAGCGAGCTACGGGTGATGACGCTGTCGGTGGGATCGAGCGGGGCCGGCATCGAGGCGTTGGGCGAGTTCGTCCGGTCGTGCGTGCCGGATGTGTTGCTGGTGCAGGCCGCGCCTCAGTTCTTGCGCTGGCGTTCCAAGCGCGCCGCGATCGCGCGGGTCTGCGGGCTGGTCGTCGCGACCGCCGACCGGCCCGGCGGGTTGTGCGTGATGACAGCGCTTCGGGTCGATGTGGTGGATACGTCATTTTCGTTGCTGACAAAGGAATCCAGACGCCTGGAGAGCGCCATCTCTGCAGCCACCGTGCGGTCCGGTGGCGTGATGTCGCGGGTCGCGTCGATGCAGCTGGGCGCGGACGCGGGCGAACGCCGGCTGCAGCTTCCGGCACTCGTCTCGGCGCTGTCAGCCGGCTCGACGGTGCCGCTCGTGGTCGGCGGCATCCTCAACGAGGGACCGGGCCAGCCGGTGTTCGACGAGGTAGCCGAGCGCTGGCCGTGCTGCCTCGCTGCGCCCGCAACTGGGCCGGCGCTGTTCGCCGATCGGTCGCTCTCGGTGGTGTCTTGTGAGGCGGTTGGCGGTGGCGCGGGCGGTCAACCTCAGGGCGTCCTCGCCGTACTCGGGCTGGCCTAGTCGGCTCAAGTTCAACGGCGGCTCTGGCGGGGGAACTGGCACTTGTGCCCGGTTTCGAGGCCGGTGTCCGGTTCTCGCCGGCGAACGCGGGCGCAAACCGGATATCCACCGCAAATTGGAGGCGTCACCTAAGTCGCTGATTAACTGCCGCTTCTGACTTTGACCGGCTACGCGACGCGAATCAATCGCGTGTGTAGCCCGGGACGAGGTCGTACGCCAACTGCTCCAGGAACAGGCCGATGTCGGTGACGATGCCGACTGCCTGGGCGCTCCCGCGGTCGGCGAGCTTGGTAACCGTCGCCGGGTTGATGTCGACGGCGATCAGCGGCACCGAGGCCGGGAGCAGGTTTCCGGTCGCGATCGAGTGGAGCATGGTCGCAACCATGATCGCGAAGCCGACGCCGGGCAGCTGGGCGCGCATCGCGCGCTGGCCTTCGATGACGTCGGTATAGACGTCGGGGAGCGGGCCGTCGTCGCGTACCGAGCCGACCAGGACGAACGGCTTGCCGGCCTCGACCAACGCGTGCATGACGCCGCCGGCGAGCACTCCGGTGTCGACCGCCTCTTTGATCGACCCGGCGGCGCGGATTGCGTTGATCGCACGGATGTGGTGCTCATGGCCGTGCGCTACCCCGACGCCGGCGGTGAGGTCGACGCCGAGCGACGTACCGAAGATGGACGACTCGATGTCGTGCGTTGCCAACGCGTTTCCGCTGAACAGCACATCGACCCAGCCGTGCTGAACGAGTGCAACCATCGGCGCCGCGGCGCCGGTGTGGACGACGGCCGGGCCGGCCACCCACAGGATCCGGGTGCCTTCGCTTTTGACCTCCCGCATCCGTTCGGCGATCTGGCGGACCAGCAGAGCCTGCGGCTTCTCACTCGAGACCGACGAACTCATGAACTCGAAGTCACCCTCGAGCTTCTTGTGCTCCCGCACCGGGAGCACGACGCGGACCCCGCTCGCACCGCAAACGATCGCGTCGCCCTCGTTGACGTCACTGACCGGGACGGTCCGGACCCGCGAACCCGCGACCAGTAGGCCGCAGTCCATCTCAGGCTGTTCGACCGGCACCCACTGGCCGTCGATCCGTACCACGGTCTCCAGGTTGGTCGTCGAGTAGAAATCGTCGGGAAAGACGCCGTCGCCAGGCGCCGGGCGGGTCGCGGCCTCGCCGGGATCGACCTGGTTGACGCCGTGCACTTGTAGCCGCATCAGGATTCGCGACAGCTGATCGTTGCTGTCGGCTCCGACGACGATCACGGCGTGCGACTCGTCCTCGTGGGCGCGGCCGAGGTCGATCCGGTCGACGGTGTAGTCCCCGCCGTAGTCCAGGACGTCGTCGAGGATCCGGGCAAGTACGCCGGAGTCCATCAGGTGGCCGCTGATCTCCACTGCTTCGGTGACCTGCATCCGAACGACTTTAGATGACCCGGTTTGCCCGCCCCGGTCAGACGACCGCGCCGTCATCGCCGTCGGAGTCACGCGGCGGACCGTCCTTGACGTTCCACACCAGCATGCCGGCACCGGCCAGGATGGCGAGGATCGCGAGCCAGACCAGGTCCCCGCCGTCGAAATTGGTGATCAGCAGGAGCAGTCCGCCGAGGATCGCGAGCAGGGCGACGACGGTTTCCTTGCGCAGTTTGGGCAGCGGCGGCGGCGGCGGTGGCACGAAGTGCTCGTCGAGCATCGGGTCTTCGTCGAGCGTCCCGGAGCTCGCCGGGGCGTACGCGCCCGACTCCACCTCTTCGCTTGCGGGCCACGGTCTCGTCGGCGAGCTCGCGGTCGACTGCAACGATCCGAGCAGTTGGTTCCACGCCGACTCGAAGTCGATCTCCGGCCGAGCCTCACCGTCCAACAACGAAGGTGGCGGGACGGTTTCCGGTCCCGGCGGCACCGCTGGCGTCGGTGGCGTCGCGACGCCACCTGCGTCGTCGTGCTCCTGGGTCAGGAGCTCACCGGCGCGGGTGGCGCGCTCGGCGTCGGCGTAGAGCCGATCGGTCAGCTGACCCGGCGTGGTGACTTCCAGCCAGCCACCTTGGGCGCGGGGACTCGGGACGACGTACGCCGCAATGCCTTCGGAGCGCAGCGTATCGAGCAGGGCGTCGGCAACCCGCGGGTCGAGATCGCCCACCGCGACGTAGCCGGCGCAGCGCAGCCCGTTGTCGCGCGAGCCTGATCGCGGTCCCTGGCCGTACTCCACCACTCCAGCCTCCTACGAATGAGCCTGGATGAAAGCGAGCGACTCGTCGATGATGACCGGCAGGTCGTTGTCGAGCGTCGCGACATGGAAACTGTCCTCGAGCCAGAGCTGTCGCTTGTCGTTCGAGCCGGTGCCGGTCATCAGCCGCTCGGAGTTCTCCGGCTCGACGACGTGGTCTTCGCGGCTGGTCATCACGAGCAGCGGCTGCGTAAGGCTCGCCAGATCGGCATTGGTGAGCGCCCAGAGCTTCGAGAGCTGCCAGGCGGCCTTGACCGGCAGCCGGTCGTAGGCGGGCTCGCTCACGCCAGCCTTTTTGATGTCGCTGCCGATCGGCGGGAGCGAGGGCACCACGCGGCGTAGCAACGGCAGCAGCTTGGCGTCCTTGCGGGTCGTGAACAGCGAGCCGTTCACGACAACGACGCCGGAGATGTCACTGCCGCGCTGCTCGGCGAGGCGGGTGACCAGCGTGCCGCCCATCGACAGGCCCATGACGAAGGTCCGGCGACAACGGGCACGGACCTCATCGACCGCTCGCTCGAGCTCGGCATACCAGTCTTCCCAGCCCACCTGGTTGGCGTCCTGCCAGCGGGTGCCGTGGCCGGGAAGCAGCGGCACTCTGACCGTAAGCCCGGCGGCCGCAAGGCCCTCGGCCCAGGGCCGCATGCTGCCCGGCATCCCGGTGAAGCCGTGGCACAGGACCGCACCGATCGGCCCAACGTCGGCGGCGTACGGCAGGGCGTCCGCGCCGAACGAGGTGGTGCCGCTGGGGGCATTGGTGGCCACCACCCGATGCTAGGTGACCGATATTTCCGTTCGCACTAAGATCGTCATACCGACGCCAGGATTGCCGTCAGGTGGCGGTGCTGCTTAGGGTCACGCTCACACGGGCTTCACAATCACGGCGGATGCTGAGTGGGAGGGAGGTCAGGCGGGATGTTCTATTGGTTCCTGAAGCACATTGCCGTCGGTCCGGTCCTCAAAGCGTTGTTCCGGCCTTGGGTCGAGGGGATGGACAACGTCCCGGAAACCGGCGGCGCGATCCTCGCCAGCAACCACCTCTCGTTCTCGGACTCGTTCTTCATGCCGATGGAGATGAGGCGCCGGGTGACCTTTCTCGCCAAGGGTGACTACTTCACCGGCCGCGGCATCAAGGGCAAGCTGACGGCGGCGTTCTTCAAGGGCATCAACCAGGTGCCGGTCGACCGCGCCGGCGGGCGGGCGAGCGAAGCGGCACTCAAGGCCGGGGTGGCGATCCTCAAGCGCGGTGAGCTGCTCGGCATCTACCCGGAGGGCACCCGGTCGCCGGACGCCCGGCTCTACCGCGGCAAGACCGGCATTGCCCGGATGGCGCTCGAAGCGGGGGTGCCGGTCATCCCGGTCGCGATGATCAACACCTTCGACATCCAGCCGCCCGGCCAGATCGTGCCGAAGATCATGCGGGTCGGCATGCGGATCGGCAAGCCGCTGGACTTCTCTCGCTACGCGGGCATGGAGGACGACCGCTTCGTGCTGCGGTCGATCACCGACGAGATCATGTATGAGCTGATGCAGCTCTCCGGCCAGGAGTACGTCGACACCTACGCCACCAAGGCGAAGGAAGACATCGCCGACGCGCACGCCGCGGCCCGCGAGTCGCTGGTCTCGGACTCGCCGTACGCCACCGAGCGCAAAGCTTCCTGACCCCGGCGCGCTGATCGGCTGCGACCCGCTGCGTCATCCGTCGGGCTCGATACGGCAGTCGCCGCCGAGCTGTCCTTGCAACCGGATCGGCGGTTTGTCCTCCGACGCTGGGGTTCGGGTGCGACGTACCGCGTCGAGCCAGCGGTCGTAGCCGGCGTCGTCGCGCTCGGCCGGCTCGAAGCGACGGTCGAGGCGCCAGGTGTCGCGCAGCTCGTCGGTGCTCGACCACACACCCGACGCCAGGCCGGCCAGAAAGGCCGCGCCGAGCGCCGTCGTCTCGGCAACCAGTGGCCGGCGGACCGGCACCTGCAGCTGGGTCGCTTGAAGCTGGCACAGCAGGTCGTTGGCGGCCGCGCCGCCGTCGACCGAGAGCTCTGGCAGGTTGATGCCGGCATCGCGGGTCATCACGTCGACCACGTCCCGCACCTCGAAGGAGATCGCTTCCAGCGTCGCGCGGACGAGGTGGGCGCGGGTGGTGCCGCGGGTGATGCCGGTGATAGTCCCGCGCGCCTGCGGGTCCCAATGAGGTGCGCCGAGGCCGGTCAAGGCCGGGACGAAGACAACCCCGTCGGAGTCGCTGACAGTGCGGGCGACCGCTTCGGTTTCGCTGGCGTTGCTGATGATTCCGAGTCCGTCGCGCAACCACTGCACCGCGGCGCCGGTGACGAAGATCGCGCCTTCGAGGGCGTAGACCGGCCCGTCGCCGATATCCCAGGCCACCGTGGTCAGCAAGCCGGCGTCGGACCGTACAGCGGTCTCGCCGGTATTGACGAGGATGAACGACCCGGTGCCATACGTGCACTTGCTCTCGCCGTCACCAAAGCAGGCCTGGCCGAACAATGCGGCCTGCTGGTCACCGGCGACCCCGGCGATCGGCAGGTCGAGGCCGAGGAAGGCGTCCGAGTCGGATCGCCCGAAGTCGCCGCTTGATCGGCGTACCTCGGGAAGTGCTGCTCTCGGCACGTTGAGCAGCCCGCAGAGCTCGTCGCTCCAGCCACCGGCATGAATGTCGAAGAGCAGGGTTCGGCTGGCGTTGCTCGGATCGGTGGCATGGACGCGGCCGGCGGTGAGGCGGGCGATGAGGTAGGAGTCGACGGTGCCGACGGCCACCCGGCCGGCCATGACGCCCGACCACGCGTCGGGATCGTGCTCGGCGAGCCAGGTCAGCTTCGTGCCGGTGAAGTACGGGTCGAGTCGCAACCCGGTGAGCTCCGCGACCCGGGCTTCGTGTCCGGCGGACTTGAGCCGGTCGCAGATCTCAGCGGTACGCCGGTCCTGCCAGACAACCGCGCGTCGCGGCGCCGCGAGCGTCTCGCGGTCCCACAGCACGGCGGTCTCGCGCTGATTCGTGATGCCGATGGCGGTCGGTGCGTCACCGCTGTGGGCATCGATCGCGGTCCGGCCGGCAGCCAGCGTTGCCTGCCAGATCTCCTCGGGAGCGTGCTCGACCCACCCCGGCTGGGGGAAGTGCTGCGCGAACTCCTGGTAACCGCGGGCGGCGATCTGCCCGTCGGCCGTGACGATGAGAGCCGTCACGCCGGTCGTGCCGGCGTCGATGGCCAGGATCGTCACGGCGACTTTTGGCGCAGCATCTCGAGAACGACCGGATCGATCTTGTCGGCGACGAGTCGCTCCTCGAGGTTCTCGACTCCGGCCCAGCCGGCCAGGGCGCGGTCGAGGTCGGCGTCGCCGTGGCCGAGCCGGGTGAGGCGATGGCGGACCTCCTCGGCAACGGCGCCCTCGAGCGGGAGCGCCTCGTCGGGGTCGTTGGGCGAGAAGAACACGTCGTGGATGTCGAGCAGCCGGATCAGCTCGGGGATCGGGCGTTCGTGGTCGTCGACACGCAGGTCCACCGAGACGTCGCCCTGCCCGCCGTACCCACCGCCTTCGGTCACCACGAGCAGCGCTGCGCTCTGCCGGCCGCGGCTGTCGCCGCCGGCGGTGTCACCGGCGAATAACGCGGCGAGTAGCCGCCGGGCGAATGGTGCCTGTGGGTCGCTGCCGAGCCACGCCTTCTGCATCGCGTCGATGACATCGGCGCCGGTGAGGATGTTGCCCTGAATCGCGTAGCCGAAGCCTTCGATCGCCCCGGTCACGCCGCCGGCCCAGGCGTTGCACTCGTCGCCGGTGAAGGTCGCGGCGCCGCCCTGCCCGTCAACGATCCCGGCCTGCCGCTGCGCCCGCTGCTCGTCGGCCGCGGTCAGCGCGTCGAGCGTCTCCTGGGCCGTGCTTCCTTGCGCCAGCAGCGCCAGCCCGTCGGGACGGTAGGCGAGATTCGCATAGGACTGGGTCGCGATCGCGCCGACATCGGCTCTGGCGGCCGGTACGGCGGAGCCGACAGCCAGGAACTTCGACGCGACGGCGACGCCCCAGGCGGTGCCGTCCGTGGCCACGATGGAGAAGGTCATAGCGCCGGAGCCTATGTCGATCACCTGTCAGCGCCGCCCGCTGCCTCTACGCTTTGGCTATGCGGATCGGCGTCCTCACCGGAGGCGGAGACTGCCCAGGGCTCAACGCGGTGATCCGCGCTGCAGTCCGCAAGGGCAGCGAGACCTACGGTCATTCCTTTGTCGGCTTCCGAGATGGCTGGAAGGGGCCGCTCGAGGGCTTGACGATGCCTTTGGATGTGGCGGCCACGCGCGGCATCCTTCCCCGTGGCGGCACGATCCTGGGATCGTCGCGAACCAACCCGCTCAAGGTTGACGGCGGCGTCGAGCAGATCCGGGAGAACCTCGCCGGGCTCAAGGTCGACGCGATGATCGCCATCGGCGGCGAGGACACGTTGGGCGTCGCGACCCGGCTGGCCGCCGAGGGTCTGTCCGTTGTCGGCGTACCGAAGACGATCGACAACGATCTCGGCGCGACCGACTACACGTTCGGCTTCGACACCGCGGTGCAGATCGCGGTCGACGCGATCGACCGGCTGCACACGACGGCCGAATCGCATCACCGGGTGCTGATCGTCGAGGTGATGGGACGCCACGCCGGCTGGATCGCGCTGCACTCCGGGTTGGCCGGCGGTGCGAACGTGATCCTGATCCCGGAGCGGCCGTTCGACATCGGGCAGGTCTGCGCCTACATCGAGCACCGGTTCGCCTCGCACTACTCGCCGATCGTGGTGGTCGCCGAGGGCGCGCTGCCGGCTGAAGGAACGATGGAACTGATCGATCATGGGGTCGATGCTTTCGGGCATGCCCGCCTCGGCGGCATCGGTGCGCTGCTCGAGCGCGAGATCGAGGCGCGGACCGGCAAGGAGGCCCGGGCGACGGTCCTTGGGCATGTCCAGCGCGGCGGCACTCCGACGGCGTACGACCGGGTGCTGGCGACCCGCTTCGGCCTGCAAGCGATCGATGCGGTCCATGAGGGCGAGTCCGGCGTGATGGTCGCCTTGCGCGGCACCGAGATCATCCGGGTGCCGCTCGCGGAAGCGACGCGTGAGCTCAAGACAGTGTCAACGGAGCGCTACGAAGAGGTCGAAGTCTTCTTCGGCTGACACACCCCGCGAGTTGACGGCCACGTCGATTCGCCGTGAAACGCGGCAGCGTGCCTTCAGGTGGCATGACGATGCGGATCTTCCGCCGTTGCGGCGATGTGAGGCGGCGTCGTTCGGGCCGACCGATGCCGACGTACGACGCCTGCTGGCGAACGGCGTACTGATCCGGCTGGCATATGGATTGCTCCCCGGGCGCTGCCGCGACGAGTTCTCGGATTGGCGCGCGGGTGCGGAGCGCCTTAGCTCGCTCTGCGCCGGTCCCCCCCGCCGCGGGGGTGGGGCGGGATCCAGCGGGCACCTAGGCTTGAGTCGTGGCGGTTGAGGCGTGGCGCTCGCTCGTGGCGGCGCAGCAGCCGGCGTGGCCGGATCCGGCGGCCGTCGCAGACGTGGTTGCTGAGCTCGCCGCCTCACCTGGACTGGTCACCGCAGCGGACTGCGAGTCGCTGCGCGGCCGGCTCGCGGAAGCGAGCCGTGGCGAGGCGTTCGTGCTGCAGGGCGGTGACTGCGCCGAAACCTTCGCCGGCGTGACGGACACCCAGGTCCGCGACAAGCTCCGCACGATCCTGCAGATGGCGGTCGTGTTGACGTACGGCGCCGGCCTGCCGATCGTCAAGATCGGCCGGATGGGTGGCCAGTTCGCCAAGCCGCGCAGCACCGACATCGAGGCGCTGACCGGCCTGGCGTCGTACCGCGGTGATGCCGTCAACGATCTCGAGCCGACCGCCGAGGCACGGATCCCCGATCCGCGGCGGATGCTGCGGGCCTACCACGCGAGCGCGGCGACCCTCGACCTGCTGGCGATGCACACCCGCGGTGGGCTCGCCGACCTGCGGCTGGTCCACGACTGGAACAAGGACTTCGTCAAGACCTCGCCGGCGGGGGAGCGCTACGAGCGGCTCGCGCAAGACATCGACCGGGCGCTGGCGTTCATGCGGGCGTGCGGCGTCGATCTCGACCAGGAGCAGACGATGCACGGCGTGGAGTTTTTCGCCAGCCACGAGGCGCTGCTGCTCGACTACGAGAGCGCGCTCACCAGGTACGACGACGCCCGCGACGCCAGCTACGACCTGTCCGGTCACCTGGTGTGGATCGGGGAGCGGACCAGGGCACTCGACGGCGCGCACGTGGAGTTCGCGAGCCGGATCGCCAATCCGATCGCGGTCAAGCTCGGCCCGACGACCACTGTCGCCGACGCGGTCGCCCTTGCTGAGCGCCTCGATCCGGACCGCACCCCGGGCCGGCTCAGCCTCATCACCCGGATGGGAGCGGGGCAGGTGCGTGACGTGCTGCCCGACCTGGTCGCGGGGGTCGGCGCCGCCGGTGTCGTCGCGACCTGGATCTGCGATCCCATGCACGGCAACACTTTTTCCTCACCGAGCGGTTACAAGACCCGCCGCTTCGACGACGTGATCGACGAGGTACGCGGCTTCTTCGAGGTGCATCGATCGCTCGGCACCCGGCCGGGCGGGATCCATGTCGAACTGACCGGCGATGACGTGACCGAGTGTCTCGGCGGTGCGCTCGATATCGACCATGCCGACCTCGGCGGACGATACGAGACCGCGTGCGATCCGCGGCTCAACACCGGTCAGTCGCTCGAGCTGGCGTTCCTGGTCGCCGGGATGCTGCACGGCGACTGAGCGAGCTATCCGGCCGCTGGGGAGCCGCTGAGCGAGCTGGTGCTGACCGGCGATGGCACAGGCAGCGGCGACGGCGGACCACTGGACCGGCTCAACAGCGCGATCCCGATGCCGAGCGCGAGTGCCAGCACCAGAACCACGACGGCAACCACCGGCGAGATCACCGGGCCTGGATCGTGATCCTCGTCGACGGCCCGAAGCACCGCCTCGTGGCTCGGCAGCGTCGCCGTCGCCTCCGCGTCGATCCGCCCGATCATCGCCTCACGTGCCTCGTCATCCATCGCGATGATCGGAAGCCCGGAGGCGAGCCGGCGGCCCTTCGCGAGCATCTCGAGCACGTCCTCGCACGCCGGGCAGTTGCCGACATGGCGGCGCAGCGGCGCCGACCGCGGCGTCTCGAGCGTGCCCTCGGCCAGCTTGCTCAGCATCACGAGGTCCACCGTGGTGTTGCCGATATGGCCGGACAAGTCGGGGGTGGGCCGGTCGTCGTACGCCGCCACCAGAGCCAACCGGCCGACGGCCGTGCACTCCGCCGCGGTGTCGTCCTCGATGCCCAGCGCCACGCCCACGGCCTGCGGCGGCAGGTCATAACTGTCACGCAACGCGACCGCGGTGCGCTCGGGCTCGGCCAGCCCCGCGAGGGCGCGGCGGACCTGCGCCTCGCCGGTCGTGCCGGCGAGCACGCTCAACGCCTCGTCAGCCGGATCGATGGCCGGCCGCTCCTCGCCGGGGGTCAGCTCGATCGCCCGGGCGAACCACCAGCCCGACAGGTCGATCACGGTCTCGGGCCGGCGCACGACGGCCTCGAGCATCTCCAGCGCCTGCGTCTCGCAGACCTCGATCGCGTCGAGTGGCGCCACACCGCGGCGACGCAGGAGATCATTCGCGCGGTCGGCATACACCCTCACCGCGCCGACGAAGTCGTCGGCGGACACGAGGGCGACGACGTCGCGCGGCACGCTCACACCCTAAGGTCGACTCATCACCAAAGCCCGGAGGCACGGCACGTGGTTATCCCTGTTGATCTGCGCAGCGACACGCTGACCCGACCGACCGATGCGATGCGCCAGGCGATGGCGAGCGCCGAGGTCGGTGACGACGTATACGGCGAGGACCCCTCGATCAACGCCCTCGAGGCCGAGGTTGCCGCGCTGTTCGGGCATGGCGCGGCGATGTACGTGCCGAGCGGCACGATGAGCAATCTGATCTCGCTGCGACTGCTCTGCGCGCCCGGCGACGAGCTGCTCTGTGACGCCGACGGCCACATCGTGACCTACGAGGCCGGATCGCTCGCGGCGAGTGGCGGAGTGCAGACCCGCACCTTGGTGATGCCGCGCGGCCTGCTCTCGCGGGAAGCGCTCGAGCCGCAGATCCGCACCGCCGGCTACCACGCCGGACCGACTGCGGCGATTGCCCTGGAGCAGACCCACAACCGCGGCGGCGGCGCGGTCTATCCGCTCGAGACGTTGAAGGAGCTCCGCGCGCTCGCCGACTCGTACCGCCTGCCGATCCACTGCGACGGTGCTCGGATCTGGAACGCCCACGCCGCGACCGGGGTCCCGCTGGCCGACTACGGGGCGCTGTTCGACACGATGTCGGTCTGCCTGAGCAAGGGTCTCGGGGCGCCGGTGGGATCGGTCGTCGTCATGAAAGACGCGGCGCTGGCGGGCCGGGCCCGCGACCTTCGCCATCAGCTCGGCGGCGCGATGAGGCAGGCCGGCATCATCGCGTCCGGCGGGCTCTATGCGATCCGCCACCACATCGAGCGGCTGGCCGAGGACCACGCCCGTGCCCGCCGGCTCGCGGACGGCATTGCGGCCGCACTACCCGGCTCGGTCGATCCGGCCGCGGTGGAGACCAACATCATCGTCGTCGACCTCACCGCCGCCCCGATCGACGCCGACCGGCTGGAGAAGGTCTGTCACGCCGAGGACGTATTGATCTCCGCTCTCGGCCCGCGCCAGATTCGGCTGGTGACCCATCTCGACGTCGACGAGGCCGGCATCGACCGCGCGCTTGACGTCATCGCGACCGCCGTCGCCTGAGCGAGGCGCTGTCACCCTTCCTTGGTCAGGTGGGCGTGACCACGCGACGGCCGAGCATCGGCGGGATGTCGCGGACGGCGACCGCGAGCGCTTGCAGGTCGACGTCGACAAGCGCCTGCGGCCCGTCGCACAGCGCAGCGCCGGGCTCCGGGTGCAGATCGACCATGACAGCGTCGGCACCCGCAGCGATGCCGGCGCGCGCGAGTGGCACGACCAGCTCGCGCCGGCCGCCGGCGTGCGACGGATCGATCATCACCGGCAGATGCGACAGCGAGTGCACGAGCGGCACCGCGCTGATGTCGAGGGTGTTGCGGTAGGCGGTCTCGAAGGTCCGGATCCCGCGCTCGCACAGCACGATGTCGAGGTTGCCGCGCTGCGCGATGTACTCCGCCGCCATTAGCCATTCCTCGATCGTGGCGTTCATGCCGCGCTTGAGCATCACCGGCTTGCCGGCGCCGCCGGCGGCCTGAAGCAGCGCGAAGTTCTGCATATTGCGAGTGCCGATCTGCAACATGTCGGCGTGCTCGCTGACCAGATCGACATCCTGCGCGTCGACTACCTCGGTCACAATCGGCAGCCCGGTCTCGGCCTTGACCTCGGCCAGGATCTTCAGACCGCGCTCGCCGAGCCCCTGGAAGGCGTACGGAGAGGTTCGCGGCTTGAACGCGCCGCCGCGCAGCAACGCCGCGCCCGCCGACTTGGCCATGTGGGCCGCCGCGACGGTCTGCTCCGGCGTCTCAACCGCGCACGGCCCGGCGATCAGCGTGAACGTCTCGGGCCCGATCGGCACCCCCGCGACAGATATCGTTGAGGTCTGCGGATGGTTCTCGCGACTGACCAGCTTGTAGGCCGCAGAGATCCGTACCACGTTGCCGACCCCCGGTAGTGCGTCGAGGTTCAGCGTCTCGAACTGCGCGACGTCACCGACCAGGCCGACGATCGTGCGATGCACCCCGCGGCTCACGAACGCCGATCCGCCAGCGGCTTCGACCGTGCGGACTACCGCGTCGAGCTCGTCGGCTGTCGCCTCCGATGTCATGACCACCACCATTGCTGCTTCCCCTCAGAGGAATCGGCGCATCAAAAAAGCCCCGGGCGAGTGCCCGGGGCCTGGTCGTTGCAGAGTGCGCGCTGCTACTCCACCCGACCGAGCGAAAGCCCGGGCTTGGCGTAATAGCTAAAGAACCAGCGCGTCACGAGACTGATGCTACTCGAATCGCTGGACCGCCGCATCCTTGCCATGTCGCGGGCCGAGCTCGACGGTGTACATCGCGACCAGCACGAGCACCGCGCCGACGACGGTGCGGGCGGTGAGGCTGTCGCCGCCGATAGCGACGCCGAAGATCCCGGCAAACACTGGCTCCATCGTCATGACCACCGCCGCGCGAGTCGGAGGCAGCTGCGCCTGCGCCCAGGTCTGGATGAAGAACGCTAGCGCGGTCGCGGCGATCGCGGTCAGCAGGACGGCGCCCCACACCGCGGCATCCGGCGGCGGCGCCAGCGAGCTCGGCGCGGCGATCGCGATCGACAGCACCGCAACCGTGGTCAGCTGCACGACCGCAAGACCGGCGGCGTCGTACGACGAGGACCACTCGCCGAGGCCGACGATGTGTAGCCCGAACGCCAGCGCGCACAGCAGGGTCAGTGCCTCGCCGCCGCCGATCGAGAAGCCGCGCAGCGAGATCAGGCCCAGCCCGATGGTTGCAAGAACGACCGCGAGCCAGGTCATCCGATCGACCCGTTTGCGAAGCAGTACGGCGGCGCACAGCGGCGTGAAGACGACGAACAACCCGGTGATGAAGCCGGAGATCGAAGCCGGAGTGTGTTGCAAACCAACGGTTTGTGCGACGTAGCCACCCCCGAGCGCCAGACCCAGCACCACGCCGAGCCGGCGACCTCGGGCGTCGAGAGTCAGCACGGCCCGCGGCCGAGCCGCCGCCATCGCGATCGCCGCGATCCCGAACCGCCAGGCCAGGAAATCCATGACCGGCATGTGGGTGACCGCGTGCTTGACGACCACGAACGTCGAGCCCCAGACCGCAGTGACGGCGACCAGCCCGACTGTGGCAAGTCGCTGCTGGCGCGCGGTAGTCACTGAACCGGTCCTTTGGTTGTGGGCTTGGGCGGCGGAGGCAGGCCCGACGCTACGTTGCCCTCCGACGTGTCAGATCGACCGGGCGTCCGAGCACTCTCACGTTCTGACGGATCGCTGCTAGCTGTCGCGAAGCGTCTTGAGCAGGGCGATGTCGCGCGCGTGACCGTCGACGCCGCCGGGTGTCTCGACGATGACCGGCACTCCGCGGGTCGCCGGATGACGGAAGAGCTCGGTGAACGGGTCCGTGCCGATCGTGCCGGTGCCGATCGTGGCGTGACGATCCCGCTTGGAGCTGAGGGGATCCTTGGAATCATTGGCATGTAGCAACTTGAGCCGTCCCCGGCCGACGGCGCGGACTAGCGCATTCAGCGTCGTACGAACCCCGCCAGGCTTCGCGAGGTCGTGCCCGGCGGCAAACGCGTGACAGGTGTCGAGGCAGACACCGAGGCGGGGATGCGAGCCGAAGGCCGCGAACAACGGCTCGAGGTCCTCGACCGTGGCTGCGATCGGCTGCCCACCGCCCGCGGTCGGCTCGATCAGCAGATCGGGGTCGTCGTCCGCGAGCTGGTCCAGGACGGGGAGCAGCAGCTCGCGCATCGCGGTGAGCCCGGCGTCGCGGTGCGCCGGGTCGACCGCCGCGCCGGCATGCAGGACGACGCCCCGCGCCCCGAGCCGACCGCCTCGCAGGATCGAGTGCTGGACCGCTTCCGCCGACCGGTCCCGGGTGGCGGGCGTTGGCGAGGCGAAGTTGACGAGGTACGGCGCATGGACGAAGACCGGGAGCTTGGCTCGGGTGCTCCGCTCGGCGAACGCCGCGTCAGCGGCCGGCGCCGGCTTCGGCTGTGCCCAACCGCGTGGGTTGGACACGAAAATCTGAATCGCCTGTGCGCCGGCGCGTTCGGCATAGCTCAGCCCGGATGGATTGCCGGAGGAAGGAACATGGCAGCCGATCGGCGAGGGCTTGCGCGGGGGCACTCGCTAGTACTACACGACCCGGTGTCGGTTAGAACCAGTCGAGGGTGATCTTGGTGCCGCGCTGCTGCATCCCGGTCGGTGTCTCGCGGAACACGGTGCCGGGTCCGTCCGGGGCGAACTGCTCGGGATCGGGGGTGAAGCCGGCCGCCTTGATCGCGTGGACCGCGTCGCCGACCGAGTCGCCTTCAACGTTGGGTACGGCGAACAGCTTCGGGCCCTGCGAGACGATCAGGCTCACCGTCCGTCCCTTGACGACAACCTTGCCCTGCGGGGGTGTCGAGGAGATCACGGTTCCGTTCGGGACGGTCGAGCTGAAGCGCTGGATCGGCGCGCCGATCTGGAAACCGGCCTGCTGGAGCGCGGTCGTCGCGTCCTGCTGGCTCAGGTGGTTCACGGTGGGGATCGCCACGTGCTGAAGGCCCTTGCTGATGACCAGCGTGACGCTGGAGCCCTCCTTCTCGACCTTGTTCTCACCTGGCTTGGTGGCAAGGACCAGGCCTTTGCGTACCTCGGTGCTGAATTCGCGCGTCGTGTGCGCGACCGAGATGTCGAGGTTCTTCAGCACCGTGGTCGCGTGGTCAACGGTGTAGCCGGCGACCGGCGGCAGCGGATGGGTCCGGGGTCCGGACGACAGTGCCAGGTCGACGGTCGATCCGTGGGTGACTCGGCCGCCGTTGGTCTCGACTGCGACCAGTCCGGCTGTTGTCGTCAGGCTGTGCACCGGCGGCAGCCAGCGCCAGTGCAGGCCGGCTGCCTTGAGCTTGGCGTCCGCGGCGCTCTTGCTGAGCCCGACCACGCTCGGCGCGTTGGTGTAGCGGCCGGCGGCGAACCACCAGCCGCCGATCGCTGCGGCAGCGACGACGAGCAGCAGGATCACGGAGATGATCAGGCCGCGACGGCGTCGGCGAGGACGACGGGGTCGAGCGACTGCAGGCGCGCCGGCGGCCGGCGGCCGGCCGCCCGGCATGTGCTGCGTCACGTCGCTCGAGGCGACAGTGGCAGCTGCCAGCAGCGGCGCGGTGAGCTGCGAGGGCAGCGCCGGCACCCGCTCGTGCAGCCCGAGCTTGTCGCGGACGTCGAGCAGCGAGGCGTGCAGCTCGGCGGCGTCGACCGGTCGCTGACTCGGGTCCCGTGAGGTTGCCCAGCCGACGAGCGCGTCGATCTGCGGCGGAATGCCGCTCGCGCGGCTGCTCGGCGCCGGGATGTCCTCGCTGGAGTAGCGCTTGAGCAGCGCCATGTTGTTTTCAGCGGTGAACGGCGTCGCGCCGGTCAGCAGCTCGAAGAACAGCACCCCGGCGGAGTAGACGTCGGAGCGGGCATCCGCGCTCTCGTCGTCGAAGCGCTCGGGCGCGAAGTAGTGCGCGGTGCCGAACAGCACCGAGCCGGCGGTCGTGACCGTACTGCCGGCCACCGCCCGTGCCAGGCCGAAGTCGGCAACCTTGACCCGGCCGTCCGGGGCGATCAGTACGTTCTCCGGTTTCACGTCCCGGTGAACCAGGCCGGCGGCATGCGCGGCCGACAGCGCCGCGAGGACGTGATCCATCACGGTGATCGCCTCGCCGGTCTTCAACCGGCCGCGGTCGCGAAGCACCTCGCGCAGGTTCGCGCCGGGTACGAACTCCATGACGAGGAATGCATTGCCGTTGTCGCTGCCCTGGTCGTAGACGGCGACGACGTCGGGGTGTGAGAGCTGCGCTGCCGCGCGGGCCTCACGCTCGAACCGAGCCACCACCATCGGGTCGTCGGAGAGCTCGGAGCGAAGGACCTTGACCGCTACTCGACGGTCGAGCCGGGTGTCGGTGGCGAGGTAGACAGCGGCCATTCCGCCGCGGGCGACGAACGCCTCCACGGTGTACCGGCCTTCGAGCAACCGACCGACCATCGGGTCGCTCAGCGTCGTATCCATCACCATGAGTCTAAGCGGGGTACATGAAGGGCCGGCTTAGGCGGGACCGGTGTGACGGCTGCGATTTGAGGCGATACGGGTAGCCAGCGGCGGGGCGCACGGTCGGCTCTTAGTAGCGCTGTCGAAGCGCCATGACGTCCCGCACGTACTGCTGCGTCGAGGCGTACATGCCGTGGTCACGGACCGACTGCAGCCCTTGGTAGTAGCCGGCGATCGCCTGGCGGGTCGAGACCGCCTCGTGGGTCAACACCGAGAGCAGCGCGACGCCGGCGGTGATGTTGTCCTGCGCGTCGTAGAGGTTGAGGCTGCGGTGAACGACGTCGTCGGAGAGGTACGAACCGGTGTAGCGCATCACCTGCATCGCGCCGAGGGCGTCGACCGGGGAGACTGCTCGCATGTTCCAGCCAGACTCCTGCCAGGAGATCGCCAGCGCGAGCGAGGGGTCGAGACCCCAGTGCGCCGCGGTCGAGCGGATCAGCGAGGCGGTTGTGTCCTGGCTGGGCTCGCTGCGGCGCGAGAGGTAGGCCCGATCCTGCAGCGCGGCGCTGGTCGCGCCACCCGAGCTGGGCGCGGTGTGCGTCACGACTCGGTGGCGGATCGCGAGGCGCTGGCCGAGTACGACGATCAACGAGCTCGGCAGGTGGTTGCGGCGGGCGATCGTGGCCGGCTTCACGTGGAAACGCTCGGCGATCCCGTCGAGGGTGTCACCGGGCACCACGGTGTGGTAGATCGTTCCGACGTGGGTCACGGTGTGGCCGGCTGAGGCGCCGGGGACCTTGAGCGACTGGCCGGCGTAGATCAGGTCGCCGTCGCCAGGCAGGTGGTTGAGCGCGACCAGATGCGCGACTGTCGTGTGGTAGCGCAGCGCGATCGCCGACAGCGTGTCGCCGGAGTGCACCCGGATCAGCGAGATGCCGGACGCCGACCCGGTGAGCGCGGCAGCGAGCAGGACCGGGATCGCGATCGTGCGCTTGCGCCAGACTGCGCTGGCGGCGGTTCTGGCGTTACTGGTGAGCGACCGCAGGGCAATACGGGGCAAAACCATCGTGCGTCTCCTCGGGGAAGCGAATATCGACGCGCGGGCCACAGTAGCCGGGATGTGACGGGTGTGACAAGTGGGGCTGATGTTACAGCAGTTGGATCTGTCACGATAACGCCATGCCCCAACCCTGGACCCTGCTCGCGCTGCCACCGCTGGATGCCGCACTGCTCGCGAGTCTGTTCACCGACCTTCCAGTCGACCTGGTGGTCCCGTCCGAGCGCACGCCCGATGCCGTGCGCGAGGCTGCCGGGCCGGCTGAACTCGTGCTCGGCGACTGGAGCGGAGCGCTCCGGCTTCCGGCTGAGGTGTTCACCGCGGCGCCGCGGCTCGCGTTCGTGCAGCAGCCGAGCGTCGGGATCGACTCGGTCGATGTCGCGGCATGTACGGCGGCCGGTGTGCCGCTGGCGAATGCCGGCGATGTCAACGCGGTCAGCGTCGCCGAGTGGTGCGTCGGAGCGACGTTCGCGTTGCTGCGATCGCTCGCGCACGGTGACCGTGAGGTGCGGGCCGGTCGCTGGCCACAGCTCGAGCTCTCGCAACGTGGCGGCGGCGAGCTGACCGGTCGCCGGGTCGGCATCATCGGGATGGGCCTGATCGGCCGGGAGTGCGCCAAGCGCTTCGTCGCGCTCGGCGCCGACGTGGCGCACTGGAGCCGCACCCAGCGCGAGGCCGCCGACGCCGGTGGCGCGAGGTGGCTGCCGTTCGACGACCTGCTGCGCCGCTCCGACGTGCTCGTCGTCGTGATCGCGCTGGCGCCGCAGACCCGGGGCTTGCTAGTGGCCGAGGAGCTCTCGATGCTCCCGCCAGGGGCGTTCGTCGTGAACGCCGCCCGCGGCGGGATCGTGGACGAGACCGCATTGCTCGACGCGATCCGCTCGGGTGCGCTCGCCGGCGCCGCGCTTGACGTCTACGACATCGAGCCGTTGCCCGTGACCTCAGCGCTGCGCGACGAGGGCCGGCTGCTGCTCTCGCCGCATGCGGCGGGCGCGAGCCGCGAGGCGCAGGGCCGGCTGATCGCCGCCATCGTGGACAACATCCGCCGCGCGGTGTCGGGCGAGCCGGTGATCAACGTCGTGAACGGGCTGGACGAGGTCATCCGGCGCCGGGAAGCATGACCTCCAGCGCGCCGTCGACGATCCGGGTCTCGAACCGTGGCATCGGAGCGGTCGCCGGGCCGTGAACCACCGCGCCGTCGGAGAGCCGGAACGCCGAGCCATGCCACGGGCAGACGACGCAGCCTTGGCCGTTCTCGGCCATGAACGAGCCTTCCGAGAGCGGCGCCGCGAGATGTGAGCACATGTTCGCCAGTACGTCGACGTGCTGGCCGCGCCGGACCACGAGCAGGCCGACGCCGTCGACGGCGCGCTCGATCAGCTCGCCATCGGGCAGGTCGTCAAGCCGGCCGATCTCCTGCCAGCCTTCGGGAAACAGGTGGGGAACCGATTCGACGTGGTTGACGCCGGCGGCCTGCCGGAACGCCAGGTGGCCGCCGAGATAGCCGGTAGCGCTCATCAGCGCGAAGCCGGCGTAGGCCCACACTTTGCCGCGCAGCGAACTGCCCTTGGCGCGGGCGGCGAGTGATCCGACATAGCAACTGAAGGCGGCAGCGCCGGCCGCGGCGTGCACCAGCCCGACCCGCTGCTGTTGCGGGTGCAGCTCGGCCCAGTCCGCCCACCCGGCCAAGATCGTCGGGACGTAGCCGACGCAGCCGGCGGTGATCAACGTCGCCGACGCGGCACCGGTGCCGGGCAACGCGTCGAGGATCGCAGCGGCGCTCCAGGTGCCGATCGGGACGTCGGTCAGCGGCGGATGCAGCGGGTGGCCCAGCCAGACCCCGTGCAGCGTGTCGCGAACCCGCTGCGAACCCAACGCGGCACGCACCAGGTTGCGGACTGCGTTGACGACCGGATCGAGCTGGCCGGCGTTCTCCAGGCGGTCCACCGCATCGGTCACGCCCCCGGTGTTGACGGGCATCGTCGCCTCCTCATTCCCCTCGACTATGACCGCTGGACTCTCGCCACGCCAGTCTGGCGCGCCACCAGCGGTCAGCCGTGCGAAAGCGCGCCACCGGTCGGTGACGAGGCGGTGGCGTGGCGCCGGACCGGGATCCGGCCCGCGAGACTGGCCAGCCGGCCGGCCTCGACCGCCCTGGCCATCGCGGCGGCCATCACGGCAGGCTCCTGCGCCCGGGTGATTGCTGAGGCGACCAGGACCGCATCACAGCCGAGTTCCATCGCCAGCGCGGCCTCGCTTGCGGTCCCGATCCCGGCGTCGAGGATCACCGGGACGCCGGCGTTCGCCACGATCATCGAGATGTTGTGCGGGTTGCGGATGCCGAGGCCGGATCCGATCGGCGCACCGAGCGGCATGACCGCAGCGCACCCGGCCGATTCCAGCCGGGCCGCGAGCACCGGGTCGTCGTTGGTATAGGGCAGGACCACGAAGCCGTCGTTGACCAGTCGCTCGGCTGCGTCGAGCAGCTCGATCGGATCGGGCAGCAGCGCGTGGTCGTCGGCGACCACTTCGAGCTTCACCCACTCGGTGCCGAGCGCCTCTCGGGCCAGTTGGGCGGTGAGCAGGGCCTCCGCCGCGGTCGAGCAGCCGGCGGTGTTGGGCAGCACTCGGATGCCGAGACGGCGTACCACGTCAACGATCGAGCCCTGCGTGTTCGGGTCGACCCGGCGCATCGCGACCGTGGTCAGCTCGGTCCCGCTCGCCACGAGGGCCGACTCGAGGACGTCGACGCTGGTCGCGCCGCCGGTGCCCATCAACAGCCGCGACGACAGCTCGACGCCTGCGATCAGAAGCGGATCGTCCATCGGATCAGCCGCCCTGCACCGCGGTCAGGACCTCGATCCGGTCGCCCGGCTCCACCGTCCGCGCCGGCCAGTCGCTGCGCGGCACGACCGCGTCGTTGACCGCGACGGCGCAGCCTTCGGCGTTGGCCGTCAACGAGACCACCACGTCACGCACGGTGGTGCCGTCGGCGTACTGGCGGGCCGTCCCGTTGACGGAGATCTCGCTCATCGCGCCATCGCGGCGGCGTCGAAACGTCGTGGCGACACCGCGTCGAGGAGCTCGCGATCAGCCGCCGACAACGTGCCGGCGACCATCGCGGCCACCAGATCGGCGGTGATCGGCGCGAGCAGGATGCCGTTGCGGAAGTGCCCGGTCGCCACGATCAGGCCCTCAGTCGCGGTGGTGCCGATGATCGGCGCGTTGTCGGGGGAGCCGGGACGCAGCGCGGCGAACGTCTCGACCAGCTCGAGCTCGTCGACCGCGGGCATGACGGCGCGGGCGTCGCGGAGCAGCTCGCGCACCGCTCCGGCCCGAACCGTGGTGTCGAAACCGAGCTCTTCGACCGTGGCGCCGACCACCAGCTCGCCGTTCGCGCGCGGGATGAGATAGATCTCCCGGCCGTTCACCAGACCACGAAGGCTGTGCTCGGGCAACCGCAGCGGGCCTTCGGCGCGCATCCGCAGGATCTGCCCCTTGACCGGTCGAACTGCCGGGCGGGCGGTCGCCGGCACTCCGGCCAGGTCTGCCGACCAGGGTCCGGCGGCGAGGACGATGACGCCGGCCGCAATCGAGTCACCGTTCTCGAGGGTCACGCCGGTCGCCACGTCGTTGGTGATGACGACCGACCCGACGCGTTCGCGCCGAACGCTGACCCCGGCGGCCTGGACGATTTCGAGCAGTGCGGCAGCCAGCCGCCGGTTGTCGACCGAGTGGTCGCTTTCGACCAGCAGCCCGCAGCGGACGTCGGGGCTGATCATGGGTTCGAGCGAGCGGCACTCGCGCGAGGTGAGCACCGTGGCCGACAGGCCGAGCTGACGCTGGAAGACATCGAGCTCGACGAGCATCTCGCGGTCACCGGCATCGGTGGCCAGGATGAGGGTGCCCTCGCCGCGCAGCCCGACGGCCTGGCCGGTGGCGGATTCGAGCTCGTCGACGAAGGCCGGATAGCGCTGCAGCGACTCGATTCCGAGGCGCAGCAACGTCTCCTCGCCGTACGTGACCTCGCTGACCGGCGCGAGCATTCCGGCTGCGGCGTGCGTCGCGCCATGGGCAGGCGCCGGATCGATCACTGTGACGGTCACGCCGCGCTGAGCGAGCCGCCAGGCGCTGGCAAGGCCGATGACGCCGCCGCCGACGACGGCAACATCGACGTTGTGGTTGGTGGTCATTGAGCGCCTCCAGCTCCCTTCGCCGGCATGACCCGGATCAGGTTCAACGGTCGGTGGCGTCGCCACCCTCTCAGCCCGTGTGGACTCCCGTGCGCCCTCAGAGTACGCCGCTACAGCCCGGTGAGCCGTGCCCAACCGACGTCTACCCTGCAGGGGTGGCGTATGACGACCCCGCCGGCCAGGATCTCGAAGCGCTGGCGACCGGCTGGCTGACCTTGCCCGACCTCGCTGATCAGATCGGCGAACCGCTCACCAAGGTGCGGGACTGGATCCGCGAGCGACGCCTTGTCGTCGTCGAGCGAGGCACGCCGCCAGTCAAGTGCGTGCCGGCGGAGTTCGTCCACGACGGTGAGCTGATCAAGGGGCTGTTCGGCGCGCTGACCGTTCTCGCCGACGCCGGCTATGCGCCGGACGAAGCGTTGCGCTGGTTGCTGACCGACGAGCCGGCGCTTCCGGGTCGCCCGGTCGACCTGATGGCCGAAGGTCGTCATCACGCGGTGAAGCGCCGCGCGATGACGCTGGCGTTCTGAGCCGGTCTTGTGAGCGGCATCGATCGTCGGGCGCGGCTGGCCAACGCCCGGCTCTACCTCTGCACCGACTCGCGCCGTCGCCAGGGCGATCTGGCCGAGTTCCTCGATGCGGTGCTGGCCGGTGGCGTCGACGTCGTCCAGTTGCGGGAGAAGGGTTTGGAGGCGCGCGAGGAGATCGCGCTAGCCGAGGTTTTCGCAGCTGCGGCGAGCCGACACGGCGCGCTGTTCGCGGTCAACGATCGCGCCGATGTGGCGTACGCCGTCACACCTGACATCCTGCATCTCGGTCAGGACGACCTGCCGGTGGCCGTCGCCCGGGACCTGCTGGGCGACGCGGTCCTGATCGGTCGATCGACGCACGCCGAAGCCGAGGTCGAGATGGCGGCGACTCAGGACGGCGTCGACTACTTCTGCATCGGGCCGACCTGGCCGACGCCGACCAAGCCGGGCCGCCCGGCGCCGGGACTGCCGCTGCTGGAGTACGCCGCCCGGCTCGGCAATGACCGGCCCTGGTTCGCAATCGGCGGAATCGACGAGCGCACCCTCGATCAGGTGCTCGCCGCCGGCGCGACCCGAGTCGTCGTGGTGCGTGCGATCACCGACGCGGATGATCCTGGCGCGGCTGCGGCGTCGCTTGCCGGCCGGCTGCGCGGCTGATGCTCTACCTCGCGGTCATGGCCGGCTGCCTGGTCGTCACGTTGCCGCTCGAGCTGTTGCTGCGCGCTGCGGTCTATCGGCGTTGGCGACGGCTATTGCTGACTCTCGCGCCGGTGTTGGTGATCTTCCTGATCTGGGATGCGTTCGCGATCCACGCCGATGACTGGTCCTACCGGCACCTGACCGGTGCCCGGATCGGCAACCTGCCGGTCGAAGAGATCGTCTTCTTCGTCGTCGTCCCGATCTGCTCGCTGCTCACCCTGGAGGCCATCCGGCGGCTCCGGCCGTCCTGGCGTGCCGGCGACGAGCCGTGACCTACACCGTCGCCGCGCTCCTCGGCGCCGGCTTCGCGGTCGTCCTCGATCTCGCGGTGCTGCGGACGAAACTGTTGCTACGCAAGGTGTTCTGGGCGTCGTACGTCGTCATCCTCGGCTTTCAGCTCATCGTCAACGGCATCCTCACCGGGCAGCGGCTGGTCGTCTATTCGCCGGCCGCGATCCTCGGCGGCGCGACGCCGCGGCTGCTCGGGGACTGGCACCTGGCGGACGCGCCGGTCGAGGATCTGCTGTTCGGGTTCTCGCTGGTGCTGCAGACGTTGAGCTGGTGGATCTTCTGGGGCCGCCGCCAGAAGTCGGCCGGCGCCAGCCACGAGCCGCCTTATCGCGGTTGAGCTCAGGCAGATCGGCGAGTGCGTACGGCGCGGACCATGGCAGGCACGGCGACGGCAGCGCGACGCCGCAGGCCGACGGTCGCCCGCCGGTCGAGGACGCGGTAGTCGGCAGCCTCGACGGCGCCGAGGATCTCGCTGTACAGCGTCGCGGCGGTGCGGATGCAGTCGCGGCTGGCCGGATCGAGCAGCCGGATGCCGGGTGCGGCGGATCTAAACAGCTCGCGGGCCCGCGCGATCTGGAAGGCCAGCAGCCGGCGGGTGTTGGCGTCGACGATCCCGCACTCCAAGTCTTCGCGGGTGACGCCGAACGTCGCAAGCTCGTCCTTGGGCAGGTAGAGCCGACCGCGTTGGAGATCCTCGCCGACGTCGCGGATGAAGTTGGTCAGCTGGAACGCGATGCCGAGATCGCGGGCATACGGCGCCGCGGCGTCCGCCAAACCGGGCTCGGTGCCGAGGACCGGCAGCATCTGCAGACCGATCGCGGCGGCCGAGCCGTGGACGTAGTGCTTCAGATCGTCCCAGCAGGCGTACTCCGACGTCGTGAGGTCCATCCGCATCGAGACCGTGAAGTCTTCGAAATGCGCGAGCGGAATCGCGTATCGAGCGATCGCGTCGTGCACCGCCGGCAGCACCGGATCGTCGCTCGCGCCGGAGAAGAAGCGCACCGCCCAGGACTCCAGATCCCGCTCACGCTGCGCCGTGGTCAGCGCTGGGTCGAGGTCGTCGACGATGTCGTCGGCGTGGCGCGCGAAGCCGTACAACGCATGCACCGCGGGGCGTTTGCGTGCCGGCAACAACAGTGACGCGAGGTAGAACGTGCGGCCGTGCGAGGCGTTGATCCGCCGGCATGTTTCGTAGGAGGCGCGCAGCACCGGGTCGGCAATGCCGGCGGCGTCGAGCTCGTGGCGGCTCATCGGACCCCGGCCCCGACGATGCGTTCGGCCGCCAGCCGGCCGGAGAGCATGACCATCGGCACCCCGACCCCCGGCTGGGTACCGGAGCCGACGAAGACGACATTGTCGAAGGCGAGGTTGCCGGGCCGGAACGGGCCGGTCTGGAAGAACGAATGTGCCGCCGCGAACGGCGCTCCGCGCTCCATGCCGCGCCGTGCCCAGTCGGCCGGCGTCGTCACGGACTCGACCTCGATCGATGCGCCGAAGCCGGCATAGCCGAGCTGCTCGAGTCTTCCGACGATCTCGTCGCGATATCTCGGTCCGGTCTTGTCCCAGTCGATGTCGGCGTCGAGATTCGGCGTCGGCACGAGCACATACCTCGACGATCGGCCGGGCGGCGCAAGGCCCGGATCCGAGACGGTCGGCGTGCTCATCAGCAGCGACGGGTCGGACTGCAGAGTCTTGTCGTGGACCAGCTCGCGGAAGGTCGAGCGCCAGGCTTCGCCGAAATGGATCGTGTGATGCGCCTGCTCGCCATGTGGCAGCGTCGACCCGGCGAGCAACAGCAGGCAGGACGGCGAGTAGCGCAGCCGTGAGGTTCGGCGAGATCGTGCCGTTACCGGCAACAGCTCGCGCCAGGCCACCGGCAGGTCGGGGTTGAGCACCACGACATCGGCAGGGATGCGGTCACCGTCGCGGGTGCGGACGGCGACCGCCCGTGCGCCCGACATCTCGACCTGCGTGACCTCGACGCCGTACCTCAGCTCGACGCCGTGCTTCGTCGCCGCACCTGCCAATGCGCGCGGCACGGCGTGCATCCCGCCGACCGGAAACCACACGCCAGCGACCGTATCCAGATAGGAGATGACGGCGTAGATCGCGAGGGCGTCGTACGGCGAGAGCCCGGCGTACATCGACTGGAAGGTAAAAATTCGTTGCAATCGTTCGTCTATGACGTAGGAAGCGATCTTCGGGGCGAGCCGGCGGAAGCCACCGAGTGCGATCAACCGGGCCAGCGACGGCCCGAGCAGATCGAGCGGTGAGTCGAGGTTGCGGTCGATGAACGAGCGTCGCTCGAGGTCGTAGAGCGCCCGGGTGAACCGGACCAAGCGCCGGTAGCCGTCGGCATCGGCGGCGCCGCAGGTCGCCTGGATCTGCTCGGCCATCGCCTCGACGTCGGCGAGGACATCGAGGTGTGAGCCATCGGCAAAGACCGCTCGATAGGCGGGATCGAGCCGCCGCAGGTCGAGCCAGTCCTCGAGCGACTCGTCGACACAGCCCAACGCGTCGGCGAACAGCTCCGGCATCGTGAGAACCGTCGGTCCGGTGTCGAAGCGATAGCCCTCGATCTCCAGCAGGCCGGCCCGGCCGCCCGGCACCAGCTCGCGCTCGAGGACAGTGACGCGACGGCCGCACCCGGCCAGCCGGAGCGCGGCCGACAGGCCACCGAGCCCGGCGCCGACGATGACGACGTGATCGGTTGGTCCGCTGACGGTGCGCACGAGGCTGGTCAGTCGCTGCGCCGGGTGGCGGCGCCGGCCAATGAGATCAGCGCCTCGGTGGCGACCGGTTCGAGATCGGCGCCCGTGAGCGCCGCGACAGCCGCTTCCACCAGGTCGGCGATCATCGCCTCGACCGACGCTGCGGCACCGCCTGTCGTGACGATGTCGCGGACTAACTCGATGGCGGCGTCGTCGAGGTCTGGATCGCCCAGATGTCGTTGCAATGCCTCACATTCCGCCGATGTCGCGGCTTCGACCGTGAGCGCGATCAGGACGGTCCGCTTGCCCTCCCGCAGGTCGTCACCGGCCGGCTTGCCGGTGACCTCCGGATCGCCGAAGACCCCGAGCAGGTCGTCGCGCAGCTGGAACGCCTCGCCGAGCGGCAGCCCGTATGCCGACAGCGCGTCGAACGCGACCGGAGGCCCGCCGCCGAGCGCTGCGCCGAGATGCAGCGGCCGCTCGACGGTGTATTTAGCGGCTTTGTATCGCGCGACCCGCAACGCGCGTGGCACCGAGCCGCCGCCGCGTGCTTGCTCAACGACATCGAGGTATTGCCCGGCCATCAGCTCCGCGCGCATCGCGTTGCCGATCGGTCGCGCCCGGGCCAGCGCCGCCTCACCGACCCCGCTGACCGCGAACATCGCGTCGGACCACACCAGGAACAGATCACCGAGCAAGATCGCACCAGCGACCCCGAAGCCTGTCGCGTCCCCGGCCCAGTCCCGCTCGCGATGCAGCACGCCGAACTGCTCGTGCACCGACGGCTTCCCACGCCGGATCGCACTGCGATCGATCACATCGTCGTGCACCAGGGCGCAGGCCTGAAGGAGCTCGAGGCTGGCGGCTGCCCGCACGATCGCGTCGCTGTCCGGCGCGCCGACCGCCCGCGCTCCCCAGTAGCAGAATGCCGGCCGGAGCCGCTTGCCGCCGCCGAGCACGAACGCCGCTGCGGCAGCGGTCAGCGGGCGGAGCTCGTCGCCGATCTCGTCCAGCTCCGCCACCGCCGAACAGACGAAGTCACGCAGTGCGGCCTCGACGCGCTCACGTAGGTCGCTGGTCACGACATCGAGCATCCACTACGGCGTGCGTGCGTGCATCACCGCGTCAGAATTGGCCATCGTCGATACTGGAGCCATGCCCGTGGCTCCCACCGACCGGCTTGGCGATCGTCGTACCGCCGCGCGCACCACGATCCGTGAGCTGCTGGCGAGCGGACACCGCTCATTCTCTTTCGAGTTCTTCCCGCCGAAGACCGACGAGGGGGACCGCCAGCTCTGGCAGGCGCTTCGCGAGCTCGAGTCGCTGCGGCCGACCTTCGTCTCGGTGACGTACGGCGCCGGCGGCTCGACCCGCGATCACACCGTGTCGATCACCGAGCGGATCGCTGCCGAGACGACGCTGACGGCGGTGGGTCATCTCACTGCGGTCGACCACTCGGTTGCCGAGCTTCGGCGGGTCGTCGGTCAGTATGCCGCGGCCGGAATTCGCAACGTGTTGGCGTTGCGGGGTGATCCACCCGGCGATCCGCAGGGGGAGTGGTCAGCCCATCCCGAGGGCCTGCAGTACGCCGCGGAGCTGGTCGCGCTGGTTCGCGAAATCGGTGATTTCTGTGTCGGGGTGGCGGCGTTCCCCGAGAAGCATCCGCGGTCTCCTGACTTCGACTCGGACGTCAAGTTCTTCATCGAGAAGTGCCGCGCGGGGGCCGATTTTGCCATTACCCAGATGTTCTTCCGGGCCGAGGACTATCTGCGGCTTCGCGACCGGGTCGTGGCCGCTGGCTGTGACGTGCCGATCCTGCCAGGGATCATGCCGGTGACTAACGTGGCGCAGATCGAGCGGTTCGCGGTGCTGTCCGGGGCGGTCTTTCCGGCCGACGTAGCGGAGCGGTTGCACGGCGTACATGACGATCCGGCCGCAGTGCGCGCGATCGGGGTGGACGTTGCCTCCAAGCTCTGCGAGCAACTGCTCGACGAGGGTGTGCCGGGGCTGCACTTCATCACCCTCAATCGCTCGACGTCCTCGCGTGAGGTCTATCAGCAGCTCGGCCTGGCAGCGCGGAAATGAGGCGGACGCGAGCCGCAGTTATCCGGCGGCGCCGGCTTGCAACGACGGTGGCGGCAGCGAGCGCGCTCACCGTCGGCGTCGTGCTGGCGACCCAGCTGCCCGCCCACTCCCACTCGCGGCAGCCAATAAAAGCAGCGGCGTCCCACCCCGCTGTCACCGCGAGTGAGACCGCGGACGCCGCCTCCAACGCTGGTCTCGCGACCCTCCGCAAGGACATCGCGGCCTACCTCGCGGCCAGGCACGGGGCCGCCTCGGTAGCGATCTACGACCGGACGGCGCGAAAGAGCGTTGTTGTCCATCCGAGCCTGCGCGGTCGGACCGCGAGCATCGTGAAGGTCGACATCCTCGAGACCCGGCTTCATCAAACCGGCGGTCACCTCTCGGAGGACCAGCGCGAGACCGCGACATCGATGATCGAGAACAGCGACAACGACTCTGCGACCGAGCTGTGGGACGACGACGGCGGGCCCTCGGGGGTCCACGCCTACAACGCCGAGGTCGGCCTGACCCAGACCACCCCGAATGCGGACTGGGGTCTGACGACCACGTCGGCGGCCGACCAGGTCAACCTGGTCCGAGAGCTGTTCCGTCATAACTCGTTGCTCACGAAATCGGGCCGCAAATTCCAACGGACGCTGATGCGTCATATCGAGTCCGACCAGCGATGGGGGATCAATGGCGGCGTGCCGAGCAACGCGATCGTGGGAAACAAGAACGGCTGGCTGCCGGTCACCGAGGACCACAATCGCTGGGCCGTCAACAGCATCGGCTGGGTCAAGGGAGACGGCAAGAGCTACTTCATCGCCGTGATCACCCAGCACGATGCCAGCGAGGACTACGGGATCGACACGATCCAGCACGTCGCCCGCATGGTCTGGAACCACGCGACAGTCGCGACGTCCGCCGGTTAGTCGCGCACGAAGGCGCACACTGCGCTAAGATGTGCGAATGCCGGCACTAACCGAGGTTCTCTCGCGAAACAACCTGCGGGTGAGCGAAGCCCGCTTCCTCGAGCTGGTCGAGCAGTCGCTCGCCGAGCTGGGCGGTCCGGGCGTCGACGATCCGCGCGGGGCGCTGAGCGTGGACGAGGTGGTAGCCCTGAGCGCCGTGAAGGCGGATCTGGCCCAGCGCCGGCAACGCGAGACCGATCCGCGGGCGTCGTCCGCTGCGGCCTACGCGGTCCTGTTGGCCGATGCGCTGACCGTTGCAGACGTCGCCGTACGGCTCGGCATCGACGGCTCGCGGGTGCGGCACCGGCTCGCGAAACATCAGCTGATCGGCATCCGGCAGCGACGCGGCTGGCTGCTGCCGGCCTACCAGTTCGGCGCCGATCGGGCACTGCTTCCTGGCATCGAGCGGGTTGCTGCCGCCCTGGCCGGCTCGCACCCGGTCGTGGTCGCCCGATTCTTCGCGACGCCTCAGCCCGAGCTGATGGTGGCGCGGCGACGACTTACGCCGCGACAGTTCCTGGCGGGCGGTGGCGATCCGGCTCGCGTCGTCGCCCTCGCGCGCGCCCTCGACGTGATCGCCTAGTGTCCCGCGCCTGGAGTTGGTGGCATAAGTCCGTTGTTCAGGTGTGCGCTCGCAAGGCGGATGAGGAGTGCGGTAGTCGTGCTACCGACGACGACAACGCCGTGAGCGCGCATTTGGGCGACGGAATTAGCCGCCGAACTTCTGCGGGACACTAGATCAGCTTGGCGAAGTTCCCATGGCCGCCGCCGATGGAGCGGTTGCACGCCATCCGCCGCGACGAGGACATCGTCGCGATCGCGCCGATGACCGGACTCGCGAGGATTTACCTCTCGGGTGGCCGATATCCCAGCAACTGGAACGATTTTCGTACGATCGGACCGGTCGCGAGCGCGCGGTTCGACCCGCACCCGCCGACCGCTGACGGCACGCCGGCACCGGCACCGGGCTGCGGCGTGCTGTACGCCGCGGTCGAGCTGCAGACCTGCCTGGCGGAGAGCTTCCAGGCATCGCGGGTCGTCGACCGGCATACCGGAAGGCCGTGGCTGGTTGTGTTTCGATCGACCCGAGTGCTCCGCCTGCTCGATCTCACCGGCACCTGGCCGACCCGCGCCGGAGCCTCCCAGGCGATCTCGAGCGGCGCCCGCGATCGGGCTCGGGCCTGGGCGAGGGAGATCCGCGAGGCCTACGACGACATCGACGGCTTGTGGTATCGCTCATCGATGGATCGCGGCCAGCCGGCGGTGTGTCTGTGGGAGTCGGCGCGCGGCGCGATGCCGGCCGGTCCGTGGGCGCACCTGCCGCTCGATGCGCCGGCGCTCGTGCTGCCGCTTGCCCGTGCCTGTCGTGCGATCGGCTATCAGCTTCTGTAAGGGCGCCACAGACGCCGTGAGCCGATATCGCAGACGGACCACTAGGCACGCCGGAATCGGCGGCTCAGGTCGCGCTGGACGAGCGTCGCGACGTTGCGCCCGCTCGCACCCCAGACACCGCCACCGGGATGTGTCGAGGCGCCGCAGAGGTAGAGCCCGGGATGAGGGGCGCGATAGCCGGCCCAGCCGGGCAGTGGGCGCAACGCGAACAGCGAGTCGAGCTCGGTCTCGACGTGCATCACGTTGCCGCCGAGCAGGCCGAGCTCGCGCTCCAGGTCGAGCGGGGTCTGGACGAAGCGGTCGATGACCGACTCGGACAGCCCCGGCGCCCAGCGGTCGACCGCGGCCACGATCGTGTCGGCGACCTCTCCGCGCCGCTCGGCCCAGCTGCCGCGGCGAAGGTCTCGCGGATGCCACTGCGCCCAGACCGTCACGACGTGTCGACCTTCGGGGGCGAGCGTGGGGTCGGTGGCTGACGGCGTCATGACGATCATCGGCGGGTCGCTCGAGGGTTCGCCGCGCAGGAAATCGCCGTACGCCGCGCGGATCTGTGCCGGGCTCTCGACCAGCAGCTGCATCGCGGTGTGCACTCCTGGGACGTCGACGGCGTAGCGGGGCAAGGCATTCGTCAACAGCCGCACCGCAATCCCGATGCCGTTCCCGACCCGCACCCTGCTGGCCGCCGGTTCGTCACCGACCAGCCGCGCGGTTTCGACGACGTGGCAGGCGCCGACGACCGCCCGACAGCCGATCCGCTCTCCGGACCGGGTGGTCACTGAGCGCTGTCCGAGTGGCCCGGCGCCTATCGCAACGGCACCGTCGCCGGTGCGGACGACGCCGCCGTACGACGTCAGCCGCGCGGCCAGCGCGTCGCTGAGTCGGCCGCTGCCACCGCGCGGCCGGCCGGCACGTTGCAGATGGAACATCGCTGCGCTGCCTGCCATCGGCGCGGTGCCGACGGCGTGTGGGGGCGGGCCGGACTGCGCCGCCCACCACCCGAGGGCCGCCCGCAGTCGGTCGTCGGCGAAGGTGTCGGCCAGCAGGGTCTCAGCCGGCTGCAGGAACGTCCGTGCGATTGCTGCCGGTCCGCCGCGACGACCTCGGCCGGCGGCCAGTGCGAAGCGGCCAAGACCGGCCGCGGTCGGTGGCCGTGATCCGGCGTCGAGAAACGCCTTGGTCCGGGGCGTCCAGGCCGCGATGAAGGCGCGGTACGCGTCGGCATCGCGCGATCCGCACGCTGCCTCGATCGAGGTCGCGGTTTCATCGAGGTCGGCGCTGAACCGGAGCGAGCCGTCGGGGTGCGGTAGCACCGCCCACGGCTCGACATCGTCGTAGGCCAGACCGAGCTCCGCGAGCCCGAGGTCGGCGGCCAGATCGGTGTGACGGACCATTACGTGAATGCTCGATCCACGGTCGACCCGCACCCCGGGCCAGCGCTCGACCGTCGACACCGCGCCGCCGATCACGGTGTCGCGCTCGACGACCTCGACGTCGAACCCGGCCCGGGCCAGATAGCAGGCCGCGGTCAGACCGTTGTGTCCCGCTCCGATGACGACGACGTCTCGCGAGCGAGAGCTCACAGATCGATGCCCATGATGGCGTAGCCCTCGGTGCTGCCCGGGAACCGAAACTCACAGCGCAGGTCGCTGAAGCCGTACGAGCGATACAACGCCCGGGCCGGTGACTCGACGTCCGGCGTCGACAGCACCGCGTGCGACGCCTGCGCCCGTGACAGTACGTCGGTCAGCAGTGCCCGGCCGTAGCCGCGGCCTTGATGGTCGGGGTGAACATGAAGCTCGGCCAGCTCGAATCCGTCACGCAGCCAACGGGCTGCGTTGTTCCGGCCGAGTGCGCCGGCCACGATGTCGTGCCACCACTGGCCGGCAGCACCTTGATAGCCGTATCCGAACCCGATCAGCTGCGCCGCGGCCTCATCATCGATACCGGTTGCGGCCTCGAACACACCGGCCGCGACGAACCCGCGGTAGGTCACGTGCAGCGCGATCAGGTCACGTCGTTGCACGACAACCTCGGGGGAGCGCTTCATCGCGGCGCCGTAGATGCTCGCTGCCTCACCAGCCAGCCGGCCGAATTGCGCCGCGTCGATCGGCGCGGGCCGGATCATGTGCGCACGCCGACCTCGGCAGGCGTGCCGCCCGTCAGGGCCAGCAGCTCGTCGTAGGTCGTCGGGAAGACCGCGTGTGACGTTCCGGCCGCGGCCCAGATCGCCGCGAAGTCGGCCAGATGAGTGTCGATCACGGTTCGAAGCGGGTGCGGGTGGCCGAGCGGAGCGACCCCGCCGAGAACAAACCCGGTCACCTCGCGGACCAGGTCGGCATCGGCGCGGCGTACCCGGGCGACGCCGAGCACCGTCGCGACCGCCGCGGTGTCGACCTGGTGGTCCCCGCTCGCCAGCACCAGGATCGGCTCGTCGTCCGCGGTGAACACCAGCGACTTGACGATGGCGCCCACCTCGACGCCGAGCGCGGCGCCCGCCTCGACGGCCGTCCTGGTCGAGGCGTCCAGCTCCCGGATCTCGCCGGTTGCACCGCCGGCGCGCAGCGCGGCAGCGACCTGCTCCACGCGCGCATGCACGAGCGGACGTTACTTCACCGACCCGTCCCCGCCCGTCACCCGCCGCGGCTTGACTTCAGCATCAATCGAACGTATGTTCGATAGGCGGGTCGGACCGGGCCGGGAAGCACCGGTCTCGACCCGCCCAGACAGACCGCAGGAGGTCAGACATGGCGACGAAGACACTGGGCCCGGCGACTCGCGGTATGGCGGCAGTCGGTACGTCGACCCTCGGTAGGTCGACCGTCGGTAGGTCGACAACGACCATGCCAACGACGCGGCTGCGGCCCGCCGCGACCGCGCCGGCCGCCGCCCTGCGACTGCTGATGGGCGCGCGCCGGGTGCTGGGCGAGGCTCAGGCCACCAACGATCCGCTCGAGCGCTATGCCTTTGCCCACCTCGCGGCGCTACGGGCCGCGGCGGCGCTGCTTGCCGATCGGGCAAGGCCAACCCACGGCAAGTCTCGCCGTCCGACCAGCGTCTGGATGTTGCTCGCCGGCGTCGCGCCGGAGATGGACCCTTGGGCCGGCTATTTCGCCGCTGGCGCCAACAAGCGCGCCGCCGCCGAAGCCGGTCTGCGTGGCGCGGTGACCAGGCGTGAAGCCGACGACCTGATGCGCGACGCGATGGCTTTCGTGGCGCTGATCGAGACCGCGCTGGGCCTGCTGGCGCTCACGACCGCAAGCACCGGCGATGCGGCGTAGGCGGCTGCACCACATCGAGCGCCGACGCGCGGCAAATAGCTCGGCGGTCCTTCCGGCTCGCCAATAGGCTCGCTGCATGCCTCTCGATCGGGCGCGTCCCCGCACCGCGGTGCGCACCGCCGTGGTCTGGGACATTCTGCGAGCCGCGCTGGCCGAGCGGGCGGCCGAGTGCGACGTGCTCGCGGTGCTCGACATCGGCGGCGGCACCGGCGGCTTCGCCGTCCCGCTCGCCGAGCTCGGCTACTTCGTGACCGTCGTCGACCCGAGCCCGGACGCGCTCGCTGCGCTCGAGCGCCGCGCCGCGGAGACCGGAACCTCCGCGCTGATCCGTGGCGTGCAGGGCGATGCCGGCGGTCTGGTCGAACTGCTCGGTGCGGCCAGCGTCGATGCGGTGGTCTGCCACAGCGTTCTCGAGGTGGTCGACGATCCGGGCGACGCGCTCGCCGCGATGGCGGCCGTCCTGCGGCCGGGCGGTGTCGCCAGCGTGCTCGCTGCCAACCGGATCGCTGCCGTCGTGGCGCGGGTCGCTGCCGGCCGGCTCGCCGAAGCCCGCCATCTGCTCGCCGACCCGGCCGGCCACGCCGGCGGCACCGACCCGCTGCTGCGCAGGTTCGCGATGGCCGAGCTTGAGGAGCTGATCGCTGAGGCCGGCCTGGTGCCGCGGGCCTCACACGGGGTCAGGGTGTTCGCAGACATCGCGCCTGCCGCGCTGCTCGACATCGACCCGAAAGCGGTCAGTGACCTCATCGCCCTCGAGCAGGCGGCATCGGGCGACCCGGCCTACTCCGGTCTTGCGACCGCACTGCACGTCCTCGCCGACCAGCGATGAGCCGGCGGCAGCTCCAGCGCGACGGGGTGCGCCCGGACCTGCCCGGCGACGACACCGGATGCAGCGTGCTGCACGCCGACATGGATGCGTTCTACGCGAGCGTCGAGCTCCGCAGTCGCCCCGAGCTGCGAGGTCTGCCGCTGGTGGTCGGCGGGCTCGGCTCGCGCGCGGTCGTGCTCGCCGCGACCTACGAAGCGAGAGCGTTCGGCGTGCACAGCGCGATGCCGATGGGTCGAGCCCGGCGGCTGTGCCCGAGCCTGGTCGTGATCGAGCCCGAGCACGCCCGCTACAGCGAAGCGTCCAGGGGTGTCATGGAGGTGTTCCGCTCGATCACCCCGCTGGTCGAGCCGCTCGCCCTCGATGAGGCGTTCCTCAACGTCGCCGGCGCCGCCCGACGGCTCGGCAGCCCGCGCCAGATCGCTGAGCTGATCCGGGCTCGGATCGCCGACGAGCAGGGCCTGCCGTGCTCGGTCGGGGTCGCGAGCACCAAGTTCGTCGCGAAGCTCGCGTCGTCACGGGCCAAGCCGGACGGGCTGCTCGTCGTGCCGCATCAGTCGGTCGTCACCTTCCTGCATCCGCTGCCGATCGGCGCGCTGTGGGGCGTCGGTGAGCGCACCGAGGAGACGCTGACCCGACTCGGTCTTCGCACCATCGGCGATCTCGCAGCAAGCCAGGAGTCGACCCTGATCGCCGCCGTCGGTCAGGCAGCCGGATCGCACCTCTACGCCTTGGCGTGGGGGCGTGATGCGCGCGACGTCACACCCAACGAGCCGGATCGAAGCATCGGGGCGGAGGAAACCTTCGGACGTGACGTCGACGACGTCGCCATCATCCGCCGCGAGCTGCTCCGGCTCTCCGAGCGGTGTGCCGCCCGACTTCGGGCCGCGGCCCTGGTCGGGCGCACCGTCAGCATCAAGGTGCGGTTCGCCGACTTCACCACGATCACCCGGTCGAGGACACTGCGCGAGCCGACCGACGTCGCCCGGGTCGTCTACGACACCGCTTGCGGGCTGCACCAGGCGCTCGGCAAGGACGAGGCGCTGATCCGCCTCGTCGGGGTGCGCGTCGAGGGCCTCGCAGCGGCCGGAGACATCCCGCATCAACTCGCCTTGGCGGGCGGCGAGGACGAGTGGCGGGCCGCCGAACAAGCGGTCGATCTGGCCGCCGCGCGATTCGGAACCGGCGCCGTCCGGCCGGCCGCCTTGGTCGAACGGGAGCCGGGCGCAAAGTTCACGCGAGGGAACTCTAAGATTTAGTAGTCCAGTGTTGCGCTCCGCACGTATCCTGAGGAGCACGTTCCCTCATCGCGAGGTTTCGGCTCGCACCGCTGGTGTCGAGGTGGCCTAGGAGGCGTCGTGCCGCTCTCTGAGCACGAGCAACGCTTGCTCGAACAGATCGAGCAGGCCTTCTACGCCGACGACCCGAAGTTTGCCAGCATTTACCAGGGCACCGACGTTCGCACGCACTACCGCCGGCGGGTTGTCTGGGCGCTCATCGGACTCGTCATCGGCATGGGCCTGCTGCTTTCCGGCGTCATCGTCAACGAGATCCCGCTCGGCGTCGCAGGGTTCGTGGTCATGCTGGGATCAGTCTCCTTCGGCGTTGCGTCGTGGCAGCGGATGACGGGACACCGCTCCGCCGCGCCGCGCGGGCGGGTGGCGCGACGTCGCACCGACCACCAGCCCGAGCAGGCCCGGCGTTCAGGTGACCCGAAGCGATCGGTGGTCCGGCGGCTCGAGGATCGCTGGCAGCGTCGCCAAGACGGGCCCTAGTGGGTCCGGTCTCGATCTGCCGCCGGCCGGCTCAGTGAGCCGGCGACACCACTGTCAGGGTGCCGTTTCGCCCGGTAAACGTGAGCGTCACTGCCATCTTCGCCTTGGCTCAAGTCGCTGGCGAGCCATCAGCCCTCAGCGCGAAGCTGCCCTGGCTGGTTTCGGTCACCAGCTTGGCGTGCTTGGTCTTGAGCTTGACCGTTTTGCCGGAGTTGGAGAAGTAGCTCACCGAGCCGGCCGTGTCCGACCTGAGCGCGACACCGACCGAGATCCTGGTCGAGAGCGCATTCACCATTCGCAACCTGATGCGACCGCTGCGCTCGATCGACTTCACCGACAGCTTGCCCGGCACGACTACCGCGAGAGCGCCGAGCCGGCCGCGACGGTCCTTGCCGTCGGCTCAGCTCTCGGCTGAGCGCATCCGAGGTCGAGCCGCTGACAGTCGGGTGCGGCTGCCGAGCCGGCTGACCCAGAACAGCCCGTCACCCACCCGAGACAGTCCTCGCCGGAGCACCCGTAACGTCGAGCGTGGCATCACGATCGCGAGGACGCGTTGTGATCGGGTGCGACTCACCCGCGCTGCGGAACGTATGACGTCGACGTCGCGGCGCAACTCGCCACCTAGGGCTGGTTGCGTTGCGGCGTAACGGGATTGCTCCTCGTACTGCGCGATCCTGCCCAGCGCCGCGGCGGTCGTGCCGCTGGCGCCGACTGATCGCAACAATGACGCCGCGACTTGTCGCGGGGTGCGGCCGTCCTCCCACGGCACCCGCAGGTCAATGGCGGTGTCGCGAAGCTCTGCCCACGCCGCCGCCGACCCGATCGCGGGGTCACCGATGGCGCGCCAGCGGCGCGCCCGGGTGATGATGCGGGCGGTGCCGGGCAGGAGCAGGAGCACCACCACCAGCAGCCCGATGAGCAGGTAGAGCTCGCCATGTCCGCTCGCCGGTCCACTGACCGGGCCTGAACCGCCGCCGGCCTGGGTGCGGTGCGCACCGACGCTGCCGACGCCGACCGGCGGGTGCTCGCCGTCGATGATCCCCGGCGAGTGCGAGGCGTTGGAACTGGGCTGAGTCGGGCCAATCGTGCTGTTCCCCGGCTTGCCGCGCGCGTAGGACGGGGTGACCGCCTGGCCGTCCGCGCGCGGTGTCGGCTCGAAGGCGATCCAGCCGTAGCCCTGGAACCACAGCTCGGGCCAGGCATGCGCGTCGTGAGTGGTGACCAGCCAGCTGCCGTTCGGCTGCTTGGCGCCCCGGGTGAAGCCAACGGCGATCCGCGACGGGATGCCGGCCAGCCTTGCCATGACCGCCATCGCGGTGGAGAACTGCTGGCAGAAGCCCTTCCGGCTCTTGAGCAAGAAGTCGGCGAGTGCGTTCGGGCTGTTGTCCGTAGGAACGTTCGTGTCGTAGGTGAAGCGCGACCCGGTGGTGAAGAACCGCTGGATATCGAGCGCCGCGTCGAAGCTGGTCGCGGCATGTGCCGTGACGGTGCGGGTCAGCTCGCGCACCGACGGTGAGAGGTCCTTCGGCACGATCAGATCGTCGGCCACGGACTTCGCCGGTGCCTCGGCGGAGTTGAGCTCGGCCGCCGTCGGGTCGTCGGCGATGCTGTGGGTCGTGTACGTCAACCCCTCGGTGGTGGTCCGGGCCGAGAAGACCGTCGCGGTCGTGGGGTCGTAGCGCCACTGGTTGCCGACGCTCACCCCGAGGGCGGTGGCCTCCATCGGCAGCCAGTCGATGGAGAACGTCGGTGACACGCTGATCGAGGACACGACGATCGGACCGTCCGGGGCGGTCACGGGCAGGTTCTCGCTGGCGCTGGCACTGGACGGCGCCTCGAGGCTGTGGGCCGAGAACGACGAGCCGTTGAACACATCGAGCGAGGTCATCCGCAGGTAGCCAGGGTCGGGAGTCGAGGTCCGGTAGCTGATGACCGGCTCCGGCGTGCTGGACTTGAGATCTGCCCCGACGGCCACGATCGGGTTGAAGGTGACCACGCTTCCGCCGCCACCACCGCCGCCGCCACCGGTTCCGTGCTTGTCGATGCCGGTGTGCAGGCCGGGGATGATCAGCGGGACCAGGATGCCGAGGCTGATCGCCATGGCGCCGACCTGGCGGCCGAGCGATGCCGGTGCCGGTGCCGATGAGGCGTCGGTCGACCAGGCAGAGGCGGGCCTGGCCCGGCTTCCGGTGCCGACGGCGGCGCCCCAGCGCGCGACCTTCTCGCGGTTGTCGGCGTAGAGCAGCCACAGATAGCCGATAGCACCGAGGATGAACGGCACGATTCCCACGCCGTGGTGACCGGTAGCGGCGCAGATCGTGAACAGCGCCAGCAGCGGCAGGCCGCTGAGCGCCGCACGCCGAAGCGTCACCGTCATGAGGTCGACAACCAGCGCGACCGCGGCGACGCCCACGACGGTCAGCAGCACCAGTCCGTGATGGGCCGGCGCCGGGGTCGGCAGCCGGCGGATCTCGGTGAATCCGCCGCGCGCGACGTGGCCGAGGTGCCGCAGTGCCAAGCGGCCGGGGATGAAGCCGAGGTGCGCCTTCGAGTGCGCATCGAGGGCGGTGACCCACAACAGCACGGCGATCGCCGCGGTGATCGGCTCGAATGCGGACGGCAGCGGGGAGTAGCGGACCAGGGTGCAGCTGCCCGAGACGATCAGGATGGCGCCGATCACCGGCACCACCCACGCCGAGCTCGAGAACACCGACATCAGCGAGGTCGCGGTTGCAATGGTGGCAAGGGCGGCGTACGCCGAGAGCCGCAGCTGCGCGCTCATCGCCTCACCCCAACCGGACGCGTGCTCATGCCGCGTCACCGCCGTCGACCGCGGCCGAGTGGTCGGCCGGGCTGGCGGCGAAGCTCGGGACCCGCTCGACCCGCGCGCGCCCGGCTTGCGGCCACAGCTGCGGCAGCGAGTCGCCGCGGTGCACCTCGATCGTGCGCCAGCCTGACTGCGCCAGCAGCTGGTAGGTCTTGTCGTGCGCTGCCGCTGTCGCCGCGGCGCCCTGTGGCGACTGGGTGATCCAGGTGTCGGTCTCCAGCACCAGGGCGACGCCGACGGAGGCACCGCCGCTTCGCATCCGCGCGAGGCTCTCAGCATCCTCCGGGGTCAGGGTCCCGACGACGGCAACCAGCAGGCCCTCGGAGCCATGGCGGCGTACCGCACTCATGCCAGCATGCAGGCTGCGGCTCGGCGATGGGTTCACGACCGCGAGCACGTCGAGCACGCTGCCGTCGAACGACGACTCACCGAGGCCAGCCGAGGAGATCTCATGGCCGGTGTCGGTGACCAGGCGGATCTCGAAGCCGGACCGGGCGAGATGGATGCTGATCGAGGCGGCCGCCGAGATCGCCCACTCGAGCGACGAGGTCGGGCCGTCGCCGCGATGGGCGACCAGCCGGGTGTCGAGCAGCACCGCGCCGCGACTCTGCCAGGCCTGCTCCTCGCGACGCACCGTGAGCTCGCCGCGGCGAGCCGTTGTCCGCCAGTGCACCCGCCGCAGATCGTCGCCATGGTGGTACTCCCGGGTGGCGACGTCGTCGTCACCGTGCGTGGCGACCGATCGGTACGTGCTGTGGCCGGCGCCGCCCCACTCACCGCTGAGCTGGACGGCCGGGAGCTCGAGAACCTGTGGGGTGACGACCAGGGTGTCGGTGCTGGTGAAGGCCCGCGGCAACTCGCACAAGCCGAACGGGTCCATCAGCCGCACCGTGAGCGGGCCGACGCGATAACGGCCGCGAAGCTCACCGCTGACGTGGTAGCCGACGTCGATCGGGCGTTTCGGTGCGAGCCGATCGAGGACGACGCGTGGCCGGCCACCGAGCAGGTAAGGGATGGTGTCCTCGATCAACAGCAGACCGGTCGGCAGTCGCGAGATGTTCTCGATCCGCAGCACCACCCGGGAACGATCGCCGGTCGCCACCCGGGCGGGGTCGACCCGGCGGGAGCAGGTCAACCGGAACCGGGTCCGTGCCGCGAAACCGACGGCGACCAATGGCGCGGCGATCAGCAGTGAGGCCACCCGGAACAGGTCGCGTTCGTGCAGGATGAGCCCGGCGAGCGCGGCCGTCACGCCGGCGGCCAGCACGCAGCGACCGCGCAGGGTCAATGACCGAAGCGCGCCGTCCACGACCGCTTTGGTCCGCCGCCGGCCGGCTCTCGTCGTGTGCTCGGCACCGCGAGGCGTGGTGCCGCCGTTCGGCGGGGTGGCAGTGGGGCTAGTTGTCATGGCCGCTGGATCACCAGGTCGGGCGCGCTCAAGCCGGTCGGCGGGCGGTGCGGGCCGGCACCGGCACGCTGGCGATGACGTCGGCAACCACATCCGAGGCGCTGCGTCGGGCGATCTGTGCTTCGGCGGAGAGCAGCAACCGGTGTGACAGCACCGCATCGGAGAGCGTCTGCAGGTCGTCTGGCACCACGTAGTCGCGTTCGTCGAGAGCTGCGGTCGCGCGGCCGGCTCGCAGCAGATGCAGCGTCGCGCGTGGCGACGCGCCCAGGCGCAGGTCGGGGTGGTTGCGGGTCGCCGTCACGATGTCGACGGCGTAGCGCCGGACGGCCTCCGCGATGTGAACGGTGCGGACCGCGCTGACCAGCTTGGCGACCTCGAGATCGTCCGAAACCGGTTCGAGCTCGTCGAGTGGTGAGCCGGCGCCGTGGGTGTCGATCATCTCCAGCTCGGCGTCGATCGACGGATAGCCGAGTGCGATGCGGGCGGTGAACCGGTCGCGCTGAGCTTCCGGCAGCGGATACGTGCCCTCCATCTCGACCGGGTTCTGGGTGGCGACGACCATGAACGGCGGCTCGAGTGGATATGTCACGCCGTCGACAGTCACCTGGCGCTCCTCCATGCATTCCAGCAGTGCCGACTGGGTCTTGGGCGACGCCCGGTTGATCTCGTCGCCGACGACGATGTTGGCGAAGATCGCCCCGGGCTTGAACTCGAACTCGCGATCGTTCTGGTTGTAGACCGAGACGCCGGTGATGTCGCTCGGCAGCAGGTCGGGAGTGAACTGGATCCGGCGTACCGAGCAGTCGATCGAGCGGGCCAGTGCCTTGGCCAGCATCGTCTTGCCGACGCCGGGCACGTCTTCGACCAACAGATGACCTTCGGCCAGCAGCACGGTCACGGCCAGCCGCACCGCGTCGCTCTTGCCCTCGATCACGGTGTCGACAGCACCGACGATCCGGGTGCCTGCGGCGGCGACGGCTCGCAGCTCCAGTTCCGATCCTGACCGTGCTTTATCCGCCGTTGGGGTCACCGCCGGCACCTCCTCGAGCCGCCGGTCTCCCGGCAGCAGCTCATCCCCGTCCTTCTCAACCGGCTCTCAGTCTTGCACCTCGTCGGGTCGGCCGTCCGGTACTCGGGACGAGCGCTACCGACTCGTGATCAACAGCCGAGTGGGGGAATCACCCGTTCAAATGGTTGACAGGGGAGCGAAGTGGAGTACGGTGGCGCGCTATGGGGAGCAAAGTAGGGCATCTGCCCGCGGCGCTCCGGAGTCCGGTGGCGAAGTGGGGGGGCGGGGCATGTTTCTCGGCACCTTCTCGCCGCGTCTGGACGACAAGGGCCGGCTGTTTCTCCCTGCCAAGTTCCGCGAGGACCTCTCGGGCGGCCTGGTGATCACCAAGGGCCAGGAGCGCTGCCTGCGGGTGTTTCCGGCGGCTGAGTTCACCCGGATCACCGAGCGGCTGCGCGATGCACCGATGACCGCCAAGCTCACCCGCGACTACCAGCGGATGATGTTCGCCGGGGCCCACGACGAGGTGCCGGACCGGCAGGGTCGCGTCACCGTCCCGCTGCCGCTGCGTGAGTACGCCGGCCTCGACCGCGACTGCGCGGTCGTCGGCATGAACACCCACCTCGAGATCTGGGACGCCACGACCTGGGGCGATTACGAGGCCAGCCAGGAAGAGGCGTTCTCCAACCTGTCCGAGGAGGTGCCAGGCATCTTCTGATCGCGCCCAGCCGGACTGTGCGGCTTGGCCCCTGCCCGCGGCTCCTGATGTCCCTTCCCCGGCGTCAGGCGTGGCGGCAGGGACCTGGCGGCACATTTCACCACCACCACCCGCACCAGGCCCCACCGCAAAGGAAACAGATGATCGATCCAGCCCGACCCGGCGGCGAGCGGCACGTGCCGGTGATGCTGGACCGGGTCCTGGAGCTGCTCGAACCGATAGCCAGCGGCGCCTCGGCGGTCGTGGTCGACGCCACTCTCGGACTCGGCGGACACGCGGCGGCGCTGCTTGCCCGCCATCCCGATCTGCGAGTGGTCGGCATCGACCGCGATCCGGCTGCGCTGGCCCGAAGCGAGGCCCGGCTGGCCGCGCATCGCGACCGGATCATCCTGGTGCACGGCGTGTATGACTCGTTACCTGCGGTCCTGGCGGCCGCCGGCGTCGAGCGGGTCGACGGCGTGCTGTTCGACCTCGGGGTGTCCTCGATGCAGCTCGATGCCGACGAGCGAGGCTTCTCCTACTCCCGCGACACCAGTCTCGACATGCGGATGGATCCGACGACTGGCCAGACCGCGGCCGACGTAGTCAACCAGTACTCAGTGCCAGCGCTGAGCAGAGTTCTTCGGGAGTACGGCGAGGAACGATTCGCCCGCCGGATCGCTCAGGCCATCGAGCGGGAGCGCGCCGTCAGCCCGCTGACCTCGTCGGTGCGGCTCGCCGAGCTGGTGCGTGCCGCGGTGCCGGCGGCAACCCGGCGTACCGGTGGTCACCCCGCCAAGCGGACGTTCCAGGCGCTGCGGATCGAGGTCAACGACGAGCTCGGCGCGCTGGAGCGCGCACTGCCGGCGGCCGTGACCGCGTTGCGACTCGGCGGCCGGTTGGTTGTCCTTGCCTACCAGTCCTTGGAGGACCGAATCGTCAAGCAGACGCTCGCGGCTGGTGCAACCTCGAGCGCGCCGCCCGACCTACCTGTCATCCCCGATGACGCCCAGCCGCAGCTGCGGCTGCTGACCCGGGGCGCCGAGGCAGCCAGTGACGCCGAGATCGCCGACAACCCGCGCGCTGCCTCGGTGCGGTTGCGCGCGGTGGAACGAATCCGGGAGGCAGCATGACCGAGGACCGGGCGCACCTATGAGCGCGATCGCACCGGCAACCAGAACCGCAGCCTTGCCGCCGACGCTCTCGCCGCGCACCCCGCGGCAGCACAGCCCCGTCGGGTTGCCGCGACCGAGACTGGTGCTGATCTCGCAACGACCGCGAACCACTGCTGGGCGGTTGCCGTTCGTGATTCTGGTCGGTGCGGTGCTGGTGGCCGGTCTGGTCGCCGTGCTGCTGCTGCACATGGTCGCCGCGCAGGACGGGTTTCGCGCCACCGCGCTCTCGCAGCGGCTGGCGACACTGACCAATCAGGAGCAAGACCTGCAACAGAAGGTCGACGCCGACTCGGCGCCCCAGGCGCTGCAGAAGAGCGCGGCCGGTCTCGGCATGGTGCCCGCCAGCGTCGGGTCGTACCGGCGGCTGCACGACGGTCGAGCGATCGGCACTCAGACCGGGGTGTCCGTCCCACCGCCGGCTCCGCCGGCGGCGAAAACCACGACCACCAAGACCGTGACCGCCAAGACGGCGACCTCGACCACCGCCACAACCACGGGGAAGTCAACGAAAGCCACGGCGACCACGACGACGACAACGGGCACAGCAGGCGCGACCGGCACGACCGGCAAGGCGGGGACAACGCCGAAGCCGGGCACGACCGGAACGCCGAAGCCCGGTACGACCGGGACCACCTCGAAGACCCCTAAGGCCGGTAAGACCGGTGGTGGGGCTGGGAAACCGCCGACTCACCACACGGCGGGGCGATGAGCGCCGAGGCCGGACCGCCACGGCCGCGTAGCCGCTCCGGCTCGGGTCAGCAGCACAGCCGCTCCGGCTCGGGTCAGCCGCGCAGCGGGACAGCTACGCCTCGCACCCCAGCGACCCCACGCGCTCGAGCCGCAACGACCCGCTCTGCCAGCGCTCGGTCGGCGGCGCCGCGGTCATCAGGGCCGAGGTCGTCGGCAGCCAAGGCAGCCACGTCGCGATCGGCGGCGCCGCGCAGTACGTCGCCTCGCGCCGGAGCAGCCCGTTCAACGACGTCTCGGGCGACGACATCCCGTCCTTCGCGCTCGCGGTCCGCCAGGCCGGCTCGCGCGACGACGAGCCGGTCCAACGGCTCAACCCGCCGCCCGCCGCCGCCGCCGGCGCGCCGCCGGCCACCGCGGCGACCGAGCCCGCGTCGCCGGCTCAACGCCGTGATGATCGTGACCCTGATGGTGCTCTCGCTGATCGGCGGTCGGCTGGTGCAACTGCAGGGTCTCGACCGGGCGGCGTACGCCGCGTCGGCCGAAGATCAGCAGCTGCACACCGTCATCCTCACCGCGGACCGCGGGTCGATCACCGACCGAAACGGGCACGTGCTCGCGACGACCGTGGATGCCAAGGATGTGGTGGCAGATCCCGACCTGATCACTGATCCGACCTCGGCGGCCGCGACGCTCGCCCCGCTGCTGCACCGCGCTCCGGCCACGATCCTTGCCCAGCTTCAGGTCCACACCGAGTACGCCTTGCTGACCCCGACACCGGTCACGCCGGCCGTTGCGCAGTCGATTCTCGCCTCGAAGGTTCCGGGCCTGACGACGCCGGATACCAGCGAGCGGATCTACCCGGATGGCACGTTGGCCTCCAACGTCATCGGTTTTCTCGGGGCGAACGGCCAGGGCCTCGGCGGTCTCGAGCTCGGTTACCAGCAACAGCTCGCCGGTCACAACGGCAAGTCGACGTACCAGGTCGGCGCCAATGGCGAGCAAATCCCCGACGGCTCGACATCACTGACGCCCGCGGTGGCCGGCGAGACGCTTCGGCTCTCGCTGCAACGCGACATCCAGTTCGAGGCTCAGCAGGCGATCAGCCGGCAGGTCAAGGCGACCCACGCCAAGGCGGGCACGGTGATCGTGATGAACCCGAGCACCGGTCAGATCCTGGCGCTCGCGGTCGCACCAGGCTTCAATCCCAACGACATCAACGCATCGACCAACAACGAGCTCGGCGATCCAGCGGTCACTGATGTGTATGAGCCGGGCAGCGTGCTCAAGACCGTGACGGTCTCAGCGGCACTGCAACACAAGCTGGTGACGCCGACGTCGAAGTTCGTGATTCCGAACAGCTACGACTATGGCGGCAGCACGTTCCACGACGCCGAGAGCCACGCGACAGAGCACTTGACCCTTACCGGCATCCTCGCGGAGTCCAGCAACATCGGCGCGATCAAAGTGGCCGAAAGGGTTGGGCCGCAACGGCTTTACAGCTACCTGAGGGAGTTCGGGTTCGGGCAGCCGACCGGTGTCGGACTGCCGGGTGACGGCCAGGGCCTGCTGACGCCGGTTTCGCAATGGTCAGGCACGACGTTGCCGACCTTGGCATTCGGACAGGGGATCGGCGTGACCGCGATGCAGGTCGCGAGCCTGTATTCCACGATCGCCAACGGCGGCGTTCGGGTGACTCCGAACATCGTGACCGGCACGGTCAGCGGCAAGAACCACTTCCAGCCGGCGCCGGCGCCGGCTCGCCGCCGAGTGGTCAGCGCACACGTGGCGGAGCAGATGCGCAATGTGCTCGAGACGGTGACGACCGATGAAGGCACCGGTCCGCTGGCGCGGATCTCGGGCTATCGCATCGCCGGCAAGACCGGCACCGCGGCGCAGGCCAACGGCCACGGCGGTTACTCCGGATACGACGCGACGTTCGTCGGGATGGCGCCGGCCGATAAGCCGCAACTGGTCTGCGAAGTTGTGCTCGAGAAGCCGGTGCGCGGCTACTACGGCGGCCAGGTTGCGGCGCCGGTCTTCCACGACGTGATGAGCTTCGCGTTGCAGACAATGCACATCGCACCGACCTTCACCAAGGCCCCCAAAGCACGCCTCACCTGGTGAGCGACGTCCACGACTCGCGCCGCACAACCCGGCAGTGGAGCCGTCCGCGGCACGCGGGCAGGTAGCGTGCCTCGCGATGCCTGACCTGCCACCGCGACCCCACACCGTGCCTCCGCAGCACCTCGGAGCGCTCCTTGACCGGCTGCCCGGCAGCCGGATCGACGGCGACCCGATGACCGTCGTCACCGGTGTCACCCACGACTCCCGGCTGGTGCGGGCCGGCGACCTCTACATCGCGCGCGCCGGCGAGCAGTCGCACGGAATCGACCATGTCGCGGCTGCGATCGATGCCGGTGCGGTGGCGGTTCTGACCGACCCGGCGTCGGAGGACCGTGCCGTCGAGGCGCACCCGGCGGCGGTCGTGGTCGTCCCGGACCCGCGCGCCGCGATGGGACCTGCGGCGGCCTGGGTGTACGCCGACCCGTCGGCCGCGCTGCTGGTGCTCGGGGTCACCGGCACCAACGGCAAGACCACCACGGTCTATCTGCTCGAGGCGGGCCTGCGCACCGCCGGCCGGCGTACTGGGCTCGTCGGCACGATCGAGACCCGCGTCGACGGAGAGGCGATGGCCAGCGCGCGGACCACGCCGGAGGCCACCGATCTGCAGGCGTTGTTCGCACTGATGAGGGAGCGGGCGGTTGACGCAGTTGCGATGGAGGTCTCCAGCCACGCGCTCGCACTCGGCCGGGTCGACGGGATCACGTTCGACTTCGCGGCCTTCACGAACCTGTCCCAGGATCATCTGGACTTCCATCACGACATGGCCGACTACTTCGCCGCCAAGGCGCAGTTGTTTACCCCGGGTCACTCCCGGCGGGCAGTCGTGTGCATTGATGACGAGTGGGGTCGGGAGCTTGCCAAGACCGCGACGGTCCCTGTCATCACGACCGGCCGGACGCCGGATGCCGACTGGCGCCGACTCGACGACGTCGATGCGGGCGCGGCAGGAGGGCAGACCCGCCTCGTCGACCCCGACGGCAACCACCACGAGGTGGCGTGTGGCCTGATCGGCATGGTCAATCTGACCAACGCCGCGCTTGCCTATGTCACGCTCGTTGCGGCGGGAATCGACCCGGACCATGCCCGCAACGGCATTGCGTCGCTCTCGTCGATCCCCGGCCGGATGGAGCCGATCGCCGCTGGTCAGCCCTACGTCGTTCTCGTCGACTACGCCCACACTCCGGAGGCGGTGGCCACCCTGCTCGCGGATGCGCGCCGGCTGACCGCACCGGAGGGTCGGGTTCTCGTCGTCATCGGCTGTGGCGGCGACCGTGATCGAGCGAAGCGGCCGGCGATGGGTGCCGCTGCTGCAATCGGATCCGACCTCGCGATCTTCACCAATGACAACCCGCGATCCGAAGACCCCCACGCGATCATCGCGGCGATGCGAGCCGGCCTGCCGGCCGGCAGCGACGTCGTGGTCGAGCCGGATCGGCGGTCGGCGATTGGGCTGGCAGTGGAGCAGGCGCGAGCCGGTGACGTCGTGGTAGTCGCCGGCAAAGGTCATGAGCAAGGTCAGGAGATCGCCGGAACGGTGATCGAGTTCGACGATCGGGTCGTGGTGCAAGCGGCGATCGCGGCGGATCTCGCAGGGAGCGCGCGATGATCCCGATGAGCGTCGGTGACGTCGCCGCGCTGACCGGTGGCCGGCTCGACGGACTGGTCGAGAAGACCCGGGTCACCGGCCCGGTCGTGGTTGATTCGAGGCAATGCACCGCCGGCTCACTGTTTGTCTGCCTGACCGGCGAGCACACCGACGGCCATCTGTACGCCGGTGACGCCTACCGTCGTGGCGCGGTGGCCGCGATCGCCGGCCGGCCGGTCGACGGCCCTTCGATCATGGTCGACGACACACTGCGATCGTTGGGCTTCCTGGCCGGCGGGGTGCTTCGTCGTACGACGAACTGCCGCGTCATCGGGGTGACCGGTTCGTCGGGCAAGACCTCGACGAAGGACATCATCGCGGCGATGCTGACACACGGCCGCGAGCGACTGGGCGAGACGGTTGCCGCTCAGGCGTCGCTGAACAACGAGGTCGGGCTGCCGCTGACCGTGCTCGGCGTCGAAGAGTCGACCCGCCATCTGGTGTGTGAATACAGCGCGCGAGGGGTCGGGCATATCGCGTACCTGTGCGGGATCGCCAGGCCGGCCGTCGCCGTGGTGCTCAACGTCGGGAGTGCCCATCTCGGCGGGTTCGGCTCCCGGGAGGCGATCGCCGCCGCAAAAGGTGAGCTGGTCGAGGCGCTGGCGCCCGATGGTCTGGCGGTGCTGTGCGTCGACGATCCGCTGGTCGCCGCGATGCGTGGTCGCACCGACGCGAGAGTGGTGGGATTCGGGCATTCACCGGACGCTGACGTTCGGATCGAGTCGCTCCAGCTCGATGGCGCGGCCCGACCTCGGTTCCGGCTGGCGACCCCTGACGGCGCGGTCAAGGTGAGGCTGCAGCTCAGCGGTGCGCATCAGGCGAGCAACGCGGCCGCGGCCGCGGCGGTCGGGCTCGCCGAGGGGATGCGGTTGGCGGAGATCGCCGAGGCGCTCGGCGAGGTGACCGCGGTGAGTGCCCACCGGATGCAAGTCGGCACCCGTCCCGACGGCCTGCTGGTCGTGGACGACGCCTACAACGCAAACCCGGAGTCGGTCCGCGCAGCGCTCGAGTCACTGGCCGTCCTCGCGGCCGGCCGGACCGGGTCGAGCTGGGCGGTCCTCGGCGAGATGCGCGAGCTCGGCGGCGACTCGGCCGCGTTGCACGCCGAGGTCGGGCGGCAGGCCGCGTCACTCGGCGTCGACCGGCTGGTCGTCGTCGGTGAGCCGGCCCGTCGGGTTGCGTCCGGCGCGCACTCGGTGAGCGGCTGGCGCGGCTCCGTCGACCTTGCCGCCGACGCCGCCGCGGCGGCGCAGCTGCTGGCCGCCGAGGTGTTGCCGACCGATGTGGTGCTGGTCAAGGCCTCCAATGCGCTGCGGCTATGGGAAGTGGCGGAAGGGCTGTTGGCCAGCGACCAGCGCGCCGGTGAGCCGGTCGTGCCGTGAGAAACGTCCTCGTTGCTGCGCTGGTGGCACTGATCGTGTCGCTGGTCGGCACGCCATTTGCGATCAAGGGCTTCCGGCTCAAGGGCTACGGCCAGCTGATCCGTGACGACGGCCCGACCACGCATCACACCAAGCGGGGGACGCCGACGATGGGTGGCACCGTGATCATCGCGGCGATCCTGCTCGGCTATCTGGTGGCCCACCTGGTCTTCCTGCGCGGCGTGACCGCGTCCGGTCTGCTGGTGCTGTTTCTCATGACCGGCTTGGGCTTCGTCGGCTTCATCGATGACTTCATCAAGATCCGCAAGCAGCGCAGCCTCGGCCTGACCAAGACCGCGAAGTTTGCCGGGCAGGCTGCCGTCGCGATCGTCTTCGGGGTGCTTGCGACCCACTTCGTCAACGTCCATGGGTTGGCGCCGGCATCGTCCCACCTGTCCTTCACCCGCGACTACGCGCTCGACTTCGGCGCAATCGGGTTCGTGGTGTGGGCCTACCTCATGGTCACCGCGACCTCGAACGGGGTGAACCTCACCGATGGTCTCGACGGGCTGGCGACCGGCACCTCGTGCATGGTGTTCGGCGCGTACGTGATCATCGCGTACTGGCAGTTCCGCAACAACTGCGTGACCAATCCGATCCACAACTGCTATGCAGTCCGCGACCCGCTCGATCTGACGATTATCGCCGCGGCGGCGATGGGCGCCTGTTTCGGTTTCCTGTGGTGGAACGCGCCGCCCGCCGGGATCTTCATGGGCGACACCGGATCGCTGGCGCTCGGCGGGTTGTTCGCCGGGATCGCGATCACGACCAGGACCGAACTGCTCCTGATCGTGCTGGGCGGATTGTTCGTGATCGAGACGCTCTCGGTGATCATCCAGGTTGCCGGGTTCCGCTGGCTGCACCGCCGATTGTTCAACATGGCGCCGTTCCATCACCATTTCGAGCTGGCTGGCTGGAACGAGAACACCGTCATCGTCCGGTTCTGGATCATCGCCGGGCTGGCCGTCGCATTCGGACTGGGCGTGTTCTACGCGGCATTCCTCTCGACGTCGTGACCGAGGCTTACGACGGGCGTCGCGTCCTCGTCGCCGGGCTCGGCCTGTCCGGCCGCTCGGTCGCCCGCGCGCTGCTCGAGCGAGGCGCCCGGGTGATGGTCGTCGACGACCGAACCGAGGACCGGCTGCAACAGCAGGCCGCCGAACTGCGGGCCGGCGGCGCCGAGGTCCGCCTCGGCGAGCCGACGCCGGATCTCGACGTCGAGCTGGTCGTCACCTCGCCCGGCTGGCGGCCGGATCAGCCGGTCCTGGCTGCTGCGTCCGATGCCGGGATCGAGGTCATCGGTGAGCCTGAGCTGGCCTGGCGGCTGCGGCCGCCCGGTGCGCCGGACTGGCTCGGCGTCACCGGTACCAACGGCAAGACGACGACGGTGGGGCTGCTCGCGTCGATCCTGACAGCCGCCGGCCTGCGGACGGTCGCTGCCGGCAACGTCGGCGTCCCGTTGATCGACGTCGTACAGGCGCAGCCGGGCTACGACGTGCTTGCCGTCGAGCTGTCAAGCTTCCAGCTGCACTGGTCCTCGACCCTGCGGTGCGCAGCGGCGAGCGTGCTCAACGTCGCCGACGACCACACCGACTGGCATGGCTCGTTCGCGGCGTACGCCGAGGACAAGGCGAAGATCCTGCGGGGCGACGCGGTCGCGATCGTCAACCTCGACGACGCCGGTTCGATCGCGGCAAGCGTTGCGTCGAGTCGCCGGATCGGATTCACCGTCGGCGAGCCCGGCCGCGGCGAGTTCGGCGTGCGCGATGGAGCCCTCGTCGAAGGTGACGGTGTGCCGCTCGCCGATCTGGCTGGCCTGCCGTTGCCAGGGTCACACAACGTCTCGAACGCGCTGGCCGCGAGCGCCCTCGCCAGTCAGCAGGGCGCCTCGCCGGCGGCGATCCGCGCCGGTCTCGCCGCCTACGCACCGGGACGTCACCGCAACGAGGTCGTCGCGACCGGCGGGGGAGTCGTCTGGGTGAACGACTCGAAGGCGACCAACCCGCACGCAGCCGCCGCGAGCCTGGCGGCCTACGACTCGGTGGTCTGGATCGCCGGTGGCCTCCTCAAGGGCGCGGCGGTCGACGACCTGGTCGCGACCGTCGCCGCTCGGCTGCGCGCAGTGGTGTTGATCGGGCGGGATCAGGCCCACATTGCCGCGGCGCTGGCGCGACACGCGACGGATGTGCCGGTTGTGACGATCGATACGCATGACACTAATGGGATGGATGAGGCAGTAGCGGCGGCCGCCAGGCTCGCGCAGCCGGGCGACACCGTCCTGCTGGCGCCGGCAGCGGCCAGCATGGACATGTTCCGGGATTACGCCGAGCGTGGCGACCGGTTCGTCGCCGCTGCCGAGCGAGCAACAGCCGCCCGCGACCGATGAGCTCGCCGACCACAAGCGCGAGCCGCACCGGCAACGCGCGTACTGCCAGCGTTACCCGGCTGGCCCGGCCCCGGCAGTCGACTCGCCCGGCGCTGCTCGCCTTGCTGGACCGGCCGCTGGCGTCCTACTACATCGTGATCGGGACCGCCGCGCTGCTGCTCGCGCTCGGGCTGATCATGGTGCTGTCGGCCTCCAGCGTGACGTCATACACCTCGTCGGGCTCGTCGTTCACGATTGCCGAGCGGCAGGGCGTGTGGATGACCATCGGTCTGCCGGCGCTGTGGATCGGCGCCAGGCTGCCGGTCCGCGCCTACCGCATGCTCGGCTACCCGCTGCTGCTGCTGTCCTTTGCGTTGCTGGTGGCGGTGCTGGTGCCGGGGATCGGCCAGAACGTCTCCGGGGCGACCCGCTGGATCGCGCTACCGGGCGGCCTGCAGATCCAGCCCTCCGAGCCGGCGAAGCTCGCACTTGTGCTCTGGGGCGCGGATCTGTTGGCCCGCAAGGAGAAGCGGCTCGACGAGACCCGCCATCTGCTGGTACCGCTGGTGCCGATCGCGCTCGCGATGGGGCTGCTGGTGATGGCCCAGCCGGACATGGGCACGACGATCGTGCTGATCGTGGTGATGCTGGCGCTGCTGTTCACCGCGGGCGCCCAGCTCGGCGTGTTCGCCAAGATCGGAGTCGCGCTCGGGGTCGCGCTCGGCGGGCTCGCCGTCACCGAGCCCTACCGGCTGCAGCGGATCACCGGCTTCCGCAACCCCTGCGCGACCGGGCACGCCCAGAACATCGGCTATCAGGCCTGTCAGGGGCTCTACGCACTGTCCTCCGGCGGCTGGTTCGGGCTCGGCCTCGGGGCCAGCCGGGAGAAGTTCGGCTACCTGCCCAACCAGTACACCGACTACATCTTCGCGATCATCGGCGAGGAGCTCGGGCTGCTCGGCACACTGCTCGTCCTCGGACTGTTCGCGCTGCTCGGGTACGCCGGGATCCGGATCGCCCAACGCTGCCCCGACCGGTTCAGCCAGCTCGCGGCCGCCGGCGTCACCGCCTGGCTGCTCGGCCAGGCGCTGGTCAACATGGGCGCGGTCGTCGGGCTGCTGCCGATCACCGGGATCCCGTTACCGCTGGTGTCCTTCGGTGGGTCGGCGCTGGTTCCCACTATGTTCGGGATCGGGATGCTGATCTCGTTCGCGCGCCGCGAGCCGGCGACAGCCAGGGCGCTCGCGGCCCGCAAGGCGGCCCGCGGTCGCTGGCTGCCCCGCCTGGCCTGGACTCGCTAGTACCGACCGGTCCGCGAGTGATCGTCGGCCTGATTGGCGGTTCGGCGCCGACACGCCGTAAAACTGGTCGTCGGCCTGAAGATCTGTGGGGCTCGGGTGACAGGGTGTCGGTCATGAACGTGTTGCTCGCCGGGGGTGGGAGCGCGGGCCATGTCTCCCCGCTGCTGGCGCTGGCTGATCGGCTGGTTGCCGATGACCCGACCACCGAGGTTCTCGCGCTCGGCACGCTGAGCGGGATCGAGTCACGGCTGGTGCCGGCGCGCGGCTACCAGCTCTACGAGATCCCGCGGGTGCCGCTGCCGCGCCGGCCGTCGCTGACCGCGTTGCGGATGCCTGCCGACCTGCGACGCGCGGTTCGCGCCGCCCGGGCCGCGATCGACCGGGTCGGTGCGGACGTCGTCGTGGGCTTCGGCGGCTACGTCGCGGCGCCGGCGTATCTCGCCGCGCGTGGTGCCGGGGTCCCGATTGTCGTTCACGAGCAGAACAGTCGCCCCGGTTTTGCCAACCGGCTCGGCGCCCGGCTGACCCAATCGGTCGCGGTGAGCTTCCCCGGCACCGCGCTGCGCCACGCCCGGCGCACCGGCCTGCCGCTGCGCAAGGAGATCAGCGGCCTGGACCGAGGCGCGCGTCGGGTATCGGCGCGACTGTCGTTCGGTCTCGTACCGGAGCGCCGGACGCTGCTGGTCTTCGGCGGGTCGCTCGGCGCCCAGCGGCTGAACGACGTGGTGCCCCAGATCGCCGACGATCTTGGCGACCTCGGGGTGCAGGTGCTCCACATCTGCGGTGCCGGCAAGAACTTCCGGCCCGAGCGGGCGCCCGGTCAGCCGGCGTACGTCGTAGTGGAGTACGTCGACCGGATGGAGCAGGCCTACGCCGCCGCTGACCTGGTCATCGGGCGTGCCGGCGCCAACACGGTGAGCGAGATCACCGCGCTCGGGCTGCCGGCGGTGTTCGTCCCGCTGCCGATCGGCAACGGCGAGCAGCGGCTCAACGCAGAGCCGGTGGCAGCCGCCGGCGGCGCGCTGCTGGTCGACGACGCGGCCTTCACCTCCGCCTGGCTGCGGGCCAACCTGCTCGCTCTGCTGACTGACCCGCCACGCTGCGAGCAGATGGGCACTGCCGCGGCCCGCTTCGGCCGGCTCGACGCCGATCGTGAGCTTGCCTCGATGGTTCGATCGGCGGCCGGCCGATGAGCCTGGTCGAGACCGTCGGGGAGATCCCGGCGGCCGACCGGCTCGGGCGGGTCCACCTGATGGGCGTCGGCGGCGCCGGGATGAGCGGGATCGCCCGGATCCTGCTGGCCCGAGGGGTGTCGGTGAGCGGCTGCGACGCAAAGGAGTCGACCGTGCTCGCCCCGCTGCGCGCGCTGGGCGCCGTTGTGCAGATCGGGCACGATCCGGCGCACATCGAGGCGATAGACACGCTAATCGTCTCGAGTGCGATCCGCCCGACCAATGCCGAGCTCGAGGCGGCTCGTTCGCTCGGGCGCCGGGTGCTGCCACGGGCTGCGGCGCTGGCGTCCGTCATGGCTGGCCGGATCGGGCTGGCGGTCGCCGGCACGCACGGCAAGACCACCACGACCTCGATGCTCACCGTCGCGATGCACGCCTGCGGCCGCGACCCGAGCTATGCGATCGGCGGCGACCTCAACGAGCCTGGCTCGAACGCCCATCACGGCACCGGCGAGTTCTTCGTCGCCGAGGCGGACGAGAGCGACCGCTCGTTCCTGTTGCTCTCGCCCCAGGGCGCCGTCATCACCAACGTCGAGCCCGACCATCTGGACAACTACGGCGACCCGGCCGCGGTCGGCGAGGCGTTCGCGGCCTTCGTGGCCCGGATCGATCCCGGCGGTGTCGTGCTGCTCGGCGCCGACGATCCCGGGTCAAGCAGTCTTGTCTCCGCCGCCCGTGAGCGCGGGTTGCGGGTCCGGACGTTCGGCCGGTCCGACAGCGCGGACGTGCGGGTCGACTCACTCGTTCTGGCCGGTGGCCGGTCCTCGTTCGACTTGGTCGCCGAAGGCCGGCGGTTGGGCCGCGTGGAGCTGGCAGTGCCGGGCGCCTACAACGCCGTCAACGCGGCCGGCGCACTAGGGCTCGGCCTCGCGCTCGGGCTGCCTTTCGGTGACATGGCGAAGGGGCTCGCCGGCTTCGCCGGGGTCCGGCGACGGTTCGAGCTCAAAGGCGTGGCCGGGGGAGTGCGGGTCTATGACGACTACGCGCACCACCCGACCGAGGTGAGCACGGCGGCGCTTGCCGCGGCCCGTGGGGTTGCCGGCAACGGCCGGGTGATCGCGATCTTCCAACCGCATCTGTACAGCCGGACCGCGACCTTCGCCGACGCATTCGGCGCGGCGCTCGGCGCCGCTGATCTGGTCGTTGTCATGGATGTGTACGCCGCCCGCGAGGATCCGGTGCCGGGCGTGACCGGAGCCCTGATCGCGGCCCGGGTGCCGCTGCCGGCAGGCCAGGTGCAATTCGAGCCGTCGTGGGCCGCGGTGCCCTCGCTGGTGGCCGGACTGGCGCGTTCGGGCGACGTCGTGATCACGATCGGAGCGGGCGACGTCACGATGATCGGCCCCGCGGTGCTCGATCTGCTCGCCCTCCCGACATCTCGCTGAATCGAGCTGTTTCACGCTCACCAGCGCTAGGGTTGACGGTGAGGTCGAGACTTTGTCCGAAACGAATCTCTGTATCATTACGCAGGGATCACTCGACTCGCCTTGACCTCTCAGACGGCGAATGACTACTGTCCCTGCACCTCAATGCGACCCAACGCGACCAATCAACAACCGTCTAGTTGAGGGTGAGAGTTGTAGCAGGTGGCCTGAACGGGTCGCTGGGCAGCTCAGGCCGCACTGGTCGACGACACCTTCCCCGGGTCGTCGGCGGTGCGGCCTGCCCAGCGCTTACCGCTCAGCACAACCGAAGGAAGGCACTACTCGTGGCAGCACCACAGAACTACCTCGCCGTGATCAAAGTGGTCGGCATCGGCGGTGGCGGCGTCAACGCCGTCAACCGGATGATCGAGGTCGGCCTCAAGGGCGTCGAGTTCATCGCGGTGAACACCGATGCACAGGCGCTGTTGATGAGCGACGCCGACGTCAAGCTCGACATCGGCCGCGAGCTCACCCGAGGCCTGGGCGCGGGCGCCGACCCCTCGATCGGGCGGCAGGCCGCCGACGACAACACCGAAGAGATCGAAGAGGTGCTCAAGGGCGCCGACATGGTCTTTGTCACCGCCGGCGAAGGTGGCGGCACCGGCACCGGTGGTGCCCCGGTGGTCGCGAGGATCGCCCGCGAGCTCGGCGCGCTCACCATCGGTGTTGTCACCCGCCCGTTCTCCTTCGAGGGCAAGCGGCGCAGCTCACAGGCCGAGGAGGGCATCGCTTCCCTGCGCGAGGAGGTCGACACGCTGATCGTGATTCCGAACGACCGGTTGCTCTCGATCAGCGACAAGCGGGTAAGCGTTCTTGACGCGTTCCACTCAGCCGACCAGGTGCTGCTCTCCGGTGTCCAGGGCATCACTGACCTGATCACCACTCCCGGCTTGATCAACCTCGACTTCGCCGACGTGAAGTCCGTGATGTCCGGTGCCGGCTCGGCGCTGATGGGCATCGGGTCCGCGCGTGGCGACGACCGGGCGATCGTCGCCGCGGAAGGCGCGATCGCGAGTCCGTTGCTCGAGGCCTCGATCGAGGGCGCCCACGGCGTCCTGATGAACGTGTCCGGTGGTAGCGATCTGGGTCTGTTCGAGATCCACGAGGCGGCACAGCTGGTCGCCGATGCCGCCCACCCGGACGCGAACATCATCTTCGGTGCCGTCATCGACGATGCGCTCGGCGACGAAGTCCGGGTCACCGTCATCGCCGCGGGCTTCGACGGCGGCGCACCGCGTGCCCGGGTCTTCGAGCCCCGGCGTACCGAGGTCCGCGAGCCGCGCGCGGCGCGGCCCAGCGACGACGCACCGCTGGAGTTCGACCGCTCGCCGGAGCGCGCTCCGGAGGAGCAGGCGCCAGCGCGTACGCCGGTGCCGGCGAGAGCCGCGAGTCGGCCCGAGCCGCCGCGGCGGACCATCGTGTTCGACGACGCCGACGACCTGGATGTCCCGGACTTCCTGAAGTAGCCCGGTGCTCGGGCTGCTCGACGCCGGGTTGCCTGACGGCGTCGTCGGGTTCTTCACCACCCGCTACGGCGGGATCAGCACCGATCCGTGGGCCGAGCTCAACCTCGCCCTGCACGTCGAGGACCAGGCGAGCAATGTGATGGCCAACCGTGACGTGCTCGCCGAGCGATTGCGCTCGGGCTCGGTCAGCTTCCCGCAGCAGGTGCACGGGACCGGCGTGCTCACCGTCGACGCGGCGATGGCCGGGCGAGTCCCGATCAGCCGAGACGGCGCGCCAGGCATCGACGCGCTGGTGACCGCAGTGCCCGAGACGCCGATCGGCGTGCTGGCCGCCGACTGCCTGCCGGTGTTGCTCGCGGATGCCGAGCGAGGTGTCGTGGCCGCGGCGCATGCCGGCCGGCGTGGATTGGCGGCCGGTGTCCTGCAGGCCACTCTCGCGGAGATGACGGCCAATGGCGCACGTGCCACCAACTGCCGCGCGGTCATCGGCCCGGCCATCTGTGGCCGGTGTTATGAGGTTCCGGCCGAGATGCGTGAGGAGGTGGCGCGCCAGGTGCCCGGCAGCGCAGCCACGACTTCAGCGGGAACGCCGTCGCTCGACCTCCCGGCCGGCGCCGAGCAGGTCCTTCGCCGGGCCGGTGTCGGTGAGGTCGTGCAGACCGGGATCTGCACGCTGACCGACGAACGGTTCTACTCCTACCGGCGCGACGGCGTTACCGGCCGGTTCGCCGGCGTCGTCATGCTCAGCCGGCGGCACGACAACGCGGCGCTCGGAGCTCGACATGGCTGAGCCCGAGGTGGACGAGCAGGCGCGTCGCGCCGAGCTCGCGGCCAACCTCGCCGACTTCCGTGCCCGGGTCGACACGACATGCGCCGGGTCGGGTCGCGATCCGGCTGCGGTCACGCTGATCGCCGTGACCAAGACGTTCCCGGCTTCCGACGTCCGGCTGCTCGCCGGGCTCGGTGTCACCGATGTGGGGGAGAACCGCGACCAGGAGGCTGCGCCCAAGCACGAGCAATCGGCCGAGCTGGGGCTGCGCTGGCACTTCGTCGGCCGGTTGCAGCGCAACAAGTGCCGCTCGGTGGTCGGATATGCCGACCTCGTGCACTCGGTCGATCGCCCGGAGCTCGTCGATGCTCTCAGCGCCGCCGCTGTGACCGCCGGCCGCGGCGTCTCGGCGCTGATCCAGGTCTCGCTCGACGCTGACCACGGCGCCGGACGGGGCGGTGCTGCCCCGGATGCGGTGGTGCCGCTCGCCGAGCAGCTCATGGCCGCAGCCGGTCTTACGCTGGCCGGCGTCATGGCGGTCGCTCCGCTCGGTGCTGATCCCGACGAGGCGTTTGCGCGATTGGCCCGGGTCAGCGAGACGGTCCGGGCGATCGACAACGCTGCGAGCGTGGTCTCCGCCGGGATGAGCAGCGACTTCGAGGCGGCGATCCGACACGGTGCGACACACCTGCGGGTCGGTACGGCGTTGCTCGGCCGCAGGAGCACGCCGGTCGGCTAACCTTTGAGGTGGACTTGGTGCTGCCAGGCCTGTGGATGCGCTAGCTGGTCTGTGAAGTCACCGACCGATCGTGAAGCCGCAGGTCATCGATCGAGACGAGAACCCGGGAGGACATCGCATGGCCGGCGGGATGCGCAAGATGGCCGTCTACCTCGGGCTCGTTGAGGACGAGGAGTACGACGGCGGCTACGACGACGAGGACGAGGCCTACGACGAGCGCACGCACGTCGTACGTCGCCACGACGAACCGACGTTGCGGGTGACCCGACCCGACGAGACTGTCGAGCGAGCCGCGACCTCGCGACGCGAACCGGTCGAGGATGTCGACGCCCATCGGATCACGACCGTGCACCCCCGCAACTACAACGAGGCCCGGGTGATCGGCGAGCACTTCCGCGACGCTACGCCGGTGATCATGAACCTCACCGACATGGACGACGCCGACGCAAAGCGACTGGTGGATTTTTCCGCGGGTCTGGTCTTCGGCCGCCACGGCAGCATCGAACGGATCACCGCGAAGGTGTTCCTGCTGACTCCGGCGAACGTCGAGATCACCGCGGAAGACAAGTCCCGCATGGCCGGTGCGGGCTTTTTCAACCAGTCCTGACGCCGGACACTAGGTCCATGCCGTCCCAGGCCTGTCGGCGAGCAGCGGCCACACCGTGATCGCAGCGATCATCGCGATCTATGCGCTGTGGATCCTCGTCGCGTTGCTCTTCGTCCGATTCATCATGAGCTACGTGATGATGTTCGCCCGTAACTTCCGCCCGACCGGACTCGTCGCTGCCACCCTCGAGCTCGCCTACTCCGTCACCGACCCGCCGTTGCGCGCGCTGCGACGCTTTATCCCGCCGCTGCGGCTCGGTAACGTCTCACTGGACCTGTCCTTCATCGTGTTGTTCATCTCTGTCTATGTCCTTATCGCCGTGATCAGCCCGTACACCAGCTGAGCACGCTCAATCGTCGCAACCCCGAGGTGACCAGGAATGCCGCTCTCTCCAGATGACGTGCAGAACAAGCGGTTCACGGTTGTCCGCTTCGGAAAGTCGGGCTACGACGAGGAAGAGGTCGACACCTTCCTCGACGAGGTCGAGGCCGAGATGCGTCGGCTGCTGGCCGAGAGTGCGTCGATCAAAGCCGCTGCCGATGCGCTGGCCACCGCGCCGCCGCCTCCCGAGGCCGTTGCCGCGCCGGCGGCGGCGCAAGCGCCACCGGTAGCACCACCACCACCACCCCCGCCGCCGTCCGCGGCAGAGGAGCCCAGTGAGACCGCGTTGCGCACCCTGCTGCTCGCGCAGCGGACCGCCGACGACGCCATCGCGCAGGCGAGGGAAGAAGCCGACCAGTTGCTGAGCACGGCCCGGGCCCAGGCCGCCTCGCTGGCCCGTGACGCGCAGGCCGAGCATGCGACCAAGACCGCAGAGCTCGACCGGCAGCGTGCCGCCGTGGAGTCCGAGATCGCTCAGCTGCGCAGCTTCGAGCGCGACTACCGGACCCGGCTGCGTGCCTACCTGGAGGGCCAGCTCGGCGATCTGGAAGCGCTTGAGCAGTCGCCGATCACGCGGCCGGCCTCGACGCCGCTTCCCGGCGCCGGCTCGCTGCCCGGCGCTGCGTCGCTGGCCAGCACCTCGCGTCCCGCCGCCGGCCCACCGCCAGCTCCGCCGACTCCTTCCGCACCGCCGCCACCGCCTGGCCCACCGGCGCCACCCGGCCCGTCGATCACCCCACCGCCAAGCCCCCCGGTCGCCCCGTCGGAGTCATTCGTGGATTCAGGCCCGGCGCCGGTGGTGCCGGGCCTCGCCCCGCCGGTTCGCCCGGCCGGCGCGACCTTGCCGCCGTCCAGCGCACCTGCCACCGGCCCATTCAGTACGGCGCCCGCACCGGCCGCGCCGCCGAGCCCGTTCGTCGCCCAGCCGCCGGTTCCGCCGCCGCCGCCGGCTGCGGGTGTCGACACCGATGTCGATGCCGCGAGCGATGTCCCGTCCGGCCCGCCGGCGCAAGCCGACGATGACACTGACCTTTCGCACCCGTGATCTTGACGTAGCGGGGCTTCGGAAGAGCGTGGAGGCCATTCTGCGTCAAGATCACCGCAGCGCCACCGGCGCCTCGCTAAGCGTCTGAACGGGTGAACGGCGACTCACCGAGGGAGTGCGCAGACCGGCCCTGGGTAGGGCTGCCCACTAAGATGGCCGCGGCGGTTGCCGTTGTGCGGCTTAGCCCGTCCCTCATCTGGTTCACGGAAATGGAGTCGACGACGTGATCGTCATCAGCGGAATCCTGCTGCTCGTAGCGGTGGTCTTCCTAGTGATCGGACTGGCACAACACACCCAGCTCGGGTGGATCTATGCGTCTATCGGGGTCAGCGTGCTGTCCTTCGTGTTCTTGATGATCGGCGTCCGCGTGCGCCGTCAGCTGCCGGAAGAGCTCGGCGCCGGCGCAATATCCTCCGGCGGCGCAGGTGTGCCGGCCACCGGCACGCCGGCCGAGTCGGCGGCCGACGCCGACGTCCAGGTCGTTCCGGCCGCGCCGAGCGCGTTGCCCGGCGACGACGTCACCGATGCTGCCGGCGCCGCCGCGCCGGTCGCAGCGACGACCGCGGCCAACAGGGCGCCGGCCAAGGCTGTCGCGAGGAAGGCCACTCCCGCCAAGGCGGCTGCCAAGAAGACGGCCGCTGTCAAGGCGGCGCCCGCGAAGGCCGCTCCTCCGGCCAAGGCCGCGGCGAAGAAGGCTGCTCCGGCCAAGACAGCCACCACGTCGGCTGCCAAGAAGGCCGCGCCCGCCAAAGCTGCACCCGCGAAGGCCGCTCCGGCGAAGGCCGCTGCGAAGAAGGCTGCCCCGGTCAAGACGGCTGCGGTGAAGAAGGCGGCGCCGGCCAAAAAGGCGGCGCCGGCGAAGAAGGCCACCGCGGCCAAGAAGGCGGCTCCGGCGAAGAAGACCACCGCGGCCAAGAAGGCAGCGCCGGCCAAAAAGGCGGCGCCGGCGAAGAAGACCGCGCCGGCGAAGAAGACCGCCCGCTAGTCCTCACGACCGCGGTGTGACCCTCATGGTCACCGGGGAGCAGGCTTGGCACCATGCTGGCGTTGTTCTATGACTTGGCCGAGGACTATCTCGAGCGCCGCGGTGCGCTGCGCGAGGAGCACCTGGCGCTCGCGCGGGCTGCCCATGAGCGGGGCGAACTGCTGCTCGCCGGGGCGTTTAGCGAGCCTTATGACCGCGCGCTGCTCGTCTGGGCAACCGAGGATGAAGCCGTCGTGGTGCAGTTCGTCGAAGCCGACCCGTACGTCCGCAATGGCCTCGTGGTCGGGTCGGAGATCAGAAAGTGGGCCGTCGCGATCGGCGGCTAGCGACGAGCGGGAACCGGTCGGTCAGACCATCGCAATGTCGCGGCGGAACGGGTCGCGTACCGGGGGCGTCGGAAGCTGCACCCGGTCGCCCTCGATCGAGAGCCCGGTGAGGCCGAGCACATGGGTGAGGATCGACAGCGTCGTCTCGCCGTGCTCGATGCCCGCCTGCGTCACCATCGCGCGATAGATCAGCGCCCAGTGCTTGGCGGGGGTGTCGTAGGTCCAGTCGATGGAGCCGAGGTGGACGGCGTTGCCCTTCTGGCCGTCCGGGCCGTCAAACGGCCCGCTCCATAGCTGAATGCCGGCGGGGCCGCCGCTGAAACGGCCACCGGCGCTGACGTCCTGGTGGGAGGCAGCGTCGAGCAGCGCCCGCGCCTGGAGCTCGGGCAGCACCAGGGCCGGCCTGACCTGACTGGTCAAGGCCGGAACGGCCACCGCTCCGGTCTTCAGCTGAAGACCATCAGCAGGCGACTTGAGTAACGTCAGGGACACGTTGACCTCCAAGCCCGGCGGTCGGCGCTACACCATTCGCAGCAGTCGTACTCGCGCATCTAGACCATCGGGTCGGACCCCCATGCCTATCACTCCGCCGAACGGGTGAATCAGTCGACGGCGCGAAGCCAGAATCGGACGTTCCGGTCAGCCGACTCGTGCGGTGACAACGGCGCCACCGGGGAGCCGCGCGAGATGCTGACGGCGAGCACCTCCTCGGCGATGAGATCGGCCGCGCCGCCGAGTGCCTCGGCGTGCTCGCCCTCGGCCTGCCACCACAGTTCGATCCGGTCGGTGACCTCGAGGCCCTGCGCCTTGCGCGCCTCCTGAACTCCCCTGATGAACTCCCGCGCCCGGCCGGCGGCCAGCAGCTCGTCGGTCAGCTCGAGGTCCAGCGCGACTGTCTCGGTGGCGCTCGCCGCGACCGCCCAGCCGCTGCGGGGCGTCTCGCTCACGATGACGTCCTCGTTGCCGACCTCGACGGTCTCGCCATCGACCTCGACCGTCGCGGTGCCGGCAGACCGCAGCAGCGTGACCAGCTCGCTCGCGGCCGCGGCCGAGATTTCCGCCGCGACCCGCGGCGTGCGCTGGCCGAACCGTTTGCCGAGCGAGCGGAAGTTGGCCTTGACCGAGATCTCGACCAGGTCGCCGGCCGAGGTCAGCGCGTCGAGGTCGCGGACGTTCAGCTCGTCGGCAACGTGGTGACGCAGCTCGTCGGGAAGCGAGTCCCAGCCGGCCGCCGAGACCAGCGCCCGCGCCAGTGGCTGGCGGGTTCGGACCCCGGACTCGGCACGAGCGGACCGGCCGAGCTCGACGAGCCGGCGGACCAAGGCCATCTGCTCGCGAAGCTGCGGGTCGATCGCGTGACCGTCGGCTTCCGGCCAGGCCTCCAGGTGGACGCTCTCGGCGCCGGCAGACGCGGTGTCACGCACCAGTCGCTCGTGTACCTCCTCGGTGATGAACGGCATGAACGGCGCGAGCAGCCGGGTGGTGACCTCGAGGCACTCGTGCAGCGTGGCCAGCGCCGCCGGGTCGCCGGCCCAGAACCGCCGCCGGGACCGCCGGACGTACCAGTTCGACAGGTCGTCGATGAACTCGGTCAGCCGCCGGCCGGCCCGGGTCGGGTCGAAGCCCTCCAGCGCGTCGGTCACCTCCGACACGGTGTGGTGCAGCTCGGAGCGGGCCCAGCGGTCCAGGCTGGTCAGCGCGGCATCGTCGGCCGGCCGGTCCGACGGCGCCCAGTCGTTGGCCCGGGCGTAGAGCACGAGGAACGACGCGGTGTTCCAGTAGGTCAGCAGCGTCTTGCGGACTACCTCGTCGAGGGAGTGATGGCCGACCCGCCGCGCCGACCACGGACTGCCGGCGGTCAGCATGAACCAGCGCAGCGCGTCGGCGCCGTGGCGTTCGAAGAGCTCGAACGGGTCGAGAACGTTGCCGAGGTGCTTGCTCATCTTGCGGCCGTCCTCATCGAGGATGTGGCCGAGACAGAGCACGGTCTGGTACGACGATCGGTCGAAGACCAGCGTGCCGATCGCCATCAGCGTGTAGAACCAGCCGCGAGTCTGGTCGATCGCCTCGCAGATGTAGTCAGCCGGGTACGACGCCTCGAACTCGGCCTGGTTGCGGTGTGGCGCGCCCCACTGGGCGAACGGCATCGAGCCGGAGTCATACCAGCCGTCGATGACCTCCGGAACCCGGCGGGCTTCACCTTGACAGGTCTGGCAGGTGATGACGACCTCGTCGACGAACGGCCGGTGCGGGTCGAGCCCCGAGACGTCGGTGCCGGCGTACTCCGAGAGTTCGGCGAGCGAACCGACCAGGGTCAGGTGGTCGTCGACGCAGCGCCAGATCGGCAGTGGCGTGCCCCAGTACCGGTTGCGCGAGAGCGCCCAGTCGATGTTGTTCTCGAGCCAGTCGCCGTACCGCCCGGTCTTGATCGTCTGCGGGTGCCAGTCGGTGCGCTCGTTCTCACCGAGCAGCTCGGCCTTGCGGGCGGTCGTGCGGATGTACCAGGACGGCAGGGCGTAGTAGATCAGCGCGGTGTCGCAGCGCCAGCAGTGAGGGTAGGAGTGCAGGTAGTCGGCCGCCCGGAACAGCAGGCCGCGCTCCCGCAGGTCGGTGACGATGTCGGCGTCGGCGGCTTTGAAGAACTGGCCTCCGACGAGCGGCAGGTCGGCGCTGAAATGGCCGTCGGCATTGACCGGGTTGACGACCGGCAGGCCGTAGCGGCGGGCGACCGCGAGGTCGTCGGCGCCAAAGGCGGGCGCCTGATGCACCAGGCCGGTGCCGTCCTCGACCGTCACGTAGTCGGCGAGCCCGACGAAGTGGGCGCCCGGGATGTCCACCAGGTCGAACGGCCGGGAGTAGCTGGTGTGCTCCAGCGCGGTGCCTGGCATCCGCTCGACGACCTCCGCGTCGGCGCCGAGCACCGCGATGACCAGCGGCTCGGCGACCACCAGCAGCTCGTCGGTGCCGGCCGGCCGGGCCACGACGTAGGTGACCTCGGGATTCACCGCGACCGCGGTGTTGCTGATCAGCGTCCAGGGGGTGGTGGTCCACACCAGCAGGGCGGCGCCAAGGTCTGCCAGCGGGCCGCTGGTGATCGGGAACCTGACATAGACCGACGGGTCGGTGACGTCGAGGTAGCCCTGGGCGACCTCGTGGTCGCTTAGCCCGGTGCCGCAGCGGGGGCAGTACGGCGTCACCCGATAGTCCTGGACCAGCAGGCCGTCGTTGTAGACCTTCTTCAGCGACCACCAGACGCTCTCGATGTAGGACGGGTCCATCGTCCAGTACGCGGCGTCGAGGTCGACCCAGTAGCCCATCCGCGTGGTCATCCGGGCGAACTCATCGACGTGCTCGAGCACCGACTCGCGGCACTTCGCGTTGAACTCCGCGACGCCGTACGCCTCGATGTCTCCCTTGCCGGAGAAGCCGAGCCGCTTCTCGATCTCCAGCTCGACCGGGAGCCCGTGGCAGTCCCAGCCGGCGCGGCGCGGCACGTGGTAGCCGCGCATCGTCTTGTAGCGCGGGAACAGGTCCTTGAAGACCCTGGCCTCGACGTGGTGGGTGCCAGGACGGCCGTTCGCGGTCGGCGGACCCTCGTAGAACGTCCACAGCGGGCCGTCAGCGGTTTGGGCGAGCGAGGCGTTGAACGTGTCACGCTCGCGCCAGCGCTCGAGCACGTCGTGCTCGAGCGCCGGCAGATCCACCTGGGGTGGCATCTGGCGGTAGCCGGTCATCTGGTCCGTCCTCCGTCGTCGAGTTCACCCAAGGCCAGGGTGAGCGGTCGTCGGCGGAGGGACGAGGCGTGCTCGCTGACGCTCCAGCGTGCCCCGCGGTGCCACCCTCCTTGGCTCACCGATGCGTAGTGCGGCGGTAAGCCCGCTCAAGGGTGCGGCCGGTTCTACCCACGCTCGAGGTGAGCGTGCTCTTCCGGCGGCTCAGAGGTGATTGTCACCGCGTGCCGGCCCCCGGGCTTGCACCGTCCCCGGGTCGCTACTGGCCACGTTCGCGGCTACCTGTCCTCGTCAGTGCCTGTTCGCAGCGCTGAGCGTAGCGGCTCGGGCGGCCGTCGCCGCTCATTTGAGCGCGACGCGCCCGGTACGACGCGCCGGTGCCGCCGGCGGCAGCGATTTCGGCGCCGAACTACGCCGCACTACACTGTGCGCCCGATCGGACTGAGAACCCGTTCGCGGGCGGTGGCTCATGCTGCGGCGCGGCAGATTGCCGGTGGTTCAGCGCAGTCTTATCCTTCGCACACCCAAGATCGGCGGCCGAGGGTCACTGATTACGGATCCGGGAGGCCAAGGTGGCACGCGACCGTTCGACCATCGGCGGTCGGCTGCGCCGCCTCGTGGGGACGCGTCGTGACACCGTCGAAGCCGCCGCGACGCCCACAACGAGCTCGCCGCTGACGGCGGCTGCCGCGGCTGCAGTGAGCCCAGCCGCTCCGGCGGCCGCGAAACGGACCGGCGCGGCGGCGGCCGGCAAGTCGGCGACGGCCAAGAAGGGGGTGTCTGTCAGTAAAGCCGCGGTGTCCAAGAAGGCATCACCCGCTGCCAAGTCGGCAGTGCCGGCGAAGACCGTTGCGACCAAGAAGTCGGCGGCCCCCAAGGCTGCGCCGTCCAAGGCGGGCAGTCCGGCGAAGAAGTCCACCGCCGCTGCGAAGACGGCGCCGAGCAAGACCGCGACGGCACACAAGGCTGCGCCAGCTAGGAAAGCCGCGCCGGCTCGAAAAGCCGCGCCGGTGAAGTCGGCCGGCGGCGCAACGAAGGCGGCTCCGGCTAAGAAGCCCACCGCGGCCAACAAGACGACTGCGGTCAAGAAGACAGCTGCGACGAAGCCAGCCGCATCGAAGGCGGCGCCGGCCAAGAGGGCAGCCGCGACGAAGAAGCCAGCGCCCGCGAAGGCCGCGCCGGCGAAGAAGCCAGCCGCATCGAAGGCGGCGCCGGCCGCGAAGAAGCAGCCGGTCGGCAAGACCGCAACCGCTAAGGCCGCGACGAGCACGGCCGCGACGAGCACGGCCGCGACCAGCAAAACCGCCTCAGCCAGGGCCGGCTCGGCGAAGCCCGCAGCGAGCAAGGCAGCGGCTGCGAAGGCTGCGCCGAAGCCGGCGAAGGCAACCGCGTCGGCGACCAAGGCTGCGCCCGCAACGGGCGCCGCCACCAAGACGACCGGCGCAGCGACGCTCACCAAGGCCAGCAAGGCCAGCAAGGCCAGCAAGGCCAGCAAGGCGGCACAGACCGCCGAGCCGGAGGCGCCGCCGTCTGACCCGGTCGCGGATGCGGCGGCCGAGAAGGCGGCGCTGATCCGGGCGGCGGCGGAAAAGGCCGCACCGGCAAAGGCCGAGGTCGAGCCGGCTCGTATCGCGAAGCCAGGTGCGACGGTCCTGCCGGGCGAGCGACCTTGGACCAAGCCCGAGCTCACCAAGATCCGCAACGAGCTCGACGCGCAGGCAAACGCGCTGCGGGAGGAGATCAGCGACGCCGAGCAGTCGTTTGCGGCGATGCAGCGCGACAGCGGTGAGGGCGCCGGCGATGACCAGGCTGACGCTGGCACCAAGACCTTCGAGCGCGAGCACGAGATGTCGCTGGCCGCGAACAGCCGTGACCTGCTCTCGCAGGTCGAGCGCGCGATTCAGCGGCTCGAGGACCGCACCTACGGGATCTGTGAAAGCTGCGGCAATCCGATCGGCAAGGGCCGGCTGCAAGCCTTCCCGCGTGCAACCCTGTGTGTGTCATGCAAGCAGCGCGAGGAGCGGCGGTAGCCGCCGAGCCACCCGAGCAGATCGCGGCTCATCGGCGTACCCGATGGCTCGCGACGACGGCCGCCGTCATCCTGGTGGCCGACGTCGTCAGCAAGCAGATCGTGGTGGCCAAGCTGTCCGACCGAGCACCGGTCCACGTCCTGGGTCATTTCCTGATGCTGACGCTGACCCGAAATCCTGGCGCCGCGTTCAGCATCGGGCCGGGGATCACGGTGGTCTTCACCGCGGTCGCGGTGGGGGTGGCGGTTGTCATCATCCGCACCGCCCGCTCGCTGCAGTCCAGGGCCTGGGCCACCGCGCTCGGCCTGCTGCTCGGCGGCGCCCTGGGCAACCTCGCGGACCGGGTGTTTCGCTCGCCGGCGGTGTTTCGTGGCTACGTCATCGACTGGATCCAGCTCCCGCACTGGCCGGTGTTCAACCTCGCGGATTCCGCGATCGTCACCGGGGGCCTGCTCGCGGTCCTGCTCGCCACGCGCGGGATCGAGCTCGACGGCTCGCGAAGGTGAGCCACGCCCGGCGGGTGCCGCTGCCGGACGGGCTCGACGGCCTGCGGGTCGATGTCGCGCTGGCCCGGTTGTTCGGTCTGTCCCGGACGTCGGCGGCTGACCTGGTCGGCGCGGGCGCGGTGCTGGTCGACGGCCGGGCGCCGGCGAAGTCCGACCGGGTGTCGACGGGCTCGTGGCTCGAGGTCTCGCTGCCCGAGCCGGAGACGGCGGCACCGGCGGCTGCCGAGCGGGTGCCGGGTTTACGAGTCGTGTACGACGATGAGGACCTGGTCGTCGTCGACAAGCCGGTAGGAGTTGCGGCCCATCCGAGCCCCGGCTGGTCCGGCCCGACGGTGATCGGCGGCCTTGCGGCGGCCGGATATCAACTGTCGACCTCGGGTGCGGCTGAGCGGCAGGGCATCGTGCATCGCCTCGATGTCGGGACGACCGGACTGATGGTGGTGGCGAAGAGCGAGCGGGCGTACTCCGCGCTGAAGGACGCGTTCCGGCAGCGAATCGTCGACAAGCGCTACACGGCGTTGGTCCAGGGCCATCCAGACCCGAGTAGCGGCACGATCGATGCGCCGATCGACCGGCATCCGACCCACGATTACAGGTGGGCGATCGTCGCCGGTGGCAGGCCCAGCGTGACCCACTACGAGACGCTGGAGGCGTTCCGCGCGGCCAGCTTGCTCGAGATCAAGCTTGAGACCGGACGGACGCACCAGATCCGGGTGCACATGGCCGCGGTCCGCCATCCGTGCGTCGGCGACCTCACCTACGGCGCCGATCCGACGCTCTGCGCCCGGCTCGGTCTGGAGCGGCAATGGCTGCATGCCAGTGCCCTCGGCTTCGCCCATCCCGCTGACGGCCGCGAGATGAAGTTCACCAGCCCCCCGCCGGCCGATTTGCAGCACGCGCTCGACCTGCTGGCTGGATCGTTGTGAGCGAGCGGCCCGGCCGTCGGTCCTTGCTTGCCCGGTTGGACCAACGCCTCGTGCCGCGCCTCGGTGGCGCGTTGCGCCGGATCGGCGGTGCCGGTCGCCGCACCACAGAGTCGACCGGTGCGCCCGGGCAGGTCGTCGGTCGGCTGGTACGCCGGGAACCCGTCATCACCGCCGCGGTCGTGGTGGTCGCCGCGGCGGCTGTGCTGCTGGCCGCCACCGGCGGTGACCTGCACCGAGCGGTCAAGCCCACCTCGACGGTGGCCTCGAGCCCACCGCTGCCGAACGACGTGCTGGGCCCGACCGCCGGGCAGCCGGTCGCCGGCTACCTCGCCACCGCGCAGAGCCGGCTCAAGGCGATGACCGCCGGCGGGTCGGCCGGCCAGGTGACCGCTGTCGTGGATCTGAGCGGCTATCTCACGGCCGCCGCACTCGGCGCCCAGCTCGACGGGCTGACCGGCGTGCAGCTGATCCGGGCGTTTGCCCGGGTTGCGCCACCGGCAGACGGCGACATCCACACGATCACGGTCATTGCGAACCGCGATCTGGCTGTTGACCTCGACGAGGTGCAGGCCGAGGCGCGCACCGTCGTCGCCAACTACCGAAAGCGGGTGGCGATCGCGGCCGCTGATCCGAGCGCCGCCAACAAGGCTGTGGTCTCGGCGTACGCCGGCGAGGCACGGCAGGCGAAGGTCGACGCGAGCGGGATCGGGGCCGGCGCCGGCTGTGTCTTCGCGATGGTCGTGACCGCAGCGCCGGATCAGCTGGAGCGGCTCGCGACATCGCCCGATGTGCGGGTCCTCGACCCGGCGCCCTCGTCAGTGCCGCAGCAGGCGTTGATGATCGTTCCGCTCGAGCCGCAGACGATCGGGACGGTGCCGCCGTTGGAGTTCGCCGGCGACTGAGAGGCGACAGAGATCAGACTGCGAACCGGCTCCGGCAGGGCCGGACCTACGGTCTCGGCGACGCGCCGTACCGACACGCCGAGGGTGTCGCTGCGCCGTGTTAGAACGGCAGTATCCCGGCCAAGCCCCCAGCGGCCGAAGCCTTCGCGCCATCGTTTGGAGCAGCTGCGTCCGTGACGTCCGTGCCGTCCGCCGCCGAGCAGTTCGTGCACCTGCACGTGCACAGCGAATATTCCATGCTCGACGGGGCGGCCCGGGTATCGGACCTGTTCACCGAGGCGGCCCGGATGGGCATGCCGGCGCTGGCGATGACCGACCACGGCAACGTCTTCGGGGCGTATGAGTTCTGGAAGAAGGGCACTGCCGCCGGCGTCAAGCCGATCATCGGCATGGAGGCCTACGTCACGCCCGGCAACAGCCGGTTCGAGCGGACCAAGGTGCGGTGGGGCAGCGGCGGCGAGGACGATGTGTCCGGAGGCGGCGCGTTCACCCACATGACGCTACTCGCCGAGACCACCGAGGGCATGCACAACCTGTTCCGGCTCGCCAGCCGGTCCAGCCTCGAGGGCTACTACTACAAGCCGCGCGCCGACCGCGAGCTGCTCGCGGCCTACGCCAAGGGCATGATCGCGACCACCGGCTGCCCGTCGGGCGAGATCCAGACCCGGCTGCGGATGGGGGACTACGCCGCGGCGCGGGCGGCCGCCGGCGAGCTGCAGGACATCTTCGGCCGCGAGTCGTTCTTCTGCGAGATGATGGAGCACGGTCTCGAGATCCAAAGCCGGGTGCGCGCCGACCTGCTCCGGCTGGCCGCCGACCTCCAGATCCCGCTGATCGCGACCAACGACCTGCACTACACCTACGCCGCAGATGCCGAGTCGCACGAGGTCCTGTTGTGCGTGCAGTCGGGCAAGACGATGGCCGACCCGAACCGGTTCCGGCTGCACTCCCACGAGTTCTACCTCAAGACCCAGCAGGAGATGCGTGCGGTTTGGCGTGAGCTGCCTGAGGCGTGCGACAACACCTTGCTGATCGCAGCACGGTGCGAGGTGAGCTTCGACGAGGGCGCCGACCTGCTGCCGCGCTTCGACGTACCGGAAGGCCATACCGAGCAGACCTGGCTGCTCAGCGAGGTCGAGCAGGGCCTCGAGTCGCGGTTCCCCGCCGGCGTCCCGGCCGAATATCGCGAGCGGGCGGCCTACGAGCTCGGCGTCATCGCCCAGATGGGCTTCCCCGGCTACTTCCTGGTCGTCGCCGACCTCTGCCGCCACGCCCGCGAGTCCGGCATTCGGGTCGGCCCGGGCCGTGGCTCGGCGACCGGGTCGCTGGTCGCTTACGCGCTGCGGGTCACCGAGCTCGACCCGATCGTCCACGGCCTGCTGTTCGAGCGGTTCCTCAACCCGGAGCGGGTGTCGATGCCGGATATCGACCTCGACTTCGACGAGCGCCGCCGCGGCGACATGATCCGCTACGCCACCGAGAAGTACGGCGAGGACCGGGTCAGCCAGATCATCACCTACTCCACGATCAAGGCGAAGGCCGCGATCAAGGACGCCGCCAGGGTGCTCGGCTTCCCGTACGGCATCGGCGACAAGATCACCAAGGCGATGCCGGCGGCGGTCATGGGCAAGGACATCCCGCTGGCTGGGATCTTCGACGCGAAGCACGAGCGCTACGGCGAGGCAAAAGAGTTCCGCGTGCTGTATGAGTCCGAGCCCGACGTCAAGAAGGTCGTCGACACCGCGCTACCGCTCGAAGGGCTGCGCCGGCAGTGGGGGGTTCACGCCGCCGGTGTGATCCTGTCGCGCGAGCCACTGCTCGACGTCATCCCAATCCAGCGCCGCGAGCAGGACGGCGCCATCATCACCCAGTTCGACATGGGTGCCTGCGAGTCGCTCGGCCTGCTCAAGATGGACTTCCTCGGCCTGCGCAACCTGACTGTTCTCGACGACGCGCTGCGCCACATCAAGGAGAACCGCGGCGAGGAGATCGAGCTCGAGACGCTTCCTTTCGATCGACCGGAGGCCTACGAGCTGCTGTGTCGCGGCGACACGATCGGCATCTTCCAGTTCGAAGGCGGGCCGATGCGCTCGCTGATCCGTTCGCTGCAACCCTCGACTTTCGAGGACATCGCCGCGCTCCAGGCGCTCTACCGGCCCGGCCCGATGGGGATGGGCAGCCACATCGCCTACGTCGAACGCAAGCACGGCCGGTCGCCGAGAGTCCCGATCCACCCCGAGCTCGAGGCGCCGCTCGCGGACATCCTCGCCGAGACCTACGGCGTGATCGTCTACCAGGAGCAGGTGATGGCGATCGCGCAGAAGGTCGCCGGCTACTCCCTCGGCCAGGCCGACCTGCTGCGTCGCGCGATGGGCAAGAAGAAGAAGTCCATCCTCGACAAGGAGAAGGTGCCGTTCCGCGAGGGCATGCACGCCAACGGCTACAGCGATGCCGCGATCGACAAGCTGTGGGACACCCTGATCCCGTTCGCCGACTACGCCTTCAACAAGTCACATTCCGCCGGCTACGGCCTGGTCTCGTACTGGACGGCGTACCTCAAAGGCCGCTATCCAGCCGAATACATGGCGGCGCTTCTTACTTCGGTGCGCGACGACAAGGACAAGAGCGCTCTCTACCTGCACGAGTGCCGCCGGATGGGCGTGAAGGTGCTGCCGCCCGACGTCAACTCCTCCGGCGCCGACTTCTCGCCGGTCAGCACCGACATCCGCTATGGCCTGGCCGGGATCCGCAACGTCGGAACCAACGTCGTCGCGTCGATCTGTGCCACCCGCAAGAGCAAGGGTGCCTACGCCGGCTTCGCTGACTTCCTGGCAAAAGTCGAGCCGGTGGTGTGCAACAAGAAGGTCATCGAGTCGCTGATCAAGGCCGGCGCCTTCGACTCGCTGGGCCACACCAGGCAAGGACTGCTGCGGGTGCACGCCGAGGCGGTCGATGCCTGCATGGACACCAAGCGCAACGAGGCAGTCGGACAGTTCGACCTGTTCGGCGGCGACGAGGACGCAGCACCCTCGCTCGGCATGGAGCTGGTGATCCCGGTCACCGAGTGGGACAAGACGATCCTGCTGGCCTACGAGCGCGAGATGCTCGGCCTCTACGTCTCGGATCACCCGCTGCTGGGCATCGAGCACGTGATCGCCGCAGCGGTTGACTGCCCGGTGTCGGCGCTGTCAGGTGAGGACCGCGCTGACGGCACCGTCGTGACGATCGGCGGCATCCTCTCGACGGTTGCGCGCAAGATGACCAAACGCGGTGACTCCTGGGCGACCGCGACACTGGAGGATCTTGAAGGCGCGGTCGAGGTGCTGTTCTTCCCGGCGACCTACCAGGTGTGCGGGGTGTTGCTCGCCGAGGATGCCGTCGTGCTCATTCGGGCCCGGATCGACAAGCGCGAAGACACCCCGCGGCTGATCGCGCTCGAGGTCACCGTCCCGGACGTCAGCGAGGGCCCGCGCGGGCCGGTGACGGTGTCGCTACCGGCCAATCGCTGCACCCCACCGGTCGTCGAGCGGCTCAAGGAGGTGCTCGCCAACCATCCCGGCACTACCGAGGTGCAGCTGCAGCTGACCTCTGCCGGGCGCTCCACCGTGCTGCGCCTCGACGAACGGCTCCGGGTCACGGCCGCCCCCGCTCTGATGGCGGACTTGAAGGAACTGCTGGGCCCCGCCTGCATCAGCAACTGACCGCCGCGGCGCCCAGCGGCCGATCGGCTGGGTTGTCGGTCGCTTGTGGGCGCTGGCCCACGGCGCTCCCTGCCGCCTTGCCGCTGATCGCCGCGGCCTGTTCGAGCGACACGTGCGAGGCTGGTGGGATGAACGGCTGCGCGGCGTATGAGGTTCGTGGGCTGGCGAAGAGCTATCGCGGCGCGGCCACCCCGGCCAACCTCGACATCGATCTCGACATCCCGACCGGTGAGGTCTTCGGGCTGCTCGGTCCCAACGGCGCCGGCAAGACCACGTTGGTGCGCCAGCTGGTCGGGCTGGTCAGGCCCGATGCCGGATCCCTCACGTTGTTCGGCCATGACCTGCTCGCCGACCGTGAGGTCGCGAAGCGGCTGGTGTCCTATCTGGCCCAGGACGAGCCGGCACTCGCCGAGCTCGCGGTGCGACGGGCGGTCGAGACGACGGCCCGGCTGCGCGGCGCGCGACGAGCCGAGGCCGGGCGGCAGGCAACCGGATTGATCGACGAGCTCGGTTTGGGCGACCTGGCCGACACGCCGTTGGTTCGGCTGTCCGGCGGGCAGCGCCGGCTGGCCTGCGTAGCGAGTGCGCTGGCCGCCGAGCGCAACGTGCTCATCCTCGATGAGCCGACGACCGGGCTTGATCCGGTCGCCAGGCGGGCGGTGTGGACGGCGCTGCGCCGTCGCCGCGACGAGCACGGGACGACGATCGTGCTGGTCACCCACAACGTCATCGAGGCCGAGACGGTCCTCGACCGGGTCGCCGTGCTCGATCGCGGCCGGGTGATTGCCTGTGACACCCCCGGCCGGCTCAAGGCCGCGGTCGACGACTGCGTGCGGGTGGATCTGGTGTGGCGCCACGACCCGCCGCTGGACGACAGGACGGTCGAGCTGTTGGCGCGTTCGGCGGTGGTGGATGGCCGGCGTTGGTCCGCCAGGCTGGAGCGTGACCAGGCTCGGGACGTGCTCGACCGGCTGACCCGCGGGCCGGTCTTCGACGCCCTCGATGACTTCACGGTCGCGACGCCTAGCCTTGAGGATGTCTACCTCTCGCTCGGGGGCCTGAACCACGATCTGGAACGCGGATGACTGAGCTGCGCACCCATCCGACCGAACGGCTGGCGGTCGCGCCGCCGCTGGGCGTGCGGGTGCCGTTTGTGGCCGCCGTCGGGGCCGTCGCGGCGGGGCAGCTCGGCCGGGTCCGGGTCGCCCGTGGCCCGCTGTTGGTCGTTGCCACCATCCAGTCACTCGGACTCGTCGTGCTGCTTCGCGGCGTGGTGCATCGAGGCGATGTCGCGACTTCGGCGTCGATCGTCGCCGGCTCGACCGTGCTCGTCGTGGCATTCGTCGCGCTGAACCTGCTGGCACAACGGTTCGGTGCGCTGCGGTCCAACGCGGCACTCGACTATTACGCCGCACTTCCGGTCTCGCCGGCCGCGGTGGTCCTCGGCACCGCCGCGTCGTACGCGACGTTCACCGTGCCGGGTGCCGTCGTGACCGCAGTCGCCGGCGCGGCGATCTACCGGCTGCCTTTCGGGCACTTGTGGGTCGTGCTCCCGGTGATCGTGGTCGCTTCCGTGGTGCTGGCCGGATTCGGCGCCCTGCTGGGGTTGAGCCTGCCGCGTCCTGAGCTCGCGACGATCGCCGGCCAGCTCGGGATGACGATCGTGCTGTTTCTCGGCATCATCCCGCCGTCGCACCTGCCGGTCGTGGCACGGGGCGTGCGAGCGGTGGTTCCTGGCACGCTTGCCGTTGATGCGCTCGCCGACGCGCTGCGGGCACATACCGATTGGACCGGTGTGGTGGTCAGGCTCGCCATCACGACGGCGTACGGCGTGGCGGCGCTTGCGCTCGCCGGGGTGGCGATGCGTCGAGCAGTCGACCGGTGAGCGAGCCGTCCCCGGTCATCCGCGTCGCGCCTGACTGGCAGCCCTGGCAGGGCGCCGCGGCCGCCAGCTGGCCGGCACCGGCTTACGTCGAGCCAACTGTCAAGTGGCGGCTGGAGATCCTGGTGGCCGAGGTGGTGACCCTCTACTCGCTGGTGCTGGGCGCCGCGGTCGGTCTGCTCTGGCCGCGGGTGGCGCCCCACGTCGCGCTGCTCTCGGCGATCGACGGCTCCGAAGCAGCGACCAAGGCGCTGCTCGGTGATGACATGTGGTTGGCGCTGCTCGGCATCGCCGCCGGGGTGCTCTCGGCTGCACTGTTGGCACTGGTCGCCCGAAACGACGGGGCGGGACCCGGCGGGGCGATCGGGCTTGCGGTCGGTGGCGTGTGCGGCTCGTTGGTCGCTGCCCATGTGGGGCATCACGTCCAGCAGCCGCACCAGATCGCCGCGTTGCGCGCGTCGTTCCCGGGGATCACCGCTCACTCGCTGGCGGCGATCCTCGGCTACTTCAACTTCAAGCTCCGCACTGAAGCGGTGCTCCTGGCGTGGCCGCTTGCGGCGGTGATCCTGCACTCGGCGGTGGCGGCGGTGCGCTTTCAACGTGACCGTAGCCGCGCCTACAGTCGCCTCGGCCGGCACCGTCAGCTCTCCTGAAGAACGACGCCATTAGGCTCGCTTCTCGTGATTGCCCGACTTGATCTTCGTGGCCGCGCCGATGATCCGCGTGAGCTGCTGCCGCGGGCCCGGCTTGATGTCGAGGCGGCACTCGATGCGGTGCGACCGATTGTCGACGCGGTGCGCGAGCGAGGCGTCGATGCTGTCATCGAGCTCACCGAGCGCTTCGACGGGGTGAGGCTGACGGCACTTCGGGTGCCGGCGGCGGCGCTGACCGAGGCGCTCGAGGCACTTGATCCGGGGGTCCGGGCGGCACTCGAGGCGGCCATCGACCGCACTCGGCGGGTGCACGAGGCCCAGCGACGCTCGGACGAGCGGGTCGACGTCGCGCCTGGCGCGGTCGTGACCGAGCGCTGGGTGCCGGTCGGCCGGGTCGGACTCTACGTCCCTGGTGGACTGGTGACTTATCCCTCCAGCGTGGTCATGAACGTGGTTCCGGCACAGGTTGCCGGAGTTCCCTCGATCGCCGTCACCTCGCCACCGAAGGCGGAGTTCGGTGGCCGGCCCAACCCCACTGTGCTGGCAGCATGTGCGCTGCTCGGCGTCGACGAGGTGTACGCCGTCGGCGGCGCCCAGGCGATTGCGATGTTCGCCTACGGAGTCGACGGGGTGCCTCGGGTCGACCTCGTCACCGGGCCGGGCAATGTCTATGTTGCTGCGGCGAAGCGGCTGCTGCGCGGCGTCGTCGGCATCGACGCCGAAGCCGGCCCGACCGAGATCGGCATCCTCGCCGACGACAGCGCCGACCCGGACTTCATCGCGGCCGACCTGGTCGCCCAGGCCGAGCACGACGAGTTGGCTGCCTGCCTGCTGGTGTCGCCGAGCGTGTCCTTGCTCGACGCAGTCGATGCGGCGATCGCCCCGCGGATCGCGGCGACGCGTCACCGCGAGCGGGTCGAGAAGTCGCTGGCCGGGCAGTCGTCGTACGTCTTGGTCGAGGATCTGGACCAGGGGCTCGAGGTTGTCAACGCCTGGGGAGCCGAGCACCTCGAGGTCGTCACCGCCGACGCCGCGGCCGTCGCGAATCGGGTGACCAACGCCGGCGCGATCTTCATCGGAGCATGGTCGCCGGTGTCCCTCGGGGACTATCTGGCCGGATCCAACCACGTGCTGCCCACCGGCGGCACCGCGCGCCACACCTCCGGGTTGTCGGTGCAGTCGTTCCTGCGCGGCATCCACGTCGTGGACTACGACCGGGACGCGCTGGCGGCGGTCGCCGCCCACATCACCGCGCTCGGCGGCGCCGAGGACCTCCTCGCGCATGTCGAGGCCGTTCAGACCCGGCTGCGATGAGCGGCCTGGAAGGGCTGCCGATCCGGGACGACCTGCGAGGGTGGACGGCGTACGGCGCACCGCAGATTGACGTCGCGATTCGGTTGAACACCAACGAGAATCCCTATCCGCCGCCGGCTGATCTCATCGCGGATCTCAGCGGCGCGGTCACGGCAGCTGCGACCTCGATGAACCGCTATCCCGACCGCGAGGCCACTGAGTTGCGGGCTGCGCTCGCCCGCTACCTCGGTCACGATCTGAGCGTCGAGCAGGTGTGGGCGGCCAACGGCTCGAACGAGGTGCTGCAACAGCTGTTGCAGGCATTCGGTGGCTCGGGGCGCACCGCACTCGGGTTCGTTCCGTCCTACTCGATGCATCGAATGATCGCGTTGGCGACCGGCACGCAATGGATCGAGGCGGCGCGGCTCGCCGACTTCTCGCTGCCGGCGTCGGTCGCGGTCGAGACGATCCGCGAGCATCAGCCGGACCTCGCGTTCGTCTGCTCGCCTAACAACCCGACCGGCAACGCGGTGGATCCAGACGTGCTCGAGGCGGTCCTCGATGAGGCGCCAGGCATGGTCATCGTCGACGAGGCGTACGCCGAGTTCTCCCACCGGCCCTCGCTGCTGCCGTCGCTCGTCGGTCATCCGCGACTGGTCGTCACCCGGACGATGTCGAAGGCGTTCGGGTTCGCCGGTGCCCGGCTCGGCTATCTCGCGGCGGATCCGGCGGTGGTTCAGGCGCTGCGGCTGGTCCGGCTGCCCTACCACCTCTCAGCACTGACCCAGGCAGCGGCGCTCGCCGCGCTGCGGCACGCCGAGGAGACCCTCGCCCAGGTCGCCAAGCTGCGGATCGACCGCGACTCGACGATCAGGTCGTTGCGCGACCGCGGCTTCGACGTCGTCGACTCCGATGCCAACTTCGTGCTGTTCGGCGGGCTGGCCGACGAGAAGGCGGTCTGGCAGGCGCTGCTCGACCAGGGGGTGCTGATCCGCGACGTCGGACTGCCCGGATGGCTACGGGTGAGTGTCGGCACCGGTGCCGAATGCGAGGCGTTCGTCGACGCCCTCGACGCCGCGAGAATCAGCCACGCCTGACCGCCGACGGAAGCGAGTGCGTCAACGACGCCCGGTGATCATGAGAAGCAGCCGGTCAGCCGGCAGATCCGGCGGCAGCTGCGCCGGCGGGAAGCTGGTGCGTTCGAGCATGCCCGGGTCGCGAGCGAAGGCGGCGAGCGCGACCGCTACCACCTCTGAGTCGAGCACGTCGTCGGCGCCGATCGCGCGGGCGAGGTCCCAGCCATGCATCGTGTGCTCGATCACCCGCATGATCAGCAGCTCGGCGCCGGATCGGTCGCCGAGCCGGTGGTGCACCGTCATCTCGAGCACGCCGGGGCGGTGGAAGGCCTCGGTCATCTCGGCCGCGGTGTCGGTGAACGCCTGGACCGGATCGTCGCCGAGATGACCGAGATCGCGCAGTGCCTCGACCTCGGCAGTGGGCGCACCGGCGAGCAGGACGACGTACCTGCGATTGCCGCCGACCACATGGTTGACCAGGTCCCGCACCGTCCAGCCCGGGTCGGGAGTGTCCAGCTGCCACTGCTCGTCGCCGACCGCGCGCAGCAAGGTGGCGAAGCCAGCGGTCGAGCGGTCGAGCGCGGCGAATTCGTCCACGCGCGAACGCTCTCACAGCGGTGCTGCGACACTGGACGGGTGAGCCGGAGCGCGAAGGTCGAGCGAAGCACAAAGGAATCCCAGGTCCTGGTCTCGGTGGACCTCGACGGCAGCGGCGCGTCCGAGATCGCGACCGGTGTGCCGTTCTTCGACCACATGCTTGCCCAGCTGTCCAAGCACAGCGGGATCGATCTGGTCGTGGCGACGACCGGCGACCTCGAGGTCGACAGCCATCACACCGTCGAGGACACCTCCATCGCGCTCGGTCAGGCACTGCGTGAGGCGCTCGGCGACAAGGCCGGCATCCGGCGTTTCGGCGACGCGATGGTGCCGCTCGACGAGGTACTGGCGCAGGCCGTGGTCGACCTGTCCGGCCGGCCGTACTGTGTCCACGACGAGCCGCCCATTGTCGAGCTGATCGGCAGCTATGACACGACGCTCACCCGCCACATCTGGGAGTCGCTGACCGCCAGCGCCCAGATCTGTCTTCATGTCCGGGTCCTCGGCGGACGCAACGCCCATCACATCGTCGAGGCGCAGTTCAAAGCTGTCGCCCGGGCGCTTCGTGAGGCGGTCTCGATCGATCCGCGCTCGAGTGGGGTGCCTTCGACCAAAGGGGTGCTGTGACGGCGGTTGCTCCGTCCGTCGTGGTACTCGACTACGGCTCGGGCAACCTTCGCTCGGCACAACGTGCGCTGGCGCATGTCGGGGCGGACGTCGAAGTGAGCTCCGAGGTCAAATCGGCGCTGGACGCCGACGGCGTCGTCCTGCCTGGGGTCGGCGCGTTTGCCGCCTGCATGGCGGGCGTGGTTTCGATCCGGGCCGACGAGCTGGTCCGGTCACGCCTCGCGGCCGGTCGCCCGGTGCTCGGCATCTGCGTCGGCATGCAGGTGATGTACGACGAAGGCGACGAGCACGGCGTTGCTACCGCAGGGATCGGCGCCGTGACCGGCTCGGTGAGCCGGCTCGATGCTCCGGTGCTTCCTCACATGGGGTGGAACACGGTGTCGCCAGCTGTGGGCTCCGGTTTGTTCGCGGGGGTTGAGAAAGAGCGGTTCTACTTCGTGCACTCCTACGCCGCCAGCCCAGGCGGATCGGCCGGCGAAACCGTTGCGGTTCATGGCAATCCGTTCGTTGCGGCGGTCGAGTCCGGACCGCTCAGTGCGACCCAGTTCCACCCCGAGAAGTCCGGCGAGGCGGGCTTGGAACTGCTGCGGAACTGGGTGTTGTCGCTCACCTGAGATCGCCCACTCGCTGCGTACGATGAGCCGGATGAGGGAGTGGGCCTGATGGCGAAGCAGCTGGCCGCAGCGATCGCGCTGGGCCTGAGCGCCGCCGTGCTGGCCGGTTGCTCGAGCGGCTCGGGAAGCGACCAGCTTGCCGCCGGGACGTCGGGCTCGCCGCTGGTCGCGCCAACACCGCATCATCACAAGGCGACCCACGCACCCACTCCGGCTGCGAGCGCATCCTCGTCGCCGACGCCGGTTCTCGCCGTGACCAAGACCGTGACGGCCAGCCCGACGATGGCCACCATGGCCGCCGCCGCTGCGCAGGATCTGGTGGCAAGCCCGAAGGTTCGCGGCGCGCTGGTGGCAGCAGGTGCCAAGTCGCACGGCCTGACCGCCGCTGACTACACCGGGTTGGTGCCCGGCCAGACCTACTACGGCTACAACCCGGCGACGTCGACGTACTGGGCCGGGGGCGGCCTGGTGCCGAGCCCGTCATCCATGCCGGCGCAGGTCTCGGTGCAGGACGACGGGAGCTACCTGCTGTTCAGCCGGGCGGCCGGCGGAAAGTGGAGTGCCGTCAACGTCGGCCTCGCTGGTGTGGCAGGTGCGACCTGCCCGATGGCGGTGCCGGCGGGCATTCTCGCCGTCTGGCACTGGAAGCCCGGCAGCTGCCGGCCGCCGGGATAGGGGCGCAGATGAGGCGGTTCGTGCTCACGGGTGCCCCCGGATCGGGCAAGTCCTCGATCCTGGCGGTGCTCGCCGATCGCGGTTACGCCGTCGTGCCGGAGGCGGCGACCGATGTGATCTCCGGCCGTCAGGCGCAGGGTGTCGACGAGCCGTGGGACGCGCCCGGCTTCATCGACGCCGTGCTCGCACTGCAGCTCAGCCGGCAGCAGCAGCCGGTCGCCGACGCCGCCTCGGTGCAGTTCTTCGATCGGTCGCCGATCTGCACGTTGGCGCTCGCGCGCTATCTCGGCCGTCCGATTCCGGCGGCGCTGGCCCGCGAGCTCGACCGGCTCGATCGGTCGGCGTTCTATGAAAAGCTGGTGTTCGCGGTCCGGCCGATCGGTTCGGTCGAGCCAAGCGACGCCCGTCGGATCGGCTACCAGGACTCGCTCGCCTTCCAGCGGCTGCACGACGCGGCGTACGTCGAGTGCGGCTACGAGCTGATCGATGTCCCGGCCGGAGCGGTCGAGGAGCGGGCCACGATCATCGAGGCCGTTATCGCGGGTTGATTCCGTGCCTGCTTAGGTTGCTTCATGCAACCAACCCGACCACTGCTGACCGGAACCTTCGGGATGGCCGGCAGCACGCACTGGCTGGCAACGGCCTGCGCCATGAGCGTGCTCGAGCGAGGCGGCAACGCGTTTGACGCCGCCGCTGCCGGTGGGTTCGTGCTGCAGGTCGTTGAGCCACATCTGAACGGGCCTGGAGGTGAGGTGCCGATCGTGGTCTGGAGCGAGCGTGATCAGCAGGTCCAGGTGGTCTGCGGCCAGGGCGTCGCTCCGGCAGCGGCGACGATCGAAGCCTTCGAAGCGTTGGGAATCAACGAAATTCCTGGCACCGGCCTGCTCGCCGCGACGATTCCGGGTGCGTTCGGCGGTTGGCTGCTGATGCTGCAGCGGTGGGGGACGTGGCCGCTGCGCGACATCCTCGACTACGCGATTTCTTATGCCCGCGGTGGATATCCCGCGATCGAGGGCATCTGCGGGACGGTGGCGGCGGTCGAGGAGATGTTTCGTGCCGACTGGGCGACGTCGGCGGCTGCCTGGCTCCCGGGCGGGCGGGCGCCGTCGGTCGGAGCGCAGCTCACGAACCCGGCGCTCGCCGACACCTACGAGCGGATTGTCACCGACGCTGAGCGGCGATCCAGTGACCGCGAGGTCCAGCTCGAAGCCGCGCGCGAGATCTGGTACGACGGTTTCGTCGCCGAGGAGCTGGGCCGGTTCGCCGGCCAGACCGAATGGCGCGACTCGACCGGTGATGTCCACGGTGGCCTGCTGAGCGCGGCGGACGTCGCGGCGTGGCGGGCGAGCATCGAGCCGGCCGCGACTTATGACTACGGCCGCTACACGGTGTGCAAGACCCAGGCGTGGGGTCAGGGCCCGGTCTTCCTGGCCCAGCTGGCGCTGCTTGACGGGTTCGACCTCGACGCGATGGGCCACCTCTCGCCCGACTACCTGCACACCGTCGTCGAGTGCTCGAAGCTGGCCTTTGCCGACCGGGAGGCGTGGTACGGCGACGCCGCCGGCGTGTCCGACCTGCATCGACTGCTGCTCGATCCGGACTACACCGCGGCGCGACGCCGACTCGTCACCGAGGTCGCCAGCAACGACCTACGCCCCGGCGAGATCGGCGGCAAGCAGCCGGGGTTGCCGCAGCTAACGGCGGTCGACGCGATGTTGGTCGGCGGCAGCGGGGTGGGGGAACCAACCGTGCGGGCGTCGGGGGAGACCCGCGGCGACACCTGCCACATCGATGTCGTCGACTCGGCCGGGAACCTGGTTTCGGCGACGCCGAGCGGCGGCTGGCTACAGAGCTCGCCCTACATTCCGGAGCTCGGCTTCTGCCTCGGGTCGCGAGCACAGATGTTCTGGCTCGAGCCCGGACTGCCTAGCTCGCTGGCACCGGGAGCGAGGCCGCGCACCACGCTGTCGCCGTCGCTTGCGCTGCGGGACGGCGAGCCTTGGATGGCGTTCGGCACGCCGGGCGGCGACCAGCAGGACCAGTGGAGCCTGGCGTTTTTTCTGGCGATCGTGCACGGCGGCTTGGATCTGCAGGCCGCGATCGAGGCGCCGGGCTATCACTCCGACCACTTCCCGAGCTCGTTCGCGCCGCGGGTCGCGTTGCCCGGCCGGCTCGCGGTCGAGGATCGTCTCGGCGAGGCGACGCTCGAGGAGCTGCGGCGACGCGGTCACGACGTCGAGCTGGCCGGCCCGTGGAGCCTTGGCCGGATGAGTGCCGTCGCACGCGAAGGTCGGGTCCGGCTCGGCGCCGCGAATCCCCGCGGCGCTCAGGGCTACGCCGCCGGCCGCTAGCGTGTCGCGGTGCCCACTCCTGCTGACCGCCTGGTGTTGCTGCCCGCCGTCGACGTCGCCGATGGACAGGCGGTCCGGCTGGTGCAGGGCGCGGCGGGCAGCGAGACGTCGTACGGCGACCCGCTCGACGCGGCGCTGGCCTGGCAGTCAGGCGGCGCCGAGTGGCTGCACCTCGTGGACCTGGACGCGGCGTTCGGGCGCGGCAGCAACCGCGAGCTGATCGCCTCGGTCGTCTCGCGGCTGGACGTCGCGGTCGAGCTCTCCGGCGGGATTCGCGACGACGCCTCGCTCGATGCCGCGCTGGCGACCGGCTGCACCCGGGTCAACATCGGGACCGCGGCGCTGGAGACCCCCGACTGGGTGCGGTCGGCGATCGACCGCCACGGCGACCGGATCGCGGTTGGTCTCGACGTCCGCGGCACCACGCTCTCGGCACGGGGGTGGACCGAGGACGGTGGTGAGCTCTTCGACGTACTGGCCCGGCTTGACGCCGACGGCTGCGCCCGTTATGTCCTCACCGACGTCCGCCGCGATGGCACGCTGACCGGCCCGAACCTCGACCTGCTGCGCTCGGTGTGCGCGGCGACGGACCGTCCGATCGTCGCGAGCGGCGGCGTCAGCAGCCTCGACGACCTGCGCGCCCTTGCTGGACTGACCTCGGTGGGTGTCGAGGCTGCGATCGTCGGTAAGGCGCTCTACGCCGGCGCCTTCACGCTCCCGGAGGCGCTCGCCGCGGTCCGCAACGGCTGATACCCGTCGGGTCTAACCGCGTTTCGCCGCCATCACAGGCGGCCGTAACCGGCAATACTCGCTCGGTGATCATGAAACCGCGGCTGGGCGCCGTCGCTGCTGTCGTGTGCATCGGCGGGGGGCTCGTCGTGCCGGCCGCGTCGGCTGGTCCGGCTGTTGCGTCCGCCCCTGACCATGGCTGGGCGGCGGTACCCGCCGCCGCGCGCGGCCCGATTGCCGCCGTCCTCGCCCGCGACCAGCGTGAGGCAGCCAGCGTGGCGGTCGGCCAGACGACCCTGTCCGCACCCGGTGAGGCCGCCAACGACGCCTTCGGAACCTCCGTCGCAGTCTCGGGGACCACCATCGTGGTTGGGGAGCCGTTCCACACCGTTGGCTCACACACCGAGCAGGGCGTGGCCTACGTTTTCCAGCGACCGGCGACGGGCTGGAAGGGGGCCCATCAGACCGCGACGTTGACGGTGAGCGACGGCATCACGCATGACCGGTTCGGCTTCTCGGTAGCGATCGAGGGCTCGACGATCGTGGTCGGTGCGGTGCAGGCCACGGTCGACGGTCATGCCGGGCAGGGCGCTGCGTATGTCTACCGCCGGCCGGCGAAAGGTTGGACGACCACCTCGCATCCCGCCGCGGTGCTGACCGACAGCGCTGGAGCAGCCGGCAGCGAGCTCGGCTACGACCTGGCCCTTGACGGCACGACAATCGTCGTCGGGGACCCCGACTTCAACGACTTTGCGGGTCTGGCGGACGTCTACGTCGCACCGGCCGGCGGCTGGCAGACGACCTCGCATCCGACTGCGACGCTCACCCGGTTTGGCAGCTTGGCCTTCGACGAGTTCGGTTTGTCGGTCGCGGTCGAGGGTTCCACGATTGTGGTCGGCGCGCCGGACCAGGACGATACCGGAGCCGCTTACATTTTCCAGAAGCCCACGGACGGGCCATGGACTTCCACTGCCAATGCCAGGTTTCTGGTGAGCAGCGGCGCCTCGGGCGCCGTGTTCGGCCTCTCGGTGGCAATCAGCGGCACTACCGTCGTTGTCGCTGCCAGCGAGCAGCCGGTTGACGCGCAGGCGAAGGCCGGCGCGGTGTACGTGTTCCGTCGCCCGACCACTGGCTGGGGCGTCGGCAACTCTGCTTCGCTGACCGCGACTGCGACGCTGACCGAGAGCATTCCGACGGCTCAGGACGAACTCGGCACTGCGGTCGCGATCGAGGGCAAGACGGTGCTCGCGTCATCGCCGGACCACATGGTTGGCGGCGCGGTTGAGCAGGGGGCGATCTACCGGTTCATCGAGCCAACTATCGGCTGGTCGAGTGAATCTCAAACTGACGTGCTCGTTGGAGCCGGTGGCCATGCCGGTGATCAGTTCGGTTACGGGATGGCGGCCACCGGCTCGACGATCGTCGCCGGCGCCACCGGACGCACCTCCACCCGCGGCACGGCGTACGTTTTCGCGCCCCGCCCACCCACGCTGTCGGCGGTGAAGCAGGCCCACAAGTCCTGGCACCTCGGCACCAACCCGCGGTCGGTGAATCCGGCCCATCCGCCGCGCGGCGGTACGTCGTTCCGGTTCGCGCTGAGCCAGTCGGCGACAATCTCCCTGGTCTTCGCCGAGAAGCACGGCAAGCACCTGGTGAAGCGCGGCACGCTCTCGGTGCATGGCAAGGCCGGCGCAAACGCGGTCTATTTCGCCGGCAAGATCAGCCACGGCAAGCACCTCACGCCCGGGCACTGCAAGGTCACGATCACCGCGACGAACCGAAACGGCACGTCGCGGTCGAGGACGCTGCGGTTCACTACCAAGCCGTAGCCTGATCCGTTGTGGCTGTTGCGGTTCGGGTGATCCCATGTCTCGACGTTGATGCCGGCCGGGTCGTCAAAGGGGTCAACTTCGCTGATCTTCGGGACGCCGGTGACCCGGTCGAGCTGGCCCGCGCCTACGACGCCGAGGGCGCCGACGAGCTGGTTTTTCTGGATATAACCGCGTCGAGCGGAAGCCGGGAGACCACCTACGACGTGGTCCGTCGCACCGCCGAGCAGGTGTTCATCCCACTGACCGTCGGCGGCGGAGTGCGCAGCGTGGACGACGTCGACCGGCTGCTGCGAGCCGGCGCCGACAAGGTCGGGGTCAACACCGCGGCGATTGCCCGACCGGACCTGTTGACCGAGATCGCCGCGCGGTTCGGCAACCAGGTGCTGGTGCTCTCGGTGGATGCCCGCCGGACGGCGGGCGGTACGACGACCGCGAGTGGCTTCGAGATCACAACGCACGGCGGCCGCGAAGGCACCGGGATCGATGCCGTCGAGTGGGCGGCGCGTGGCGAGGCGCTGGGCGCCGGGGAGATCCTGCTCAACTCGATGGACGCCGACGGCACCAAGAGCGGCTTCGACCTCGAGTTGATCGCGGCGGTGCGAGCGGTCGTGGCGGTTCCGGTGATCGCCTCCGGCGGCGCCGGCGCGGTCGCCGACTTCGCTCCCGCTGTCGCGGCCGGCGCGGACGCCGTACTGGCTGCCAGCGTCTTCCACTTCGGCACCTTGCGGATCGGCACCGTCAAGGAAGCGTTGCGCAGCAACGGTTTCGCGGTGCGCTGAACCGGCCAACGCAAGTCCGGAGATCGTTCAGCGGACGAAGAAGTGCCAGCCGAGCCACCACCACAAGAGCATCACTGCGACCCGGCCGATCCGGCGGTCCGAGAGCTTGCCGAACACATCGCTGATTGTGGCAAGCCGCGATCCGCTTCGGCGCGCGAGCAGATCCAGCGCCACCGCGGCCGCGGTGAAGCCGAGGTATCCGGCGATCGTGAGTGCCCGCATCGGCTACCGCCGGCTCAGCCAGTAACCGAGGCCGAGCCACAGTGCGAACCCCACGGCGCGTGCCGGCGCTGAGAGCAGCCAGGGATTGACCAGGTCGCTGATCGTCGGGTGGGCGTGGCCAGGCCCGAGCGCCAGCGAGACCAACTCGACCGCGTTCAGGCCGACGACGATCAGCCACCAGCCCAGCCAGCCGACCCGGGTGCGGTCGGGGCGAGCGGTCCGGTGTGACGTGCCTCGAACGACGACCCAGCTGCCGAGCAGGCCCGGGACGAACGTTGCGATCTCAGCCGGCCGGGTGAAGGTGGTGAAGTGCCCGGCCACCCAGGCGTAGCCGACTGCGATGACGGCCGCGCCGACGGCAACAGCGTGACCATGACGAGCCGCGGGACTGGCAGAGCGATCAAGGACCACACTCCGAGTGTGCGCCGGCGCGGCCGGCGGGCAGAATGGACAGATGTCCGCGCCGGTCCGTCCGAGTTCGCTTGACGCCGCGATCGCTGGCCGGCTCAAGCGTGATGACCGCGGGCTGATCGCCGCCGTGACGCAGCAGTGGGACACCGGCGAGGTCCTGATGGTGGGCTGGATGGATGACGAGGCGCTGCACCGCACGCTGACGACCGGCCGCTGCACCTACTGGAGTCGCAGCCGGCAGGAATACTGGGTGAAGGGTGAGACCTCCGGTCACCAGCAGTGGGTCAAATCGGTTGCACTGGACTGCGATGGTGATGCTGTGCTCGTGTCGGTCGACCAGGTCGGCGCCGCCTGTCACACCGGTGACCGGCGGTGCTTCGACGCCGGCGGTGACCTCGGCGCGGTCGTCGGCTCACCGCGGTGAGTAGGCAGACGGCTACTGCCGACGGAGTGGTCACGCCGGAGCGCGAAGCCTTCCGCCTCGAGATCGCCGCCGACCGCGTGGTCCCGGTCGTACGCCGGTTGCTCGCCGACGCCGAGACTCCGATCAGCGCCTACCGCAAGCTTGCCGCCGGCCGGGCAGGCACCTTCCTGCTGGAGTCCGCTGAGCACGGCGGGGTGTGGTCGCGTTACTCATTCATCGGGGTGAGATCGGCCGCGACGCTGTCCGAACGCGACGGCCACGCGGTCTGGACCGGGATCGGGCCTGACGACCATCCGGACGATCCGCTCGAGGCGTTGCGCGACGCCGCCGGGCGGCTGCAGACGCCGCGCCGCGCCGGGCTGCCGCCGTTGACCGGCGGGCTGGTCGGCTATCTCGGGTACGACGCGGTGCGGCGGATGGAACGGTTGCCCTCGGTCGCCGACGACGACCTGGCGATGCCTGAGCTTCAGTTCCTGCTTGCCACCGATCTCGCCGTGCTCGACCATCGCGACGGCTCAATCGTGTTGATTGCGAACGTGATCCGCGGCCTGACGCCGGACGCAGAGACCGATCCGGACGCGGCGTACGACGAGGCGGTCGCCCGGCTCGAGTCGATGACCGCCGACCTGTCGACGCCGGCCGAGGCGTCGGTCGCGACGCTCGCGCGGACCGGCGAGACCGGGTATGACGAGCGGTCGACCCAGGCTGAATACACCGCGTCGATCGAGACCGCGAAGGAGCACATCCGCGCCGGTGACTGCTTCCAGGTGGTGCTGTCGCAACGCTTCGAGATGGCCACGACGGCCGACCCGCTGGATGTCTACCGCGCGCTGCGCACCGCTAACCCGTCGCCGTACATGTATCTGTTGCGCTTCGAGGACCTCGACGTGGTCGGCTCCTCGCCGGAAGTGCTGGTGAAGGTCGAGGCCGGCCGGGCTCTGATGCATCCGATTGCCGGCACCCGACCGCGCGGGGCCACGCCCGAGGAGGACGCGGCGCTGGCTGCCGAGCTGCTCGCCGATCCGAAGGAACGCGCCGAGCACGTCATGCTGGTCGACCTCGGCCGCAACGACCTCGGCCGGGTGTGCGCCGCAGGCAGCGTCGAGGTGGTCGACCTGATGGCCGTCGAGCGGTTCTCCCACGTTATGCATCTGGTGTCGACCGTCGTCGGCGAGGTTGCCGAAGGGGTGACCGCGCTCGACGTGCTCTGCTCGTGCTTCCCGGCCGGCACGTTGTCCGGCGCGCCCAAAGTGCGTGCGATGGAAGTCATCGAATCGCTCGAGCCGACCCGGCGCGGACTATACGGCGGCGTGGTCGGCTACGTCGACGTTGCCGGTGACCTCGACACTGCGGTCGCGATCCGGACCGTCGTGATGCGCGACGGCCGGGCGTTCGTCCAGGCCGGAGCCGGCATCGTGGCCGACTCCGATCCTCTGACCGAGGATCTCGAGTCCCGCAACAAGGCCGCCGCCGTCCTCAACGCGCTCGCCGCGGCGTCCTCACTGCGGCCGGCAGGGGCATGACGGGCAGAAGTCGATCACCTGCTGCGGCGGTCGTCTCGTGCGCGGCCGGTGCGCTGCTGGTGCTGCTCGCCAGCGGGCGGCAGTGGGCTCACACCACCCTGCCGGCAGCTGGTGGTGGCCACACCAGCCTGTCGGCGAACGGTCACAACGTGGCGCCGTCGCTGCCGGCGCTGGGGATCGCGCTGCTGGCACTGGCAGCGGCGATCATCGCGGCGAAGGGGCTGATGCGGCGGATCGTCGGTGTCGTGGTCGTCTTCATCGCGGCTGCGACGGTCGGCGTCGCGTTCACCGCTCGCGGCGACGTGTCGGCTGCGCTGGAGCACCGCGAGGTCGGCGTCCAGGGCCTGGCGGTGCACGCATCCGCCAACGGCTGGTGGGTGGTGGCCACGCTCGGCGGGCTGATCGCGGTCTGCGCCGGCGTGCTCACCGTCCTGCGTGCGAGCCAGTGGTCGGCTCTCGGGGCGAAGTACGACGCGCCGTCGGCTCCCAAGCCGGCCAAGGATCCCGCCGCGGTGGCGTGGGACGCGCTCGACCGCGGTGAGGACCCGACCGCCTGAGGGCCGGCCGGTCTCGGGGGCGCGGGCGGCCGGCGATGCGGCGGCAACTACCCTGACTGAGTGTCAGTCCTCGATGACATTCTCGCAGGGGTTCGCGAGGATCTCGCAGAGCGCCAACAGGTTCTGCCGCTCGACGCGGTGAAGCAGATGGCCGCTCGCAGGCCACCGGCTCGCGATGCGACGGCGGCGCTCGGCGGTCCCGGAGTCGCGGTCATCGCTGAGGTCAAGCGATCGAGCCCGAGCGCCGGCCAGCTCGCGAGGATCGGCGATCCGGCCGCGCTGGCCCGCGAGTACGAGTCCGGCGGCGCCGCGATGATCTCGGTGCTGACCGAGCAACGCCGGTTCGACGGCTCGCTCGCCGATCTCGAAGCCGTCCACAACGCGGTCGGGATCCCGGTGCTACGCAAGGACTTCGTCATCACGCCGTACCAAGTGTGGGAGGCGCGGGCGCACGGCGCGGATGCCGTGCTGCTGATCGTTGCGGCGCTGGAGCAGGAGGTGCTGGTCAGCCTGCGTGAGCGGATCGAAAGCCTCGGCATGACCGCGCTGGTCGAGGTGCACGACGAGGCAGAGGCACTGCGCGCGAGTGATGCCGGCGCCCGCCTGATCGGGATCAACAACCGCAACCTTCGCACCCTTGATGTCGATCGCGAGACGTTCGCGCGGATCGCGCCGTTGATCCCGTCGTCAATCATCCGGGTCGCGGAAAGCGGGGTCCGCGGGCCGCACGACCTGCTCGCGTGTGCCGCCTCCGGCGCCGACGCAGTGCTCGTCGGTGAGGGCCTGGTGAAGGCCGACGTGCCGCGCCAGGCGGTCGCCGATCTGGTCGCTGCTGGCGCGCATCCATCCTGCCGCCACTCCGCGTAGTCGCATCGACCGCCGCGCCGCGCTGCCACTAACCTGAACCAGCCATGACCGACATGAGCGCGATCCTCGAGCACGGCGACGGGCGGTTCGGGCCGTACGGCGGACGATACGTCCCGGAAGCGTTGATCGCGGCGCTCGACCAGCTCACCGAGGTCTATGCCGCAGCCCGCGCCGATCCGGAGTTCCGCGAGGAGTTCGCGAGGCTGCTCCGCGACTACGCCGGCCGGCCGTCGCTGCTCTACGACGCGACTCGGTTTTCCGAGGCCATCGGCGCGCGGGTGCTGCTCAAGCGCGAGGATCTCAACCACACCGGCGCCCACAAGATCAACAACGTGCTCGGCCAGACGTTGTTGGCCAAGCGGATGGGCAAGACCCGGGTGATTGCCGAGACCGGTGCCGGTCAGCACGGCGTCGCGACGGCGACCGCGGCGGCACTGATGGACCTTGAATGCATGGTCTACATGGGCGAGGTCGACACCGAGCGGCAGGCGCTCAACGTCGCGCGGATGCGATTGCTGGGCGCCGAGGTCACTCCGGTGCGGAGCGGCTCGCGCACTCTCAAGGACGCGATGAACGAGGCGTTCCGCGACTGGGTCACGAACGTCGACAACACGCACTACGTCATCGGTTCGGTCGGCGGGCCGGCGCCGTTCCCGGGGATGGTCCGTGACTTCGCCTCGGTGATCGGCACCGAGGCGCGAGCGCAGTGCCTCGACCTGCTCGGGGGCCTGCCGGATGCGGTGATGGCCTGCGTCGGAGGCGGCTCGAACGCGATGGGAATCTTCGCCGCTTTCATTCCGGATGCCTCGGTGCGGCTCTTCGGGTTCGAGGCCGCCGGCGACGGGATCGACACCGAACGTCACGCGGCGACTCTGACCGCCGGCTCACCTGGCGTGCTGCACGGCGCCCGGTCGTATGTCCTGCAGGACGCGGACGGCCAGACCCGCGAGTCGCACTCGATCTCCGCCGGCCTGGACTATCCCGGCGTCGGCCCCGAGCATGCCTGGCTCAAGGACACCAAGCGCGCGACCTACCTCCCGATCAGCGACGCGGAGGCGATGGACGCGTTCCGGTTGCTGTGCCGCACCGAGGGCATCATCCCGGCGATCGAGAGCGCGCACGCACTGGCGGGCGCCCGCGGCGTTGCCGAGACCCTCGGTCCCGAAGCCGTGTTGCTGATCAACCTTTCCGGTCGCGGCGACAAGGACATGGACACCGCCGCGCACTGGTTCGGGCTGGTGCCGTGACGGCGGCTTCCGGAGAGGCGATCACCAAGGCCCGGCTCGACGGCCGGGCCGCGCTAGTCGGTTATCTGCCGGCCGGATTTCCGTCGTACGACGGCTGTCTGGCAGCGATGAAGGCGCTCGTCGACGGCGGCGTCGACGTGATCGAGGTGGGTCTGCCTTATAGCGATCCGGTCCTCGACGGCCCGACCATCCAGGCCGCCACCGAACGTGCGTTGCGCGGCGGGCTGCGGATCACTGACGTGATCCGGACCGTCCAGGCAGTGGCGGGGATGGGAGTCGCCACCGTGGTGATGTCCTACTGGAACCCGGTGCTTGCCTACGGGGTCGAGCGGTTCGCCGCCGATCTGGCCGGGGCAGGCGGCTGTGGCCTGATCACCCCGGACTTGATCCCGGACGAGGCCGGCGAGTGGCTGGCGGCCAGCGATACCAACGATCTGGAGCGGATCTTCCTGGTCGCGCCGTCATCGTCGCCGGAGCGCATCAGCTCGACGACGGCAGCCTGTCGGGGCTGGGTGTACGCCGCGTCGACGATGGGCGTCACCGGTGCGCGAAGTGCCACCTCGACGGCCGCGCCGGCGCTGGTCGAGCGGGTGCGCGAGCGCTCGAGCCTCCCGGTCGGGGTCGGACTCGGCGTGTCGACCGGCGAACAGGCTGCTGAGGTTGCGTCGTACGCCGATGGCGTGATCGTCGGATCGGCGTTGGTGCGCTGCTTGCTCGACGCCGACAGCGAGGCTGAGGGCGCAGCGGCCGTCGGCCGGCTGACCGCCGAGCTCGCGGCCGGCGTTCGAACCAATCGGTCGACCTAGCCGTAGGGTCAGGTTGTGCTTCCTGCTCACATTCCGAGTCCTGCGCACAGCGTCATTCAACTCGGTCCGGTGCCGATCCGCGCCTACGCGCTGTGCATCATCGTGGGCGTCGTCGTCGCCACCGTGGTGGGTCAGCGGCGGTTGGAGCAGCGGGGCGGGCGCAAAGGTGCGATGGCGGACATCGCGACCTGGGCGGTGCCGTTCGGCCTGGTCGGCGCCCGGGCCTATCACCTCGCGACCAACCCGGAGCTCTACTGGGGTGGGCCCGGCCGATCGGGCACGATCGGTGCGCTCGAGATCTGGCATGGCGGGCTTGGCATCTGGGGCGGCGTGTTGTTCGGCGCACTCGGTGCCTGGATCGCCTGCAAGCGTTACCACATCAGCTTCGCTGCGGTCGCCGACTCACTGGCGCCCGCGATGCCGCTGGCGCAGGCAGCGGGCCGTTGGGGCAACTGGTTCAACCAGGAGCTCTACGGCCGTCCGACCGGCTTGCCGTGGGGGCTGCGGATCTCACCGGCGAACCGGATCGCCGGGGATCTCAATGACCAGTACTACCAGCCGACCTTCCTCTACGAGTCGATCTGGGATGCCGGCGTCGCGCTGGTAGTGATCTGGGCGGATCGGCGATGGCATTTCGCCAAGGGCCGCGCGTTTGCGCTCTACGTCATGCTCTACACCGTCGGCCGAGGCTGGATCGAGGCGCTCCGGATCGACGATGCGCACCGGTTCTTCGGCCTCCGGCTCAATGACTGGACCAGCGTGATCGTGTTCATCTGCGCGCTGGCTTACTTCATCGTCCAGCGGCCACGCGGCGACCGTCGCGATGACGCGAACGCGCTCGCCGCGACCGATGCCGACGCGCCAACCGGCGACGTGATCGAGTCCGGTGAAGGACATACCCTGACGGCATGACCGACACCGCGGAAGTCGCGGCGCCGGACGCCTCCGGCCCCGAGATCCACCACACCCATCGCGATGTGAACGGCGGCTGGCTGCGACCGGCGGTTTTCGGGGCGATGGACGGCGTGGTCTCCAACACCGCGCTCGTCGCCGGCGTCGCGGCCGCAACCGCAACCTCGCACGATGTGATCCTGAGCGGTTTCGCCGGATTGCTCGCCGGGTCGTTCTCGATGGCCGTTGGCGAGTGGACCTCGGTGCAGTCGCAGACCCAGCTGGTCCAGAACGAGATCGCCAAGGAGCGCGCCGAGATCGCGCGGGCTCCGCACGCCGAAGAAGCCGAGCTGGCGGCGATGTTCCGCCACCGCGGGATCTCCCGCGACCTCGCCGCGAAGGTCGCACGCGAGCTCTCCGCAGACCCGGACGAAGCGTGGCGAACCCACGTCCGCGAAGAGCTCGGCGTTGATCCAGACGAGCAGCCTTCGCCGTATGTCGCCGGGCTCTCGTCGTTCGTCACCTTTGCCCTCGGCGCGTTCGTCCCGCTGCTGCCTTACCTGCTGGGCGCGCACACGCTGCTCTGGTCGCTGGTGCTCGGCGCGATCCTCCTACTGGCGATGGGCGGCGCCGTCCAGCGGTTCACCAGCCGCCCGCTGGCCTTCGGCGCGCTGCGCCATCTTGCGCTCGGAGCGGTCGCGGTGGCGGTGGTCTTCGGGGTTGGACACGCGATTGGCAGCGGCGTTTCTGGGTAGAGCGCCTCGTAACACTGAGGTAACCTTCAGGTGCAGGGCCAACGTCGTCCCGCGCCAGCGCCAACCGCGAGCCCGGCCGCAGCAGCCACGAGCTGCAGCGAACCGGTCGCGAGGACACTGACCGGAAGATGGAGCCTGACGGCATGCCTGCATCCCCCCGCGCAGCCCCGGAACCCCAGGGCTTGTACGACGGTCGGCATGAGCACGACGCGTGCGGTGTGGCTTTCGTTGCTGACATCCACGGTCGCCGAAGCCACTCGATCGTCGCCGACGCGCTAATCGCGCTGCACAACCTCGACCACCGCGGCGCGTCCGGCTCCGAGGTCAACACCGGCGACGGCGCGGGCCTGATCGTCCAGGTGCCCGACACGTTCCTGCGCGCGGTGGTCGACTTCGACCTGCCGCAGCTCGGCTCCTACGCCGTCGGCATGGTCTTCCTGCCCGACGACGCCGAGGAGAGCCACAAGGCGATCGACGCGATCGAGCGGATCGCGCGCGAGGAGGACCTGCGGGTTCTCGGCTGGCGCCAGGTGCCGATCGACTCGTCGAGCCTCGGCGCCACCGCGCTGTCGGTGATGCCGACGTTCCGCCAGCTGTTCCTGGGCGCCACCCGCGGCGAGATCGGGATGGGACTGGAACGCCGGGCATTCTGCGCCCGCAAGCGGATCGAACGGGAGATCGGCATCTACCTGCCGTCGCTGTCGTGTCGCACCACGGTCTACAAGGGCATGCTCACGACCGACCAGCTGCCGGCGTTCTTCCCCGACCTGATCGACGACCGGTTCGCTTCGGCGATCGCGCTGGTGCACTCGCGGTTCTCGACCAACACGTTCCCGTCCTGGCCGCTTGCCCATCCCTACCGCTACATCGCGCACAACGGCGAGATCAACACCGTCATGGGCAACCGCAACTGGATGCGGGCCCGGGAGGCACTGCTGGAAAGCGACGTCATTCCCGGCGACCTCGCGCGGTTGTTCCCGATCGCCACGCCGGATGCGAGTGACTCGGCGAGCTTCGACGAGGTGCTCGAGCTGCTCCACCTCGGCGGCCGATCGCTGCCGCACGCGGTGCTCATGATGATCCCCGAGGCGTATGAGAACAACGCCGAGATGGACCCGATGCGTCGCGCGTTCTATGAGTTCCACTCCTGCGTCATGGAGCCGTGGGACGGACCGGCCTGCGTGACCTTCACCGACGGCACGATCGTCGGAGCGGTGCTCGACCGCAACGGTCTGCGACCCTCGCGCTACTGGGTGACCGACGAAGACCGCGTGATCCTGGCCTCCGAGGTCGGCGTGCTGGACATCGCGCCGGAGCGGGTCGTGCGCAAGGGCCGGTTGCAGCCCGGCCGGATGTTCCTGGTCGACACCGTCGCCGGCCGGATCGTCGATGACGACGAGCTCAAGGCCGAGCTGGCCGAGGAGAACCCCTACCAGGACTGGCTGCATGCCGGACTGCTCGACCTGCGGACCCTGCCCGAGCGCGAGCATGTGGTCTACGGCCATGAGTCCGTCGTACGACGCCAACAGGCATTCGGCTACACCGAGGAAGAACTGCGGCTGCTGATCGCGCCGATGGCGCGCGCCGGCGCCGAGGCGATCGGCTCGATGGGCACCGACACGCCTCAGGCGATGCTCTCCGAACGGCCGCGGATGCTCTTCGACTACTTTACCCAGCTGTTCGCGCAGGTCACGAACCCGCCACTGGACTCGATCCGCGAAGAGCTTGTGACGTCGCTCTCGACGTCGATCGGACCGGAACGCAACCTGCTCGACCCGGTCGCCGCGTCGTGCCGGCAGATCACGCTGCCGTTCCCGGTGATCGACAACGACGACCTGGCCAAGATCATCCACGTCAACGACGACGGCGACCTGCCGGGTTTCGCGGCCCGGGTGGTCAGGGGGCTCTACCCGGTGAACGGCGGCGGCGACGCACTGCGCGATGCGCTGGAACGGATCCGCCGTGAGGTGAGCGAGGCGATCGCCGGGGGAGTGCGGCTGATCGTGCTCTCCGATCGCGACAGCGACACCGAGCTGGCGCCGATCCCGTCGCTGCTGTTGACCGGAGCGGTGCATCACCATTTGATCCGGGAGCGGACCCGGACCAAGGTCGGGCTGATCGTCGAGGCCGGCGACGTCCGCGAGGTCCATCACGTCGCGCTGCTGGTCGGTTACGGCGCCGCGGCGATCAACCCCTATCTCGCGATGGAATCGGTCGAGGACCTGGTCCGCCACGGCGTCGTGACCGGCGTCGACGCGCCGGAGGCGATCCACCACTACATCAAGGCACTCGGCAAGGGCGTGCTGAAGGTCATGAGCAAGATGGGGGTCTCGACGGTCGCGTCGTACACCGGTGCTCAGATCTTCGAGGCGCTCGGGCTCGCGCAGGACGTGGTTGACGACTACTTCACCGGCACGACGTCGCGGCTCGGCGGCGTCGGTCTCGACGTCATCGCCAACGACGTGGCTGCTCGTCATCGCCACGCCTACCCGCGGGTGCCGCACAAGCACCGGACGCTGTGGGTGGGCGGTGAATACCAATGGCGGCGCGAGGGCGAAGCCCATCTGTTCAATCCGCAGACCGTTTTCAAGCTCCAGCACGCGACCCGCAGCGGGCGCTACGACGTCTTCAAGGAGTACACGACCCTCGTCGACGACCAGGCGGCCCGGCTGATGACGCTGCGCGGACTGTTCCGGTTCGCCGAGGGTGCTCGCGAGCCGGTGCCGATCGACGAGGTCGAGCCGGTGCCGGCGATCGTGGCGCGGTTCGCGACCGGTGCGATGTCCTACGGGTCGATCTCGGCAGAGGCCCACGAGACGCTGGCGGTCGCCATGAACGCGATCGGGGGAAAGTCCAACACCGGCGAGGGTGGCGAGGACACCGACCGGCTCCACGATCCGTCGCGGCGCAGTGCGATCAAGCAGGTCGCGAGTGGCCGATTCGGCGTGACGAGCGACTATCTGACCAACGCCGATGACCTCCAGATCAAGATGGCGCAGGGCGCCAAGCCCGGTGAAGGCGGTCAGCTACCCGGGCACAAGGTCTATCCGTGGATCGCGAAGACCCGCGGCTCGACGCCGGGCGTCGGGCTGATCTCGCCTCCGCCGCACCACGACATCTACTCGATCGAGGATCTCAAGCAGCTGATCCACGACCTGAAGAACGCCAACCCTTCCGCGCGAGTTCACGTGAAGTTGGTAGCCGAGGTCGGCGTCGGCACCGTCGCCGCCGGGGTGTCCAAGGCGCACGCCGACGTCGTCCTGATCAGTGGCCACGACGGCGGCACCGGGGCGGCGCCGCTGACCTCGCTGAAGCACGCCGGCTCGCCCTGGGAGCTCGGCCTCGCCGAGACCCAGCAGACGTTGCTGCTCAACGGGCTTCGTGACCGGATCACGGTCCAGGTCGACGGTCAGATGAAGACCGGCCGCGACGTCGTGATCGCCGCGCTGCTCGGCGCTGAGGAGTTCGGCTTCGCCACCGCGCCGCTTGTGGTCTCGGGCTGCATCATGATGCGGGTCTGTCACCTTGACACCTGTCCGGTCGGCATCGCTACCCAGAACCCGGAGCTGCGCAAGCGGTACAGCGGTAAGCCGGAGTTCGTGCAGACGTTCTTCGAGTTCATCGCCGAAGAGGTGCGCGAACACCTTGCCGCGCTCGGCTTCCGGTCGATCGAAGAAGCCATCGGGCACGTCGAGCTGCTCGACACCACCGCGGCCATCGACCACTGGAAGGCCGAGGGCCTCGACCTCAGCCCGATCTTCCATGCGCCCGACGTGGAAGGTGATCGGCACTGCACCCGCGAGCAGGACCACGGTCTCGACAGCGCACTCGACAACACCTTGATCCAGCTCTGTGAGGGCGCCCTCGCCGACGCCAGCCCGGTCCGGCTCGACCTGCCGATCCGCAACGTCAACCGCACGGTCGGCACCATGCTTGGTCACGAGGTGACCAAGCGGTACGCCGACGCCGGCCTGCCGGACGGCACGATCGATGTGACGTTCACCGGATCCGCCGGCCAGTCCTTCGGCGCGTTCGTGCCGAGCGGGATCACGCTGCGGCTGCACGGCGACGCGAACGACTATCTGGGCAAGGGCCTTTCCGGCGGCCGGCTCGTGGTCCGCCCGAACGCCGGCGCGCCGTTCCCGGCGGAGGACAACGTGATCGCCGGCAACGTGATCCTCTACGGCGCGACCAGCGGTGAGGCGTTGATCCGCGGCATCGTGGGGGAGCGGTTCGGCGTACGCAACTCCGGCGCCACTGCTGTCGTCGAGGGAGTCGGCGACCACGCGTGTGAGTACATGACCGGTGGCCGGGTCGTCGTGCTCGGCACGACCGGGCGCAACGTGGCGGCCGGGATGTCGGGCGGCGTCGGCTATTTCCTCGACCTTGATCCCACCCTCGTCAACCGCGACATGGTCGACCTCGACGAGCTGGACCAGGACGACCGCGTCTTTCTGCGCGAGGTCATCGAGCGGCATGCCAGCGAGACCGGCTCGATGGTTGCCGCCGGCGTACTCGCTGACTGGGAGCGAGCAGTGAGGCGGTTCGGCAAGGTGATGCCGAGGGACTACAAGCGGGTGCTCGCGGCTGCAAAGGCCGCCGCCGACGACGGCGCCGATGTCGACGAGGCAATCATGGCGGCGGCACATGGCTGACCCGAAGGGCTTCCTGACCACTTCGCGCGAGACGCCGACGCGGCGGCCGGTCGACGTCCGGATCCAGGACTGGCGCGAGGTCTACACCGACTTCGATGCTGGCCGGCTGCAGCAGCAGGCCGGTCGGTGCATGGACTGCGGCATCCCGTTCTGCCATCAGGGTTGCCCGCTGGGCAACTTGATCCCAGAGTGGAACGACCTGGTCTGGCGCGAGGACTGGCGCGAGGCGATCGAGCGGCTGCACGCGACGAACAACTTCCCGGAGTTCACCGGCCGGCTCTGCCCGGCGCCGTGCGAGACCGCGTGCGTGCTCAGCATCAACTCCGACCCGGTGACGATCAAGCAGGTCGAGGTCGAGATCGTCGACCGCGCGTGGGACGAGGGTTGGATCTCCCCGCAGATCGCCGAGCGGCTGTCCGGCAAGACCGTCGCTGTCGTCGGCTCCGGTCCGGCCGGGTTGGCCGCGGCTCAGCAGCTCACCCGCGCCGGCCACACCGTCGTGGTCTACGAGCGGGCAGACCGGATCGGCGGCCTGCTGCGCTACGGCATCCCCGAGTTCAAGATGGAAAAGCGCCATCTCGAACTGCGGCTGCTGCAGATGGAAGAAGAAGGCACCAGGTTTCGGACCGGGGTCGACGTCGGCACCGACATCACCGCCGACCAGCTCCGGAAGCGCCACGACGCGATCGTGCTCGCCGGCGGCTCGACGGTGCCGCGGGATCTCGACGTGCCGGGCCGCGAGCTTGCCGGCATCTACCCGGCGATGGACTACCTGCCGCTTGCCAACCGGGTCCAGCAGGGCGACCTGGCCGAGACGTCGATCTCGGCCCGCGGCAAGGACGTCGTCATCCTCGGCGGCGGCGACACCGGAGCCGACTGCCTCGGTACGGCGCACCGTCAAGGAGCGCGGTCGGTGACGCAGCTCGAGATCCTCGCCCGGCCGCCGGCCGCCCGCAATGCGATCATGCCCTGGCCGACGTACCCGATGATCTATCGCGTCTCGAGTGCCCACGAAGAGGGCGGCGACCGGGTCTTTGCGGTGTCGACGCAACGGTTCTCGGGCGACGCCGACGGCACCGTCAGTGGCCTGGTGCTTGCCGAAGTCGATGAGAAGTTCCAGCCGATCGAGGGTACGGAGCGTGAGCTACCGGCTCAGCTGGTGCTGCTGGCCATGGGTTTCACCGGTCCGGAGCGGGGCGCGCTGCTCACCGATCTTGAGGTGTCCTTCGACCAGCGGGGCAACGTGGTGCGCAGCGCCGAGTGGATGACCGATGCCGATGGCGTGTTCGCCTGCGGCGACATGGGTCGCGGCCAGTCGCTGATCGTCTGGGCGATCGCAGAGGGTCGGTCATGCGCGGCCGCCGTCGATCGGTGGCTGCTCGGCGACACTCAGCTGCCATCGCCGATCCAGCCAACCGACCGTCCGATCGCCTGATCCGTTCGCGGCTATGCCTTGGCCCGACAGACTCGTCGAGTGCGGCGACCGCGTCTCGGCGAGCGACCGAGATGCTGTTGAGGCGGTTCTGCCGCCACGGGATTACGAGCAGGTCCAGCGCATCGGTGAAGATGCCGCGGGGTCGGGTACGGCTGGTTTCGGTACCGGAAGCGGGATTCGAACCCGCATGCCCTTTCGGACAGACGCTTTTGAGGCGTCCGCGTATGCCATTCCGCCATTCCGGCTGGGTCCTGCAATCTTAGGGCCAAGGACCGGTCTCGATACGCTGCTCGTTGTGACCGAGCCCGTACCTCGCCGAGTGGTGATCGCCGAGGACGAGGCGCTGATTCGGCTGGATCTGAAGGAGATGCTCGAAGAAGCGGGCTACCAGGTGGTCGGGGAGGCGGCCGACGGCCAGCAGGCGATCGACCTGACCGAGTCACTTCGGCCCGATCTGGTGATCCTCGACGTCAAGATGCCCGGTCTCGACGGAATCTCGGCCGCCGAGCAGATCGTTGCGACCGCGACGGCGCCGGTGATCATGCTGACGGCCTTCAGCCAGCGCGAGCTGGTCGAGCGGGCAGCAGAAGCCGGCGCGATGGCCTATCTGGTCAAGCCGTTCGACGAGAGCGACCTGGTGCCGGCGATCGAAGTCGCCATCAGCCGTCATCAGCAGCTGCTGGCGCTGGTCAGCGAGGTCAGCGACCTCACCGAGCGGCTCGAGACCCGCAAGCTGCTCGACCGGGCAAAGGCGACGCTGCAGTCCGAGCATCACATGACCGAGCCCGCGGCGTTTCGCTGGATCCAGAAGACCTCGATGGATCGCCGGAGCTCGATGCGGGCGGTCGCGGAGGCGATTGTCGCGGGAGATCGAGCCGTTTTGGGAGGGGATCGCGCAGGTTCACCCGGTTAGGACCGGCTGATCGCCCGGTAACGATTAGGTTAAGGCCGGCGCCGCTCGGCCTCTTTGGATGCAAACTTGCGCACCGACGGCCACACGCCTCACTTGGGGGCTATGGTCGGCGCATCTACGTGGACGTGTCGGACGCTCACGACGTTTAACAGGAGGCACTAGTGCGATCTCGCGTAATGACCGCCACGATGATCCTCTCGACCGCGGGCGTCTTCGCGCTTGCCGGTTGTGGGAGCAGCTCAAGCTCGGGCGGCGGCCTCAAGCCAAGCGGCGGCGGGTCTGCTGCCGCCGGAAAAACCTATGACATCGGGTTCCAGGGCCCGCTCTCTGGCGCGAACGCACAGCTGGGCATCAACGAGGAGTACGGCGCTGAACTCGCGGTTGCCCAGGCGAACGCAGCTGGCACCAACGGCTTCAAGGTCAACCTGGTGAAGGCGGACGACCAGGGCGACCCGGCGAAGGCGCCGGCCGCCGCGACCCAGCTGATCCAGGACACCAACCTGCTGGGCGAGATCGGACCGAGCTTCTCCGGTGCAACGCTGGCGGTCGGTGCGCGCTACGGCGCTGCCGGGCTTGCGATGATCACGCCGTCGGCGACGAACGCGACTCTCCAGCTCCAGAAGTTCAAGACGTTCCACCGCATCGTGCCGAACGACAACGTCGAGGGCTCGCAGGCCTCGGACTGGCTGGCGCGCAGGGGCATCAAGAAGCTCTTCGTGCTGCAGGACCTCTCGACCTACGGCAAGGGCGTCGGTGACACGGTCACCAAGGAGGCCAAGGCCAAGGGCATCAACGTCACCGAGCAGGGCCTGGACGGTACGAGCACGAAGAACTACAACCCGATCGCGCAGACCATCAAGGCCTCCGGCGCGCAGGCGCTCTTCTACGGCGGCTACGACGCCCAGGCGGCGCTGCTCGCCAAGGCGCTGAAGTCGGCCGGCTACAAGGGTCTGACGGTCGGCGGGAACGGCATCAAGTCCTCGGTGTTCACGAGCGGGTCGGGCACCGCCGGCAACGGCTGGTACATGACCTGTGGCTGCCAGGACGCCACGGTCGCGCCGACGTCCAAGGCG